>NZ_JBFRGP010000001.1:0-874799 GCF_052115385.1 Dyella sp. 2RAB6
CCAAGGGCATGGATCTGGCGTCGCTGACCCAGGCGCAGTTGAACAAAGTGGCGCGTGAACTCAACGAACGGCCACGTAAGACGTTGGGCTTCTTGACACCTGCCCAGAAGCTGCAGGAAGTTGTTGCGTCGACCGATTGAAACCGCCCCAGCAGAGAGAAAGTAACTCGGGCGCCGGCAGGCGCACGAAATGCCCGCTGCATAAGCGGCCAGTTCGCGTTAACGCGAAAATTAAACGATACCTTTACTGGATCCCGGCCTACGCCGGGATGACAAGTAGGAGGCCTACGCCAGGACGACGAGCTTTAGCGCAGCGCGAGAAAATCCGGGCTCACGACAAAGCGCACAGCGTCAAGACGCAACCGCGCCTGCGGAAGCGCCTCCAGCAGCGCCGTGCGCTCCCCCGCCACAGCAGCAACCTCAGCCTCGCTGATAGCAGGATTCACGGCGCGCAGCGCCAACAACCGCGAAAGCTCCGCATCGAGCGCCTCCGTCGCCGCCGCGACAGCGGCATCCACGTCAGCTTTAGCGAGCCCGGCGGCGAGCTCCTCCGCCTTCTCCAGCATCGGCGGCACCAGCTTCGCAAGAAACTTGCGATACCGCGGCACCTCGATATTGCGGTCCGCCGCCTTGCGCAAAGCCAGCTCGCTCGGCTGAAACCCGGCGCGCTCGGTCAAGCGCGTATCGACCGTCACCTGCACCGGCAACACCGGCAGAAAACGCTCGGCGTCCAGCTTGCGATCCGCCACGCATTCGAGCAGATACACCGCCTGCAGCAGCGCCGTGCGCGCCGGCAGCGTGTCGTCGACCAGGAAGGCGGCATTGCCTTCCTCGCCGGTCAGCACCAGGTCCAGCGCACCGGCCGTCATCGGATGATCCAGCCGCAGCAGCGGCAGGTCTTCGCGGGCCAGCGCGACGTCGCGCGCAAACGTCACCGCCACGGGGCCTTCGCTGAAACCGGGCAGGGCGTCGGTGGACAGGTATTGCGGATCGAGCAGCAGCACCTTGCCGCCGAGTTCTTCGGCGTGGATGCCGAACTGTTCGAGCAGGCGCTGGATGAAATCGTCGCGGCCGGGATCGTGTTCTTCGCGGGTGAACGCCTGCTGCAAGGCGTCGGCGTGCAGGTCGCGGCTGGCGGCCAGTTCCAGCAGATGATCGCGGCCGTCGCGGATCAGTGCGGCCATTTCCTCGTGGCTGGCGCGGGTTTCGGCCAGCAGCACGTCCAGTTCCTGGTCGCGGTTGTCGTCGCCGCGCGCGTGTTCGTCGGCCAGGCGCGCCAGCGGTTCGCCGTAGCGGCGCAGCAGTTCGCGGCCGTCGGCGGGGCTGAGGCGGAAGGCGTCCACGCCTTCGTCGTACCAGCGCGCCAGTACGTGCTGCGCGCTGTCGGCTACGGCCAGGATGTGGATGCTGATGTCGTGCTTCTGGCCGATGCGGTCGAGGCGGCCGATGCGCTGTTCGAGCAGGTCCGGATCCAGTGGCAGGTCCCACAGCACCAGGCGGTGGGCGAACTGGAAGTTGCGGCCTTCGGAACCGATCTCGGAACAGATCAGCAGGCGTGCACCGTCCGGTTGCGCGAAGTACGCCGCATTGCGGTCGCGCTGCACGATGCCGAGGCCTTCGTGAAAACGCGCCACGCCAACACCGCTCTTGGTGCGCAGCGATTCTTCCAGGGCCAACACCTTGGCCTGGCTGCGGCAGATCAGTAGGAACTTGTCTTGCGGATGCGCATCCAGCAGCGTCACCAGCGCATCGACGCGCGGGTCGGCGGAATAGTCCGGCTCCTGCGGCGGCGAGGGCTGCTGGATATCGGCGTGGAATTCGGCGAGCAGGGCCTGGCGGCCGTCTTCGCTGAGCAGGCCGGCGTCCAGCAGGTGCCACACCGGCACGCGCTGCGGGAAGCCGCCGATGCCGGCACGGCGGTTGCGGAACATGGCGCGGCCGGTGCCGTGGCGGTCGATCAGCGCGGCGAGCAATTCGCGCGCATGCGCAGGCTTGGTGCTGTCGGCCAGATGCGCGAGCAGGGCGTCATCGCCGGCGAAGGCCTCGCGCAGGCGGGCCTGTTGCGTAGCATCCAGCGGCTCGCCATCGAGCAGGCGGTCGGCGATCTGCGACAGGTCCTGGAAACTGTCGGCCTCGGCCAGGTAACTGGCCAGGTCGCGGTAGCGCTGCGGATCGAGCAGGCGCAGGCGGGCGAAGTGGCCGCTGCGGCCGAGCTGTTCCGGGGTGGCGGTGAGCAGGATCACGCCGGGCGTGGCGGCGGCCAGGCGCTCGACCAGCGCATAGCGCGGGCTGGCGGCCTCGGGGCTCCAGGCCAGGTGATGCGCTTCGTCGACCACCAGCAGGTCCCACGGCGCGGCCAGCAGTTGCTCGGCGCGCTTGGCGTTGTGTTCGAGGAAGCCGAAGTCGGCGATCACCAGTTGTTCGTCTTCGAACGGATTGGCGCCGTCGCCGTTCAGGTCCAGCGACTCGCAGCGCTCTTCGTCGTAGATGGCGAAGCTGAGGTTGAAGCGGCGCAGCAGTTCCACGAACCACTGGTAGACCAGGGTGTCCGGCAGCAGCACCAGCACGCGCTGGGCGCGGCCGGTGGCCAGCTGGCGGGCCAGGATCATGCCGGCCTCGATGGTCTTGCCCAGGCCGACCTCGTCCGCCAGCAGCACGCGCGGCGGACGGCGCGCGGCGGCGATGCCGGCCACGCGCAGCTGGTGCGGGACCAGGCCGATGCGTGCGGCGCCCAGGCCCCAGGCGGCGGAGCGGCGGGCCGCGGCGCGCCGCTGCAGGCCTTCCAGGCGCAGGTCGAAGCGGGCCACCGGGTCGGTGCGGCCGCCGATCAGGCGGTCGTCGGCCTGGCTGACGCTCTGCTCGTCGTCGAGCTGGCCTTCGTGCAGCTCGCGGCCTTCGCCGCGGTAGATCAGCAGGTCTTCCTTGATCTCGACCCGTTCGACCAGGAAGGCGATGCCCTTGCCGCAGATGCGCTGCCCGGCGCGGAATTCCGCGCGCACCAGCGGCGCCGAATCCACCGCATAGGGCCGCAGCACGCCGGCTTTGGCGAACAGCACCTGCACGCCGCGTCCCTCCACCCGTAGCACGGTGCCGAGGCCCAGCTCCGGTTCGGCGGTGGAGATCCAACGTTGGCCTGGTACGAACATCGGCGCTGCTTTTTTTGGCGAATCGGGTCGGGGATTATCCGCTCACATGGGGAGAATGCCTAGGGAAAGAGGATGGGAAAAGGGGATGGCAGGGCTGCGCGGGGCGCCGCGGAAGCGGCCGGGTCGATGGCCGAGGCGCCGAATCGTAGCCAGTAGTGCCCGGTGAACCGACGCACGTACTGTTCTGAAAGGAACGTTCCACGCTTATCGGAAGGATGCGGCCGCTCGTCGGACTTTGCTTGGCGTGATCGACTTATCGCGCAGAAAGTAAGCCCCTGTCGCAAGGGGAGCATGCCGATGCATGCCATCACGCGCATCGACGGCCGATCCGGCTGAAGCGCGTTCACCGCCACCAGCCGTTCGACGCTCGCCGTTGAATGCCACTCACCGGCGCCAGCCATTCGGTTGCGCGCCATCGATACGAGCCATGGAGCCGGGGCATGTGCGCCGGCGCGTACCGTCATGCCTATTCGCCAGCTTTTTGCTATCCGTCGCGGGGTCGCGCCGCGTTGTCTCGCTTTCATCTTGACGGGCAGCTTGCCGCTGGCCATCGCGCAGAACGCTGCGCCCGCGGCGGTGACGGAACTGAGCCCGACGCCGCCGAACCTGACCCAAGGCGTGGCGCCGAACATCGCGGTGACCTTCGACAACTCGGGCTCGATGTCGTGGAACTACATGGGCGACATGCGACCCTTCGACGACCAGCGCTGGTCCGGTCCGTGGCAATGCGCCGGTGTGATCGATCCGCGCGTCAGCAGCGCGACGGATATCCGCTCGCGCACCATGAACGGCGTGTACTACAACCCGAACGTGCTGTACCTGCCGCCGATCGGCGCCGATGGCACGGCGTTTCCCGACGCCGATGCAGGCGGCGACCTGACGCGCGTGCCGGTGGAAGGCACGGCGATCCATCGTCCGCGCAATCCGGTGGCGCTGGATGCCAGGAGCGAATTTCGCGGCAACCCGAACAGCCCGACCATGCGATCGCCTTCGTGGGAGACGCGATCGGCGGCTCATCTGGCCGGTGCCTATGAACCGGCGCGGCCAGGGCGGCCGGCTCACGACTATCGCTGGGGGTGCGGGAACCGCCAGGCGTCGCCGATGGATGGAAGGACGATCGGGCCCGATGGGAGGGCCTATCCCAACGGCGGTCCCTACTACTACCGCTACAGATCTTCCGCGCCATCGATTGCGGTCGATGCCTACGGCAATCCGACCGGCGCCGGCCGGGGCAATCTCTACAGCGGCGCAAACTGGGAGGCGGTCGCCATCCGCAACCGGAACGTGATCATCGATGGCGTCACCGTCAACGAATGGAAGAACTTCGCCAACTGGTACGCCTACTACCGCACGCGCATCCTGATGACGCGCACGGTGATGTCGCGCGTATTCGCCAAGCTCGGTGCACCCGCGACCGGTGGCGGCTACGGCAGCCCGTTCCGCGTGACCTGGCAGAACCTCTACACCGATGACACGTTCCGCCTGCAGGACAGCGCGATCATCAGCACGCTGATGGACGCCAACTCGCCGGCCTGCGTCGCCGCCAACGTCAATCCGGTGGTTCTCGGACTGCAGGCGGGCACGGTGAAGACGCCGCCGAACTGCTATCGCTCGGCCTTCTTCAATTGGATTTTCGAGGTGATGCCCAAAGGTGGCACGCCGTTGCGCGCATCGACCATCCGCGCCGGTACTTTCTTCCAGCGCGGCAGAGGCAATACGGGCGCTACCGGCGATCTGCACGATCCGTACTGGGAGCCGCCAGCGAAGCCCGGCGCGGACGGGTTGGAGCTGACCTGCCGGCAGAATTTCCACATGATGGTGACCGACGGCTATTGGAACGGAGCGAATCCGTCGCCGCTGCCCGCGCCGTTCAAGGACAGCCAGAGCCCGCACACGCTGCCCGATGGCGTGCGCTATTCCTCCTACGCCGCGGAGTCGCGCGTGTTCTGGGATGTGCAGGGCAGCAAGTACACCTCGTCGCTGGCGAATATCGCGTTTCACTACTGGGCGACCAACCTGCGGCCGGATCTCTACGATCCGGCCAAGGGCAAGCTGGTGCCGCCGTACATGCCGGACAAGAGTGTCGGCGTGGTGCCGGGTGCCGCTACGCCGGCGCTGGAGCAGTACTTCAATCCGAAGAACGACCCCGCCAACTGGCCGCACCTGGTGCAGTACATGGTGACCCTGGGCATCGCGGGCAAACTGAATTTTTCCGATGATGCGAATTGCACGGTCGCCGCGTCGAACGATCTGTGCGCCTTGCGCCGAGGCAGCACCAACGCGACCGGCGCCGCCGGCTGGACCCGGCCGGAGGGCGACCTGCCGGCCGCGGTGGACGACACCTGGCATGCGGCGATCAATGGCCGCGGCGCCTATTTCAGCGCGGCCAATCCGCAGCTGCTGGTGGACCAGCTCAGCTCGATCCTCACCAGCATCAGCGCGCGTGCGGTGCCGGCCAACACGGGGGCGGTGAACTCGGCCGTGCTGGTGGCCGGCGCATTGGGTTTCAACGCCGGCTACAGCTCGGCGGACTGGAGTGGCAGCCTGCAGGCGATGGCGCTGACGGCGCGTGGCGAGATCGCGGCGATGGCGTGGGATGCGGGGGCGATCCTGGACAAGATGGATCCGGCGAAGCGCCATATTTTGACGGCCGTGCGCCACGCCGACGGCAGTTTCAAGGGCGGTGTTGCGTTCAAGCATTTCGGCGAGCTGGATCGCGACGCGCAGGCATCGCTGGGCGGCCATCCGGCCAGCGCCCAGGACACCGGGCAGGCGCGCCTCGATTATCTGCGTGGCGAGCGCAGCAAGGAGAACAACACGTTCCGCGCGCGCAATCATCTGCTGGGCGCGATCATCGGTTCGCAGGCGGTGTATGTGAGCTATCCGTCCAGCAGTTACCGCAACAGCTGGCCTGCCGGTTCGCCGGAGCAGGCCGCGGTGGCGGGCGATGCGTCCGACTGCGCGACGAAGAAGCCGCTGACCTGCCATACGTACGAGGCGTTCGTGCAGAACAACCTCAGCCGCAAGCCGGTGGCGTATGTGGGCGCGAACGACGGCATGCTGCATGCGTTCGACGCCTCGCTGATCACCGACAGCAACGGCAACGTGACGCCCGCCATCGGCGCTGGCCAGGAACTGTTCGCCTACGTGCCACGCACGGCCTATGCCAACCTGGGCAACTTCACCGTCAAGAACGGTTTCAAGTTCATGCCGACCGTCGATGGCGTGCCGGTGACGCGCGACGTGTACTTCAGCCAGGCCACCGCCACGCCGGTATCCACCTCGCAAGGCTGGCGCACGCTGCTGGTAGGCGGACTGCGGCTGGGCGGTCGCGGTGTGTATGCGCTGGACATCACCGATCCCGGCGCGATGGGTGCGGGCAAGGTGTTGTGGGAATTCAACGCCGACGCGCCCAATCAGGCGGCGTGGACCGACGGTTCGATCAGCAACCCGGGCGGCAAGGCGTCCAACCTGGGCTACACCTACGGCCAGCCGAACATCGGCCGCCTGAACACCGGCAAGTGGGTAGTGCTGGTGCCGGGTGGTTACTTTCCGGATTGCACCAAGGCTCCGTTCACCGGCGCCAACTGCAGCGCACCCGCAGCGGCGTTCAACACCTACAGCTCGCTGTTCGTGCTGGATGCGCAGACCGGCAAGCTGATTCGCGAGCTGAAGACGCCGGACGCGAACCACGGTGGTGCCGACAGCCATGGCCTGGCCACACCGGTGCTGGGCGACTACAACGACGATCAGGTCGACGACGTGGCGTTTGCCGGTGACCTGGATGGCAATCTGTGGCGCTATGACCTGACGTCGAGCGATCCGAACCACTGGGCCGTGACGCTGGCGTTCAAGCCGGATACCGCTGCCGCGCAGCCGATCACCAGCATGCCGCGCCTGTTCGCCGATCCGGTCACTAACAAGTTCATCGTGGTGTTCGGCACCGGCAAGTACCTGGGCGTAGGCGACAACACCAGCGGCAGCGCGGCGACGCAGTCGGTGTATGGCATCCGCGATATCGGCGCGACGGTGACGCGCAGTGCGCTGATGGCGCAGACCCTGACCGAGGCAACGGCGGACGATGGCAAGACCATCGCACGCGGCCTGACCGACGCCGCGGTGCCGTCGAGCAAGCAGGGGTGGTACTTCGACCTGGGACCATCGACCTCATCGGCTGGCGAGCGTGTGGTGGTGAGGCCTGGCGCGCTGTTCGATACGGGGCGCGCCGTTATCCAGACGCTGATCCCCGGCACCAACGATCCATGCAACGCCAGCATCCAGGGCGCACTGATGGTGGTGAATGCGGCCACCGGCGGTGCGAACGGCGGCTTGTCGGCGCCGGGCGTGTCGGCCTGGAACGGCGCCGGCAAGTACGTGGTGGGCGGCCGGGTGAACGACCCGCGCACTACCGGCACGGTGCCGCTGGTGACCGCGGTGGGCGGCGGCAGCGTGCTGGTGCCGGGCTTGAAGCTCACCGGCAGCAATCATGTGCTGAACATCAACGACGCCCTGTGGCGGCGCCGGTCCTGGCGGCAAATCATTCGCTGAGCGAAGCCGCCCGTCTGGCCGAAGCCCCGGGCAGGCCCCGATCTAGTGCGATCCAGTGCTCATTTCTATTGCGAAGCCACGCATTCCCGCTGGATGGGCCTCGCCGCTCATCGGACGAATCCTGCCGCTTGTCGGATTCCGCTTGTGGGAATTCTCCTGTCCTAACGAGAGTAGCCGCGGCTCAAGGGGAGAATCCGTCATGCATGCTGTGTCACGTCAGCGCGGCGTTTCGCTGATCGAAGTGCTGATGGCCGTGCTGATCTTCAGCATCGGCCTGATCGGCCTGGCTGGCCTCATGGTCATGGCAACCCGCTCCAATCACTCAGCCTACCAGCGCACCCAGGTCACCTTCCTGGCCAGCACCATGGCCGACCGCATGGGCGCCAATCCGGTGGGTGTGTGGAGCGGCTTCTATAACGCCACCGGCTACCCGGTGGCCGCCAGCACCGCCTCGAACAACGACTGCAGCTCCGGCTGCACGCCGCAGGAGCTGGCCGCCTCGGACCAGCGCGCCTGGAGCCGGCAGCTGAGCAGCTTCCTGCCGAATGTGAGCGCCGTCATCAGCTGCAACAACGCCCCGGCCGGCTATACGCCGGCGGGCTGGACGATGGGCACGCCCGCCTCGGGCGCCACCGCCGCGGTGCCGGCCGACCCGGGCCAGGTGGGCATGCGGCCGCCGTACGGCGGCGTGTGCAACATGCGCATCGCCTGGGACGAGCAGCAGTCCGGCACTGGTCCGCAGCAGACGACCGGCGTCGCCCAACAGACCTTCTCGTGGACCTTCCAGCCGTGACCAATTCAGCGCATCCGACCCTTGCCGGCCGGGCCGCCCAGGCCGGCCTTACCCTGATCGAACTGATGGTGGCGATGGTGCTGGGCCTGGTCGTGGCCGGCGGCGTGGTCGCCATCTTCAATTCCACCTCCTCGAGCAACCGCGCGCAGACGCAGCTGGCGCGCTTGCAGGAAGAAGGCCGCTTCGCGGTGACCCGGCTCAAGCAGGACCTGGGCATGGCCAACGGCCAGTACTGCACCAACTCCGGCGGCGTGGCCAAGCCGGCGGCGGCATCGCAGCTCTACCTCGATGGCCTGCGCTCGCCAATGGTGTATGCCAAGGGCCTGCCGGCCGCGATCGGCGACATGACGACCGCCTTCGGCGCGACCAGCGCCACCAATACCTATCCGGCCGCGCCGACGGCGCAGTATTCGATGCCGTCGTACCTGTTCATGCGCGGCTACGACTGCACCGCCACGGCCTGCAAGCCGATCGATCCGAATACCGCCATCACCAGCATCCCCGCCACCGGCAAGGCCGTGGGCAACCGCGTGATCGGTACCGACGTGCTCACCGTGCGCTATGTCAACGCCGACCGCGGCTGGGCGATCCGCAGCGGCGGCACCTCGATCGCCACGGCCGCCTCGACCGGTTCGGTAATCACCAGCATCACCCTGGCGCCCGCCACTTCGGCCGGCGAACCGCCGGCCAGCGATTTCGCCAGCGGCGACATGGCCATGCTGGCCGACTGCTCCAACGCGCAGGTGTTCGCGGTGACCAAGACCGGGTCGACGCTGACCCCGGACAGCACCAACAACTTGGGCTCGCCAGCGCCGCAGCAGCCGCTGTCGGCACCGAAGCTGTTCGATTTCAACCGCGATTTCCAGACCGTCACCTACTACGTGAAGATGGTGGACAACGGCAATGGCAACGGCCAGACCACCGGTGCGCTGATGCGTCGCGTCAACGGCGGCGCGTTCAAGTCCGACGGCACCACCGCCAACCCGGGCGGCAGCGAGGACGAGCTGGTGCGCGGCGTGGAGCGGATGGACTTCCGCTACGGCATCCAGGACGCGAACGGCAAGGTGCGCTATGTCACCGCCGACGTGGTGGATGCCGCCACCGGCATCACCTGCCCGCCGGGCGAACTCAACAAGATCACCTCCGCCGGCTGCCTGTGGCGCGCGGTATCGAGCATCGAGATCAACCTGGTGATCGACGGCCAGATACCGCTGTACACGCTGACCGCGAACGACCTGGCCTACACCTATGGCATCGACGGCAAGACCACGCCGGCGGCGCCGACCGCGCACGGCATCAAGCCGAGCGACCAGGGTTTCGTCAATCCGCTGTTGCGGCGCGAGTTCACCGCGGTAGTGGCGGTACGCAATTTCAATCCGTAAGGCGGGACGCCGCCTGGCGGTCACGAAGGGGAAACACATGATGTACGCACGCTCTTGTCCGCGGCCGTCGCGCGCGCATCGCCAGCGCGGCGTGGTGCTGATCGTCGCGCTGATCTTCCTGGTGCTGCTGACCATCCTGGCGCTGAGCGCGTCGGGCCGCTCGCTGCTGCAGGAGCGCATGGCCGGCGGCCTGCGCAATACCAGCCTGGCGGACATGGCGGCGGAGACCACACTGCGCGGCGTGGAATGGAAGCTGTGGACCAGCACGACCAAGCTGACCACCGCGCCGCTGCTGTGCGGCTCCGGCGTGCTGGCCGGCAACTGCTATCGCTATGACCCGAGCAATACGGCGTTGTATGGCGCCAACGGCAGCATCACCAAGTTCCGCACTGGTGCGGGTTGGATCACCACCGGCACGGCGACCTACAAGGGCGCGGACGGCAGCACTGATTTCACCGCGCTGACCGGCAATCAGAAGACGGGCGCCCTGGCCAAGAACCCGGTCTATCTGATCGAGGACATGGGCACGGAGCTGCCGCCGGGAGCGAGCGGCGGCCTGCACGAATCCGGTGCCACCGGCACCGGCGGCAGCGGTGCCGGAAGCACCAGCCGCCACGTCTACCGCATCACGGCGCGCGCCACCGGCGCGGACGCCAACACGGTGAGGGTGATGGAAAGCACCTTCGCCGCCAAAAGCAATTAAACGCGAACCACTGAGCCCACGAGCTTTCGAGCCGGAGCCATCCAGCCATGCGTATTCCCCCCTTCTTCTCGACACGCCGCGGCAGCGCCGCGCTCGTGCTCGGCCTGACCCTGCTGAGCGGGTTGTCGGTACCGTTCGTGCCGACGGCCGATGCGCAGATCGCGCCGGTGCTTGCTACCAGCATCCTGGCGACGTCCAGCACGGCTGCGCCGGCCGCGGTGGTGGAGCTGAGTCCCACGCCGCCGAACCTGACCCAGGGCGTGGCACCGAATATCGCGGTGACCTTCGACGATTCGGGGTCGATGGGCAGCAATTACATGGGTGACAGTCGGCCGTTCGACAACAACGATTGGGATAGCGAGTGGCAATGCGCTGGCGTGATCGATCCGCGCATTAGCAGTGCGACGGACATTCGTTCCCATGCGATGAACGGCGTCTATTACAACCCGAATGTGCTGTACCTGCCGCCGATCAAGGCGGACGGCACGTCATTCCCCAATGCGGATGCAAGTCTGGTGAGGGTGCCGCTGGATGGCATTTCGGTGAATCGGCCGCGTAACCAGAAAACCTTGGCCGCCACCGGTACTTATAGGAACAACCCGAACGGAACGACCGATCCGACGGGTGCGACGAATCTGACCGGCCTGTTTACCGCCGCCAGCAATTCGACGCAGACTTTTACGGGCGCTTCGTGTCCAGGTAATGAGGATACTGGCTCGTGCGTATGTCTTGATAAAAGGCCGAACGGAAACTGTAAATCGACGTCGAAGTACCAATGGACGATAACGACTAATACGCCGCAGTCCGACAATCGGTGGGTATGCGCCGGCGGCCAGTCGTCGCCGATGGACGGCACGTCGCTCGGCTCCGATGGGAGGGCTTACCCCAACGGCGGCCCGTACTACTACCGCTACAAGTCGTCCGCGCCGGCCATCGCCGTGGATACCTATGGCAATCCTACTGCCGCCGCCCTGAGCAACAATCTGTACAACAGCGACAACTGGGAAGCGGTCGCCGTCCGCAGCGAAAACGTGACCATCGGCGGTGTGACCGTCAACGCCTGGCAGAACTTCGCCAACTGGTACGCCTACTACCGCACGCGCAACCTGATGACGCGCACGGCGCTGTCGCGCGTGTTCGGCAATCTGGGTGCTCCCGATTCGAATGGCGGGTACGGCAGTGCGTTTCGCATGGCCTGGCAGAATCTGTACACGTCCGACACGTTCACGCTTCAGAGCGACACCATCATCAATAGGCTGATGGACGTCAATTCGCCGGCTTGCGATGCATCCAGTGCCGACCCGTACGCTATCGGCGTGCAGACCGGCACGGTGAAGACGCCGCCGAACTGCTATCGCTCGGCCTTCTTCAACTGGATCTTCTCGGTGCCGGCCACGAGTGCGACGCCGCTGCGTGCGGCGACGATTCGCGCGGGCAAGTTTTTCCAGCGCGGCAAGGACAACACGGGTGCTACCGGAGACCTGCACGACCCGTACTGGGAGCCGCCGACAAAGACGGGTGCCGACGGTCTTGAGCTGACCTGTCGCCAGAATTTCCACATGGTGGTCACGGACGGTTATTGGAACGAGTCCCCTGATCCCACGCTGCCCACGCCTTTCAACGACGGCCAGACAGCGCAGACACTGCCTGACGGAACGAGCTTCTCCACTTCGGCGGCCGAGTCGCGTGTGTTCTGGAATGTGCAGGGCAGCAAGTACACTTCCTCGCTCGCTAATATCGCCTTCAACTACTGGGCGACGAACCTGCGCCCGGACCTCTACGATCCCACCAACGGCAAGCAAGTGCCGCCGTATATGCCGGACAAGACCACCGGCGTGGTTTCAGGCGCGGGTTCGACGGCGCTGGAGCAGTATTTCAATCCGAAGAACGATCCCGCCAACTGGCCACACCTGGTGCAGTACATGGTGACGTTGGGTATCGCGGGCAATTTGAACTTCTCCAATGACGCCGATTGCGTCGTGGCCACGGCAAACGACCTGTGCGCGCTGCGCCGCGGCCAGACCAATTCCACCGGCGCCGTCGGCTGGACCCGTCCGGCGAACAACTCGCCGCCGGGCATCGATGACACCTGGCATGCTGCGATCAACAGCCGCGGCGCGTACTTCAGCGCGGGCAACCCGCAGAACCTGGTGGATCAGCTCAGCGCGATCCTTACCAACATCAGCGCACGTACCATCCCGGCCAATACCGGCGCGGTGAACACGGCGGTGCTGGTGGCCGGCGCGCTTGGTTTCAATACCGGTTACAGCTCAGCGGATTGGAGCGGCACGTTCCAGGCGGTTTCGATCGCCACCAACGGCGTCACCTCGACGGTGGTGTGGGATGCGGGAGCGATCCTCGACGATGCCACCAAGACCGTGCCAGCCAACCGGGCCATTTTCACCGCCAAGGAAGGCAGCGACGGCAGCTTCGGCGGTGGTGTGGCATTCAAGACGTTCTCGGACCTGGACAGCGCCGGGCAGACCCTGCTGAGCGGCACGCCGGCCAGCGTTGACGCCACCAACGATACCGGTCAGACGCGAGTGGATTACCTGCGCGGCGACCGCGGCAAGGAAACGACCACGTTCCGCACCCGCAACCATCTGCTGGGCGCGATCATCGGCTCGCAGGCGGTGTATGTGAGCTTTCCGTCCAGCGGCTACCGCAACAGCTGGCCTACCGGTTCGCCGGAGCAGACCGCGGTAGCGGGCGATGCGTCCGACTGCGCGACGAAGACACCGCTGACCTGCCACACCTATGAGGCGTTCGTGCAGAACAACCTCGCCCGCAAGCCGGTGGCGTACGTGGGCGCGGACGACGGCATGCTCCACGCATTCGATGCGTCGCAGACGACCGATACCAATGGCAACGTGATTCCGACCACCGGTGCAGGCAAGGAACTGTTCGGCTACGTGCCGCGTGCCACCTACGGCAACCTGGGCAACCTCACCGTCAAGAACGCCTTCAAGTTCATGCCGACCGCCGACGGCATCCCCGTCACGCGCGACGTGTACTTCGGCGCCGACACCACCACGCCGGTGGCTACCTCGGCGGGTTGGCACACCCTGCTGGTAGGCGGACTGCGCCTCGGCGGGCGCGGCGTGTATGCGCTGGACATCACCGATCCGACGGCGATGGCCGCCGGCAAGGTGCTGTGGGAATTCAACGCCGATGCGCCCGATCAGGCGGCCTGGACCGACGGTTCGATCAGTAACCCCGGCGGCAAGGCGTCCAACCTGGGCTACACCTACGGCCAGCCGAACATCGGCCGTCTGAACACCGGCAAGTGGGTGGTGCTGGTGCCGGGCGGTTACTTCCCGGATTGCACCAAGGCTCCGTTCACCGGCGCCAACTGCAGCTCGCCGGCAGCCGCTTCCAACACCTACAGCTCGCTGTTCGTGCTCGATGCGCAGACCGGCAAGCTGATCCGCGAGCTGAAGACGCCCGATGCGAGCAACGGCGGCGCCGCCAGCCATGGCTTGGCCACACCAGTGCTGGGCGACTACAACGACGACCAGGTCGACGACGTGGCCTTCGCCGGTGATCTGGATGGCAACCTGTGGCGCTACGACCTGTCGTCGAGCGATCCGGGTACCTGGTCGATCACCCTGGCGTTCAAGCCGGCGACTGCGGGGGCCCAGCCGATCACCAGCATGCCGCGTCTGTTCGCCGATCCGGCGACCAACAAGTTCATCGTGGTGTTCGGCACCGGCAAGTACCTGGGCGTGGGCGACAACACCAGCGGCAGCGCGGCGACGCAGTCGGTGTATGGCATCCGCGATAACGGCACCACGGTGACGCGCACCCAGCTGGTGGCGCAGACCTTGAGCGAGGCGACCGCCGACGATGGCAAGACCATCGCGCGCGGCCTGACCGACAACGCGGTGGACAGCACCAAGGGCGGCTGGTACTTCGACCTGGGTCCGTCGACCTCGTCGGCCGGCGAGCGCGTGGTGGTGACGCCCGGCGCGCTGTTCGACACCGGCCGCGCCGTCATCCAGACGCTGATCCCCGGCACCAACGATCCGTGCAACGCCAGCATCCAGGGCGCGTTGATGGTGGTGAATGCGGCGACCGGCGGTGCGAATGGTGGCCTGTCGGCGCCGGGTGTAACGGCCTGGAACGGCACCGGCAAGTACGTCGTCGGTGGCCGGGTGAACGATCCGCGCACCTCCGGCACGGTGCCGCTGGTGACCACGGTGGGCGGCGGCAGTGTGCTGGTGCCGGGCCTCAAGCTCACTGGCAGCAATAACGTTCTGAACATCAACGACGCCGTCTGGCGCCGCCGCTCCTGGCGAGGGATTACGCAATGATCAAGAACTTGATGCGCCTGCGCGACCGCAGTACGCGCGGCTTCACCCTGGTCGAGCTGATGGTGGTGGTGGCGATCATCGCCATCCTCGCCGCCTTCGCGATACCGAATTACCTGCGCTATGGCATCCGCGCACGGCGTTCGGACGGGCAGAACCTGCTGCTGCGGGTGGCTTCCGCGCAGGAGCGGTTCTATTCGACCAATAATCGCTACGGCAGTCTGAGCGACATCGGCTTCGTCAACAGCACGGCGTCGGACAAGGGCTACTACACGGTCGCCGTGACGCCCGCCACGCCGGCCACGACGTTCACCGCCACGGCGACGCCGGTGAGCGGCGGCGCCCAGGCCAAGGACGACTGCAAGGCGCTGAACGTCAACAGTTACGGCGTGAAAGGCGCGACCGGTTCCACCACCAACGGCAAGTGCTGGTGACCGCCATGAATCGACAGGGGAAGAATGGCTTCAGCCTGGTCGAACTGATGGTGGCGCTGGCGGTGGCGGCGATCCTGCTGGTGGCGGCCGGGCCGAGCTTCCGCGATGCGATCCGGCGCAACAAGGTGAGCTCGACGAGCAACGCCTTGCTGGCCGATATCGCCTATGCGCGCAGCGAAGCGATCAACCGCGGCAACGTGGTGTCGATCTGCCCGAGCTCGGACCAGGCCACCTGCACGTCCAGCGGCAAGGCCTACGAAGGCGGCTGGCTGATCTATACCTACCAGCCCGGCAAGGGCGTGGTGACCACGGCTTACAGCACCAACGCAACGGATGGCGCGATCCTGCTGCGCACGTCCAATGCGCGCGACAGCGTGTCGATCCAGGCGCTGGACAGTGTGATCCTGAGCTTCGGTTCGCAGGGCCAGGTGCGCCGCACCGACAACAAGCAGCCGAAGTTCGCCACCTGCTTCCGTGCCGCGAATGACAGCGGCACCGGCACCAGCAGCACCGCGGTGCCCGGCGCGCAGCTTACGGTGAATGCTTCCGGCAGCACGACGTCGCAATCGTTGGGCGTACAGACCACCTGCACGCCGAGCTGACGCCAGCCAGCAGGAGCGACGCCGCCATGGCGTCGCTCAGGTCTCGCTCCATTGGCGCAGCAGGTTGTGATAGACGCCGGTGAGCGAGAGCAGGGTGGAGCGATCGGTGTCCGGCTTGGCGGTGAGCGACTGGATCGCAACGTCCAGGTCGAACAGCAGGCGCCGCTGTTCCTCATGGCGCACCAGGCTTTGAATCCAGAAGAACGCCGCAAGGCGCGCGCCGCGCGTCACCGGGCGCACTTCGTGCAGGCTGCTGGAGGGATACAGCAGCAGGTCGCCGGCGGGCAGTTTCGCTTCGTGCTCGCCGTAGGTGTCGTTGACGACCAGTTCGCCGCCGTCGTATTCGTCCGGTTCGGCGAGAAACAGCGTGCAGGAGAGATCGCTGCGCAACTGCCCGCCACCGGGCAGCGCCATCACGGCGCCATCGACGTGGTAGCCATAATGTCCGCCGCCTTCGTAGCGGTTGAAGCGCGGCGCCAGCGCGCGCAACGGCAGCGCCGCGGCGTGATAGAGCGGATGGTGCGCGAGTGCGTCGAGGATCAGGCGGCCCAGCGCTTCGCGCACCGGCGAGGTTTCCGGCAACTGCAGATTGCGTTTCACCTGCGCGCCTTGCGCGCCGACGGTCTGGCGGCCGTCGGTCCAGTCGGCACGATCCAGTTCGGCGCGGACATGGAGCAATTGGTCCGGCGAGAGCACGTTGGGGATATGCAGCAGCATGGCCGGTCCTCGCGGAGCGCCGTAGGTTGGGGTGAGCGCAGCGAACCCCAACGTTGCGGTGGCATGTGAGGCCTGTTGGGGTTCGCCTGCGGCTCACCCCAACCTACGGGGAATCGAAGAGTCAGAAGCGCACGTTGGCCGTGAGCATAGCCGAACGCGGCGCAGCGGGCGTGTAGCGGTAGCCGCTCTTGTTGATCGCCGCGACGTAGTCCTTGTCGAACAGGTTGTACAGGTTCAACTGCAGGTCGACGTGCTTGTTGATCGGGTACGTGGCCACCGCGTCGAACACCCAGTACGACTTGGTATACGCCGGCGTGCCTATCGCGCCGTCGGTGCCGCGCTTGAGCTGGTCGTTGTAGCGCGCGCCGCCGCCGATGGTCAGGCCGAACGGCAGGGTGTAGGTGGTCCACGCGGTGAAGGCGGACTTCGGCGTGTACGCAAGATCCGAACTGCCGTCGCTGGTGACCACGCTGCCGCTGAGCACCTTGCTGTCCATCACGGTGTAGCCGGCGCTGATCGCCCAGTGCTCGGTGAGCTTGCCCACCGCGCTGAGCTCCACGCCCTGCACACGCTTCTTGCCGGTCTGGTAGTACTGCAGGTCGGTCGGATCCTGCACCACGTCATTGTTGATCTCGGTGCGGTAGATGGCGCCGGTGAGCATCAGGCGGCTGTCGTAGAACTCCCACTTGGTGCCGACTTCGGCGGTCTTGGCCTTCTGCGGATTGAAGTTGGGATTGTCCGCGCTGTTGGCCGAACTGCTCAGCGTCAGCGTGCTGCCGCCGGGCGGCTGCTGCGAGATGGCGTAGTTGGCATAGATGCTGGCGTTGGTGGCGGGCTTGTACAGCACGCCGACCTTCCAGTTGGTGAGGTTGCCGCTCTTGCGCGCATTCAAGCCGGGCACGGCCGAGTTGGCGGGCAGGGCGCCGCACACGGGAGCATTGCGGCCGCCGCAGGTCACCGCGCTGTCGAACTCGGTCTTGTAATGGTCCAGGCGCACGCCGGCGTTGACCTGCCATTGCTCGTTGAACTTCAGCGTGTCGAACACGTAGGCCGAATAGGTGTCGGTCTTGCCGTGCGTGTAGCTGCCGTTGCGGAACCACTGCATGCCCGCTACGTGCGGGTTCGGGCGATACAGGTTCGCCGCGGGCCAGGTGTTGAGCAGCGAGACGGTGCCGATGGTGTTGGCTTCCTCGCGGGTCAGCTCGATGCCGGAGCTGAGGTTGTGCGTGATGCTGCCGGTCTGGAAGTTGGCGGTGAGGTTGAACTGGTCGGTGAGGATCTTGTTGGTCTGATCCTTGAACGTCGGGTTGCTGCGCGCGACGGTCCAGGTCGACGGATCGTTCGGGTTCGGCGTGAGCAGGTTGGCCGCGGTCGCCATGAACGAGGTCAGCAGGTAGTCCTGCCTGGTGCGGCCCCAGCGCAGCGTGTTGTGCAGCGCCAGGTCGTCGCTGAAGTCGTGTTCCACGCGCACGGTGAACAGGTCGGCCTTGACGTGGTCGTGGTCGGCGTCGGTGCCGTAGAAGTTCGACGGATCGACCGGGCGCGCACTGGCCAGCCACGGACGCTTGGGATCGGGGCTGCTGTAGCCGGGCAGGCCGATGGTGGAGACGCCGCCGTCGGGGATGTTGTTCTGCTTGACGTGCAGGTAGTTGAGGTACACGCGGGTGGCGGTGCCCAGGCCGAAGGCCAGCGAGGGCGCGACGGCCCAGCGGTTGTTCTCTACTTCGTCGCGGCCGGGCGTACCGCTGTTCTGCGCCATCAGGTTCAGGCGGAACGCGCTGCTGGCGCCGAGCACCTGGTTCCAGTCGGCAGTGGCGCGCTTGCGGTCGGAACTGCCGTAGGCGAGCTGGCCGGACACGGCGTTCTGCAGCAGCGGCTGCTTGGTCACCAGGTTGATCGCGCCGGTCGGCGCGGTGCGGCCGTAGTCGGTGCTGGCCGGGCCCTTGGTCACTTCCACCTGTTCGATATTGAAGATGTCGCGCGAGATGCTGCCGGTGTCGCGCACGCCGTCCACGAAGATGCTGTTGGACGTGTCGAAGCCACGCATGTAGATGCCGTCGCCGGTGGTGGTGCTGCCGTTCTCGCCGGCATAGAAGGTGCCCACGCCCGGGGTGTTGCGCAGCGCCTCGGTCAGCGTGGTGGCGCCTTGCTGCAGGAACAGATCCTTGGTGATCACCGAGATGGTCTGGGTGGTGTCGAGCAGGGGCTGGGTGAACTTGGGCGAGTCCACTTTGTCGGCGACGTAGTCGCTGCCGCGCGTCGCTTCGACCGTCACCGCCGTCAGGCTCTTGGCCTTGGCCTGCTGCGGATCCGACGCGATGTCGTCTGACGCCATGGCCGGCGTGGCCAGGGCCAGGCCGGTGAGCAGCGCGGCGGTGGCTGCGGCGAGCTGGCCGGGCTGCAGCCGGGCGGTAGGAGCGGAGTGCTTGCGGCTTTTGATGTAGGCCATGGGATGTCCAGATGCATCGGAGATAAGGCGGGCGCGCGGCGGCAGCCCATGCGCGCATGCGCCCACGCCGCCGCGGCGATCGCGCGGCACGGGCTGCAGGGAGTTGTCGATCACGGCGCTGCCGGTAGACCCCTGGGTAGGCCGTGATCTTCACATCGTATTTTTAATGAGAATGATTTGCAATCATTCCGTTCAGGCGCCAACCGGAGCCCATGCCGCGGCGGCGTACACTTCCGCTTCCCCTCGCCGGCCCCCGCAAGAACGGGCCGGCTGCTCGCAGGAGATGTATCGATGCGCATCCTCGTAGTCGGCGCCGGCGCCACCGGTGGCTATTTCGGCGGACGCCTGCTGGAAAGCGGGCAGGACGTGAGCTTCCTGGTGCGGCCGGCACGCGCGCAGGCGCTGGCCACGCACGGCCTGGCGATCCGCAGCGCACTGGGCGACGCCAACCTGCGCGCGCCGACGGTCACGGCCGGCGAACTGCGCGAGCCCTACGACCTGATCCTGCTCAGCTGCAAGGCCTACCACCTGCCGCAGGTCATCGCCGATATCGCTCCGGCGGTGGGCGAGGGCACGGCGATCCTGCCGCTGCTCAACGGCATGCGGCACCTGGATGCGCTGGATGCGCGTTTCGGTGCGGCACGCGTGCTCGGCGGCCTGTGCGTGATTGCCGCGACACTCGGCACGGACGGCGAGATCCGCCACCTCAACCGCTCGCACAGCCTCAGCTTCGGCGAGCGCGACGGCTCGCGCTCGGCACGCGTGGAACGGATTGCGCAGGCGATGGAGGGCGTGAAGTTCGAAGCGCGCCTCAGCAGCGAAGTGCTGCAGGACATGTGGGACAAATGGGTCTTCCTCGCCTCGCTCGCCGGCATCACCTGCCTGATGCGCGCGCCGGTCGGCGCTATCGTCGCCGCGCCGGGCGGCCTGGAAGCCACGCTGGCCATGCTGGAAGACTGCCGCCGCGTCGCCTCCGACCACGGCCATGCCCCCGCCGAAAGCGTGCTGGCGAAAGCGCGCGGCGTGCTGACCGAAGAAGGCTCGACGCTGAGCGCTTCGATGATGCGCGACCTGGAACAGGGCAGCCCGGTCGAAGCGGATCATGTGATCGGCGACCTGATTGCCCGCGCTGCGCCTGGCACTGCGCTGCCGCTGCTGCGCACGGCGTATGCGCACTTGAAGGCCTACGAAAACCGCCGCGCGGGTTAAGTCTCGTCATTCCGGCGCAGGCCGGGATCCAGTAGCGAGGCGGTACATGCAGACGAAAAGCGCCCATGGAGGTTTTCGCGAAAATCATGCGGCGGCGCCACTGGATCCCGGCCTGCGCCGGGATGACGGCAAAATAAAAGCGCCGCACTCTCGTGCGGCGCTTTTTTTCAGCAACGAAACGCCGCGACTCACGCCGCGGCGGCACCACTTACCAGATCTTCACCTGCTTCTCGCCATCCCGCACCATCGCATCGCCGGTCTTGCACTGGAACGCCTTGGCGAAGGCTTCCATGTTCGACGGTGCGCCGATCGCGCGCAGCGATACCGGGGCGTGCGGGTCGGTGTTGAGCGAGAGCAGGGCCTGCTTCTCGCGCACGTGGCCGCGCCACACGCGGGCCCAGTTGAGGAAGAAGCGCTGGTCCGGCGTATAGCCTTCGATCTTCTGCTCGGCGGAACCCGGCGTCTTGGACAGCACGCTTTGCAGCGCGTCGTAAGCCACATTCATGCCGCCCAGGTCGGCGATGTTCTCGCCCAGGGTCAGCTTGCCGTTGACGTGCGCGTCCGGCTTGTCCTTGATCGGCGTGTAGTCGCTGAACTGCGCCACCAGCTTGTCGGTGCGCGCGTCGAACTTGGCGCGGTCGTCCTTGGTCCACCAGTTTTCCTGGTTGCCGGCGCCGTCGAACTGGCTGCCTTCGTCGTCGAAACCGTGGCTGGCCTCGTGGCCGATCACGGCGCCGATGCCGCCGTAGTTGATGCCGTCGTCGGCGCTGGCGTCGAAGAACGGCGGCTGCAGGATCGCGGCCGGGAAGTTGATGGTGTTGTCGGTGGGGTTGTAGTACGCGTTCACCGTCTGCGGCGTCATGCCCCAGTCCTTGCGGTCGGTGGGCTTGCCGATCTTGGCCAGGTCGTAGTCGTAGTTGAACTTCGACGCGGCCTGCACGTTGGCGTAGAAATTGTCGCCGCTCACGTTGAGGCCGGACCAGTCACGCCACTTGTCCGGGTAGCCGATCTTCGGCAGGAAGGTGTTCCACTTGGCGACGGCCTTTTCCTTGGTGGCGTCGCTCATCCAGTCCAGCTTCTCGATGCGCGCCTTCAGAGCGTTGCGCACGTTGTCGACCAGCTCCTGCGCACGCTCCTTGGCTTCGGGCTTGAACACCTTGGCCACGTACAGCTGGCCCAGCGCCTCGCCCATCGAACCGTTCACCGCGGCCAGCACGCGCTTCCAGCGCGGCTTCTGCTGCGGCTGGCCGGCCAGGGTCTTGCCGTAGAAGTCGAACTTGCTGTCCTGGAACGCCTTGCTCAGGTACGGCGAGGCATCGCTGATGGTGTGGAAGCGCAGGTAGGCCTGCCACTGCTCCAGCGGCGCGGCGGCCAGCAGCTTGTCGAACTCGGCGAAGAACTTCGGCTGCGACAGCGAGAAGCCCTTGTCGATGTTCACGCCCTGGGCGGTGAAGAACTTCTCCCAGCTGAAGTGCGGAGTGACCTTGTCGGCCTCCTTCACGCTGACGAAGTGGTACTGGTTCTTCGGATCGCGCTCTTCCACCGGCGCCAGCGAAGCCTTGGCCAGCTCGGTCTCGAACTTCAGCACGTCGTCGGCCTGCTTCTTGGCGTCGGCCTCGGCGGTGCCGGTCAGCTGCAGCGCCTGGGCGATATGCGCCACGTAAGCGTCGCGGATTTCCTTGTACTTCGGATCCAGGTAGTAGTCCTTGGTCGGCAGACCCAGGCCACCCTGGTTGGCGTAGCCGATCTGCATGTCGGCGTGCTTGAAGTCCGCACCCGAGCCGAACTGGAACACCTGGCCGTCGCCTTCGGCGTAGCTCTTGGTGAGGTAGTCGGCCACGTCCGCGCCGCTCTTCAGCGCGCCGATGGCGTCGAGCTTGGGCTTGATCGGCTCGAAGCCGGCCTTCTCGATCGCGTCGTCGTTCATGCCCGACTGGTACAGCAGGCCGATCTTCTGCTCGATCGAGCCGGCCTGCGCCTGCGCAGCGCCCTTGGCGGCGGCGTCGACGATGTCGTGCTGGGTGTTGAGGCTGTTTTCCGACAACTGGTCGAAGGCGCCCCAGCGGGTGCGGTCTTCGGGGATCGGGTTGGCGGCGACCCACTTCGCGTTGACGAAGCCGTTGAAGTCCTGGCACGCGTTGATGCCGGTATCGAGCTCGCTGACGTCGAAGGGGCTCTTCTTGGCGGCGGGCGCGGCGGCGGTGGTGGCGGCCGGGGCCGGCGCGCTGCCGGCGGCGGCGGGGGCGGTCTGCTCGGCCTCGTGCTTGCCGCAGGCGGACAGCGTCAGGGCCAGGCTCACCGCAAGGGCGAGCGGCTTCAGGTACGGCTTGGTCATGGATCTCCCTCTCAATCGAATGGCGCCCCCGCGGGGCGATAAGTGCTGGTACGGCCGGTACCGCGGGTATCCCCTGTCACGGCCGCGACCTTCGACCCTAGGCCAAAGGTCACGGGGCGGCCCAGTGTCAAAGGTCAGGGGCGGGGGACGGCGGCGGGTTGCGTTGGGCCGTCCCGGTGGCCTGGCGCGGCGCTTACGGCGCCAGGCCCTGCAGGGTGGCGGCGTCGATCCGGTAGACCGGGTAGGCCCCCACGTCCTGGGCCGTGTACCAGGGTGAGCGCTCGAAGAAGAAAAACAGCCGCTGCGAGGGGCTGGCGGCAAAGGCCGCATCGGCGTGCAGCTTCTGCTCGAAGGCGGCCTTCAGCGCCGGGTCCTTGGCCAGCATGTCGCGCGCCAGCTTTTCCAGCACGCGCGGCTCGCCGTACTCCTTCGGCTCGAACACCGCATCGAGCAGGCCCCAGTGCAGCAGCGAATCCGGCGCCTGCGGCTCCAGCAGCTCGATCGCCACGTTGGCCGTGCGCTGGTCCATCGGCACGAGCACCGAACCGGCCGGCAATTCCACTTCGCGCACGCTGCTGGACTGCGCGAAGTCGCGCAGCATCAGATGCCCTTCGAACGGCTTCGCTGCCCACTGCGGCTTATCGAGCTGGTAGGCCTGCACCTTGAGTTTCGTCGGCCGGCTCAGGCGGCGGTAGCTGATGCCGTGCGCGTCGAGCTTGTCGATCACCTGCGTCCACTGCGCGGGAATCACATATGCGGCCGGCGCTGCGATCGCGCCATCCGGCAGCAGGCCGTTCCAGTTCTGGATGTCGTAGGTGCGCGGCTTCGACGGGTCGTACTGGATCCACTCGCTGTTCGACACATCGCTATGGCTAAGGCTGAACTCGTAGCCCTTGAACTTGAACGGCGTCGACGCCGGATCGTCCTTGAACGTCAGCGCCACCTGCGCTTGCGCGTCGTGCGCCCGCGCCACCACCGCCGCATCCGCCTTGCGATTGAGCGCGATCAGCTTCGCTGCATCCGCGCCGGTCTGCTCCAGCATCAGCGCGACCAGGTCGTAAGTGCCGCGCACGCGCACCTCGTAGCTTTTCAGCATATGCGTCTCCACCAGCAGCGCCGGGCGGTTCTGCAAGGCTGCGTAGCCGGTGGAGAAGCGCGGGCCGGAACCGAAGTTGACGATGCCCTTGCGCGGATCGCGGCCGTCCTTGAATTCCAGGTAGATCGAAGCGAGGTGGCCGCGCTTTTCGTAGGCGGGCATCACCTTGTCGTTGAGCAACTGCTGCTGCCACGCGCTCACGCCGGCATCGAGCTTGTGCGGGTCTTCCAGATACCAGGTCAGGTCGTACTGGTAATCCGCACCGTCGGTGGTGTGGATATCCATCAGCAGATCCGGCTGCCAGCGCTGCCACAGCTTCAGCCAGTCGCGCATCTCCGGCGCATCGGCCTTGACGTAGTCGCGGTTGAGGTTGAGGTATTGCGACTGGCCGCGGAAACCCATGCTGTCCGGACCGTTCTGGTTGATGCGGTGATAGGGGCTGGAATTCTCGTGCCCGTCCACGCTGAACACCGGGATGAACACCAGCACCGCGTGATCCAGCAGATGCGGCAGCTTGCCGCTCACCGCGAAGTCGCGCAGCAGCATCAGGCCGGCGTCCTTGCCTTCGATCTCGCCGGGATGGATGCCGGCCTGCACCAGTACGACGGGTTTTCCGGAGCGGTGCGCGGCTTCCGGCGTAAAGCTGCCATCGCCGCTGGCGATCACCACCGTCATCGGGCGGCCTTGCGGCGAAGTGCCGAAGCTTTCGACTTTCAGCTTGCCCGGCGCCGCATCGGCGAGCTTGTGCAGATAAGCCACGGTGTCCGCATAGCTGGGCGTGGTGCGGAAGTGCGCGGCCTCGGCGGGCGTGGTCCAGTCGGTGGCGTGGGCGAGGCTGGTGGAGGTGGCGAGCAGGGCGGCGAGCAGCAGTCGGTTCATGCGTGGTCCTGGTGTTGCGCCAGCGAGGCGGGCGACGCGGGCAGCGTGTCGGGCGCCACGGCACCGCCGGAAATGATGAAGGCCATGGCCTGGTCCATGGTCCAGTCGGTGGGCGTCAGTTCGTCCACGGCCACCACTTCCAGATAACCGCCGGTAGGGTTGGGCGTGGTGGGGATGTACACCGCGGCCATCTCGCGGCCGGTGCCTTCCTCGATCATCACGCGGGTGACGAAGCCGACCACCTTCATGCCCCGGCGTGGGAAATCGATCAGCACCACGCGCTGCACGCCGGACGGCTTCTGCTGCAGCACCGCCATCAGTTTCTTGGTGCCGCCATAGATGGTCTGCACCAGCGGGATGCGCGCCAGCAGGCCGTCGAACGCCTCCAGCAGGCGCTGGCCGATCACCCGGTTGGCCAGCCAGCCGAGCAGGTACAGCGCCAGCACGGTCAGCACCAGGGCCAGCACGAACAGCAGCCAGCCGCGGTTGAGCGAGCTGCCCAGCGCGGGGGAAGCCTGCCCCACCGCGCCGACCAGGGCGCCCACCAGCGGCGTGCCGATCCCGGCGAGCAGGCCGAGCACGAACTTGAACACCAGCCAGGTAACCCACAACGGGATAAAGGTGAGCAGGCCGGTAAGCAGATAGCGTTTGACGCGCAGTCGCCGCATGGGGCGGGCCCTCGGAAGGCGGGGAAGCGGGCATTGTAGGGGGCAGGCCGGCCGGGCGTGACGTTCGGCCCTTTCGCCGGCGCGGTGATTTTCCCGCTGTGATTTTTTGCGCGGCGCTGCGAATCATGGAAGGAGATCCAGGGGAGCGCAGATGGGCAACCGGCCGGACCAACGGGCATTCGAACAGCGATTACAGGAACACCGCCGGCTGATCGCCAAGGTGGCGAGCGTCTACGCCGCCGGCGCGGAAGACCGGCGCGACCTGGAACAGGAAATCTGCGTGCAGCTATGGCGCGCCTGGCCCGGCTACGACGAAGCCCGCGCGCGTTTCTCCACCTGGCTGTACCGCATCGCGCTCAACGTGGCGATCTCGCAGCTGCGCAGCAGCACCGCGGGCGCCGGGCGATTGGAGCCATTGCAGCCGCATCACCTGGACACCATCGGCGCGGAGCAAGCGCCGGAGCGCGACGAGCGCCTGGTTGCGCTGTACGCCTTTATCGGCCAGCTCGAACCGCTGAATCGCGCGCTGATCCTGCTCTACCTGGAAGACCGCAGCTACGCCGAGATCGCCGAGGTGCTCGGCATCAGCGAGACCAACGTCGCGACCAAGCTCGGTCGCATCAAACAGACATTGCGCGGCCGCATGGTCGCCGCGGAGGCATGACGATGGAACTGGATGAACTCAAGCAGAGCTGGCAGGCGCTGGATGGTCGCCTCGCGCAGCAGCATGCATGGAACCTGCAACTGCATCGCGAAAGCCGGCTGCAGAAAATGAAACACGGCCTGCGTCCGCTGTGGGTGGGGCAGATCGTGCAGATCGTCGCGGGCGCCTTGCTCAGCCTGGTCGCCGGCAATTTCTGGTTCGAGTACCGGCAGTATCCGCATCTGCTGTTCTGCGGTGTGCTGGTGCATCTGTACGGCGTGCTGATGATCGTGTTCGCAGCGCGCAATCTGCACTTGATCAAGCAGCTGGATTACGCGGCGCCCGTGCTGGACATCCAGCGGCGCCTGGCCGAATTGCGCGCGTGGAAAACCAGGGTGGAAGCACCGGTCTTCCTGGTCACCGGTTGCTTCGTATGGATTCCCGCGCTGCTGATGCTGTTCGCCGGCCTGGGCGCGGATGTGTGGCGGTTGCATCCGGATGTGGTGCTGTGGCTGTGCGCCAGCGGGGTAGCGAGTCTGGCGCTGGTGTGGCTGGGTGTTTATGCGATCAGGCGGGTATGGGGTGCGCGGGTGCTGGAACGCGAAGCGGCCGGCTACAGCGTGCGCCGCGCGCAAGCGGTGCTGGATGAAGTGCGCCGCTTCGAAACCGACTGAAACAGCCGGTGTAGGTTGGGGTGAGCCGCCGGCGAACCCCAACATCGGCACATCCATGCGCACCGCATTGTTGGGGTTCGCCTGTGGCTCACCCCAACCTACGCCGTAGCCTTATGCGGCTTCGCGGGCGCGCGGTTTCAGGCGTACGTACAGCTGCTTGCGTACCTTCGCTACGACCTCGCCGTCCGCGGTCGTCACATCCGTCTCGAACCAGCGCAGCACCTTCTCGCCATTCGCCGCGGCGGCGCGCAACTCGTCGAGCACCGCCGGTTCCAGCTTGAACTGAGCAAAGACATCGGCCCGCCCCGGCGCCACGAAATCGATGGCGCCGGCCTTGTCCCACACGAAGTACTCGCCGCCCAGCTGATGCATCACCAGCAGCATCCAGAACGGATCGGTCATGGAAAACAGATTGCCGCCGAACTGGGTGCGCACGTAGTTGCGGTTCCACGGCCGCAGGCGCAGCACCACCCGCGCTTCCGAGTAGTCCTCCGCCACGTGCTGCACGCGGATGCTGTTGAACAGGAACGGCGGCCAGAGGTTGAGCAGGCGGCGGAAGGTGGAGGCGCGCATGGGGGTCGTGGATGGCGAAAGGCAGGCCAGTCTACGACATGCATACGGTGGCGTATGGATTGCAGCCGTTTAGAACAGCAGCGAAGCCATGCGCCGGCGGTACTTACCCACCAGCTCGGCATCGTCGAGCGTGGCGAAGGCGGCGAGCAGGCGCTTCTTGGCCTGGCCCTCGTTCCAGTCGCGGGCCTTTTCCAGGATCGCCAGGAACTGCTCCAGTCCGGCCGCGGCGTCGCCGTCCAGCAGCAGGCGCACGCCGAGCAGGTCGCGCGCCTGCCAGTCGGCGGCATCGGCCTGCACGCGCTGCTGCAGCTCGGCCTGTGCCGGTGCGCCCTGCAGGGCGCGGGCCAGGTCGAGCTGGCTGCGCAGGCGCACGGCGCGGGCATCGGTGGCGAGATTGGCGGGGAGCGCGGTCAGTTCGGCTTCGGCGGCATCGGCCTGGCCGGCCTTCATCAGGGCCAGGGCGAGGTCGAGCTTGAGTTCTGACTGGTCGGATTCGGCGATTTCGGCGCGCAGGCGCTCGATCGCCTGTTCGGGCGTTTCCACCGGAGCCAGCTCGGCCTCTTCGGCCACGCCGTTGTGCGGCTGCACGTGGCGCTCCAGGAATTCGCGCAACTGGCCTTCGGGCAGGGCGCCGGCGAAGCCGTCGACGATCTGGCCGTCCTTCACCAGGATTACCGTGGGGATGCTGCGCACGCCGAACATGCCGGCCAGCTGCTGGTTCTTGTCGACGTCGACCTTGGCCAGGCGGAACGCGCCGTTGAAGGCGGTGGCCAGCTTTTCCAGCAGCGGGCCCAGGGTCTTGCAGGGGCCGCACCAGGTCGCCCAGAAGTCGATCAGGATCGGCGTCGTCAGCGAAGCCTGCAGCACCTCGGCTTCGAAATTCTCCTGGTCGACGTCGAACACATGGGTGGGGGCGTCGCTGGTCACGGCTGAAGCTCCAGGGGGGATCGAGGGAATCGGAATCAGATCAGGGCGGCGCGGAGCATATCAAGAGGCGCTGCCAGCCCATCCTGGCCCGCGCTGAATGGCCGATTTGGCAGGTGGTCGCCCGCCATGCGGATTTGAGAGAATCCGCGGGATGACGAGCCGGACCTGACCCAAGGACCTCCATGGCCGAAAGCGCGCCGCTGCTGATCTGCGAACACTGCGACACCGTGTATCGGCGGCGCGAGCTGTGCTGTGGCGAGGTCGCGCGCTGCCAGCGCTGCGACGCCATCCTGGAGCGCCACCACCGGCTGGGCGTGCCCGGCATGTTCGCGCTGGTGGTCACCGCGATGCTGATCTTCGTGCAGGCCAACGTGTGGCCGATCGTCACCCTCGGCCTCGGCGGGCAGCTGATCAGCACCACCTTGTGGGGCGCCATCCTGATGATGTGGCGCGAGCATTCGCAGGTGGTCTCGGTGTTGGCCGCCGCCACGCTGTTCTTCTTTCCGCTGTGCAAGATGCTGCTGCTGGGCTGGGTGCTGTTCTTCGCCCGCCAGGGCCGCCGCGCGCCGGGATTTCGGCTGGCCATGGTGACGCTGTACCGGCTGGGGCCGTGGACCATGAGCGAGGTGTTCGTGCTCGGCGCGCTGGTGGCGATCGTCAAGGCGCGCCTGTATTTCGATGTGATCCTCAACCCGGGCATTTTCGCCTACGCCGCGCTCACCTTGCTGATCACCGTGTTCTCCAGCATCGACCTGCGCCGCCTGTGGGAACTGGTGCCGGAGACGCGCACATGAGCGCCGAGCTGCCGCGCGCCGGCGAACTGGGCCTGATCGGCTGCCATGTCTGCGGCCTGGTCTGCCGCGATACCGGCGCGGAAGGCGCGCATTGCCCGCGCTGCCATTCGGCGTTGCACCGGCGCAAGCAGGCCAGCTACAGCCGCACGCTGGCGCTGCTGCTGGCCGCCTTCATGCTGTACATCCCGGCCAACGTGCTGCCGATCATGCGCACCGCCAGCGTGGGCGATATCGACGACAACACCATCCTCAGCGGCGTGATCGAGCTGTGGGTGAAGGGTTCGCCGGATCTGGCGGTGATCGTGTTCACCGCCAGCATCGTGGTGCCGATGCTGAAGTTCCTGGCGCTGGGGCTGCTGCTGTGGAGTTCGCGCCGCGCCACGCCGTGGGCGCGCCGGCAGCGCGCCAAGCTGTATCGGCTGGTCGAGCTGATCGGCTACTGGTCGATGCTGGACGTGTTCGTGGTGGCGCTGCTGACCGCGCTGGTGCAGTTCGGCGTGCTGAGCCTGGTGGAACCGTTGCCGGGCGTGGTGTTCTTCGGCCTCACGGTGATCCTCACCATGTTCGCCTCGATGAGTTTCGATCCCAGGCTGATCTGGGATGGCAGGGAATCCGATGACTGAGCAACAAACGCCTTCCGACCTGCCCGAGCCGGTCATCCACAAGCCGCGCATCAACGCCTCCTTCGTATGGCTGATCCCCGTGCTGGCCGCGCTGGTCGGCCTGTCGCTGGTGATCAACGCGTGGCTGGAGGCCGGCCCGAAGATCACCATCAGCTTCCAGAGCGCGGAAGGCCTGGATCCGGGCAAGACGCCGGTGAAGTACAAGAACGTGGTGATCGGCCGCGTCACCTCGGTGACCCTGGCCAAGGACCGCAGCCACGTCACCGCCAAGGTGTCGCTGGAAAAAAGCGCCGAGGGCTTCGCCACCGCCGACACGCGCTTCTGGGTGGTGCGCCCGCGCATCGGACTGGGCGGCGTGTCCGGTATCGACACCTTGCTGTCCGGCGCGTTTATCGGCGCGGACGTGGGCGAGTCGAAGGAATCGCGCGACGAATTCACCGGCCTGGAGGAACCGCCGGCGGTGACCCACGGCGCGCCGGGCAAGACCTTCAAGCTGCACACCGACGATCTCGGTTCGCTGGATATCGGCTCGCCGGTCTACTACCGCCGCATCCAGGTCGGCCGCGTGGTGACCTACCAGCTGGACAAGGACGGAAAGGGCGTGAGCCTGCAGATCTTCGTCGACGGGCCGAACGATGAGTTCGTCAGCAAGTCCTCGCGCTTCTGGAACGCCAGCGGCGTGGACGTGTCGGTCGGCGCCGACGGCATCAAGCTCAATACGCAATCGCTGGCCACGGTGCTGGCCGGCGGCGTCGCGTTTGGCGCGCCGCTGGGCCCGCACGACGAAACGCCGGCCGACCAGGGCGCGGAATTCCGTCTGTTCGGCGACCAGACCACGGCGATGGCGCCGCCGGACGGCGAGCCGCGCTATATCCGCATGCGCTTCGACCAGTCGCTGCGCGGGCTGAAAGTGGACGCGCCGGTGGAATTCCTCGGCGTGCCGTTCGGCCGCGTGGTGTCGATCAACCTGGACTTCGACGAGAAGACGCAGACCTTCCCGGTGGTGGTCGGCGCGGTGGTTTATCCGCAGCGCCTGGGCCGCGCGCACGACAAGCTGGCGGCGCTGGCCAAGGCGCGCGGCGACGACGCGCAGCTGTCGCAGATGATGGGCCGGCTGATCGAGCACGGCCTGCGCGCTCAGGCACGCAGCGGCAACCTGCTCACCGGCCAGCTGTATATCGCGCTGGACTTCGTGCCGAAGGCGCCGAAGGTGCCGTACGACCCGGCCGGGAAGCCGCTGGAGATTCCGACCGTGCCGGGCAGCTTCGACAAGCTGCAGGAGCAGATGGCGGAGATCGTCGACAAGATCCAGAAGATCCCGTTCGACAGCATCGGCGAGAACGTCAACTCGACCCTGGCCGAGCTCAATCGCACGCTCAAGCAGGTCAACAACGACGTGCTGCCGGAGTTCAAGGCCACCCTGCAGGGCGCGCAGCAGACCATGGGCAACGCCAACAATGCGCTGTCGGCGGACTCCCCGCTGCAGCAGAACCTGGGCGGCACCATGCAGGAGATGCAGCGCACCGTGCGCTCGCTGCGCGTGCTGACCGATTACCTGGGCGCCCATCCGGACGCGCTGCTGCGCGGCCGCCGGGCGGACGCCCCGCCGGAACGCAACGCGCCGCCGGCCGCCACGCAACCATCCCGGATAGAAGAAGGGAACAAGCCATGATCCGCACGGGACACCTGCTCATCACCCTGGGCGGCGCGCTCGCGCTGGCCGCCTGCGGCAGCACGGCGCCGGTGCGCTACTACACCCTGATACCGGCGGCGGATGCCTACGTGGCCACCGCCACGCAATCAGCCATCACGCCGCCCGCCGCCGCATTCCAGTTCGAACTGCTGCCGGTCGGCGTGCCGGCCCAGGTCGACCAGCCGCAGCTGGTGGTGCGCCAGGGCGGGCAGGGCGTGGCCGTGCTGAACGGCGAGCGCTGGATCGCGCCGCTGGGCGACGAGGTGCGCGGTGCGCTGTCGGCCGATCTCGCGCGCCAGCTGCATACCCAGGACATCAGCGGCCTGCCGGCCGGGTCCAGGCCGGTGCTGCGGATCAAGGTGGACCTGCGCCGCTTCGATTCGGTGCCGGGTTCGTATGCGCTGCTCGATGCGGCGTGGAGCGTGCGTCCGCTCAAGGGCGGCACGCCGCTGTCCTGCACCAGCCGCGTGCAGGAGAGCGTGGGCCAGGGCTACGAGGCCCTGGTGCAAGGCCACCAGCGGGCGCTGGACGGGCTGGCCGCGCAGATTGCCGGCGCCGCGCAGGCGCTCGCCGCCGGCCAGGCCGGCGCCTGCCCCGCGGGCTGAGCGCGGCATGGCCGGGACGCGGCCTGGCGCCGCTGGCCCGGTGCCCGGCCACCCTCGCATCTGCTAGTCTGCCGCGTTCACCCGCAGCCGCCGGCGGACTCCGGCTCAAGCTGCCGCAAACGAGTTCAGGCGCCGGACACATGCAGGACAACCAAGCACAGGGCAGCACCGACCAGGCCAGCGAGCAGGCCTACCAAGCGCAGGCGGTGGAAGCCGCCGCGCAGCAGTACTGGCGCGAGCAGCGCGCCTACGAGGTGAAGGAAGATCCTTCGCGGCCGAAGTTCTACTGCCTTTCGATGCTGCCGTACCCGTCGGGCGCCCTGCACATGGGCCACGTGCGCAACTACACCATCGGCGACGTGATCAGCCGCTTCCAGCGCATGAACGGCAAGAACGTGCTGCAGCCGATGGGCTGGGACGCGTTCGGCCTGCCGGCCGAGAACGCCGCGATCAAGAACAAGACCGCGCCGGCCAAGTGGACCTACCAGAACATCGAGCACATGCGCGTGCAGCTGCAGCGCATGGGCTTCGCCTACGACTGGACGCGCGAGTTCGCCACCTGCCGCCCGGAGTACTACCGCTGGGAACAGCTGATGTTCACCCGGCTGATGAAGAAGGGCCTGGCCTACCGCAAGAACGCGGTGGTGAACTGGGACCCGGTCGACCAGACCGTGCTGGCCAACGAGCAGGTGGTCGACGGCCGCGGCTGGCGCTCCGGCGCCCTGGTCGAGAAGCGCGAGATCCCGCAGTGGTTCCTGAAGATCACCGACTACGCGCAGGAACTGCTCGACGGCCTGGACACCCTGCCGGGCTGGCCCGACGCGGTGAAGACCATGCAGCGCAACTGGATCGGCCGCTCCGAGGGCCTGGAGATCCACTTCGCCGTCGACGGCGAGGCCGAGCCGCTGACCGTGTTCACCACGCGCCCCGACACGCTGATGGGCGTGACCTTCGTGTCCATCGCCGGCGAACATCCGCTGGCGCTGAAGGCTGCGCAGCACAGCTCGGAGCTGGCCTCGTTCCTGGACGAGCTGCGCCATGGCGGCGTGTCCGAAGCGGAACTGGAGACCCAGGAAAAGCGCGGCATGGCCACCGGCCTGTTCGCCATCCATCCGGTCACCGGCGCCAGGCTGCCGGTGTGGGTCGCCAACTTCGTGCTGATGAGCTACGGCACCGGTGCGGTGATGGCGGTGCCGGGGCATGACGAGCGCGACTTCGAGTTCGCGCACAAGTACGACCTGCCGATCAAGCAGGTGATCGCCGCCGGCGACGAAAGCTACGACCCGTCCACGTGGCAGGAGTGGTATTCGGACAAGACCCGCGCCGACATGCGCGTGGTCCACTCCGGTGCGCTGGACGGCAAGAACTACCGCGAAGCGTTCGACTACCTCGCCGCCACGCTGGAAGGCGACGGCAAGGGCCACCGCCGCGTCAACTGGCGCCTGCGCGACTGGGGCGTCAGCCGCCAGCGCTACTGGGGCTGCCCGATCCCGGTGATCTATTGCCCGAAGTGCGACGCCGTGCCGGTGCCGGAAGACCAGCTGCCGGTGGTGTTGCCCGAAGATGTGGCTTTCTCTGGCGTGCAGTCGCCGATCAAGGCCAACCCCGAGTGGCGCAAGACCACCTGCCCGCAGTGCGGCGGCCCGGCCGAGCGCGAGACCGACACCTTCGACACCTTCATGGAGTCGAGCTGGTACTACGCGCGCTACACCAGCCCGGGTGCCAGCGAGCAGGTGGACGAGCGCGCCAACTATTGGCTGCCGGTCGACCAGTACATCGGCGGCATCGAGCACGCCATCCTGCATCTGCTGTACTTCCGCTTCTATCACAAGCTGATGCGCGACGCGGGGCTGGTGAAAGCCGACGAACCGGCCACCAACCTGCTGTGCCAGGGCATGGTGATCGCCGAGACTTTCTACCGCGACAACGCCGACGGCTCCAAGGACTGGATCAATCCCGCCGACGTGGAAATCCAGCGCGACGAAAAAGCGCGCGTGGTCGGCGCGGTGCTGAAAAGCGACGGGCAGCCGGTAAGCATCGGCGGCACCGAGAAGATGTCCAAGTCCAAGAACAACGGCATCGACCCGCAGGCGATGGTGGAGAAGTTCGGCGCCGATACGGTGCGCCTGTTCTCCATGTTCGCCGCGCCGCCGGAGCAGTCGCTGGAATGGAGCGAGGCCGGCGTGGAAGGCATGGCGCGCTTCCTGCGCCGCTTCTGGCGCGAGGTGACCACGCACGCCGCCGGCCCGGACCACCCGGTGGTCGATCCGGCCGCGCTGGACGCCGGCCAGAAGGCGCTGCGCCGCCAGCTGCACGAGACCATCCAGAAGGTCGGCGACGATGTCGGCCGCCGCCACGCGTTCAACACCGCCATTGCCGCGCTGATGGAACTGCTGAACGCCCTGGGCAAGTTCGACGACCCGAGCGAGCAGGGCCGCGCCGTGCGCCACGAGGCGCTGGAAGCGATGGTGCTGCTGCTCAATCCGGTGGTGCCGCACGTCAGCCACGTGCTGTGGCAGGTGCTGGGCCACCCGGCCGAGGTACTGGAAGACCAGGCCTGGCCGCGGGCGGACGAAGCCGCGCTGGTGCGCGATTCGCTGACCCTGGCGGTGCAGGTCAACGGCAAGTTGCGCGGTACCATCGAGGTCGCCGCCGGCGCCGCGAAGGAAGACGCCGAAAAGCTGGCCCTTGCGCACCCGAACGTGATCGCGTTCATGGAGGGCCAGAGCGTGCGCAAGGTGATCGTGGTCCCGGGCAAGATCGTCAACATCGTCGCAGGATGAAATCCATGAGCCGCATGTTCAAAACTACGCTGATGCTGGTGTCCGCCCTCGCGCTGACGGCGTGCGGTTTTCATCTTCGCCAGAGCGCCGCGCTGCCGGCCGCGATGCAGCGCGTGCACCTGACGGTGAACGGCGGCCTCGATCTGCAGCGCGACCTCGCGCGCGCACTGGAAAGCTCCGGCGTGACGGTGGAGGAAAAGCCCGGCCCCGGCATCGCCGAGCTGCACGTGCCGCTGGCCAGCTTCAGCACAGAGACGCTCACCGTGAGCGGCTACGCGCGCGTCACCGAATACGCCGTGCGCTACCAGGTGCAGGTGCAGTTGAACGACGGCGCCGGCCAGATCCTGCTGCCGGCGCAGAGCATCAACATGTCGCGCGAATTCAGCTACGACGCCACCAACACCATCGGCACCACGGCGCAGGTGGAAGAGATCCAGCGCAGCCTCAACGACGACATGGTGCAGGCCATCCTGTTCCGCCTGCAGGCGCTGCAGAAGCACGGCGGCGGCACGGTGGCGCCGGCCGCGGCCTCGTCTTCCGCGCGCTGATCCGATGCCGTTGAATCCGGCCCAGTGGCAGAAGGCGCTGGCGGGCGATAGCCTGCGGCCGGTGTACCTGCTGGCGGGCGAGGAACTGCTGGTGCTGGAAGCCGCCGACGCGCTGCGCGCGCAGGCGCGCCGCCTCGGCTATGCCGAGCGCGAAGTGCTCGACGTCGGCAACCATTTCGACTGGGACGACCTGGCGCGTGCCGCCGCTGGCATGTCGCTGTTCGCCACCCGCCGCCTGCTCGACCTGCGCCTGCCCAGCGGCCGCCCCGGCACCGAGGGCGCCAAGGCGTTCAACGAGTTCTGCGCCAAGCCGCCGCCGGACGTGACCCTGCTGATCACCGCCACCGAGTGGAGCAGCAAGCACGAAGGCGCGTGGACCAAGAACCTGGATGCCGCCGGTGCGCTGGTGGTGTTCAACGCGCCCAAGCCGCACGAATGGGCGGCCTGGGTCGGCGCGCGGCTCGCTTCACGCGGCCTCAGTGCGACGCCGGATGCCGCGGCGCTGCTGGCCGAGCGCGTGGAAGGCAACCTGCTTGCCGCCGCGCAGGAGATCGACAAGCTGGCCTTGCTGCGCGGCGAGGGTGGCGGTGGACGCATCGATGCGACCGAGATGGAGCATCTGGTCGCCGACAGCGCCCGCTACGACGCGTTCAAGCTGACCGATGCGGCGTTCGCCGGCGACGGCGGACGTGCGTTGCATATCCTGGCCGGCCTGCGTGCCGAAGGCGACGAGCTGATCGCGCTGATGGGCTGGCTGGTCAATCAATTGCAGCTGGCCTTGCGTCTGGCCAATGCACACGACTTTGCCGCGCAGGCCCGCACCGAGCGCTTGTGGCCCGCGCGCGAACAGTTGTTCCGCAAGGCGCTGCGCCGCGCGCCGCGCGAGCACTGGCTGCAGTGCCTGGCGCGGGCCGCGCGCATCGACCGCATCGCCAAGGGCCGCGAGACCGGCGACGCCTGGCTGGAGGCCGAGCGGCTGATCGCCGCCATCGCCGAACCGCGGGCTGCCAGCGCACTCGCATGAAGCCCCTGGCGTTGTTCGGCGGCACCTTCGATCCGGTGCATCTGGGCCACCTCAGCGTGGCGTGGGAAGCGGCCGAACTGCTCGACGCCGAGGTGCGCCTGCTGCCGGCCCACGTGCCGCCGCACAAGCCGCCGCCGCTGGCCGATGCGGAGCAGCGTGTGGCGATGCTGCATGCCGCGTTGCAGAAGCAGGACCGCCTGGCGGTGGATACGCGGGAGTTGCGGCGCAGCGGGCCTTCCTACACTTACGACACCTTGTGCGAGTTGCGCGCGGAGTTGGGAGCGCGGCCGCTGGTGTTGTTGCTTGGAGTGGATGCGTTTGCCGGCTTGCCGAGTTGGCATCGGTGGCGTGAGTTGTTCGAGGTGGCGCACTTGGGTGTGTTGAGCCGGCCCGGGGTCGAGCCGGAGTTGCCGCATACGCTGTGGGCGGAAATCGAGGCGCGCCGCACGGGCGATGTTGCCGAGTTGCATGCGCGCCCTGCGGGGCGGGTGATTGAACTGGCGGTGACGCCGCTGGAGATTTCCGCTACGCGCATTCGCGAGTTGCTGGCGGCGGGGCGGGATCCGCGCTATCTGCTGCCGTGCGGCCTGTTCGAAGATCCTGCGCTGCTGGCGCCGTATCGCAAGGCGTAGGTTGGGGTGAGCCGCAGGCGAACCCCAACATCCACGCGCAGAACAATGTCGGGGTTCGCCTGCGGCTCACCCCAACCTGCGCCTTACGTGGTTGAGCGGGCGACGAAGCGCAACGCCACCGAATTCATGCAATAGCGCAAGCCGGTCGGCCGCGGCCCATCGGTAAACACGTGCCCCAGATGGCTATCGCAGCCGGCGCAGTTCACCTTGGTGCGCACCATGCCCAGGCTGTAGTCGTTGCTTTCCACGATGTTCGCCTTGGCGATCGGCTGCCAGAAACTCGGCCAGCCGGTGCCGGAGTCGAACTTGGTCGACGCATCGAACAGCGCGGTGTCGCATCCGGGGCAGCGGAACAAACCTTTTGCGTGCAGGTTCCAGTACTGCCCGCTGAAAGGACGCTCGGTCGACTCGCGGCGCATCACGTCGAACGCCTCGGCGGAAAGACGCTGGCGCCATTGCGTGTCGGTCAGCACCAGTTTCTGCACGTGGCAGGGGCCGAGGTGGCGGCCGTCGGCGTCGGCGAAACATTCGAGGAGGAGGTCCTTGCCGGTGGCGGGCGTGGCAGCGGAAGCCGTGGCTATCGGCGAGGGGCCGCGTGGCCACAGCAGGGTGCCGATGGCGGCGGCACCGCCGCCCAGCGCGAGTAGGCGCAGGAAGGAGCGGCGCTGTTCGTTTTGGAGTTGGCGGATCGTGCGGGTGTTCATGGGAACCTCTGCGTTACGGACCTTGGGGCTTCCATGCATTCCTCAGTTTTCGCATCGAACCCTTCTCCCTCCGGGAGAAGGTGGCGGCAGCCGGATGAGGGTTCGGCCGGAGCGGTGTACATCACTCTCGCGCTCCGCCTGCACCCTCACCCCAACCCCTCTCCCGGATGGAGAGGGGCTCAAGCATCAACCGAAAGTGAAGGCATAGGCGCGTACGTTCGGATCGAGGAATTCGATCTCGAACTGCCGCTCGCCGGTGCCCTGCGCCTGCCGTACCAGTTGGTAGAGGCGCTGCGTGGTCACGGTGCCGTTGCCGCCGGCGTCGGTGTCCATGCCGTGGTCGTCGCCCGGCGACTTGCCGTCGATGCGTACGCGGAAGCGCACCGGCTTGCCGTCGGCGCCGGGGCCGAGCACCAGGTGCAGGTCGCGGCCGCGGAAGCGGTAGACGATGCGGCCACCGGGGGCGGCGAGTTGCGCGTCTTCGGAGGCGACAGTCCAGTCGCCGTCGAACGACCACTGGTTGGCGCGCAGCGTGGCGGGCAGGTGGTAGGTCTCGCGGTCGTTGCGGATCAGCGGGCCGCCGACGAAGTTCTGCGCGCGCGCATAGCCGACATAGGTTTCCGGCGAGCGGTCGGCGGCCAGCGAATCGGCGGCTTCGGCGCCCTTGGCATCCGGTTGCACGTAGCCGCCGGGCAGGTTTTTCTGGCCGGCTTCGGTGAGCAGCTGGCGAATCACATCTTCGCTTTGCGTGTAGCCGCCTTCGCCGAAGTGGTGGTGGCGGACGCGGCCTTGCGTGTCGATGAAGTAATGCGCGGGCCAGTAGCGATTGCTGAAGCCTTGCCAGATCGCGTAGTCGTTATCGAGCGCGACCGGATAATCCACGTCCAGGTCCTTCACCGCCCGCTGCACATTGCCCAGGTCCTTCTCGAAGGCGAACTCCGGCGCGTGCACGCCGAGTATCACCAGCCCGTGGTCCTTGTACTTGTCGGCCCAGGCGCGCACGTAGGGCAGGGCGCGGATGCAGTTGATGCAGGAGTAGGTCCAGAAATCGACCAGCACCACCTTGCCCTGCAGCGAGGCGGCGGTCAGCGGCGTGGTGTTGATCCAGGCGGTGGCGCCGGCCAGCGACGGCAGCTGGCCTTCGACGGGCAGCGCTTCGCCGGCCTTGCGCTCGGGCTGCGGTGCCGGCGGCGGGGTCACCGCGTCGACCAGGCGCTGTTCGATGCCGCCGGTGCTGGCCAGCGAGACGCGGGTCAGCACGCCGGTATCCAGCCCCAGCGCGATCGCCGCCACGCCGACCAGCACCAGCACGCCGAGCACGCGCCGCACCCATTCGCCGGCGCCGAGCGAGCGCTTCATCAGCGCGAACACCTTGCCGCCCACCAGCAGCGCCAGGGCCAGCGACGTGGCTGCGCCGGCGGAATAGGTGAGCAGCAGCAGGGTGGTCTGCACGCTGGCGCCGTTGAGCGCGGCGCCGGTCAGCAGCAGGCCCAGGATCGGGCCGGCGCAGGGCGCCCACAGCAGGCCGGTGGCGACGCCCAGGCCCGCGGCGGACAGTGCCGAGCCGTCGTCGTGTTCCGCGCGCCGGGTGAGTCGATTGCCCAGCGCCACGAACGGGCGGGCGATCCATTCGGCCACGCGCGGCGACAGCAGGGTGAGGCCGAGCACGGCCAGCACGATCAGCGCCACCCAGCGCCCGTACTGGTTGGCGCGTACCGCCCAACCGCCGCCCACCGCGGCCAGCGTGGCGACCAGGGCGAAGGTCAGCGCCATGCCCAGCAGCATCGGCAGGCCGTTGCGCAGGAACGGCCGGTCGGCGCGGGCGAACACGAAGGGCAGCACCGGCAGGATGCAGGGGCTGAGGATGGTCAGCACGCCGCCGAGGTAGGCAAGGATCAGCACGAGCATGGAAGGGAATCCGCAAGCAGGTTGATGGGGTATTCGGAACGGGGCGGCATGGAGTTACCTCGCACGGCGAATATTCGCCGCAGGTAACTCTGCGGCGGCTTCGTGCGAAGAACGGCCGAACCCCCAGCCGCGAGCACGCCATGCATGCGAGCTTGACCGCGGACGGCGCGATGGGTCTAGATGGCGTATTCCGCCATCCGGATTCACGCGCCACCGTGTCCGCCACACCCGCCAGCGCCCAGCAGGAAGCCGATCAGCGCCGCGCGGCGTGGATGGCGGCTGCGCAGGCCGGCGACCGCCGCGCCTACGAGCGCGTGCTGGCCGACTCGCTGGCGCTGATCCGCGCCGCCGCGCGCCGGCAGGGCGTGGCCACGGACAACATCGACGACGTGGTGCAGGAAACCCTGCTGACCGTGCATCGCGTGCGCCATACCTACGACCCGTCGCGCTCGTACGACGCCTGGATCACCGCGATCGCCTCGCGCCGCGCGATCGACGCATTGCGCAGCCATGGCCGCCGCGATCGCCGCGAACTGCACGACGAACAGGTGCTGGACATGCAGTCCGACCATGCCGACGCCACGCTCGATGCCGAGCGCGAGCAGGAAGCGCGGCGCCTGCGCGCGGCGATCGCCACGCTGCCGCCCGGCCAGCGCGAGGCGGTGGAGCAGCTGGCCCTGCGCGAGCGCTCGCTGGCCGAGGCGGCGCAGCACACCGGCCGCAACGCGGGCGCGCTGAAGGTCAACCTGCATCGCGCGCTGAAGGCGCTGCGCAACCGCTTTCACGGAGATTCCTGAGCACCATGTCCGAGCCACATAACCACCACAGCCTGATCGACGCGCTCGGCGCCGAGCTGGTGCCGGTGCGCCGCCTGCCGCCGCCGTGGCGGCGCGCGGCCGGGTGGCTGCTGGTGGTGGCGGCGATCGCGGCGGTGCTGTTCGCGCATTACGGCAGCGGCGGCATGCTGCAGCGCTGGGCCGGCGCACCGGATCTGGCCTGGGCCGGCCTCGGTGCGGTGCTGACCGCGATCACGGCCGCCTGGACGGCCTTCGCGCTCGGCGTACCGGGGCGCAGCGCGCGCTGGGCCTGGCTGCCGCTGGCGCCGGCGCTGCTGTGGGTCGGCGCCAGCGGCCTGGGCTGCCTGCGCGACTGGATCGCGCCGGGCACCATCGTGGCCGGGCCGCACCAGCCGATCGGCTGCCTGCAATTCATCATCGCCTTCTCGGTGCCGCTGTCGGCGCTGATGATCTGGCTGCTGCGCCGGGCCTGCCCGCTGCGGCCGGTGCTTGCCGCGGTGATGATCGGCCTGGCCAGCGCTGCGGCGTCGGCCAGCCTGCTGGAGATCTGCCACGAGTTCGATGCCGCGGCCTCCGATCTGCTCACGCATGCGCTCGCCGTGGTGCTGGTGATCGGCATCAATGCCGCGATGGGCGGGCGCTTGTTGCGCGCGCGCTGAGCTTTTCTTCACGCAGATCGTCAGCTTCACGAAAGTCGCAGAAACTTTCGTTTCTCTGGTGCGTCGCAACGCTGAACGTGCCAACCGTGCAGCGGCATCCATGCCGGGTATTGGCGCGCTGCTGGCGAAACCCCATCGCAGCGGTGTTCGCGACACGTGACGTTCCGATCCATCCCATTCGCCTTGATGCAAGCCCTGCTGTGGGCATCGCAACACGCCATGCGCCGGCACGCCGCGAGACGGTATTGACGCTGAACGGCGCGGCTTTTCCGCGCGAAGCTCGCGCAACCCGGCGAGCTAGGCTAGCCGGCGTCGGCGGCGCAGGAGGGGGCGCTGCCGCGGCGTCTCGCAGTGGAACCGTCGTGCACCGACCCACCGCCAGACGCAGCGTGTCCGCTGCCGGTTTGCGCCGGCAGCGGTACCGCCGGGGCGGCCCGGGAGGGGGCCGCCCCGGCTCTTTGAACAGCCTGATGAGTTGAGCGACATCTTTCGAAAGTTTTGGGGAAGCGCGGTTCGCGCCGCACGACATTCACCGAATGAAGGAGTACGCATCCATGAAAGTTTCCCGTTACGCCGTCCTCGGTCTTTCCATCGCACTCGCTGTCGGCATCGGCCAGGCCAGCGCGCAGGAAACCACCCCCGCCGCTTCGTCTTCGTCGTCGATGAAGTCCGATGCGCACATGAAGAAAGACTCCATGAAGGCGAACGACTCGATGAGCTCCGGCGATTCGATGAAGTCCGACGCCGGTGCCGCCAAGCCGCACCACAAGAAGGGCCACAAGAAGGCCGCCGAACCGGCATCGGCGAGCAGCGCTCACTGATCGATCGTCAGCGGTTGCAACTGCGGCCCCCGCCGGCAACGGCGGGGGCCGTTGCGTTTTCCGTGGTGTAATGCGCTGGTTTTCGCTCCGCGGAGAAACGCCATGGCTCCTTCTTTCGTAGCGCGGCTCGGCATCGAGCATCCGTTGATCCAGGCGCCGATGTCCGGCTCCAACACGCCGGCGCTGGCCGCGGCGGTGTCCAACGCGGGCGCGCTGGGTTCGCTGGGCCTGGGTTATCTGGAGCCGCAGGTCATCCTCGACCAGGCCGGCGAAGTGCGCACGCTCAGCGACAAGCCGTTCGGGCTCAACCTGTTCGTGCTGCCGGAAAGCTTCGAGGTGGACATGGCCGCGGTGGACGCCGCGCGGCGCAGGCTCGATGCCTTGATGGAGCAGGAGGGCCTGGCCATCCGCACCGCCATCCCCGCGCGCTGGGCGCCGTCTTTCAACGATCAGTTCGCCGCCCTGTGCGAGGCGCGTCCCGCCGTGGCGAGCTTCGCCTTCGAGCTGATCAGCGCCGCGCAGATGCGCCAGCTCAAGCAACTGGGCATCGTGGTGGTCGGCACGGCCACCACGGTGGACGAGGCGCGCGCCTGGGAAGAGCGCGGCGCCGATGCCGTGAGCCTGCAGGGCGCGGAGGCCGGCGGCCATCGCGGTACGTTCCTGCACGATGCGGACGACGGCATGATCGGCCTGTTCGCGCTGCTGCCGCTGGCCAGGCGCGCGGTGAAGATTCCGCTGATCGCCGCCGGCGGCATCATGGACGGGCGCGGCATGCTCGCCGCCGAAGTGCTCGGCGCCGCCGCCAGCCAGCTCGGCACGGCCTTCCTGGCCTGTCCGGAAGGCGGCGCGGCGGCGGGCTGGAAGCGCGACCTGCCGGGGTCGGCCGAGCACCAGGTGACCACCATCCGCAGCTTCTCCGGCCGCGCCGCGCGCGGTTTGCGCAACACATACGTAAACGCCATGGCAGGCATCGAGGCCGGCCTGCCGGCCTATCCGGTGACCAACGCGCTGACCTCGCCGCTGCGCAAGGCGGCGGTGGCCGCGGGCCGCTCCGATCTCATCAACGAATGGTGCGGACAGGGCGCCGGACTCGCACGGCCCATGCCGGCGGCCGAACTGGTCGCCGTGCTGATGGACGAGTACGCCCAGGCCCGCCGCGCCCTGGACTGATGACCTAGGGCGAATGCGCACCTAGGGCAAGGCCCAGGCTTGACGCGGCTTCGGGGGCGGGGCGGTATACTGCGCCCGCGCCGCCGGTACAGGATGGGGGCGCGCCGATCCGCACCGAGGGCACGCCCACTTGAGTCAGACTTCCCAACGCACCAAGGCGGCCGACACCGCCACCCTCCGCAAGCACGTCATCGACGCGCTTGAAGAACTGAAAGCCAAGGACATCCGCGAAATCGACGTCCGCGGCAAAACCTCCATCGCCGACCTGCTGGTCATCGCCTCCGGCACCTCCGCGCGCCACGTCAAATCCATTGCCGACGAAGTGGTCAAGTTCGCCAAGAAGGCGGGCGTGATGCCGATCGGCGTGGAAGGCGAGCAGGAAGCCGAATGGGTCCTGGTGGACCTGGGCGACGTGATCGTCCACGTGATGCTGCCACGCATCCGCGAGTTCTACGGCCTCGAGCGGCTGTGGACCGTGGGCGACCGCGAGCACGACAGCCAGGCCGTCGGCGCGGGCTGAACGCCCGCGTCGAGTCTGCTGCGCGCGGCACCGGCGACGGTGCGCGCCATAGCTTCGTCACCTCTTTTTCCTGATTGCCTTCCGCCTATGCGCGCCCGCCTGATCGCCGTCGGTGAACGCATGCCCGCCTGGGTTGCCGAGGGCTTCGCCGAATACCGCAAGCGCCTTTCGCACGAGTTGCCGCTGGAGCTGGTCGAGCTCAAGCCCGGCACGCGCGGCAAGGGGCGCGACGACGCGCGTGCGATCCAGGACGAAGGCGCGGCGATTCTCGCCGCGCTGCCGCGCGATATCCACGTGGTCGCGCTCGATGGCCGCGGCAAGACCTGGTCCAGCGAAGAACTGGCCGCGCAGCTGGCGAAGTGGCGCATGTCCGGCCGCGATCTCGCGTTCCTGATCGGCGGGCCGGACGGCCATGCGCCGGAGGTGCTGGCGCGCGCCGACCAGAGCTGGTCGCTGGGGCCGCTCACCCTGCCGCACATGCTGGTGCGGCTGGTGCTGGCCGAGCAACTGTATCGGGCGACCACGCTGCTGGCCGGGCATCCCTACCATCGGGCCTGACCGGCCGGTTCAAGCGCGCGGGCTTGCTATGCTCGCCGCAATTTCCGCGGCGGGTCATTCCATGTCCATCATCGTGCGGCAGGCCACCATCCATGATCTCGACGTCGTCGCACCGCTGTTCGACGCCTACCGCCAGTTCTATGCGCAGCCGGCGGATCTCGCGCGCTCGCGCAGCTTCCTGGCCGAACGCTTCGAGCATGCGGAGTCGGTGATCCTGCTGGCGCTGCATGAAGCGACCGGCGAAGGCGTCGGGTTCACCCAGCTCTATCCGCTGTTTTCCTCGGTGCGTGCGACGCGCCGCTATCTGCTCAACGACCTGTTCGTGACGCCGGCGAAGCGCCGCTTCGGCGTGGCCGCCGCGCTGCTGCATGCGGCCACCGCGCATGCGCGGGCGATGGGCATGTCCGGCATGTCGCTGTCCACCGCCAACGACAACGTGGCGGCGCAGCATTTGTACGAGTCGATGGGCTGGCAGCTGGAAAGCGGCTTCCGCGAGTACTACCTCACGCTGTGAAAGGAATGCCGATGCTTTACCTCGCCTCGCAATCGCCGCGCCGCCGCCAGCTGCTGGAGCAGATCGGCGTGGCTTTTACGCCGGTGGACGTGGACGTGCCCGAGCAGCGCGCGCCGGGCGAATCGCCGCTGGATTACGTCAGCCGCGTCGCACGCGACAAGGCGCAGGCGGGTCGGGCGGGATTGCCGCGCGATGCGCTGGTGCTGAGCGCGGATACCGAAGTAGTGCTGGACGACGAAGTGTTCGGCAAGCCCGCCGATGCCGCCGACGCCAGCGCCATGCTGCGCCGGCTCGCCGGCCGCACGCACGAAACCATCTCGGTGGTGTGGGCGGTGCAGGGCGAGCGCGCGGAAAGCGCGACCAGCATTTCCCGCGTACGCTTCGCCGCCCTGAGCGATGCGGACATCGCCGCCTACGTCGCCAGCGGCGAACCGTTCGGCCGCGCCGGCGCGTACGCGATCCAGGGCCTGGGCGCGACCCTGATCGAACATCTGGAAGGCAGCTACACCGGCGTGATGGGTCTGCCGGTGTTCGAGACCGCGCGCCTGCTCAGGCGCTTCGGCATCGCGTAGGTTGGGGTGAGCCGCAGGCGAACCCCAACCTACGATCCTGTCACCAGAAACCACGACACCACCGCCAGCGCATTGTTGACGCCATGCGCCAGCACCGCCGGCCACACCGAACCCGAAGCCAGCCGCAGCCACGCCAGCACCATGCCCAGCACCAGCAGGTTGGGCAGCGCGTACCAGAGAAAGCCCAGGTCCGGCAGGTGCACGCAGGCGAACAGCGCGGCGGTGATGAACATCGCCACGCCCGGTGGCACATGGCGCAACGCCGCCGAAAACAGCACGCCGCGGAACAGCAGTTCTTCCACCAGCGGCCCCAGCGTCACCACCAGCAAGGCCAGCGGAAAGCGCAGCACGGGCGAGGCGGCGGCGCCCAGCTGCTTGATGTCCTGGCTCACCTCGTGGCCCTGCGCGAACCACTGGGTCAGCAGGCCGCCGAGGAACGGCAGCATCAAGCCCAGCGCGAACGCCAGCGCGTAGTAAGCGGCTTGGGAGGGCGGCGTGAAGCCGAAGCCCGGCGGCGCCGATAGCGGCCACAGCGCGGGCCAGCGCCGGCGCGCCAGCAGCAAGGTCACCGTCGCGGTGATCAGCAACGTAAGGATCACCATCAGCGCGTTGACGTCCGGCTGCACCAGCCACTGCTGGATCTGCGCCAGCGCCTCGCCGTGGCGGAAGCCGTGCAGCGCGCCCACGGTCAGGCCGACCAGCAGGCCGACCACCGCGCCCACCAGGTATTGCAGCAGGAAGTACAGCGCGATCAAGCCCAGTGCGGCCCACAAGCTGGGCGCGAGCGGAGCTGCGGCGGGCGTGAAGGCGGAGTCGAGGCGGGGCGCTTCCATCGGGGTCATCCTGTAGCGGGTGGATCGGCCGAACGCAAAGTCCAGGCCAGGCCGGGGTGCCCCATCTCCCTGATCGTTTCCGACGCGCTCACGCTAATCGCCGCCGCAGCAGCCGCGCAATCCTGCCCTTCGTCATGGTCGCTGCGAAACCGGCCTGTATAGTGTCCAGGTTCATACGGAGGAAGCGGGCGTCCAGGCGCCGACCCATGTTCGCATTCGATTGGCTGGCCGACCCCACTGCCTGGGCCGGTCTCCTCACCCTGGTGGTGCTGGAGATCGTGCTGGGTATCGACAACCTCGTCTTTATCGCGATCCTGGCGGACAAGCTGCCGCCGCACCAACGCGACCGGGCGCGCCTGATGGGGCTGGGCCTGGCGCTGGCGATGCGGCTGGTGCTGCTGGGCGCGATGTCCTGGCTGGTCAAGCTGACCGAGCCGATCTTCTCCTGGCAAAGCTTCACGCTGTCCTGGCGCGACATCATCCTGTTGCTGGGCGGCCTGTTCCTGCTGTTCAAGGCCACGCTGGAGCTGCACGAGCGGCTGGAAGGCGGCGACGATCACGAAGCGGGCAACCGCGCGCACGCCAGGTTCTGGCTGGTGGTGACGCAGATCGTGGTGCTGGATGCGGTGTTCTCGCTTGACTCGGTGATCACCGCGGTCGGCATGGTCGACCAGCTCTCGGTGATGATGGTCGCGGTGGTGGTGGCGATGATCCTGATGATCAGCGCCAGCAAGCCGCTCACGGCTTTCGTCAACGCGCGGCCGACGGTGGTGATCCTGTGCCTGTCCTTCCTGCTGATGATCGGCTTCAGCCTGGTCGCGGAAGGCCTGGGCTTCCATATCCCGAAGGGTTATCTGTACGCCGCGATCGGCTTCTCGATCATGATCGAGGTGTTCAACCAGACCATGCAGCGCAATCGCCGGCGCGCGCTGTTCAGCAGCCCGCGCAAGCTGCGCGACCGCACCGCGCGCGCGGTGCTGCGCCTGCTCGGCACCGGCGGCGAGGAAGAAGAAGACACGCCCAAGACCGCCGACGCGGCCGCCGAGCCGAACATCGGCGTGTTCGGCAAGGACGAGCTGGCGATGGTGCGTGGCGTGCTGGATCTGGCGCACCGGCCGGTGCGTTCGATCATGACCCCGCGCACCGAGATCAACTGGGTCGATCCGCGCGAAAGCGCCGAGACGCTGCGTGCCGAAGTCACCGCGTCCTCGCATGCCTGGCTGCCGGTGGCGGGCGACGACCTGGACCAGCTGGTCGGCGTGGCTTCCGCGCGCGACCTGCTGGCCAGCCTGCTGGAACACGGCGGCATCGAGGTCGAGCAGGTGGTGCGCAAACCGCTCACCGTGCTGGAGTCGCTCAGCGTGCTGCGCCTGATCGAGGCCTTCCGCCGCTCGCCGCTGCAGGTGGCGCTGGTGGTGGACGAATACGGCAGCGTGCTGGGCCTGGTCACGCCCACCGACGTGCTGGAGACCATCGCCGGCGAGTTCACCGGCGACAACAGCGGCGACCCTTCGGCCATGCAGGAAACCAGCGGTGCCTGGCTGCTCGACGGCGGCCTGGACCTGCGCCACGCCGAGCACCTGCTGGACCGCACGCTGAGCAGCGACGGCAGCTTCTCCACCCTGGCCGGCTACGTGCTGGAGCAGCTCGGCCGCCTGCCGCGCGAAGGCGACCGCCTGGACAGCGAAGGGCTGCGCTTCGAGGTGGTCGCGATGGACGGCGCGCGCATCGAACGGCTGCGCGTGACCTCCGCGGACTGAACGCTCAGCCCGGCAGCAGGACCTTGACCAGGCCGATGGCGCCGATCGCCAGCGTGGCCAGCAGGCCGATCGCGCTGACGATGAAGCCGCCTTCGCGCTTGGCCGGCTCGCGCAGATACGCGGTGGCGTACCACACGCGCCCCAGCACCCACACCAGTCCCGCGATGCCGGCCCACAGCGGCGCGCCATAGCTGGCGGCCAGCCACAGCGAAGGCAGGAACATCAGGGTCGCTTCCAGCGTGTTCATCTGCACGCGGAACGCGCGCTCGAACAGCGGATGCCCCGTGGTCGCCGGCGCCTTCACCTCATACAGCTTGCGGGCGCGGCCGACCGCGAAGGCGGTGCCGCATTGCAGCAGCACGGTAAGCAGGACGACCACGGCAGGCAGGTGCTGGAACATAAATTCCTCGAAAGGGATGGCGTAGGTTGGGGTGAGCATAGCGAACCCCAACGCGACCTCACCGCTTGCCGCGTCGACCGTTGGGGTTATCACCCCAACCTACGTGGCGCGCGTGGGCACATGGGGTTATCGTCCGCGGCGACGCTCACCGCAGAAAGGCACCGACATGGATTGGCAGAAAGGCGAACGCAGTCAGAACGTCGACGTCGACAGCGGCGGTGGTGGCGGCGGCCCGCGCTTCGGCGGCGGGCGTGGCTTAGGCATCGGCGGCATCGTGATCCTGGCCATCCTCGGCATGGTGTTCTTCAAGGACCCCACCGCCCTGCTCAGCCAGGTGGACCAGGGCGGCGGCCAGGTCGCCGCACCCAGCGGCCAGCCGGCCCAGGTCGATCCGCAGCAGAAGGACTTCGTCAGCGCGGTGCTCGGTTCCACCGAGAAGACCTGGGGCGACATCTTCGCCGCCAACGGCCGCCAGTACACCCAGCCCCGGCTGGTGCTGTTCAACGGCGGCGTGAACACCGCCTGCGGCGCGGCCTCCACCGCGGTGGGGCCGTTCTACTGTCCGGGCGACCAGAAGGTGTACCTGGACCTGGCCTTCTTCCAGGAACTGCAGAATCGCTTCCAGGCCACCGGCGACTTCGCCCGCGCCTATGTGATCGCGCACGAGGTGGGTCACCACATGCAGAACCTGCTGGGCGTGTTCGACCGCGCCGACCAGGCGCGCCGCCAGGGTGCACGGATGGAAGGCGCGGATGGCCTGTCGGTGCGCCAGGAGCTGCAGGCTGACTGCTTCGCCGGCGTGTGGGCGTATCACAGCCAGGAACGCCTGCACTGGCTGCAGGCGGGCGATATCGAATCGGCGCTCAATGCCGCCAGCAAGATCGGCGACGACGCCTTGCAGCAGCAGGCGCGCGGCCGGGTGGTGCCGGACTCGTTCACCCATGGCACCTCGGCGCAGCGCGTGAAATGGTTCCGCGCCGGCTTCGAGAGCGGCAAGGTCGGCAGCTGCAACACCTTCGCCGGCGAACCGTAGCGAGCCGTAGGTCGGGGTGAGCCGAAGGCGAACCCCAACAGACGCCGCACGTGATCGCAGCGTTGGGGTTCGCTGGCGCTCACCCCAACCTACGTCATATTCCCGCGGGCCGGCAGGCCCAGGCACAATCCCGCCGCCGCGCGCCAGGGGGTGCGCTTCGGTCAACTGCGATGAGCCATCCGTGCCTGCGCTGCGGCGCCTGCTGTGCCCACTTCCGCGTGGCTTTCCACTGGTCCGAGGCCGAAGCCTTCATGGGCGGCGTGGTGCCGTCCGCACTGACCGAACAGATCGATCCGCACCGCGTGGCCATGCGCGGCACTCAGGCGCGGCAGCCGCATTGCGTGGCCTTGCAGGGCGTGGTGGGCGAGGGGGCGACTTGCGGTATCTACGCCCAGCGGCCTTCCGTGTGCCGCGAGGTGATCCCGGCCTGGGAATTCGGCACGCCGAGCGCGCAGTGCGACAAGGCGCGCGTTGCTTATGGCCTGGCGCCGCTGACGCCGGCGGATTGGGCGGAACCCGTGCAGCCGCACAGCGCCTGATCCGTCCCCCCATCCGTCACCCTAGCGAAAGCTGGGGTCCAGTGCCTCAAGGCTTAAGTCACTGGATTCCAGCTTTCGCTGGAATGACGGATGGGGACTGAGGACTAGCGCGGCGCGGTGTTGTCGAACGCCAGCGCGAACTGCTTGAGCTCACCTTCGTTGAGGTCCGACACGGCCACGAAGCGCATCCCGCCCTGGCGCCAGTCAATCACCGTATAGCCGTGCCGCTGCGCGATCGCCTGCGGCGTATCCGCACCGTCCGCCGGCCACTGGTACAGGTTGATCGCGTGCATGCGGCGGCGATAGACCAGGGCCGCCACGCTGCGTCCGCCGATCGCATCCAGCCGGCCGCCGGCCAGCGGGAAGCCTTCTTCGGCCAGCTCCTTTACCCGCGGTGCGAAATCCAGCTTGCCTTCGAACCAGGGTTTCACCGTGTGCTGGTCGGTGGAGACCACGTCCATCAGGTGCTGCGGCTGCAGCGAGCGCAGATGGCCGGAGATCGCCTCGTCGACCACCGCGGCCGGCGCCGCATCCGGCCGCGCCAGCCATAGCCAGGCGGGCGTCGACAGCAGCAGCGCGCCGACGAAGCCGGCGGCGGCGGCCAGTGCCAGCGGATGCCGCCGGCGCGGCGCTATGGTGGCGGCCGGCGGCGCCTGCCATTGGCCGCGCAGCGCTTCGGGCGCGCGGCGATACAACTCGGGTTGGGCCAGCGCCTTGCGCAGCCGCTCGTGCTCGCGCTGCGCGGCGGCGCAGGCGGGGCAGGCGGCGACGTGGCGTTCCATCTCGACGCTTTGCGCGGCGTCGAGTTCGTCGTCGAGATAGGCGTGCAGGAGCAGCCGGGATTCATCGCAAGTCATGGCGGCGGCCCTCTTTTGTCCGGTGCGTCAGCTCTTCGCGCAGCTTCTCGCGCGCCCGCGCCAGTCGCGACATCACCGTGCCCATCTTGTGGCCGGTGATGGCGGCGATCTCCTTGTACGAACACTCTTCCAGCTCGCGCAGCACCAGCACCTCGCGCCAGGTCTCCGGCAGGCGCGCCAGCGCTTCCTGCAAGGCGCCCACGTCGACCGCGAGCAAGGCCACGGTTTCCGGCGACGGGCCGGGATCGATCAGCGGATGCGTGTCGTCGTCCAGCGGATCGCGCGCCAGCTCCGGTGCGTGCTTGGCGCGCAGCGTGTAGAAGGTGTTGCGCACGATCGCCAGCAGCCACACGCGCGCATCGGTGCCGTGGAAACTGCCGAAATAGCGCAGCGCCCGCACCATCGCCTCCTGCACCACGTCCTGCGCGTCCGCGTCGTTGCGGGTCAGCCAGTGGGCCAGGTTGTAGGCGGCGTCCAGGTACGGCAGCACCAGTGCCTGGAAGCGCGCGTTGGAGGCGGCTTCGGCAGGTTGCGGCAGGCTGGGCGCATCGCTGGTCATAGGAGCAGATACCTCGCTGCGCGCGACTTTATTCCCATGCCCGAAAAGCGGGAATAGGCGGGCCGTACGGGCGGTATCCGAATCGCTGGCATCGCGTCGATGCCGGTCACCAGGCCTGCCGGCCGACCCATTCGGAGCGCACCATGCGAGACCACGACGACAACCATGACGACAACGCGGTACACGGCCGCCGCCAGTTCCTGCAATGCATGGCCTGGGCCGGGGCCGGCACGCTCTGGCTGATGAAGGGCGGGGTGCTGCAGGCCCACACCCTGGACGGCCTGGCCGGCGACGAGACGGCCGACGCCAGCTTCAGCTTCGTGCAGATCAGCGATTCGCATATCGGCTTCCACAAGGAACCCAATCCCGACGTGGTGGCCACGCTGCGCGCCTCGCTGGCGAAGATCGGCGCCCGCTCCAGCAAGCCGGATTTCCTGCTGCATACCGGCGACCTCACCCATCTGTCCAAGCCGGAGGAATTCGACACGCTGTCCGGCGTGATGCAGGAAGCGAAGGCGCCGCATACCTTCTACGTGCCGGGCGAGCACGACGTGATCGGCGACAACGGCGTGGAATTCTTCCGCCGCTTCGGCCAGAACCCGCAGTCCGGCGGCTGGTACAGCTTCGATCACCGCGGCGTGCATTTCGTCGGCTTGATCAATGTGCTGAACCTCAAGGCCGGCGGCTTCGGTTCGCTCGGCGCGGACCAGCTTGCGTGGCTGAAGAAGGATCTCGCCGGGCTGTCGGCGGAAACGCCGCTGGTGGTGTTCGCGCATATGCCGCTGTGGACGCTGTATCCGCAGTGGGGCTGGGGCACCGACGACAGCGCCGAGGCGATGAGTTACCTGCGCCGCTTCGGTTCGGTCAGCGTGCTCAACGGGCATATCCACCAGATCCAGCAGAAGGTGGAAGGCAATATCACCTTCTACACCGCGCGTTCCACCGCATATCCGCAACCGGCACCGGGCAAGGCGGATGCGCCGGGGCCGCTGAAGGACATCGCGCCGGGTTCGCTGCAGAAGTACCTGGGCGTGCGCGAGGTACGCCACGTGCGCGGCAAGCAGGCGCTGGCGGTGACCGAGCAGGTGCTGGCATGAGCGGCGCGCGCGCATGGTGGCGGGCGCTGGCGCTCGGAGTGGCGGCGCTGGGCGCAGGCTCGGCAAGTGCCGCGGGCAAGGCGCCGGAGGCGAAGGTCGAGATCAAGCACTTCACCTTCATGCCGGAGGCGCTGACCGTCGCCGCGGGTACGCGGGTGGTGTGGACCAACCGCGACGACGAGCCGCATATCGTGGTCAGCGCCGGCAACCGCTTCGCTTCGTCGAAGGCGATGGACACCGACGATACTTACGCGACGGTGTTCGACAAGCCCGGCACCTACGCCTACTTCTGCTCGATCCACCCGCACATGGTGGGCACCATCATCGTGCGTTGAAGCGATAGATATCCATCGCCAGGAACCCCAGGTCGATGCCCGCGTCGATGCGTTCGGCGCGGGTCTCGGCACCGGCGGCACCGAGCGCCAGGAACAGCGGCAGCAGGTGTTCGTCGGTGGGGTGCGCGCGTTCGGCGAAGGGAGCCTGGCGGCGATAGTCGAGCAGTGCTTCGACATCGCCGGCGGCGAGCTTGTCTTCGATCCAGCCGATGAACGGGCGCACGTAAGGCGCCTCGTTTTCCGCGCTGAAACCGGCGCGGAAATCGTGCAGGTTGTGGGTGATGCTGCCGGAGCCGATCACCAGCACGCCTTCCTTGCGCAGCGGTGCCAGCGCGCGGCCGACTTCGTATTGATGGCGCGGGCCCAGCGCCGGCTGGATCGACAGCGGCACCACCGGGATATCGGCCTTCGGATAGAGCAGGCGCAGCGGCACCCAGGCGCCGTGGTCCAGGCCCTGGCGCGGGTCGAGCATGGTCGGCAGGCCGGCGCGGTCCAGCAGTTCCACCGCGCGCGCGGCCAGCGCCGGTTCGCCCGGGGCGGGGTAGCGGATCTCGGACAGTTCGCGCGGGAAGCCGTAGAAATCGTGCACGGTTTCCGGCCGCTGTGCGCCGCCTACGGTGGGCTGGCGCGCCAGCCAATGGGCGGAGGCGAGCATGATCGCGCGCGGGCGCGGCATGGCCTGGGCCAGCTCGGCCAGGCGCTCGCCGACCTGGCCCGGGTGCAGGGCGGTCATCGGCGAGCCGTGGGAGATATACAGGCTGGGCAGGGCGGTCATGGCGTGGGTCTCGTGGGGACCACCCTAGAGTAGGGGCGCCATGTGCCGCCGGTAGCCGTGCCTTATCGGACTAAGCGTTGCCCATGCGGAACGATGGGCAACGCAGGCGCGAATCAGCGCTTCTTGAACGGCTTGCCGCCGCCCGGACGCTTGTTGCCGGAGCCCGCGGCGCCCTTGAAGCCGCCGGGACGATGACTGCCGCCGCCGCCGGCGGGGCGGCGCGGAGCCGTCTCGCCGGCGCTGCTGTCGGTGCCGTCCCATTCGTGGATGCGCAGCTGCTGCTGCGCCACCCACACCTTCTTCAGGTGCTCGAACACTTCCTTGGGCATGCCGTCGGGCAGGTCGATCAGGCTGTATTCGCCGCGGATGCTGAGGCGGCCGATGTGCTGGCTTTCCAGGCCGGCCTCGTTGGCGATGGCGCCGATGATGTTGCCCGGCTTCACGCCGTGCTCGTGGCCGACTTCGACGCGATAGGTGCGCTTGCCCTGCTCGGTCTGGTGCGCGCGCACCGGGCGCGTGCCGAACTCGCGCGGAGCGCTGTCGCGTTCGCGCGACGGGCGGGGCGAACGGTCGCGCTCGCCGCCGTGGCGTTCGTTGCCGTGGCGCTCGTCGCGCTCGCGCGGGGCCTGCTCTCGAAAGGCATGCTCGCGTGCCGCCGGCTCGCGCTTCGGCGGCGGCGCCAGCAGCAGCGGCTGGTCGCCCTGGGCGATGCGCGCCAGCGCGGCGGCGATCTCGATCGCCGGGATGTTGTGCTCCTGCTCGAACTGCTCGATCAGCTGCTGGAACATGCCCAGCTCGCCGACCGCCAGCGTGTCGCTGATGCGCTGCTTGAACTTGGCGATGCGCACGTCGTTCACCGCCTCGACGGTGGGCAGGCGCATTTCCTCGATCGGCTGGCGCGTGGCGCGCTCGATCGCGCGCAGCATGCCCTTCTCGCGCGGCGTGACGAACAGGATCGCCTCGCCGCTGCGCCCGGCGCGGCCGGTGCGGCCGACGCGGTGCACGTAGCTTTCGGTGTCGTACGGGATGTCGTAATTCATCACGTGGCTGATGCGTTCCACATCCAGGCCGCGCGCGGCCACGTCGGTGGCGACCAGCACGTCGAGCTTGCCTTCCTTCAGCTGCTGGATCACGCGCTCGCGCTGCGCCTGGGCGATGTCGCCGTTGATCGCGGCGGCGGCGAAACCGCGCGCCTGCAGCTTCTCGGCCAGTTCCTCGGTAGCCTGCTTGGTGCGCGCGAAGATGATCATCGCGTCGAACGGCTCGGCTTCCAGGATGCGCGTCATCGCGTCCAGCTTGTGCATGCCGCTGACGAACCAGTAGCGCTGGCGGATATTGGTATTGGTGGTGGTGGCCGCCTTGATGGTGACTTCCACCGGGTCCTTCAGATGGCGCTGCGCGATCTTGCGGATCGGCGGCGGCATGGTGGCGGAGAACAGCGCCACCTGGCGTTCCGGCGGCGTGGCCTCGAGCACCTTCTCGACGTCGTCGATGAAGCCCATGCGCAGCATTTCGTCCGCTTCGTCGAGCACCAGGTAGCTCAGCTCGGAGAGGTCGAGCGTGCCGCGTTCGAGATGGTCGATCACGCGACCGGGCGTACCCACCACGACCTGTACGCCGCGCTTGAGCGCGTGCAGCTGCGGGCCGTAGCTCTGGCCGCCGTAGATCGGCAGCACCTGCAGGCCGGGCATGTGCGCGGCATAGCGCTGGAACGCTTCGGCCACCTGGATGGCCAGCTCGCGCGTGGGCGCCAGCACCAGCGCCTGCGGCTTGCCGGGCTTCAATTCGATGCGCGACAGGATCGGCAGCGCGAACGCGGCGGTCTTGCCGGTGCCGGTCTGCGCCTGGCCCAGCACGTCGCGACCTTCCAGCAGACGCGGGATGGTGGCGGCCTGGATCGGCGACGGCGACTCGTAGCCGACGTCGGCCAGCACTTTGAGCAATTCCGGCTTGAGCGCGAGCGCAGCGAAGCCGGCGGCCGCCGGCTGGGATTCGGAGGACGGGGAGGACATGGGGAACCTCGACAGGGCAGGCGCGGCGCGCATGCGTGAGAAGGGCGCCATTGTAGCAGCCTGGCTGGCCTGAGCCGCGGGATGTATGGTCAAAAACCCCGTTCCAGGCAAGGAATTCGTATGCAGCCGCGTCGGCAGGGCCGCATGACCCCGCTGACGGGCGCATCCGCGGGCAGCGGCGCGGCGGCCGCCCAGGTGGCGATCGCGGCCAGCCGCACGTCAAGATCAACCAAGGGCTGCAGCGGCCGGCCGACCAGGCACGCCGGGCAGCACTGCTGAAAGGGAAGGATATGGCCGAGATCGAGATCATCGCCGAGCAGCGCTGCTTCGACGGCGTGCAGGGCTTCTACCGCCACTCCTCGTCCGCCTGCGGCGGCCCGATGCGTTTCGCGGTCTACCAGCCGCCGCAGGCCGCATCGCGCGCCTGCCCTGTGCTGTATTTCCTGGCCGGACTCACCTGCACCGAAGAGACCGCCGCCATCAAGGCCGGCGCACAGCGCGTGGCGGCCGAGCTGGGCCTGGTGCTGGTGATGCCCGATACCAGTCCGCGCGATACCGGTATCGAAGGCGCCACCGGCGACTGGGAGTTCGGCGAAGGCGCGGGTTTCTACGTGGACGCAACCATGGCGCCGTGGTCGGCGCGCTTTCGCATGCACAGCTACGTGGTGGACGAATTGCCGGCGCTGCTGGCGCGGCAGTTTCCGGTGGACACCACGCGCAGCGGCATCTGCGGGCATTCGATGGGCGGGCATGGCGCGCTGACCATCGCGCTGAAGCATCCCGGGAGCTATCGCTCGGTGTCGGCGTTCGCGCCGATCGTCGCGCCGACCCAGGTGCCATGGGGACGCAAGGCGCTGCCGCGCTATCTCGGCGACGATCCGGCCGCGTGGGCGGCCTACGACGCCTGCGAACTGGTGCGCGAGCGCAGCTTCGGCCGCAAGATCCTGATCGATCAGGGCGAGGCGGATAAATTCCTCGCCGAGCAGCTGCGTCCGGAACTGTTCGACCAGGCCTGCGCCGAATCCGGCCAGGCCCTGCAGCTGCGCCGCCATGCGGGCTACGACCACAGCTACTGGTTCATCGCCAGCCTGATCGAGGACCATCTGCGCCACCACGGGCGGGCGCTGGAGGCATGACCATCCTGCTGACGCCGCGCACGCGCATCCGCTACGCCACCGAGGCGGATGCTGCGCTGCTATGGCATTTCCGCATGGAGAACCGCGAGCACCTCGCGCCATGGGAAGCGCTGCGCGAGGAGCGCTACTACACGCTCGGCCACTGCGCGCAGACCATCGCGGACTGGCGCGAAGCGATCCGGCTGGATCGCGGCTATGCGTTCCTGGTGCTGGGTCACGACGAGCGCGCGGTGATTGCCACTTTCAACCTGGCCAACCTGGTGCGCGGCGTGTTTCAGGCCTGCCATCTCGGTTATGCGGTGGCGCAGCGCGGGCAGGGCCAGGGCTTGATGCGCGAGGCGCTGGAAAGCGGGCTGGCCTGGGCGTTCGGCCCCTTGGGCCTGCATCGCGTGATGGCGAACTACATGCCGCGCAATGAACGCAGCGGGCGCTTGCTGGAGCGGTTGGGTTTCGAGCGCGAGGGTTATGCGAAGCGCTATCTGTGCATCGCGGGCGAGTGGGAGGACCACGTGCTTACGTCACTGATCCACCCTCGCGGGTAGGTTGGGGTGAGCCTCAGGCGAACCCCAACAGTGCGATGCGTTTGAAGGTGTCTCCGTTGGGGTTCGCCTGCGGCTCACCCCAACCTACGCCGTACGTCCGTCTGGCGTGACGTCAGGCCTTCGCGGCCGGCCGGCGGCGGCGACGGCGCTTGTGGTTGCCGTCGCTGGCGCGCTCGGCGTTGCCCGACTGCTGCGCATGTCCATGCGGACGATGCGACGACGCGGGCCGCGACGGGCGCTGCTGCTGGCGCTGGCCCTGCGGCTGGCGCTGGTTCTGCACCGGACGCGGCGCGCCGGCATCCAGGCGCAGCGGCTGCGAGGGTTCGAAGCCGGCCACGTCGGTGATGGCGATTTCCTGCTGGAGCAGGCGGCGGATGTCGCGCAGCAGGCCGGACTCGTCGTGGCTCACCAGCGACACGGCCAGGCCCTCGGCGCCGGCGCGGCCGGTGCGGCCGATGCGGTGCACGTAGTCCTCGGCCACCATCGGCAGGTCGAAGTTGATCACGATCGGCAGCTGGTCGATATCGATGCCGCGGGCGGCGATATCGGTGGCCACCAGCACGGTGACGCGGCCGGTCTTGAAGTCGCTGAGCGCGCGGGTGCGGGCGTTCTGGCTCTTGTTGCCGTGGATCGCCGCGGCGCGCAGGCCGGCGGTTTCCAGGTAGCGCACCAGCTTGTCGGCGCCGTGCTTGGTGCGGCTGAACACCAGGGTCTGGCGGCGGCTGTCCTGGGCCAGCACGTGCAGCAGCAGGTCGCGCTTGCGTGCGGCGTCCACCGGATGCACGTGATGGCTGACCGTGGTCGCCACGGTATTGGGCGGCGTCACCGACACCTCCCGCGGCTCATGCATGAACTGCATCGCCAGCGCCTTGATCGGCGGCGCGAAGGTGGCCGAGAACAGCAGGGTCTGGCGCTGCTTGGGCAGGGCCGAGAGGATGCGCTTGAGCGCCGGCAGGAAGCCCATGTCCAGCATGCGGTCGGCTTCGTCCAGGATCAGCGTCTTCACGCCGGAGAGGTCGATGCTGCGCTGCTGCATGTGGTCGATCAGGCGGCCGGGGGTGGCGATCACCACGTCCACGCCGCGGCGCAGGGCCTGCATCTGCGGGCCCATGCTGACGCCGCCGAAGATGGTGGTGCTGCTCACGCGCAGGTGGCGGCCGTAGTCGCGCAGGTTGTCGTTGACCTGGGCGGCCAGCTCGCGGGTCGGGGTGAGCACCAGCGCATGCGGACGGCGCGTGGTGGCCGGGCCGGCGGAGGCCAGCTTGTGCAGCAGCGGCAGGGCGAAGGCGGCGGTCTTGCCGGTGCCGGTCTGGGCGGCAGCGAGCAGGTCGTGGCCTTCCAGGACGACCGGGATGGCGCCGGCCTGGATCGGGGTGGGATTGGCGTAGCCTTGTTCGGCAAGCGCACGCAACAACGCGGGCGCAAGGCCCAGCGATTCGAAAGACATGATGGATGCTCCAAGCGCAACCCGGAGCGTCTTGCGAACCGCGTTGCAGTGTTCAAAAGGGGAGGGCGGCGGTTGCCGCGCCGGCAAGTATAGCTGAATTGTCACGCCGCCGCTTGGCGTGGCCGGCGCGCCACCAGCAGGTAGCTGTTGAACGGCGTATGGCCGAACAGCGGGCCGAGGCTGACGGCCAGGCCGGCCGCCTCCAGCGGGCGCCGCAGCTCGTCGGCGGAGGGGTAGTGCTGGGCGCCGCCCCGGATCAGCCCGCTCAGCCGCAGCCATACCTCCTCGGCCCGGGTGGCCTGGAAACGCCAGCTGCCGTCGCGCAGCACGCTGCGGATCACCAGCACGCCGCCGGGGGCGAGATGGGCGATGGCCGCCTGCAGCAGCGCGGCCTGCGCCTCGCGCGGCAGGTAATGCAGCATGTCCAGCAGGGCTACGTGCCCGTGCAGTGCCGGCAGCGCCGCGGCGTCGGCGGTGCGCAGCTCGATCGCCTGCTCCAGCCCCGCACGGCGCACCGCCGCGCGGCCTTTGGCGATCTTGCGCTCGTCGCGATCCAGGCCCACGTAGCGCGGCAACGTGCCGCGCGCATGCAGGTACAGGCCGAGCAGGCCGATGCCGCAGCCGATGTCGAGCACGGGCAGGGCGCTGCCGTCGATGGCGTCGGCGGTGGCCGCGTAGACCGGATCGGAGGCGAGCTTGCCGCGCACGTAGCTGCGCTGGAACGGGCCGGCGTAGCAGGTGGCGATGTCTCGGTGCGAGAGGGGGGCCATCGTTCCGCAAACTATCCCGGATTGCGCAGACTAGCCCGCGCGCACCGGCGCTGCCATGCGCATGGCGTGAACGATGCGTAGCGGGCAAACGCGGCCTTGCACCGCGGCGCGCATTGGTGTCTTGTGGCGCCACTCGTCGCTATCCATGGAGTTTCCATGCGCCTGTTCGAGCCCTTGCGGGAATTGAATTCCACGCAGCGCCACACCGTGCTGGCGAGCTTCCTGGGCTGGACGCTGGATGCGTTCGACTACTTCCTGCTGACGTTCGTGATCGTCGCGGTGTCCAAGGAATTCCACGCCGACAAGGCGCAGGTGCTGTACGGCCTGTTCCTGACCCTGGCGGCGCGGCCGCTCGGCGCCTTCCTGTTCGGACGGCTGGCCGACCGCTACGGACGGCGGCCGATCCTGATGATCGACGTGGTGCTGTTCTCGCTGTTCGAGCTGGCCACCGCGTTCGCGCCTTCGCTCGGCGTATTCCTGGTGCTGCGCTTCCTGTTCGGCGTGGCGATGGGCGGCGAATGGGGGCTGGGCGCTTCGCTGGCGATGGAGAGCATCCCGCCGCGCACGCGCGGCCTGGTCTCGGGCCTGCTGCAGAGCGGCTATCCCTGCGGCTTCTTTCTCGGTGCGCTGGTGAACTGGCTGCTGGTGGATCACATCGGCTGGCGCGGCCTGTTCATCGTCGGCGCGGCGCCGGCGCTGCTGGTGCTGTACATCCGCTCCAGCGTGCCGGAATCGCCGGTATGGGAGGCGGGGCGCGAGGAGCGCGCCAAGCGCGGCCTGTTCGAGCAGATGCGCGGCCACTGGAAGCTGGCCTTCTACCTGACCCTGCTGATGGCCGCGTTCAACATGTTCAGCCATGGCTCGCAGGACCTGTACCACACCTTCGAGGAAGAGGTCCTGCACCTGCCGACCGGCTCCGGCGCAGCCTTCCTGCTGGTGGCGATGCTCAACCTGGGCGCGATGTTCGGCGGGCTGTTCTTTGGCGGTTTGTCGGAAAAATTCGGGCGGCGGCGCACCATGATGACCGCGGCGCTGCTGGCCATCCCGGTGGTGCCGCTATGGATGTACGGCGGTTCGATGCTGTGGCTCTCGGTCGGCGCCTTTTTGATCCAGGTGATGGTGCAGGGCGCCTGGGGCGTGGTGCCCACCCACCTGAACGAGCTTTCGCCCGACGCGGTGCGCGGCACCTTGCCCGGGGTGGCCTACCAGGTGGGCAACCTGCTGGCGGCCTATACCGCCAATGCGCAGAACCTGATCGCGGACTGGCGCGGCGGCGACCTGGCCTTCGCCATGAGCGCGTGGATCGCCGGCATCGCCCTGGTGCTGGCGTTCCTGGTATGGCTGGGGCCGGAGAAGCAGGGCGTGGGTTTTGGAGAACGCTGACGAAGGAGTCCTTCTCCCTCCGGGAGAAGGTGGCGGCAGCCGGATGAGGGTACGGGCGGAGTGGGGCGCTTAACTCCGCCCGTACCCTCACCCCAGCCCCTCTCTCCCACGGGGACTACCTTCGGGTCGCCGACGGGAGAGGGGCTTCAGGCCTCTGCTAGAATGCCCGCTTTTCGCACATCACGAGACAGGCAATGAAGGCTGGCAAGGACAAGGTCATCTCGCTGCACTACACCTTGACGGTGGACGGCGAGCAGGTGGAAAGCTCGCTCGATCGCAACGAGCCGCTGTGGGTGCTGCTGGGCCATGGCCAGCTGATCCCCGGCCTGGAGAAGGCGCTGGACGGCAACGAGGCCGGCGCGAAGCTGCAGGTGGAAGTGGCGCCGGAAGAAGGCTACGGCGTGCGCCAGGAAGGCCAGATCCAGCGCGTGCCGAAGAAGTACTTCCAGAACGGTGCCAGGCTCAAGGCGGGCGACACCACCGTGCTGGCGCTGAAGGAAGGCGGCCACCGCGTGGTGGTGGTGCACAAGGTCGGCATGAGCGCGGTCGACGTCGACCTCAACCATCCGATGGCCGGCAAGACGCTGCACTTCGACGTCACCGTCAACGACGTGCGCGACGGCACCGAGGAAGAGATCCAGCACGGCCACGCGCATCCGCCGGGCGCCGAGGCGCACTGAGCGCAGCGTTCGCGATGCACGCAAAAACGGCGCCCTGGGGCGCCGTTTTTCGTTGCCTGGCCTGAAGCGATCAGGCAGCCAGCGTGATCTGCACGTCGACGTTGCCGCGGGTGGCATGCGAGTAGGGGCAGATATCGCTGTGCGCGGTATCGATCAGCTTCTGCGCCACCTCGCGGTCGAGGCCCGGCAGGTTCACTTCCAGCTTCACGGCGATGCCGAAACCGGTCGGCTCGCGCGGGCCGATGCCCACCTGCGCGGTGACCGACGCATCCTTCAGCGCCACCTTCTGCTCGCGCGCCACATAGCGCACCGCGCCTTCGAAGCAGGCCGCGTAGCCGGCGGCGAACAGCTGTTCCGGATTGCTGCCGTGGCCGCCCGGGCCGCCGAGTTCCTTCGGCACCTTCAGGTCGAAATCGAGTACGCCATCGCTGCTGTGGATATGGCCTTCGCGGCCGCCGTGGGCGGTGGCGGTGGCGGTGTAGAGGATCTTGCTGACAGTGCCGTTGCTCATGGTGGTTCCTCGGGTTGGGGTGGTGTGGATCAGGCTTCGGTGCGGATCAATGGGCGGTGGGGCTCAGTACCCGCGCGGCGAGCTCTCGCAGTTCGTCGCGCAGGCGGCGCATGTCCTCGGGGCCGACGCAAAGCCGGGCCGCCAGACAGGCGGGGATCGATTCGGCTGCGGCGCGCAGTTCGCGCCCGGCCGGGGTGAGGCGGATTTCCACTTCGCGCTCGTCGCTGCTGCGGCGCTCGCGGGAGACCAGGCTGGCCTGCTGCAGGCGCTTGAGCAGCGGGGTCAGGGTGCCGGAGTCCAGCTGCAGGCGGCGGCCGAGTTCGCGCACGGTCAGGCCGTCCTGTTCCCACAGCACCAGCATGGTCAGGTATTGCGGATAGGTCAGGTCCAGCGCCTCCAGCAGCGGCCGGTACGCCGCGGTCACGGCGCGCGAGGCGGCGTAGAGCGCGAAGCACAGCTGCTGGTCGAGCAACAGGGCGTCCGGGCTGGTGCTGGGCTTGGCGGTCTTCATGGCTGCGAACCTTAGGTGCAAAATTCAATTGTGTACAATTCAATTTCTCAATCGCTGCGATAGGCGGCAGCCCTCAGGGCACGCCGAAGCGTAGGGCGAAGCAGGGGGAGACTAGTCGAGCAGCCGTTTGCCGAAGGCGAAATGGTCCTTCCAGTACGGACCGTCGATATCGTCCAGGCGCACCGTGCCGCCGCTGTTGGGCGCGTGCACGAAGCGTCCCTTGCCGACATACACGCCGACATGGCTGATGCCGCTGCGGCTGCCGAAGAACACCAGGTCGCCGCTGACCAGGTCGCTCATGATGCCGACCCGGTGGCCGTTCATCGCCGACATCTCGCGTGAGGTGCGCGGCAGCTGCAGGCCCGCGGCCTGGCGATAGATGTAGTCGACCAGGCCGCTGCAATCGAAGCCGCCATCCGGCGTGTTGCCGCCCCAGCGGTACGGCGTGCCGACCAGGGCGATGGCGCGGAACAGCACGTCGTTGGCGGTGCCGGCGGCGCCGTCCGGCGCGCGCGCCGGCAGGTTGGCCAGCGCGGAGCGGGATTCCTTATAGGTCGGCTGCGGCCGGCGCGGCGCGCTGGAGCAGGCTGCCAGCGCCAGGATCACCAGGCCCAGCACCGCATGCCGCAGCGCGAACGGCGGGCGGGTGGTCGGGGCGGTGGTGGCCTGGCGCATCGGAATTCCCTGGCGAGCGACGGCGCGAGGCTAGCAAATCAATGAGTTGGATGGAAGTCTTGAGGGTTGATATGAGGCTCGGCGGCGTTTGAGATCGCGGCTCATTTGGCCGGCGTGCCGGCGATGGTGACGGCGCGCTCGCTCAGTACCTTGCCGTCCGCATCGCGCACGCGCAGGCGGTAGTCGCCAGGGAACAGGTAGAGCGCGCTCTGCGCGTCCGAGTCCAGGAAGGCGAAGCGATCCGCGGCCACCGCGGTATCGAGCTCCTTTGCGTAGAACGCCTCGACCAGGCAGGGAAACTTGTCCTTGCACAAGCCGCCGTCGACGGCCAGCGGCAGCCGCTGCCCGCCCAGCCCCAGCCAGTCCGGGCGCTTCTCGTTTTCGCCCGGAGGCTTGGCGGGGATCATTGCGCCGTCCAGCGTGTACCAGCCGGGCACGGCCTTGGCGTCCTTGGGCGCGTTGCCGTCGGGCGGCAGGATCACCGATACGTCGTGCAGCGCCGGATCGGAACTCCATGCCGCCACGCCGGACGCGCCGGCCTCGGGCTTGCGTTCCAGCACCACCGGCACGGTGGGATGGAAGGTCATCACCAGCTGGTCGTAGGCCGCATGCGGCACGCGCGGATTGGCTTCGCGGAACTGGGTCTGGTCGATCGTCAGCGGCTCGATGCCGCTCAGCCGCGCCAGCTCGGCGGCCATCGGCGCGGCCCAGCCCAGCCGGCCCTTGGCCTTGTCGATATGCGCGTAGCCGGCATGCACGAACAGGCGCGCCTGCGGATGGTCCGCGAGCACCCGCTTGTAGAGATTCTTCGCCTGGCCGGTTTCACGTCCCGCCGTCGAGGAGTTATCCGATTCGTACGGCACCACCACGAAGCCCAGCTGCAGCGCGCGGCGCACCAGTTCGCCGTACAGCGGCTCGTGCAGGTATTCGCTGCCGCTGCTGGTCAGCGGATAGCCGCGCCTGGCCAGCTCGGTGTCCTCGTCGCCCAGCGCTTCCACCGCGAAGTGGGTGAAGCCGGCGGCCTTCAGGCGCGGCAGCAGAGCCAGCGTGAGTTCGCGGGTATGCGGGTCGTGGTGCGCCTCGTTGATCAGCACCAGCCGGCGCCCCGCGGTGAGCTGGACGATGGCCGTGGCGGCATCCACCGCCTGCCAGCTGGAGGGCGAGGGCAGCGGGTCGGTGTAGACCTTGCGGCTATCGATCGGGAAATCGCGCAGCGCCTGGCTGTACAGGCCCAGCTCGCTTTCGGTGGTGGCCAGCAGCTGCTTCGCCACCAGGCGCTGGGCCAGCGGCAGCTTGTGCATGGCTACCAGCAGGTAGCGATAGCGCGCCAGGTCATCCGTGAGCGGCTTGAGGTCGCGCAGCAGGGCCAGCGTGGATGGGTCGATGTCGCTGGCGCGCGGCGCGCCGCCGTACAGCAGTCCGAAAGCACAGCAGATGGCCGCGACCGTGCGCGAAACCCGATGACTCGATGGCATGAATCCGTTCCCCCCTGGATGCGTGAAAGCTAGTTGCACCGAAACGAAAAATGCAAAAGCACTGCAACAAACACGGTTATGGAGCCACCTCCAGTTTCCGCTCCGCCAGCGTGCGGCCTTGCGCATCCGCCGCACGCAGCACGTATTTGCCGGGATACAGATAAAGCGAACTCATCCCGTCCGCGGCGAGGAAGGCGAAGCGATCGGCCGCGATCGCCTGCTCGTCTTCGTCCGCATAGCGCGCTTCCACCACGCAGGGCAGGTGTCCCGCGCACAGGTCGGTGGTGATCAGCCGCGAGCTGCGCCGGCCGTCCAGGCTCAGCCAGCGCGGACGGCGCTGGTGGCCGGGCGGCGGCAGGATCACGTCGACGTCGTGCCGCGTCGGGTCCGCGCTCCAGGCGCTGCCGTCGTCGCGGCGCACCAGCACCACTGCGGTCTGCGGCTTGTACAGCGCGAGCAGCTGGCGATACGGATCGTTGTCGAGCCTGACGCCGATATCGCGCCAGCGGGTCTGGTCGATGCTGAGCGGATCGAAGCCGGTGATCTGCTTGAGCTGCATCGCCATGGTCTGCACGCCGGCGCCGAGATTGCCGGGCGCCTTGTCGATATGCGCATAGCCGGCATGGACGAACAGCCTGGCCTTGGGATCGGCTTCGAACACCTTGCGATAAAGCTGGCGCGCCTGGCCGCTCTCGCGGTCGGCAACGGTGGCCGCATCGGACTCGTAGGGCACCACGATGAAGCCGAGCTTCAGCGCCTGCCGCACGATCTCGCCGTACAGCGGCTCGTGCAGGTACTGGCTGCCGCTGGCCGGTGTCGGATAGCCGCGCCCGGCCAGCTCCGGGTCGCCGTCGTGCAGTGCTTCGGCGGCGAAGTGGGTGAAGCCTTCGGCGCGCAGGCGCGGCAGCAGGGCCAGGGTCAGCGCGCGGGTGTGGCCGTCGTGGTGGGCTTCGTTGATCATCACGATGCGCCGATCCTTGGCCAGCTTGCCGATGACTTCGGCCGCATCGTCCGCGCGCCACAGCTCCGGCGGCGGCAGTTCGCCGGTGAAGCTGACGCGGTTGTCGAACGGGAAGTCGCGGATCGCTTCGTCGTACAGCCCCAGCTCGTCCTCCACCGCGGCCAGCAGTTGCAGCGGCATGATGCGGTCGTCGTGTTCCAGCCGCGGGATGGCGTCGACCAGATGCTGGTAGCGCTGCAGGTCGGACTTCAGCGGCTGCAGCTCGGCGTAGAGGTCGCGCGCCTGCGCGGCCTGGTCGGCGGCGGCCGGCGCGGCGAAGCCGGCGCCCAGCATGGCGCAGGCCAGCATGCAGCCGAGCCGCAGGTGCCGACGCGCCACGCCCTGGTCCTTGTCCATGCCTGCCCCCGGATACGAGGCCGGCGGGGGAGCAGCCTCGCGCCGCTACAATAGCCCCTATGGATGCTTCGCGCAGTGATGTTCTGATCCTCGGCGGCGGCGTGATCGGCCTCGCCAGTGCCTATTACCTGTTGCAGGCTGGCGCCTCGGTCCGCGTGCTGGAGCAGGGCACGCCCGGCTGCGGCAGTTCCCACGGCAATTGCGGCACCATCACGCCCAGCCACGCGGCGCCGCTGGCGATGCCGGGCATGGTCGGCGTGGCGCTGCGCTCGATGTTCCGCGCCGACGCGCCGCTATATCTCAACCCCCGGCCCGACCCGGAGCGCCTGCGCTGGCTGCTGGGTTTCGCGCGGCGCTGCAACTGGCGCGATTTCGAACGCGCCACGCGGGCCCGCTCGGCGATCCTGCAGCGCTCGCGCACACTCCTCGAAACGCTGGTGCGCGAGCAGCAGCTCGACTGCGAATTCGTCGCCGGCGGCGAGCTTTATGTCTACCGCGGCCGCGCGCAGATGGAGGCCGACGAGCGCCATCACGCGCAGGTGCTGGACCGCCTCGGCATCGCGGTCGAGCGCCTGCGCGGCGACGAAGTGGAACAGATGGAGCCGGCCCTGCTGCCCGGCGTGGCCGGCGGCCTGTTCCATCCCGGCGATGCGCAGCTGCGGCCGAACCGCTACGCCGCGGAACTGGCGCGCCGCGTGCGTGAGCTGGGCGGGGTGATCGAGAGCGGTGCGCGCATCGACCAGTTCGGCCTGCAGCACGGCCGCATCTCGCACGTGCGCACCACGCGCGGCGTGTTCCATGGCGAACAAGTGGTGATGGCGCTCGGCGCCTGGTCGCCGCTGCTGGGCAAGCTGCTGGACCTGCGCCTGCCGATGCAGCCGGGCAAGGGCTATTCGATCACCTACACGCGTCCCGAGCTGGCGCCGCGCCATGCGCTGGTGCTGCGCGAGGCGGCGGTGTGCGTCACCACCTGGGGCAGTGGTTATCGCCTGGGCAGCACCATGGAATTCTCCGGCTATGCCGAAGGCCTGAACCGCACGCGCCTGGATGCGCTGCGCCGCGGCGCGGCGGCCGCGCTGCGCGAGCCGGAAGGCCCGGAAGTGCTGGAAGAATGGTGGGGCTGGCGGCCGATGAGCATGGACGAAGTGCCGCTGATCGGCCCGAGCACGCGCTGGTCGAACCTGTTGCTGGCCACCGCGCACGGCATGCTGGGCGTCAGCATGTCGGCGGCGACCGGCGAACTGGTCGCCGCGCTGGCCGGGCGCGGCACGCCGGCGCTGGATCCGGCGCCTTATGCACCGGCACGCTTCGGCCTGTGACGGATTGACGTGGACTTACAGCGGCGGCCGTTAGCGTGGCCCGTTTCGAATTCAAGTTTCATCGCGAGGAACCTCGACGCATGGCCGATACCTACGACCTGATCGTGCTCGGCGCCGGCTCCGGCGGACTGGCCATGGCCTTCCGCGCGGCGCGGCATGGCGCGCGCGTCGCGCTGCTGGATCCCGGCGCGCTCGGCGGCACCTGCGTCAATGTCGGCTGCGTGCCGAAGAAATCGCTGTGGTTCGCCGCCCAGCTCGCGCACGCGATGCAACTGGCCGGGCCCTATGGTTTCGAGGGCGGGCCGGGCAGGCTGGACTGGGAGCATTTCCGGCAGCGGCGGCTGGCGTATATCGACGGCATCAAGCTGCGCTACGAAGAGCGCCTGGCCGCCGCCGGCGTGCAGTGGCTGCGCGAGGCCGGACGCTTCGTCGCGCCGGACACCATCGCCACCGACAGCGGCGCGGAACTGCGCGCGCCGCAGATCGTGATCGCCACCGGCGCGCGGCCGCTGCGCCTGCCGCTGCCGGGCTTCGAACTGGGCCTGGTTTCCGACGACATGTTCGCGCTGCGCGAACTGCCGCGGCGCGTGGCCGTGGTCGGCGGCGGCTACATCGCGGTGGAATTCGCCGGTCTGCTGCGCGCGCTGGGCAGCGAGGTGACGCTGCACGTGCGCGAACGCATGCTGCGCGGCTTCGACACCGAGCTGGTCGCCTCGCTGGAAGAACACCTGCGCACCCAGGGCATCACCCTGGCCAGCGGCGCACGTATCGCCGGCGCGCGCCGCGACGGCGATGCGATCGTGCTGGACGACACCAGCTGCGGCGAGCGCGGACCTTACGACGCCGTGCTGTGGGCGCTGGGCCGCGTGCCGAATACCGAACGGCTCGATCTCGACGCCGCCGGCGTGCGCTGCGACGGGCGCGGCCACGTGCTGACCGACGCCTGGCAGAACACCAACGTGCCCGGCATCGCCGCATTGGGCGACGTCACCGGCCGCCTCGCGCTGACGCCGGTGGCGGTGGCTGCCGGCCGGCGCCTGGCTGAGCGCTGGTTCGGCGGCATGAATGAAGCGAAGCTCGATTACCACGACGTGCCCAGCGTGGTGTTCTCCGAACCGCCGCTGGGCGCCGTCGGCCTGACCGAGGCGCAGGCGCGCGAGAAGTTCGGCGACAGCGTGCGCGTCTATCGCAGCCGCTTCACCCCGATGCAGTGGGCGCTGGCCGGCCAGCACGGCCAGACCCTGATGAAACTGGTCTGCGTGGGCGAGGACGAACGCGTGGCCGGCGTGCACGTGCTGGGGCCGGGCGCGGACGAGATGCTGCAGGGCTTTGCGGTGGCGCTGAAGATGGGCGCGTGCAAGCGCGACCTGGACGCCACGGTGGCGATCCATCCCAGCTCGGGCGAAGAGCTGGTGCTGATGTCGTAGCTTGGGATGAGCGCCGCGAACCCGGGCGTGGCGCTTGCGGTGCGAGGTCCGTTGGGGTTCGCTGCGCTCACCCCAACCTATGCATGCTGCGCATGCGCCGCCATTACACTGCACCGATGGATACCTGCACCCTGCACCAAGGCAGCGCGCCGCTGCTGATCAGCCTGCCGCACGACGGCAGCTTCATTCCCGAGGCCATTGCCGCGCGCCTGCATCCCGCCGCGCGCCGCGCGCCCGATACCGACTGGCACGTCGGCCGCCTGTACCAGCCGCTGGCCGAGCTGCTCGGTGCGAGCGTGATCCGCCCACAGGCGTCGCGCTACGTGGTCGATCTCAACCGTCCGGCCGATGGACACGCGCTTTATCCGGGCCAGCGCGAGACCGGCCTGGTCTCGACCATCGGCTTCGACGGCGCGCCGCTGTACCTGGACGGGCAGGAGCCCGATGCGGCAGAAGTTCAACAGCGGGTAAACGATTATTGGCGGCCGTATCACCAGGCGCTCGCGCAGGAAATTGCGCGGCTGCTGGCGGCGCACGGACGCGTGACGGTGTGGGAAGGCCATTCGATCCGCAGCCGCGTACCGATGCTGTTCGAAGGCCGGCTGCCCGACCTCAACCTCGGCACCGCCGACGGCGCCAGCTGCTCGCCCGCGCTGCAGGCGCAGCTGGCGGCCTGCCTGAAGGCGCAGTCCGACTACGCTTTCATCGTCAACGGCCGCTTCAAGGGCGGCTATATCACGCGGCAGTACGCCCGGCCGGAGCAGGGCGTGCAGACCGTGCAGCTGGAGCTGGCGCAGCTCAACTACATGGACGAGGACAGCTTCGCCTACGACGAGGCGAAGGCCGCGCGGCTGCAGCCGCTGATCCTGTCCCTGCTGCGCTTGTGCGTGGCCTGAGCGCAAGGAATTTCGACGCTTGACGGCATGCCGCAAAGTCAAGAACTCCACGGCTTCCACGTATACGGAAACCGCTGCTTTTCCCGCTTCCAGCGCAGCCTCGAACGTGCCAAGGTGAACCCGCCGCGCCACCCGTGACGCCGGGTTCCGGCCGGGCCCGCGGCTATCCAAGGATTTCGAGGTTTTCCCCATGCGCAAACTGGCCATCGCTTCCCTGCTCATCGCGGCTGTCGCCTTTTCCGGATCGGTGCTCGCCCAGGACGGCGCGGCCGCACCGCAGACGGGCACGACCAAGTCGGCGACGCATCACGCCAAGCATTCCAAGAGCAAGGGCCACAAGGCGGCGAAGGGTTCGAAGAGCTCCAAGAAGAGCGCCATGCCGGCCACTACCACGTCGCCCTGAGCGCAGGCCGGTGGATCGAAGCCCCGGGGCTCAGGCCGCCGGGGTTTTTCTTTGCGCGCTTAAAGCCCCTCTCCCACCGGGAGAGGGGTTGGGGTGAGGGTTGGGGTGAGGGTACGGGCGGAGTAGCAAGAGTGATGTGCGCCGCTCCGCCCGTACCCTCATCCGGCTGCCGCCACCTTCCTCGCTCCTCAAAGCCGGGCACATCCCTGTGCCCTCTCCGCGTGCTCCCGGAGGGAGAAGGGTTTCATCTTTCAGGTACTCGCCGATAGCGCCGCGATGCACTTCAGCTCGATCGCGATCGGCGTCGGCAGGTCGGTGACGCCCAGCGTGGTGCGGCAGGCGTCGACGCCGGCGAAGTATTCGGCGTAGAGGCGGTTGTAGGCGGGAAAGTCGCGCGCCATGTCGGTCAGGAAGACGGTGACGTCGACCAGGTCTTCCCAGCGCGCGCCGCTGGCTTCGAGTACGTGGCGCACATTGGCGAACACCTGGCGGCACTGCGCTTCGATGTCGTAGCTGAGCAGGCGTCCCCCGGCATCGGTGACATTGCCGGGAATGCCGTTGCTGCCGGGCATGCGCGGACCCACGCCGGAAAGAAACAGCAGGTTGCCGACGCGCCGCGCGTGCGGATACGCGCCCACCGGCGCGGGCGCCTTGTCGGTGCGGACCACGCCGTCGTTCATCGCGGCAGGGCCGGGCCGGTGGTGAGGCGGCGCAGCGCATCTTGGTAGGCCGGATACAGCTGCTCGCGCGCACTCACGTGCAGACCGAGGTCGTTGATGTGGCCGTCGAACAGGCTGTAGCACCAGGCGTGCACGGACAGCTTCTGCCCGCGCTCCCACGCATCCATCACGATGGTGGTGTGGCAGACGTTGACCACCTGCTCGATCGCATTGAGTTCGCACAGGCGGGTATTGCGCAACTGCATCAGGTCCAGTGCGGCGAGCATGCCGGTGTGCTTCTGCGCGACGTCGGCCACGTGGCGCAGCCAGTTGTCGACCAGGCCCAGCCGGCGATCGTCCAGCACCGCCTGCACGCCGCCGCAGCCGTAATGGCCGACCACCAGGATGTGTTCCACCTTCAGCACGTCGACCGCGAACTGGATGGCGCTGAGGCAGTTGAGGTCGGTATGCGAGACCACGTTGGCGACATTGCGCTGCACGAAGATATCGCCCGGCGGCAGGTCGACGATCTGGGTGGCCGGCACGCGCGAATCGGAGCAGCCGATCCACAGGTACTTCGGCGCCTGCTGCTGGGCGAGGCGTTCGAAGAAGTGCGGGTCTTCGCCGCGCACGGCGGCGGACCAGCGGCGGTTGCTGTCGAGCAGGTCTTGCAAGGGACTGTTCAAGGCGAGGCCTCTTTAGTAACGGATGCAGATGTTCTTCGGTTCGGTGAAGAAGCGCAGCGCCTCGACCCCGCCTTCGCGGCCGACTCCGGATTGCTTGCTGCCGCCGAACGGCGTGCGCAGGTCGCGCAGCAGCCAGCAGTTGATCCAGACGATGCCGAAGTCCAGGCGCGCACCGAAGCGATGCGCGCGCGACAGGTCGCTGGTCCATAGCGAAGCAGCCAGGCCGTAACCGGTGCCGTTGGCGATCGCCAGCGCTTCGTCCTCGTCGTCGAACGGAATCAGGCTGACCACCGGGCCGAAGATTTCCTGCTGGTTGGTGCTGGCCGCGGGAGCGAGGCCTTCGAGCACCGTCGGCGCGACATACCAGCCACCGGCCAGCGGACCGGGCAGGGCGAGCGCATCGCCGCCGCACAGCACCTCGCCGCCTTCGGCGCGGGCCTGCGCGATGCAATCCAGTACCTTCTCGAAATGTTCGCGCGAGACCAGCGCGCCCAGGTCGCTGGACGCCTCGCGCGGATCGCCCACGCGCAGCGCACGCACCTTGGCGAGATAGCGTTCGCGGAAAGCCGCATAGATCGAGCGCTGTACCAGCAGGCGCGAACCGCACAGGCAGATCTCGCCCTGGTTGGCGAAGCCCGAGCGCACGATGGTGTCGAGGTTGGCCTCGCTCAGCTCCGCATCGGCGAACACGATCGCCGGATTCTTGCCGCCCAGTTCCAGCGACAGTTTCTTGAAGCGCGGCGCCGCGGCTGCGGCGATCTGCGCGCCGGTGCGCGTGCTGCCGGTGAACGACACCGCCTTTACCTCGGCATGCTCGACCAGCGCCTGGCCCACGCTCGGGCCGCGGCCCTGCACGATGTTCAGCACGCCGGGCGGAAAGCCGGCTTCGATGCTCAGCTCGCCCAGCAGCGCGGCCGTGCATGGCGTGATCTCGGACGGCTTGGCCACCACCGTGTTGCCCGCGGCCAGCGCGGGCGCGATCTTCCAGGTGAACAGGTACAGCGGCAGGTTCCACGGACTGATGCAGCCGACCACGCCGAGCGGCTGGCGCAGCGTGTAGTTGATCGCGCCCAGCTCCATCGCATGCGACTCGCTGCTCCACGGCACGATCGCCGCGGCGAAGTAGCGCAGGTTGCTTACCGCGCGCGGGATGTCGAGGCTGCGCGCCAGGCTCAGCGGCTTGCCGCTGTCGCGCGATTCGAGCGCGGCGAATTCGTCCAGGCGTGCTTCGATCAGATCGGAAAGGCGCTGCAGCAGCTGCGCGCGCTGTTCGGTCGAGGTGGCTGCCCAGGCCGGCGCAGCTGCGCGTGCGGCGACGACGGCGGCATCGACGTCGTCAGCGGAGGAATCGGGACAATGCGCGAAAACCTCGCCAGTGGCCGGCTCGAACACATCGAGCCAACGATCCTGGCGCGGCGCCTGCAGGCGACCGTCGATCAGGTTGGCGAGGCGCAGGCTGGGCATCCGCACAAGCTTAATCCCTGGGGCGCGCGAATGCACCGGACGCCGAGGTATGGCTTCAGGACAGGGCGCGCGTGCGGCCGCCGTCCACCGCGATGCTCACGCCATTGACGTAGGCCGCGGCCGGCGTGCACAGGAAGGCGATCACCGAGGCGACTTCTTCCGCTTCACCGAAGCGGCCGGCGGGCACGCTGGCGAGCATGCCGCGCTCCAGTTCCTCGCGGCTGCGGCCGCTGCTGGCGCTCTGCGTTTCCAGCAGGCCGTCGAGGCGCGCGGTGCGGGTGTAGCCCGGCAGCACGTTGTTGACCGTGATGCCTTCGCCGGCCAGTTCGCCGGCCAGGGTCTTGGCCCAGGCAGCGACGGCGGCGCGGATGGTGTTGGACACGCCGAGCCCCGGAATCGGTTCTTTCACCGAGGTGGAAATCACATTGACGATGCGGCCGTAGCCGCTGCTGCGCATGCCGGGCAACACCGACTGCACCAGCGCCTGTCCGGCCAGCACGTGCTGGCGGAACGCCGCTTCGAACGCCGCGCTTTCGGCGGTATGCGCGCTGCCGCCGGGCGGGCCGCCGGTGTTGTTGATCAGGATCTGCACCGGCTCGGTGGCGACCGCGTCGGTGGCGGCGGTGAACAGCTTGGCGGTATCGAGCATGTCCGCCGATTGCCAGCGGTGCTGCTGCTGCGCATGCACGCGCGGCAGGGCTTCGGCGAGTGCCTTGAGCTTCTCGGTGGAGCGCGCCAGCAAGGTGACGTTGGCGCCGAGGGCAGCCAGTTCGATCGCGGCGGCGCGGCCGATGCCTTGCGAGGCACCGCAGACCAGGGCGTGACGCCCGCTCAGATCCAGCTGCATGACGACACTCTCCAGGTATCAGCGGATATCGGTGAATCAGGATCGGTGAATCAGGATCAGTGAATCAGTGCGCCATCCATTGCAGGCCCAGCGCTGCGAACCAGCACAGCCATGCACCCCACGGACAATAGCGCCACACCCGTCGCCAGCGGGTGATGGCAACGTCTTCCAGCGCCGGCAGGATCGGCGAGCGCAGCGCCAGCTGCAGGCGCATCCACACGCCGAGCAGGCCGGTGCGGCCGGTTTCGGTCTCGGCGATGATCTTCCACTGCGCCGGATGGCGCGTGCGCAGCAGGCTGACGATGCGCACCTGCGCGAAGAAATGCAGCAGGAAGAACACCACGCCGGCGAACAGGAGCGAGAGATAGAACGTGAGCATGCGGGTGATTCCGGGTGTATGCGTAAGCGTGGGCGCGGACGATCAGTCCGGCTTGGCCTGGTTGCCGTCGTCGGGCCTGGCCGGAGTATCGGCCGCCGGGGTGTTCACCGTGCCGGGCTTGGCCGCCGGATCCGCGCCGGGCCACAGCGGCACCGGCAGCGCGGTGCGCAGCGTGTTGAGCACGCCGTCGCCCTTCGGCGCCTTGCCGCAGATCGAGCTGTCCACCGCGTCGGCGAAGGTGCTGTTCATCAGGCCGACCCACACCGAGCCGTCCGGTCCGTGCGGAATGCGGAAGCTGCCGGCGGTGGCCATCTTCACCGGTGCCTCGGCGGAGAACGCCGCGGGCGACTGTTCCCAATAGGTGCTGTCGGCCTGCTGCTTGGCCGAGCTGTACAGCACCAGGTAGCGCGCCTGCTTGCTGGTGACCTTGACGCTGCCGAACGCGCCGGTGGTCTCGCTGGTCCAGCCCATGTGCTCGCACAGCGGGATGTCTTCGCTGCTGACCGGCTGGAAGGCTTCGTCCAGCAGCGTCACGGTGGGGCCGAACAGATAGCTGGCGCGCAGCCAGCGGCCGTTCAATTCCGCCTTGATCGCAATGCGGTACGGCAGCTTGCTGTCCGGCGGCAGGCGGAAGCTGAGGAAATAGCTGCGCTCGCCATTGATGCTGGCGACCAGGCTGCCCGGGCCCAGCTCGAAGCGCTTGGGTTCCCACGGCAGCAGGTTCTGGAACGAGAAGTCCGCGTAGCTGCTGCAGCAGGGCGTGGCCTGCTGCAGCGTGGCCTTGGCCTGGTCCAGCGCCGTGCTGCTGTCCTCCGGCGAGCGGAAGTTCGGCGGCACCAGCTTCTTGACCTGGTGGCAGGCGCCGAGGGCCAGCACGGCCACGGCGAACAGCGGGACGAGGAGCAGTCGGCGTGAAGGCATCTTCGAGATCAGAACTCGGCCGTGCCGGCGGCACGAGGGTAGGGGATGGCGTCGCGGATATTGGCGAGGCCGCAAACGTAAACCAGCAGGCGCTCGAAGCCCAGCCCGAAGCCCGCGTGCGGCACCGTGCCGTAGCGGCGCAGATCACGGTACCAGCCGTAGGTGGCGGTATCGAGACCGAACTTGGCCATGCGGCGGTCGAGGTAGTCCAGGCGCTCCTCGCGCTGGCTGCCGCCGATGATCTCGCCGATGCCGGGGGCCAGCACGTCCATCGCGGCGACGGTCTTCCCGTCGTCGTTCAGGCGCATGTAGAAGGCCTTGATCTGCTCCGGATAGTTCATCACCACCACCGGGCGGCCGACGTGCTTCTCGGCCAGGTAGCGTTCGTGCTCGGTCTGCAGGTCGATGCCCCAGGCGACCGGGAACTCGAACTTCTGGCCGCAGTTCTTCAGGATCTCCACCGCCTCGGTGTAGTCGATCCGCTCGAACGGCTGGGCGATGAAGTGCTCCAGGCGGGTCACCGCTTCCGGCAGCACGCGCTCGGCGAAGAACGCCATGTCGTCCGCGCGCTCGTCCAGCACCGCCTTGAAGATGGCCTTGAGGAAGATTTCGGCGCAATCGGCATTGGCGGTGAGGTCGGCGAAGGCGATTTCCGGCTCCACCATCCAGAACTCGGCCAGGTGGCGCGGGGTGTTGGAGTTCTCGGCGCGGAAGGTCGGGCCGAAGGTGTAGACCTTGCTCATCGCCAGCGCGTACGCCTCGACGTTGAGCTGGCCGGACACGGTGAGGAAGGCCTCGCGTCCGAAGAAGTCCTTGCGGAAGTCGATCTTGCCGTCCGGCAGGCGCGGCAGGTTGGCCAGGTCCAGGGTGGACAGGCGGAACATGTCGCCGGCGCCTTCGGCGTCGGAGGTGGTGATGATCGGGGTGTTGATCCAGAAGAAGCCCTGCTCGGTGAGGTGGCGGTGGATCGCCGTCATCATCGTGTGGCGGACGCGGGTGACCGCGCCGAACAGGTTGGTGCGCGGGCGCAGGTGGGCCACCTCGCGCAGGAATTCCATGGAGTGCTGCTTGGGCTGGATCGGATAGGTTTCCGGGTCGTCGACCAGGCCGGTGACCTCGACGCTGTCGGCCTGCAGCTCGAAGCTCTGGCCCTGGCCCTGCGAGGGCACCAGGGTGCCGCTGACGATCAGGCCGGCGCCGGCGGTGAGGTGCTTCACCTCGGTTTCGTAGTTGGCCAGGGTGGCTGGCACCACGGCCTGGATCGGGGCGAAGCAGGAGCCGTCCGTGAGATTGACGAAGGACAGGCCGGCCTTGGAATCGCGCCGGGTACGCACCCAGCCCCGGACCGTCACCTTGCTGCCGGCCTCGAGCTTGCCGGAGAGGGCCTGTTTGACACTGACCACCGTCATGGATTGAAACTCCTGCTGGGGTGCCGCATCTGGCACATGTAATTGAAGAAAATCGGGCTGCAAAGCGCGCTGGAGCGCCCCGCCGCATCGCAGCGGCCGGGGGCAAACCTCGATCATAATGTAGGCTTCGACCGGACCGCGACGTTCCGATCCCCATTTCGTGCCATCAGTTCCCGCCATGACCATCAGCATCACTCCCGCCGCCAACGAACGCATGCGCCACTTCCTGGCCACCACGCCGGGCGCCGCCGGCGTCCGCTTCGGCGTGAAGCGCACCGGCTGCTCGGGCTTCGCCTACGTGGTGGACCTGGCCGACAGCGTCTCGCCCGAGGACCAGACCCTGGAACTGGACGGCGTGCGCCTGATCGTCGACGCCAAGAGCCTGCCCCTGGTGGACGGCACGGTGATCGACTTCCAGCGCCAGGGCCTCAACGCGGCCTTCGTGTTCCACAACCCCAACGCCACCGGCGAGTGCGGCTGCGGCGAGAGTTTCACCATCTCCTGAGGCCCGGCCGGGCCTGCCGCTTGCGGTAAACCCGCACGCCCGTTTATAATTCCGCTTCTGTCCAGACGAAAAAGGTCCGGGCAGGCCCTTGCCTCACCGCATCCAGCGGGAGGCTGCCAGGCCCCGAAAGGGCCGCATCCGCAAGGAGTTACCTACCAATGACGACTCTGCGTCATTACGAAGTTGTGTTCCTGGTCCATCCGGACCAGAGCGAGCAGGTCCCGGCCATGGTCGAGCGCTACAAGGCGCTGATCGAGACCGACGGTGGCAAGATCCATCGCCTGGAAGACTGGGGCCGCCGCCAGCTGGCCTACCCGATCGTGAACCTGGCCAAGGCTCACTACGTCATGCTCAACATCGAAGTCGGCCAGGCCGCGCTGAACGAGCTGGAGTCGGGCTTCCGCTTCAACGACGCCGTGCTGCGCCACCTGGTGATCAAGCGCGACATCGCCGATACCGAGCCGTCCTTCATCCTGAAGTCCAAGGAAAAGGATGACGCCAAGTCCTCGCGCCGCCGCGATGACGACAGCGACAGCGAAGGCAGCGACGACCGTCGCGGCAGCCGCAACGACAACGACCGCGACAGCGACGACTGATCAGGAGCACAGCCATGTCCAAGTTCTTCCGCCGCCGCAAGTTCTGCCGCTTCACGGCCGAAAACGTGAAGGAGATCGATTACAAGGATCTCAACACGCTGCGCCAGTACATCACCGAGAACGGCAAGATCGTGCCGAGCCGCATCACCGGCACCAAGGCGCGCTACCAGCGCCAGCTGGCCACTGCGGTCAAGCGCGCGCGCTTCCTGGCGCTGCTGCCGTACACCGACAACCACGACGTCTGATGGATCGCGCCCGGCCTCGCGCCGGGCGCCTCCTCAACTCTTCGGACAACCGTCCACGGCTGCGCCGGGCCACACCGGTGCTAACGAAAAGGAATAAACCATGGATCTGATCCTCCTCGAGAAAGTCCGCGGCCTCGGCAACCTGGGCGACAAGGTCAAGGTGAAGCCGGGCTACGGCCGTAACTACCTGCTGCCGCAGGGCAAGGCCGCACGGGCCACCGCCGCCAACCTCGAAAGCTTCGAGAAGCGCCGCGCCGAGTACGAAGCGAAGGCCAACAAGCAGATGTCCGACGCCACCACGCGCCAGGCCAAGCTGGTCGACGTTGCGGTGACCATCGCCGCCAATGCCAGCCCGGAAGGCAAGCTGTACGGTTCGGTCGGTCCGCGCGAGATCGCCGACGCCCTGCAGGCCGCCGGCCACGACATCAACAAGAACGAAGTGATCCAGGGCGAAGGCCCGATCCGCGTGACGGGTGAGTTCGAAGTGGTCGTCGCGCTGCACGCCGACGTGCAGTCGACCGTCAAGGTGACGGTGATCGGCGAGAAGTAAGCCGGTCCTCAGCCTTGCTGATCAGACGGGCGCCCCAGGGCGCCCGTTTGTTTTGGGGGTGAAGACTCCTCGCCGGGGATGGTTATCCACCGGTACCCACAGCTTATCCACAGAGTTATGGTCTCGTCGCATGAGAAAACGCCGCGTATCCTCTGATGGCGACGATCCGCGTTGGTCGGATTCGCCCGGCAACTCGCGAGGAGACTCGATGCCCTTTGCCCCCGATCGCAAGCACGGCAACTCCGCCATCGAGGCGCTGCGCGTGCCGCCGCATTCCATCGAGGCCGAGCAGGCGGTGCTGGGCGGCCTGATGCTGTCCCCCGATTCGCTGGACAAGGTGGCCGACCGCCTGAGCGAGCAGGATTTCTACCGCAAGGATCACCGCCTGATCTGGCGCGCCATCACCGAGCTGGCCAACAAGGGCATGCCCTGCGACGCGGTGACCCTGGGCGACTGGTTCGAGGCCAACGGCCTGGCCGAGCTGGTCGGCGGCGCCACTTATCTGGTCGAACTGGCGAACTCCACGCCCAGCGCCGCCAATATCGCCGCCTATGCGGACATCGTGCGCGAGAAGTCGATCCTGCGGCAGCTGATCGATGCGGGCACCGAAACCACCGAGGACGGCTACCGCCCCGAAGGCCGCAGCGTGCAGGAGGTGCTGGAAAGCGCCGAGCAGCGCGTGTTCAAGATCGCCGAGTCCGGCGCGCGCGGCAAGAAGGACACCGTGTCGATGCGCGAGGCGGTGAAGGACGCCTTCCGCATCCTGTCCGAGCGCTACGAAAACCGCGGCCAGCTCACCGGCATCTCCACCGGCTTCACCGACCTGGACGAACTCACCTCCGGCCTGCAGCCGTCGGACCTGATCATCGTCGCGGCGCGTCCCTCGATGGGCAAGACTGCGTTCTCGGTGAACATCGCCGAGGCCGCCGCGCTGGGCGCCAAGAAGGCGGTGGCGATCTTCTCCATGGAAATGTCGGCCTCGCAGCTGGCCTTCCGCATGATTTCCTCGGTCGGCCGCATCCATGCGCAGCATCTGCGCAACGGCGATCTGGCCGAAGAGGACTGGCCGCGCGTCACCAATGCGATCGCGCTGCTGTCCGAGGCCAAGATCTTTATCGACGACACCCCCGGCCTGTCGCCGGTGGAACTGCGCTCGCGCTCGCGCCGCCTGCATCGCGAGCACGGCGGCCTGGGCCTGATCGTGATCGACTACCTGCAGCTGATGCAGGTGCCCGGCAACAAGGAAAACCGCGCCACCGAGATCTCCGAGATCTCGCGCTCGCTGAAAGGCCTGGCGAAGGAACTCAACTGCCCGGTGATCGCCCTGTCACAGCTCAACCGCTCGCTGGAGCAGCGTGCCGACAAGCGTCCGATGATGTCCGACCTGCGCGAGTCCGGCGCTATCGAGCAGGACGCCGACGTGATCATGTTCATTTACCGCGACGACTACTACAACAAGGAGTCCGCGGATAAGGGCCTGGCCGAAATCATCATCGGCAAGCAGCGTAACGGTCCGACCGATACGGTGAAGCTGACCTTCCTCGGCCACTACACCAAGTTCATGAATTACGCGCCGGATTCGTTCGTCGGGGCGTTCGAGTAAACACGGCAAGTTTCTCGCTGGGTGACGAAGCGGGTGTGGCCAGGCAAGTCAGTCCGCTGGCCAGAACTCCGCCGCGTGCTGCTGCACCCAGGCCAGGGTGAAATCGCGGAACAGCCGCACGCGGGTCGCGCGGCGCAGATCCGGATGGGTGACGAACCATAGCTGCGACTGCACTTCCGCCAACGGCGGACCGAGGCGGCGCAGATGTGGCGAAGCCTCGGCGTAGAAGCAGGGCAGCAGGGCGCGGCCCATGCCGGCTTCGCAGGCGGCGAGCGCGGCGGGCAGGGTGTCGACCACCAGGGCGATCTGCGCGGGTTCGACGTGGGTGTGCAGCCATTGCGCGGCGTCGAGATGGGCGAGCGCACCGCCCAGGCCGATCCAGCGCCCGGCATTCGCCTGTCCGCGCTTTCCTTTGGCCTGATAGACCGCGGTAGCGATCGGCGCCAGCTTGCGCACGGCAAGCCCCGCCGGCGAGCTGCGCGCCGGGCGCAGCGCCACATCGGCATCGCGTTTCTGCAGGGTAAGGAAGGCGTTGTTGATCACCAATTCGAAGCGCACCGACGGATGCTGCGCTTCGAACGCGCCGCACAGTGCCACCACGTGGCGCACCAGCGTGTCCGGCGCGGTGACGCGCAGCAGTCCCTGCACGCGCTGGTCGCGTCCCTGCAGTTCGCGCGACAGCAGCGCGGTCTCGGCCAGCACGCGCTCGGCGGCGGCCGCGGCCAGCTCGCCCGCTTCGGTCGCCTCGTAGCCGCGGCGGCTGCGCCGGAACAGCGTGACGCCGGTGCGCGCTTCCAGTGCGCCGAGCCGGCGGAACGCGTTGGAATGATCCACGCCCAGTTCGCGCGCCGCGCCGGCCAGGCTGCCGTGCGCGGCGATGGCGCGCACCAGCGCCAGATCGTCGAGTGACCAATCGCCTGACTTCATGCGCAAGCTTTCCTTGTGCCGGCGACAAATGGTGCCGGCGGGCCCATGGCGGGATGCTGCCGCCTCCCCACAGGAGGCTCGCATGAAACTCTACTTCACCCCCGGTACCTGCTCCCTGGCCCCGCATATCGTGTTGCGCGAACTCGGGCTCGAGGTCGAGCTGGAGCGCGTGCGCCTCGGCGCCCCGCCAGTGATCGCCTCGGCCCAGGCCGATTACCGCAGGCTCAACCCCAACGGCTACGTGCCGCTGCTGCAACTGGACGACGGCAGCCTGCTCAGCGAAGGCGTGGCGATCCTGCAATACCTGGCCGACCTGCAGCCGGAACGCGGCTTGCTGCCCGCGGCCACCCCGCTGCAGCGCTATGAATCGATGCGCTGGCTGGTCTACATCAGCTCGGAGCTGCACAAGATGTTCAGTCCGTGGCTGTTCCATCCGGAGTACGGCGAGCAGGCCGCCGAAGTGGCCAGGGCGCGCATCGCCAAGCGGCTGGAGCTGGTCGAGCATCAGCTCGACGGGCGCGGCTTTCTGCTTGGCCCGGCCTTCACCGTGGCCGATGCCTATCTGTTCGCCATCGTGAGCTGGGCCAAGCCGTGCAAGCTGCCATTGGACGCGTTCCCGCAACTGCAGGCCTGGCTGGAACGGATCGGCGCCAGGCCAAGCGTGCTGGCCGCGCAGCAGGCCGAGAAGCTGCGATGAAGCCCTCGAGCGCGTGGCTGATGCTGCTCTGTGCCGGCGCGCTCGACGTGCTGTGGGCGCTGTCGATGAAGTTCGCCCAGGGCTATACGCGCCCGGGCTGGACGGCCTTGTCGCTGGTGGCGCTGGCGGCGTTCGTGTGGCTGCTGGGGCGGGCGCTGGCGGTCTTGCCGGTGGGCAGCGCCTATGCGGTGTGGACCGGCCTGGGCGCGGCGGGTACGGCGCTGCTCGGGGCGCTGTGCTTCGGCGAGGCGCTGACGCCAGGGCGGGTGGCGGGCATCGTGCTGATCGTGGGTGGGGTGATCGTGTTGCATGCGGCGTCGCATGCTTGAGAAAAGCCCCTCTCCCGTCGGGAGAGGGGTTGGGGTGAGGGTGCGGGCGGAGTGGAGCGTTGCACTCGGGCCGTACCCTCATCCGGCTGCCGCCACCTTCCTCGCTCCTCAAAGCCGGGCACATCCCTGTGCCCTCCCCGCGCGCTCCCGGAGGGAGAAGGGCTTCCATCGGACACTGAGTGTGCCCGCGAATTTCCCCGCGCCAGCCCCGGCCGCCGCAGACCCGGCCTGCTAAGCTTTTCCGCGATCACGCCCGCCGCCATACAGCCGCTGCCACCCGCGCGGCACCAAGGAATCATGAGCCGTACCACCGTCGCCACCATCCACCTCGGCGCTCTGCGTCACAACCTCGCCCGCATCAAGGCGATGGCTGCGCCGGCCAAGGTCATGGCGGTGGTCAAGGCCGACGCCTACGGGCATGGCCTGGAACGCGTGGCGCGCGCGCTGGATGGCGCCGCGGATGCCTTCGCGGTGGCGGCGCAGGGTGACGGGCTGCGGCTGCGCGCGGCGGGGCACCGGCAGCGCATCGTGGTGTTGTCCGGTCCGGACCGCGCCAGCGATATCGCGGAGATGCAGCGCCTGCAGCTGGATGCCGCGATCCATCACGAGTCGCAACTGGCCTGGCTCGACGAAGCCTCGCCCGCGCGCGGCCCGCTGCGCGTGTGGCTGAAGGTCGATACCGGCATGCATCGCCTGGGCTTTGCGCCGGAACGCGCGGCCGAGATTCATGCGCGCCTGTCGGCGATGCCTGCGATCGATCCCGAAGTAGGCCTGCTCACGCATTTCTCCGAGTCCGAGGCATTCGAAGGCGACCAGACACGCGCACAGATCCGCCGCTTCAACGAAGCCGTGCAAGGCTTGGACGGGCCACGCGCATTGTCCAATTCCGCCGGCGTGCTCGGCTGGCCGGAAGCGCATGGCGACTGGGTGCGCACCGGCGGCCTGCTGTATGGCTTGTCGGTGGTGCCGGGCAAGAGCGGGGCGGATCTCGGCTTCCGTCCGGCGATGACGCTGACCACGCGGCTGATCGCGGTGAATTGGATCCGCCGCGGCGAACGCATCGGCTACAACGGCACCTGGACCTGCCCGGAAGACATGCCGGTCGGCGTGGCCGCGGTCGGCTACGGCGACGGCTATCCGCGCAGCGCCGCCAGCGGCACGCCGGTGCTGGTCGGCGACCGGCGCGTGCCGCTGGTCGGGCGGGTCTCGATGGACCTGATCACGCTGGACCTGCGCGAAGCGCCGCAGGCCAGGGTGGGCGACCGCGTCACCTTGTGGGGCGCCGAATTGCCGGTGGAACAGATCGCCGCCCAGGCCGGCACCATCTCCTACGACCTCACCTGCGGCATGACCCGACGCGTGCTGTTCGTCGAGGACGATAGCTGAGCGAGGCGTCCGCCGTCTCGCGGTTTGCGATCAAGGCGGGCTAAGCTCGCCTTTCATTTTTCGGGGTTTGGATGCCATGGCCAAGGCCAAGACCGCCTATGTCTGCGCCGATTGCGGGGCGGAACATTCCAAGTGGCAGGGACAGTGCATCGAATGCGGTGCCTGGAACACGCTGAGCGAATTCGTGGTGCAGCCGGCGGCGGTGAAGTCGGCCGGCGCCGCGCGCAGCTCGGGCTATGCCGGCGCCGCCGCCGGCGCGCCGAAAGTGACGCCACTGACCTCGGTCGCGCTCACCGCCGAGATGCGCACGCACACCGGTATCGGCGAGCTGGACCGCGTGCTCGGCGGCGGCCTGGTGGACGGTTCGGTGGTGCTGATCGGCGGCGATCCGGGCATCGGCAAATCCACCCTGCTGCTGCAGATGCTGGGCAAGCTCGGCGAGCAGCTCGCCAGCGTCTATGTCACCGGCGAGGAATCGCTGGGCCAGGTGGCGGCGCGCGCGCAGCGCCTGGATCTGCCGCTGGGCCCGCTGCATGCGCTGGCCGAGACCTGCATCGAGCGCATTCTCGAGCAGGCCGTGGCGACGCGTCCGCGCGTGCTGGTGATCGATTCGATCCAGACCATCTGGACCGAACTGCTCACCGCGGCGCCCGGCTCGGTCAGCCAGGTGCGCGAATCCGCCGCCAAGCTCACCCGCTTCGCCAAGGAGACCGGCACCTCGGTGTTCCTGGTCGGCCACGTGACCAAGGAGGGCGGCATCGCCGGCCCGCGCGTGCTCGAACACATGGTCGATGCGGTGCTGTACTTCGAAGGCGAATCCGGCAGCCGCTTCCGCGTGCTGCGCGCGTTCAAGAACCGCTTCGGCGCGGTGAACGAACTGGGCGTGTTCGCGATGTCCGAGAAGGGCCTGCGCGAAGTGCCCAATCCTTCCGCGATCTTCCTGTCCGCACACAGCGGGCCCACCTCGGGCAGCGCGGTGATGGTCACGCGCGAAGGCACGCGGCCGCTGCTGGTGGAAGTGCAGGCGCTGGTGGACCAGTCCTCGCTGGGCAATCCGCGCCGCGTCGCGCTGGGCCTGGAGCAGAACCGCCTTGCCATGCTGCTGGCGGTGCTGCATCGCCACGGCGGCGTGGCGGCATACGACCAGGATGTCTTCGTCAATGTGGTCGGCGGCATCCGCGTGCAGGAAACCGCGGCGGACCTGCCGGTGCTGCTGGCGGTGCTGTCGAGCCTGCGCGACCGGCCCTTGCCGGAGAAGACGATTACCTTCGGCGAGGTCGGCCTGTCGGGCGAGATCCGTCCCGTGCCCAATGGCGAGGAGCGCCTGAAAGAAGCCGCGCATCATGGCTTCCAGCGCGCGATCGTGCCGAAGGCGAATGCGCCGAAGAAGGGCAAGGTGGGCGAGATGGAAGTGGTCGGCGTGGAGCGTCTTGCGCAGGCGATCGACGCCTGCCGTTGAGCGCTGGATATCGGCGCATCGATCATGGCGTGCGTCGATATGACGTGAAAAAAGTTCGCACATCTTTCTTCATTTTCTTTTTTTTGAAGCTGTGCGTTGCATCAACTTAAGCCGCCATCGCGCGCTGTCAGCATCGCTCACTCAAGTGCGAGGAACGCACTTCCAAGGAGAGGGGGCTATGCGGATCCTGTTCCTGTCCACCAAGCACAATGGACTGTCCCAGCGCGCGCAAGTCGAACTGGAAGAGCTGGGGCATCATCTCGATATCGCCGAAGTCGCCAGTGGCGCGCAGATGGAAGCCGCGGCGCAGCGCTTCCGGCCCGACCTGATCCTGGCGCCGATGCTGAAGTCGGCGATTCCCGCCAGCGTGTGGCAGCGCTGCACCTGCCTGATCGTGCATCCCGGTATCCCCGGCGACCGCGGACCTTCGGCGCTGGACTGGGCGCTGCTCGAAGGCGCGCTGCAGTGGGGCGTCACCGTGCTGGAGGCGCGCGACGAGATGGATGGCGGCCCGGTCTGGGCGCATCGCGAGTTCCCGCTGCGCGCCGCCAGCAAGAGCGCGATCTACCGCCGCGAAACCACCGACGCGGCGATGGCCGCGATCCGCGAAGCGCTGGAGCGCTGCCAGCGCGGCCAGCGCCCGCCGTTCGGCGAACGCATCGAAACGCGGGGCCGCGAACGTCCGCCTTGCCGCCAGTCCGATCGCCAGCTCGGCTGGGATGCACCGGCGGAACAGCTGCTGCGCCATATCCGCTCCGCCGACAGCGCGCCGGGCCTGCAGGCGACGCTGGCCGGGGTGAAGGTCCGGTTGTTCGGCGCGCAGCTGGAAGCGAAGTTGCGCGGCAAGCCGGGGCAGCTCCTGGGCCGGCGCGACGACGCGCTCTGCGTGGCATGTGCCGATGGCGCGCTGTGGATCAGCCACGTGCGGCGCAGGCACGGCCTGTCGCTGGACGATCCGCGCTACGACGTGAAGCTGCCCGCGACCATGGCGCTATCCGAGCGCCTCGACGGCGTGCCGGAACTGCGGCTGGCGCCGGAGGCGCGTCCCTCCGCGTCCACCTGGCAGCCGATCCGCTATCGGGAGCGCGGGCATAACGGCTATCTGCATTTCGACATGCTCAACGGCGCGCTGGGCACCGAGCTGCTGGAGCGGCTGCTCGCCGCGTATCGCCATGCGCGTTCGCGGCCCACCCGCAGCGTGGTGCTGTGTGGCGGCGAGGATTTCTGGTCGAACGGCATCGATCTCAATGCGATCGAGGCGGCGCATGATCCGGCGGACGAATCCTGGCGCAATATCCTGGCGATGAATGCGCTGGTGCGCGAGATCGTGCTCACCCACGACAAGCGCACGGTGGCGCTGCTGCGCGGCAACGCCGGCGCGGGCGGCGTGATCCTCGCGCTCGCCGCGGACCTGGTCTATGCCCGCGAAGGCATCGTGCTCAATCCGCACTACAAGGGCATGGGCGGTTTGTACGGTTCGGAGTACTGGACCTACCTGCTGCCGCGCCGCGTCGGCGAAACGGCCGCACGCCTGCTCACCGAATCGCTGCAGCCGCTGGGCACCGCGCGCGCCCGGCGTATCGGGCTGGTCGACGGCGTGCTGCCGGCGAGCGAACTGCCCGGCGCGATGGAAGCCATCCTGGCGCCCGGCAACGAGGCGCGGCATTGGCGCGACGAACTCGCGCGCAAGGCGGCGCGCCGCGAGGACGACGAGCGACGCAAGCCGCTGGAGCGTTATGCGGAAGAGGAGCTGGCCGAGATGCGGCGCAATTTCTTCGGCGCCGATCCGGCCTATCACCTGGCGCGCCGCGCCTTCGTGCGCAAGCAGGAGATGGCGACGGACGCCGCTGCGGCCGAACGCGCCTAGCGGGTCAGGCCGGCGGCAGCGCGAGAAACGCCGGCAGCAGTTCGGCCCGCGCCGAATGCGCGGCGAGGGCAGGGTAGTCCTGCGGCGCCACCAGTTCCGGCTGCATCAGCTGGGTGAAACGCCAGGCCACCGCGATGGTGATGTCGGCCTGGGTGAGCGTGCTGTTCACCAGCCAGCCGTCGCGGCCGCGGGCTTCGCGCTCCAATCCCGTGTAGGCCGCCTTGAGCTGGCCTTGCACGCGCGCCAGCCAGCCGGCGTCGCGGTGATCCTCGCTGCGCTTGCCTTCGTAGACGATCTGCACGCTCTTCTCGGCGGCGATCAGGGCGAGGCCCGTGAGGCGCAGCGCGCGCAGGCGTTCGGCGGGGTCGCCCGGCATCAGGCTGGGGCCGCTGCCCGCGCTTTCGGCCCAATCGATGATCAGCGAGGAATCGACCAGCTGCCAGCCTTCGTCGCCGATCAGCGTCGGCGCCTTCACCAGCGGGTTGATCGACTGGAACTCGTCGAAGTTGCGGAACACCGACAGCGACAGGTGCTCGAACGGCAGGCCTTTCAAATGCAAGGTGATCGCCGCGCGGCGGACGAAGGGAGAGTCGAGCATGCCGATCAGCTTCATGGGCTTTCTCCTGATGCAGGCAAAACATGGGGCGTAGGTTGGGGTGAGCCGGCGGCGAACCCCAACACCGCGAGGTGTATGGAGTTGGTCAGGTTGGAGTTCGCCTCAGGCCGTGCGATGCAGGATCAGTTCCAGCACCGCCTTGGTGCCGAAGAAGGCCAGCAGCAGCACACCCATGCCGACCAGGGTGAGGTTCACCGCGCGGCGGCCGCGCCAGCCGTAGCGCCAGCGCCCGAACAACAAGGCGCCGAACACCAGCCAGGCGATGATCGACAACACCGTCTTGTGGATCAGGTGCTGGCCGAACAGGTCGCCGACGAACAGCGCGCCGGTCAGCAAGGTGAAGGTGAGCAGCACGAAGCCGGCGCCGATCAGGCGGAACAGCAGCGACTCGGTCAAGGTCAGCGGCGGCAGCGCGCGCAGCCAGGGGCCGAAGTGGCGATGGCGCAGCGCGCGTTCCTGCACCGCCAGCAGGATCGCCAGCACCGCGGCGATCGACAGCACGCTGAAGGCGAGCAGGGCCACCGTCACGTGCAGCTTGATCTGCCAGCCCATCGCCAGCGGCAGGGTGGCGGGGGCCATGAAGCTGTCCGCCGCCAGCAGCAGGGCGCTGAGCGGGAACACGATCACGCCCAGCGCGGCGACCGGCCGGGTCAGGTTGACCATCAGGGTGAGCGCGGACACCACGCAGGCCACCAGCGACAGCGCCGCGAAGAAGTGCAGGTCCAGCGCGCCGCGATGCACGCCGAGCAGGATGCCCGCGTGGATCAGCACGGCCGCCCCGCCCAGGCCCAGCGCCGATTTGTTCAGCGGCTGCCCGCCGCCCAGCAGCGGCCGGGCGAGCCCGCCGGCAGCGGCGAGGTAGAGCACGATGGCGAGCACGGAGAGCAGTTGGATAGCCATGACCGACGAGTGTCGCATACGGTCCCGGGACAGGTGAATGCGGCCCAGGCGCACTCCGCTATACTTGTCCACTTTCCCCCTGCCGTACTCCGCCATGTTCGAGTCGCTCAGCCAACGCCTGTCCGCCACCGTCAACCGCCTGCGCGGCCGCGGCCGCCTGACCGAGGAGAACATCCGCGAGGCCCTGCGCGAAGTGCGCATCGCCCTGCTGGAGGCCGACGTGGCCCTGCCGGTGGTGCAGGCGCTGATCGAGCGCGTGAAGGTGCGCGCGGTCGGCCAGGACGTGCTCAAGAGCCTCAGCCCCGGCCAGGCCCTGGTGAAGGTGGTCAGCGACGAGCTGACCGCGGTGATGGGCACCGTCAACACCGAACTGAACCTGGCGCAGCAGCCGCCGGCGGTGGTGCTGATGGCCGGCCTGCAGGGCGCGGGCAAGACCACCACGGTGGCCAAGCTGGCGCGCTTCCTGACCGAGCGCAAGAAAAAGAAGGTGATGGTGGTGAGCTGCGACGTGTACCGTCCGGCCGCCATCGAGCAGCTGCGCACGCTGGCCGAGCAGGTCGGGGTGAAGTTCTTCCCGTCCGAGGCCGGCCAGAACCCGGTCGACATCGCGAAGAACGCGATCGCCGCGGCGCGCCGCGAAGTGGTCGACGTGCTGCTGGTCGACACCGCCGGCCGCCTGCACGTGGACGAGGCCATGATGGCCGAGATCAAGGCGCTGCACGCCGCGATCACTCCGGTCGAAACCCTGTTCGTGGTCGACTCGATGACCGGCCAGGACGCGGCCAACACCGCCAAGGCCTTCGCCGAGGCACTGCCGCTGACCGGCGTGGTGCTGACCAAGACTGATGGCGACGCCCGTGGCGGCGCCGCGCTGTCGGTGCGCTACGTCACCGGCCGCCCGATCAAGTTCCTCGGCGCCGGCGAGAAGACCGACGCGCTGGAGCCGTTCCATCCGGACCGCGTGGCCCAGCGCATCCTCGGCATGGGCGACGTGCTGTCGCTGGTGGAGGAAGTCGAGCGCAAGGTCGACCACGAGAAAGCCCAGAAGCTGGCCGAGAAGGTCATCAAGGGCAAGCGCTTCGATCTCAACGACATGCGCGACCAGCTCGAGCAGATGTCCAACATGGGCGGCCTGGCTGGCCTGATGGACAAGCTGCCCGGCGTAGCCAACCTGCCGGACAACGTGAAGTCCAAGGTCAACGACGGCGAGATGAAGCGCATGGTGGCCATCATCAATTCGATGACCAAGAAAGAGCGTCGCCACCCCGATCTGCTGAACGGTTCGCGCCGTGCCCGCGTGGCGCGCGGCTCGGGCACCCAGCCGGCCGACGTCAACCGCCTGCTCAAGCAGTACATGCAGATGGAGAAGATGATGTCCAAGCTCTCCAAGGGCGGCTCGAAGGGCCTGCTGCGCCAGATGCGCGGCGCCATGAAGGGCATGGGCGGCATGGGTGGCCTGCCGCCGATGCGCTGAAGATCGTCCGGCAGCGGGGTAGCGGGCCGTTTTTCGCCCGCTTTTAACGCTGCCTATTCCCTTTTTTACATTCCTTCCCTAAAATGCCGCGTTTACCGCGCCCGTGCTCGGGCGTGCTGCCGGTGCGACCGGCACCTCTGGAGCTTTTACTTATGGTCAAGATTCGTCTTTCGCGCGGCGGCGCCAAGGGCCGTCCGTTCTACCACGTCATCGTTACCGACTCGCGCAGCGCGCGTGACGGCCGCAACATCGAGAACGTGGGCTTCTACAACCCGGTTGCCGCGGGCAAGGACAAGCGCCTTGAGCTGAACGTCGTGCGCATCCAGGAATGGGTGTCCAAGGGCGCCCAGCTGAGCGACAAGGTCGCCGCCCTGGTGAAGGAAGCCGGCAAGCTGCAGGCTGCCTGAGCGTGACCGCAGCCGGCCGGCGCGTCCTGGTGGGACGCATCGTCGGGCTGTACGGAGTGCAGGGCTGGCTCAAGATCGAATCCTGGACCGAGCCCCGCATCCAGATCTTCCGCTACCAGCCCTGGCTGCTCCTCACGGCGCCGGGCGAGGTAAAGGAACTGCAGGGTGTCAAAGGACGTCCGCAGGGCAAGGGCCTGGTGGCCTATTTTCCCGGCATCGACGACCGCGACGCGGCGACAGCGCTCATCGGGCAGGACATCTACGTCCCCCGCGAGCAGCTGCCACCTCCCGGCAAGGACGAGTATTACTGGGTCGATCTCGAGGGTCTCGAGGTCGTCACCACGGAGAACGTGGTCCTGGGACGGGTGGCTCACCTGTTCGCCACCGGGGCCAATGACGTCGTGGTAGTGAGGGACGGCGAGCGCGAGCGGCTGATTCCCTTCATCCAGGGCTCTTATGTGCGTTCGGTGGACCTGTCCGGCGGACGCATGGTGGTGGACTGGGATCCTGAATTCTGACGGCGGTTGCGCCGCAGCTGGAGTTTGAGGGTCATGCGCTTCGACGTCGTCACGCTGTTTCCCGACTTCGTGCGCCAGTGCGCCGCCGTCGGTGTCGTCGGGCGCGCCCAGCAGCGCGAGCTGCTCCAGGTGGAAACCTGGAACCCGCGCGACTACGCCACCGATAATTACCGCACCGTGGACGGCCGCACCTGTGGCGGCGGACCCGGGATGGTGATGCTGATCGATCCTCTGCGCGCGGCCCTCCAGGCCCTGCGCGAGGCCGCACCGGAGCCGGTGCACGTGATTTACCTCAGCCCGCAAGGTGCGCGGCTGACGCAAGGCAGGGTGGAAGCGCTGGCGAAGCTGCCGCGGATCGCCCTGCTCTGCGGACGTTACGAAGGTGTGGATGAGCGTCTGCTGGCGCACGAGGTCGACGAAGAGCTCTCTATCGGCGATTATGTGCTGTCAGGTGGCGAGCTGGGCGCGGCGGTGATCATCGATGCCGTCGGCCGCTTGCAGGATGGGGCGCTCAACGACGCGCAGTCGGCGCAGCAGGATTCGTTCTCGGACGGATTGCTGGATTGCCCGCACTACGCGAAACCGGTGCGCCACGCACTGGGTGACGTGCCGGAGGTACTGTTGTCCGGCGACCACGCGGCGATCCGCCGCTGGCGCCTGAAGCAGGCCCTGGGACGGACCTGGCTGCGGCGTCCAGATCTCCTGGTACAACGCGCGCTGGATAAAGAATCCCGGGCGTTGTTGGAAGAATTCCGTCGCGAACACGCTCGACATGAGCTCACGCGGCAAGCTAACGATGCGGCCGAGCAGTAACCGCAGCCATTGAAATCAGATAGGTGTTGCCATGAACAAGATCATCGAACAGTTCGAAGCCGAGCAGATCACCCGCCAGCTGCCGGAGTTCGGCCCTGGTGACACCGTGGTCGTCAACGTCAAGGTGAAGGAAGGCAATCGCGAGCGCGTGCAGGCTTTCGAAGGCGTGGTCATCGCCAAGCGCAGCCGTGGCCTGAACTCCGCCTTCACCGTGCGCAAGATCTCGCACGGCACCGGCGTGGAGCGCGTGTTCCAGTCGCACAGCGCGGCCATCGAGTCAGTGCAGGTGAAGCGCAAGGGCAAGGTCCGCGGCGCGAAGCTGTATTACCTGCGCGGCCTGGAAGGCAAGGCTGCCCGCATCAAGGAAGACGTCGCCGCCGCCGCCAAGGCGAAGGCTGCCGCCGCTGCCGCCAAGTAATCCGGCCGCCGCTTCCGCTGCACGAAAGCGCATGACGAAAAACCCGCGGATGCCTGGCATCCGCGGGTTTTTTCATGCCTGAATCCTGCTGCCGGTTCGATACCGGCGGCGCCCGCAAGCAGCGGGCGCCGGCCATTCCGCTTACGGCGTGATCGCCAGCCGCTGCGGCTCCTGCAGGAAGTTGCCCTGCACGAAGTCCACGCCGCAGGCGAACAGCAGCGAGGTGCTGGCCGCGTCTTCCACCCATTCGGCGATGGTCAGGCGGTTGATCTCGCGCGCCTGGCGGCACAGCTCGGCCACCTTCTTCTGGCTGTCCGGCTGCTGCGGCAGGTTGGCCATGTAGCTGCGGTCGATCTTCACGTAGTCCGCGTCGATATGGTTGAGCAGCTGGAACGAGTTGAGGCCCGAGCCGAACTGCTCCAGCGCGAACTGGCCGCCCAGCTGCTTCCACGCCCGCACGAACACCTGCGCGGGACGCATCGAGGTGACCACCTTGCTCTCGGTCATCTCCAGCACGATCTTGCCGTGCTTCAGGCTGGCCTGCTTCAGGCGCGCGGACAGCCACGGAATCAACTGATCGTCATGCAGCGAACCGGCGGTGAGCTTGACGAAGAAGGTGGTCGGCGAAGCCAGCCGCTCGCGTGAGCTCAGCGCCTGGATCGCCTGGTTCAGCACCCAGCGGTCGATCGCGGGGGTGAGGTTGTACTTCTCGGCGATCGGCATGAAGAAGCCGGGCAGCACCTCGCCCTGCGGGCCGTTGAGGCGCAGCAGGATCTCGGAGAACTCGCCCTCGGCATCCTGCAGGCTGATGATGTGCTGGTGGTACAGCACGAATTCGTCCTGGCTCATCGCCTGCTTGAGCTGGCCCAGCCAGTAGCGCTCGCGCTCGGCGTCGGCCTTCTCGCGCGCCGCCGGGTCGTGCAGGTCGTAGCGGCTGCCGCCCAGGCTCTGCGCATTGCGCAGCGACTGCCCGGCCTGCTCCAGCAGCAATTCGGTATTGGCGTTCTTCTCGCCCAGCAGGCTGCCGCCGATGCTGGTGGTGACGGTGAGCGAGCGCGAGCCGACGTCGAAGATCTCGCTGGCCACCGCCTGCTGCAGGCTGGCGATCCATTCCTTGATGCCGTCGTCGTTGCGCGAATGCAGGATCACGCCGATGGTGTGCTCGGCGAGCACGCCGGCGGTGTCCTCCAGGCCGAGCAAGGCGTTGATGCGGGCGGCGAACGCCGCCAGCAGCTCGTCCGCCTTGCCCAGGCCGATGCCGGACACGATCGCCTGCCAGTTGTCCGGCTCGATCAGCAGCAGCGATTGGCCCTTGGTGCCTTCGGTGGCCGCGGCCACCGCCTGGTCGACGCATTCGAGCATGCGTGCGCGGTTGAACAGCCCGGTGACCTGATCGCGCTGCAGCTGTTCGAGCACCGACGGGTCCACCTGCTGGCGGCGGAACACGATCTGCACGCAGGGTTCGCTCTCGAAGGTGGCATGCGCGAATTCGACCATGGCCTTGAAGCTGCTGGCATCGGCGCGGCGCGCCTGCAGCTCCATCGGCGACGACGGCTTCTCGCCGCGCGAGAGGCTCTTCAGCGTGGCCTTGAAATCCTCGGCATGGTTCGAGCCGATCATGTCCAGCACGGGCAGGCCGAGCAGGTCGTCGAATTCGGCGTAGCCGAAGGTGTCCAGATAGGCCTGGTTGGCGCGTACGTGCATGCCTTCGTGCACGTAGGCGATGGCGTCGGTGGAGGAGTCCAGCAGTGCGTCGCAGCGGCGCTCGGATTCGCGCAGCGCGGTTTCCAGGCGACGCACCTGGCGGCGCGTATTGAGCGACTCGAACTCGCGCTGCACCACCGCCAGCAGCTGCTTGGGCTGCGGCCGCAGCGCGATCGCGCGCACGCCGTTGACGAAGAAGTCCGACACGATGGTGTTGTCCACCTGCGGCACCACCGCGATCACCGAGAGATCGCGCCCGTTGGCGTCGAGCTGGTGCAGCAGGTCGGCCAGCGCGACCGTGCCGATGGACGGATCGTAGAGCACCACGTCGGGCCCCAGTTCCTCCAGCGCCGCCTGCACCTGCTCGGCGTTGGTGGCGCGGGCCGGGCGCACGGCGATGCCGTTGTTGCGCAGCAGGCTGACGATCTGTTCCGCGTCTTCGACCGATTTCTCGATGAAAAGAATCTTGATGACCAGGTCTGTCTTCATTGGCACGTTGTACGGTCCATGGGCGCCCGAGCTGTCGATGGGGCTGGCCGGCATGGCGCCGGCCGGCAGCGCTTGGTTTTAACGGATTCGTATGACATCCGCCAGCGAAAAAGTCCTAGGAGTGACGCGGCGCACTGAGTTTCAGACGGGTCGCTTGGAAGCATCTCCGCCGACCTCGCGCACCAGCTTCGGCACCAGGTACCCTGGCAGCCGGCGGCGCATCGCCTCGACCAGCGCCAGCGCGCGCACGTCGTCCACCTCGAAGTGCGCCGCGCCCTGCACGCGGTCCAGCTGGTGCAGGTAGTAGGGCAGGACCTCCGCGGCGAACAGGCGCTCCGACAGCTTCACCAGCGTATCGGCATCGTCATTGATCTGCTTTAGCAGCACCGACTGATTGAGCACCGTGGCGCCCGCCTCGCGCAGGCGGCGGCAGGCGGCATCCACGGCGGCATCGAATTCGTTGGCGTGGTTGGCGTGCAGCACCACCACTTTCTGCAGCGGCAATGCGGCGAACCAGGCCAGGAAGGCCTCGTCGATGCGCTCCGGCAGCACCACCGGCAGGCGGGTGTGGATGCGCAGGCGCGTGACCTGCGGGATGGCGGCCAGGCCGCGGCTGAGTTCTTCCAGCTTGGGCGTCGCCAGGGACAGCGGATCGCCGCCGGACAGGATCAGCTCCGTGATCGACGGGTCCTGGCGCAGATGCTCCAGCGCCTTGCGCCACTGCCCGGCCGCGGCCATCTCCTCGCCGTAGGGAAAGTGGCGGCGGAAGCAGTAGCGGCAGTTCACCGCGCAGCTGCCGCTGGCGATCAGCAGGGCACGCCCTTCGTACTTGTGCAGCAGGCCCGGCGCCTCGCGCGCGGCCAGGTCGCCCACCGGGTCGGCCAGATAGCCGGGCGCCTGCTCCAGCTCGGCCAGCTGCGGCAGCACCTGCAGCAGCAGCGGGTCGTTGGCATCGCCGGGCCGCATGCGCGCCGCGAAGCCGCGCGGGACGCGCAGGGCAAACCCGGCATCGCCGGGCGGCAGGCGCCCGGCCAGGTGTTCCAGGCCGACCGTCCGCAGCAATTCGCTGGCATCGGTGATAGCCGCGCGCCACAGCTCGCGCCAGTCGGCAGCGGGCGGCAATAGGCGGGCGGCGGGGCTTGCGGTTATCATGGCGGGCCTTGGATCGGGCCTCGAGCCCGGACGATCCCCTATTGTAGCCGCCCCCGGCGGCGTCATCTCTGGAGCAGAAAGCGCATGGCCACCGCCGGTCTGAACGACGTCAAGAAGGGTATGAAGATCCTTCACAACAACGACCCGTGGGTCATCACCGATGCCGAGTTCATCAAGCCGGGCAAGGGGCAGGCGTTTACCCGCATCTTCATCCGCAACCTGAAGAACGGCCGCACCAGCGAGCAGACCATGAAGTCCAGCGACAGCTTCGAGGTCGCCGACGTGGTCGACACCGACATGCAGTACCTGTACTCCGACGGCGAGTTCTGGCACTTCATGCAGCAGGAAAGCTTCGAGCAGCACCAGGCCGCCAAGGCCGGCATGGGCGATGCCTCGAAGTGGCTGAAGGGCGAGGAAGAGTGCGTGGTCACCCTGTTCAACGGCGAGATCATCGCCGTGCAGCCGCCGAACTTCGTCGAGCTGAAGATCACCGAGACCGACCCGGGCCTGCGCGGCGACACCTCCGGCGGCGGCGGCAAGCCGGCCACGCTGGAAACCGGCGCCGTGGTGCGCGTGCCGCTGTTCGTCACCACCGACGAAATGATCAAGGTCGACACCCGCACGGGCGAATACGTCAGCCGCGTCGGTAAATAATCGCGGCGGCGACATCGAACGGCACGGCAGCCTCACGGACGCCGTGCCTTTTTTTATAGATAATTTTTTATAGATATTTTCTGCAACCGATTTCGGCGAGGTAGCGCATGAGCCCCGGCAGCACTGTGATTGACCTTCTTATCGAAGCGCGCTGGGTAGTCCCGGTCGAGCCGCACGCCGTGGTGCTGGAAAACCATGCGGTGGCGGTGGACCAGGGTGTCATCGTCGGGCTGCTGCCGATCGCTGAGGCGCGCGCCGCCTATGCGCCGCGCGAGCGCATCGAGCTGGGCGAGCACGCGCTGATCCCCGGCCTGGTCAACACGCATACGCACAACCCGATGACCCTGCTGCGCGGCCTGGCCGACGACCTGCCGCTGATGGTGTGGCTGCAGCAGCACATCTGGCCGGTGGAAGGGCAGGTGATCGGGCCGGAGTTCGTGCGCGACGGCGTCGAGCTGGCGGTGGCCGAGATGCTGCGCGGCGGCACCACCTGCGCCAATGAAAACTATTTCTTCCCCGACGTGATCGGCGCCACTTATCGCCGCCTCGGCTTCCGCGCCACGGTCGGCCTGCCGGTGATCGAATTCCCCACCGCCTGGGCCAAGAGCCAGGACGAATACTTCGAGCGCGCCGGCGAAGTGCACGACAGCTTCCGCGGCGATGCGCTGATCAGCACCGCGTTCGCGCCGCATGCGCCGTATACGGTGTCGGACCAGAGCTTCGAGCGCATCCGCGTGCTCGCCGACCAGCTCGATATCCCGGTGCACCTGCATACGCACGAGACCGCGCAGGAAGTGGAAGACGAGAAGCAGAAGAGCGGCCTGCGCCCGTTCCAGCGCCTGCAGCAGCTGGGCCTGGTCAACGACCGCCTGATCGCCGTGCACATGACCCAGCTGACCGACGGCGAGATCGCCGCCTGCGCCGAAGCCGGCGTGTCGGTGGTGCATTGCCCGGAGTCCAACCTCAAGCTCGCCTCCGGCTTCTGCCCGGCGGAAAAGCTGCGCCGGGCCGGGGTCAACGTGGCCATCGGCACTGACGGCTGCGCCTCGAACAACGACCTGGACATGTTCGGCGAGATGCGCACGGCCGCCATGCTGGCCAAGGCGGTGTCCCATGACGCCGCCGCGTTCGACGCGGCCTATGCGCTGCGTGCGGCCACCCTCAACGGCGCCAAGGCGATGGGGCTGGAAGGGAAGATCGGTTCGATCGAGCGCGGCAAGCAGGCCGACCTGGCCGCCGTGCGGCTGTCGGACCTGGAGACCCAGCCGCTGTTCCACGTCGCCTCGCAGCTGGTCTACGCCACCGGCCGCCACCAGGTGACCGACGTCTGGATCGCCGGCCGGCGCAAGCTGGCCGACCGCATCCTGGTCGACATGGACGTGGACGGCATCCGCGCACGCACGCATGCCTGGCGCGACCGCATCGCCGCCATCGACGCCAAGGCCTGAGCCGATGCAGCGCTATCTGGTCATGCTGATGCGCAACGCCGGGTTCGACCCGGCGGCCGTGCAGCCGCACCGCGATTTCCTGGAAGGCCTGCGCGCCGGCGGCCGGCTGGAACTGGCCGGCGGTTTCGCCGACGGCAACGGCGGCGCCTACCTGCTGTTTGCCGAGGACCTGGCGCAGGCCATGGCCTCCATCCATGCCGATCCGGCCTATGTCAGCGGTGGGTGGGATTTCACCGTCCACGAGTGGCACGCGCGTTAAGCTACGGCCTCCCCAAAGCAAGACCCCCCAGAGGTACCCCCATGCAAGCCTCGTCGCCCAACGTCAGCCCCGACGAAATCGCCCGCTTCGGCAAGCTGGCCGCCCGCTGGTGGGATCCGGACGGCGAATCGCGTCCCTTGCATGATCTGAATCCGGTGCGGCTGGGTTACGTGGCCTCGCGGATCGACCTGCGCGGCGCCCGCGTCGCCGACGTCGGTTGCGGCGGCGGCTTGCTGAGCGAGGCGCTGGCGCGTTCCGGCGCCGAGGTCACCGGCATCGACCTGGGCGAGAAAGTCATCGAAGTGGCCAAGCTGCATCTGCACGAGTCCAACCTGCAGGTGGATTACCGCGTGCAGTCCTCGGCCGCGCTGGCCGCCGCCGAGCCGGCGTCGTTCGACGCGGTGTGCTGCATGGAGCTGATCGAGCACGTGCCGGACCCGGCCGCGCTGGTCGCCGACCTCGCCAACCTGGTGCGTCCGGGTGGCCTGGTCTTCATATCCACCATCAACCGCACGCCCGCCGCGTTCGGCGCGGCCATCCTCGGCGCCGAATACCTGCTGCGCATGCTGCCGCGCGGCACGCATCACTACGGCAAGTTCCTCAAGCCGTCCGAGCTGGGGCGCCTGCTGCGCCACACCGGGCTGGAACTGGAGGACGTCACCGGCCTCGGCTACAACCCGGTGAACCGCAAGGCCTGGCTGGGCCGCATCACGTCCGTCAACTACGTGCTGTGCGCACGCAAACCTGCCTGAAGCCCCGCTCCCGATGAAGCCACTCCCTCACGATCTGCAAGGCGTGCTGTTCGATCTGGACGGCACCCTGCTCGACAGCGCCCCCGACCTGTACGACGCCCTGGTGGCGCTGTGCGCCGAACAAGGCGCGCCCACGCCGGCCTTCGAGCCGGTGCGCGAGGTGGTGTCGCGCGGCTCGCGCGCCATCATCGCCTGCGGCTTTGCCGACCGCGACGAAGCGGCCCGGCTGGCCCTGGTGCCGCGCTACCTGGAGCTTTACCAGGACGTCATGTCACGCCAGACGCGCGCTTTCGACGGCGTGGAACAACTGCTCGCACTGATCGAGGCGCAAGGCCTGCGCTGGGGCATCGTCACCAACAAGCCGGGTTTCCTTACCGACGAGATCGTGCGGCAGATCGGCTGGGCCGAGCGCGCCTGCGCGGTGGTGTCGGGCGACACGCTGCCGGTGAAGAAGCCGGACCCGGCGCCAGTGCTGCTGGCCTGCGAACGCGCGGGCCTGGACCCGGCGCGCTGCCTGTTCGTCGGCGACGACCGCCGCGACGTGCTGGCCGGTGCCGCCGCCGGTTCGTACACGGTAGCCGCGGCCTGGGGTTATCTGGATGGCGGCGATCCGCATGCGTGGAACGCCGACCTGGTGCTGGATGCGCCGGCGGAGCTCACCGCGCTGCTCCAGCGCGGCACCGTCGCGGCATGATCCCCGCCGAGCCCAGCGGCCCGCTGCAAAGCTACGTCGACAAGTGGCTGGCGGTGCAGCCGCGGCAGCGTATCGCGCTGGCCTTCGTCGACGGCGCGCGCTATCCGGGGCATATCGCGCTGGCCGCGCTGGAACAGGAATTGTTGTCCGCCGCCTACGGCATCCGCGAGCCGCAGGTGGCCGCGGTCAAGCTCAACTGGTGGGCCGAGGAGTTGTCCGGCGCCGCCGCCAGCGGCGGGCGCCATCCGCTGACCCAGGTGCTGTTCGACGACGAACGCGCGCGCCGCATCCCCGCCGAGCGCTGGCTGGCGCCGGTGCTGGCCGGCATGGCGCAGCTGGAAGAGGGCACCGCCGCCGACTTCGACGCGCAGCTCGCCGCCAGCGGCCAGCTGCACGGTGCGCTCGCCGCGCTGGAAACCGCCTGGTGGTACGGCGACGCCGCGTCCGGCGACAAGGCGGCACGGGTCGCCACGCTGTCGCATCTGCTGTTCGCCCTGCTGCGGGTGGAAGAGGACGCCGACCGCGACCGCCTGCCGCTGCCGATGGCGCGCATGGCGCGCTTCGGGCTCGCCCGTACCGACCTGCGCAAGGACAACCCGGCGCGCGAACAGGCGATCCGCGCCCAGCTCGGCGATCTTGCCGCCGCCTGGCGCGACGCCGAGCGCATGCCGGGGCCGCTCAGCGTGTTCCGTGCGCTGGAATCGGACACAGGCCGCGCGCTCGCCCGCCGTGCCGGCAAGGCCGAGGACCCGCTGGCCGCGCTGCGCGCCGGCCTCTCGCGCAGCGGCTTCGGCACCGCCTGGCAGGCCTGGCGCGCCGCGCGCCAGTGGCAGCGGCTGGCCGCCTGAAGCCGCGTTTGCGCGGCGCGACTATTGCGGCAGGCGCGCGCTGTCCCAAGATACAAAGGTCCGGGCGCGCTGACCCGATACCCGTCTGAAGGGTTTTTCCCATGTACACCCAGGAACAAACCGCACGCCTGCTTCCCGATGTCGCCCATCACGCCCAGCCGCACCTGGCTGGCGCGCTGGACTGGGTCGGCATGGACGGCATCGAGGTGCCGGTGCGTTTCGATGCCGGCGACGGCGAGCTGCAGCGGGCCAGCGCGCGGGTCGGCGCCTTCGTCAACCTGCATCGGCCGGACCAGCGCGGCATCCATATGTCGCGGCTGTATCTGCTGGTGGAGCATGCGCTGAGCACACAGCCGCTGACGGCCGGCTCGCTGCGCGACCTGCTGCGTGCCTTCCTGGAATCGCACAAGGATCTTTCCGACCGCGCCTGCCTCAGCATCCGCTTCGAGCAACTGGTGCGCCGCCCGGCGCTGCGCAGCGGCAACAGCGGCTGGCGCGCCTATCCGGTGTGCATCGAAGCGAGCATGGTCGGCGAGGACTTCCTGCTGGAGTACGGCACCGAGGTGGTGTACTCGTCCACCTGTCCGGCCTCGGCCGCGCTGTCGCGGCAGCTGATCCAGGACCAGTTCGCCAGGGACTTCGACGCTGCCGCGGCGCTCGACCACGCCGCCGTGCTGGCCTGGCTCGGTTCGGAGCGCGGCATCGTCGCCACGCCGCATGCGCAGCGCAGCGTGGCGCGCCTGCGCGTGCGCATGGTCGAAAGCGGCAGGTTCGATCTGATCCAGCTGATCGACCGCACCGAGCAGGCGCTAGGCACGCCGGTGCAGACCGCGGTGAAGCGCGAGGACGAACAGGCCTTCGCACTGGCCAACGGCGGCAACCTGATGTTCTGCGAGGATGCGGCGCGCCGCATCCAGAAGGCGCTGGATGCCGATGCGGCCTTAAGCGATTTCCATATCCGCGTGGAGCACCAGGAAAGCCTGCATCCGCACGATGCGGTGGCCTACGCCAGCAAGGGCGTGGCCGGCGGTTTCGGCGGAGCGCCGCGCGGCTGAGCGTGCTTTCGGATCGGGATGAAAAAACGGCGCCCGAGGGCGCCTTTTTCATGGCTTGGCAATGCCTGGCAGCAGCAGCGGATCCAGCCGCACGCCGAACCAGTTGAAGCCCCAGTGCACATGCGGGCCGGTGGCGCGCCCGGTCATGCCCGCCGCGCCGATCACCTCGCCCTGGCGCACGCGCTGTCCCACTTTCACGTCCAGCCGCGACAGGTGCAGGAAGTTCGAGCTGAGCCCGTAGCCGTGGTCCAGCAGCACGGTGCCGCCGGTGAGATACAGGCCGGGCTTGGCGAAGGTGACGATGCCGTCCGCCGGCGCCTGCACCGGCGTGCCCTGCGGCACCGCGATATCCATGCCCGAATGCGGCGACTTGGGTTCGCCGTTGTAGATGCGCTGGTTGCCGAAGCGCCCGCTGATGCGGCCCCGCACCGGCCAGGCGAAGCCGGCGCGGAAATCCTCGCGGTCGTCGTCGCGGTTGCGCGCGGCGACGACTTCGGCTTGTTCGCGCTGGATGCGCGCGGCGAGTTCGGGCGGCGGGTTGACCGTTTTCGGCGGCACGCCGTCGACCCGCTCGATCGGCCAGTCGCGCGGCGCCACCGCGATGCGCAGCGTTTCACGATGGCCATTGCGGTAAGCGAGGTTCACCAGCAGCGGGCCAGCTTCGTCGCGGCCCGCACCGAACACCAGCGTGCCGTCCGCGCCCACCCGCACCGGCTTGCCGCCGACGCTGGCCTGGGTGAGTTCGGGCAGCCGGGCGACCACCAGGCCGCCTTGCGAGATGCTGGCGGGCAGGGCGGTGCCCGCCGCATGGGCCGCGATCGCGCACAGCAGCGCGAGCGCGGCCGTCGACCATCGCCTCACCGGGCGAAGGTCAGGCGCTGGCCGCGCACGGACGGATCGACCTGGCGGCCGTCCCATACGCGCTGGCCGTTGACGAAGGTGGCGGCGATCGAGCTGTTGAAGGTATAGCCCTCGAACGGCGACCAGCCGCACTTGGACAGCACTTCCTCGCGGCGCACGGTGTGCGGCCGGTTCGGATCGACCAGGGTCAGGTCGGCCGCATAGCCTTCGCGCAGGTAGCCGCGTTCTTTCACGTCGAACAGCGTGGCCGGTGCATGGGTCACTGCCTCGACCACGCGCTCCAGCGTCAGCTTGCCCTCGAACACCCGCTGCAGCGCCGCCTGCAGCGCGAACTGCACCAGCGGCAGGCCGGACGGCGCCTTGTCGTAGAGCTGGGCTTTTTCTTCCAGCAGGTGCGGGGCGTGGTCGGTGGCCAGCACGTCCAGGCGGCCCTCGGCCAGGGCGCGGGTGATCGCCTCGCGGTCGGCCGCGGTCTTGACCGCCGGATTGCACTTGATCAGGAAGCCGAGGCGCTCGTAGTCGCGGTCGTCGAAGTGCAGGAAGTGCACGCAGGTTTCTGCCGTGATCCTCTTGCCCTTGATCGGGCCTGGCTGGAACAGCGCCAGCTCGTCCGCGGTGGAGATATGCAGCACGTGCAGGCGGCTGCCGTGCTTCTGCGCCAGCGAAATGGCCAGCCGGGTCGACTTGATGCAGGCCTCGCGCGAGCGGATCAGCGGGTGCTCCCAGGCCGGGATGTTGTCGCCGTACTTCTCGCGCGCCTTGGCGTGCAGCGCGTCGATCATCGGGGTGTCTTCGCAGTGCGTGATGATCGGCGTGGGCGCATAGCGGAAGATGCCGTCGAGCACCTCCGGGTTGTCCACCAGCATGTTGCCGGTGGAGGCGCCCATGAACACCTTCACGCCCGGCGCGGCCAGCGGGTCGAGCGAGCGGATCGCTTCGAGGTTGTCGTTGCTGGCGCCCATGTAGAAGGCGTAGTTCACGGCCGACACCTCGGCGGCGCGCGCATACTTCGCTTCCAGCGTGTCGCGGTCCAGCGCGGGCGGCTTGGTGTTGGGCATTTCCATGTAGCTGGTGATGCCGCCGGCCGCGCAGGCGCTCGATTCGTGGGCGATGTCGGCCTTGTGGGTGAGGCCGGGCTCGCGGAAGTGCACCTGGTCGTCGATCATGCCGGGCAGCAGCCACAGACCGGCGGCGTCGAGCACCTGTTCGCCGGGGCGGGCGTCGAGGTCGCCGGCGATGGTTTCGATGCGTCCGTGCTTCACGCGCAGGTCGGCGTGGAAGCGGCGGCCTTCGTTGACCAGTTCGGCGTTCTTGATCAGCCAGTCAGTGGACATGTGGTTCCTCGTGATTGCGGCAGCGGCGGAAAGTGAATTGCTCAGGCACCGGATCCATGCCACCGTCGCACAGCGGCTGGCAGCGCAGCAGGCGCCAGCCGGCCAGCAGGGTGCCGCGCAGGGGCCCGAAGCGCGCCACGGCGATCCGTGCATAATCCGAGCAGCTCGGATGGAACCGGCAGCGCGGACCCAGCAGGGGGCTCAACAGGCGCTTGTACAGGCTGAGCAGTAGAAGTAAGAGTCGTGTCACGACGGTTTTACGCTGCCGAAACAGCTAGCGGTGAGGGTGGCAGAGCGGACGTGAAGTATTCCAGATGCATGGTTGCCGGGGTAGGTCACATGGGCTATAACACCCGGCCGCCAAGGCCAAAATGGTGAAGGGAAATGGCGAAAACGACGCGTAGTTCGACAGCTGCCAAGACGCAGAAGGGAAAACCTGCGGCCAAGGCCAAAGAGGTCAAGCCCAGCAAGTCGAAAGTCGCCGCCAAGGCGGCCAAGGCAGTCAAGACGACGGCCAAGAAGCCCGCCTCCAAGGTCGCGCCCGCCAAGAAGGCGGCGCCGGCCAAGCAGCCCGCGGCCAAGAAAGCTCCCATAAAGACCGTGGCCGCCAAGAAGCCGGCCCCGGCCAAGAAGCCGGCTCCCAAGCCGGCCGCGAAGAAGGCACCCGTGAAACCTGCTCCCGTGAAACAAGCCGCAGCCAAGCCGGCGCCCAAGAAGGCCGCGCCGCCCGCCAAGCCGGTCGCCGCCAAGAAGGCGCCGCCGCCCAAGCCCGCCGCCAAGCAGGCGCCCGTGAAGCCGGTCGCCGCCGCACCCGCCAAGGCGCCGGTGGCGTCCAAGCCGTTGCCTAAGCCGTTGCCCAAGCCGGTACCGGAAAAGAAAGTCGCCGCGCTGGCTCCGGCCACCGCGAAGCAAACCCCGAAGCCCGTCGCCGCGCCCCCACCGGGCAAGGTGGCGAGCGCCATCGCCGTGGCGCCCCCCAAGGTGGCAACTGCTACCGCGCGCCATATCCCCTCCAAAAAACAGAAGACCCCGCAGTCCTCGATGAATAGTTCCACAGCCGTACTCGACAATGGCATCACCAAGGAAGACGGGCGCTACGCCCTGCCTTCCACGACCTCTATCGACCTGCCCAAGGGCTACAAGCCCGTGGACGACGATGAGTACATGAACCCGCGGCAGCTGGCCTTCTTCCGCAACAAGCTGCGCGAATGGCGCGAGCAGTTGGTGGAAGAGTCGCGCCAGACCATGGAGAACCTCCGCGACGAGGTGCGTGACGTCGGCGACGAAGCCGAGCGCGCCACCCGCGAAACGGAGAACTCGCTGGAGCTGCGCACCCGCGACCGCTACCGCAAGCTGATTTCCAAGATCGACAAGGCCCTGCGCCGGATCGAAGAAGGCCGCTACGGTTACTGCGAAGAGACCGACGAAGAGATCGGCGTGGAGCGCCTGGAAGCGCGCCCCATCGCCACGCTCTCGCTGGATGCGCAGGAGCGTCGCGAACATCTGCAGAAGCAGATGGGCGACTAAAGGTCGATCGTTCGCGATGGCCTGCAAAGCCCCGCCTCCGGCGGGGCTTTTTGCGTGTCCGCTCGGCTGGGAATGCGGCTCAGAGCGCCGCGGCGGCGTAGGCCTTCAGCTTGGCCAGCATCGCGGCCAGGCCGTTCGAGCGGGTCGGCGAAAGGTGCTTGGCCAGGCCGATGGCGTCGATGAAGCGCGGCTCGGTATCGACGATTTCCCGCGCGGAACGGTCCGAATACACGCGCAGCACCAGCGCGATCAGGCCGGACACGATGGCCGAGTCGCTGGCCGCCTGGAAATGCAGCTGCGCGGCATTGCCCTCGGGCACCAGCCACACCATCGACTGGCAGCCGTGCACGCGGTAGGCCTCGGTCTTCAAGTCCTCGGGGAAGGGCGGCAGCTGCTTGCCCAGGTCGATCAGGTACTGGTAGCGCTCGGTCCAGTCGCCGAAGAAGGCGAACTCGTCGACGATGTCCTGCTGCGCCTGTTCGGCGCTGGATACGGTGGTGTTCATCCACGCATTATCGCGCGTTTCGGACGATGCCATGGCGAACAGGCCGCCTTGCGGATCAAGCCTTGGCGACGCTCCAGCGCGTGCCCTGCGCACCGTCCTCGATTACCACGCCCATCGCGCTCAGTTCCTCGCGGATCGCATCGGCGCGCTTGAAGTCGCGCGCGGCGCGCGCGTTGCGGCGTTGTTCCAGCAGGGATTCGACCTGGCTCGCATCGACCTCGGTGGCGCCGCCGTGCTTGAACCACGCTTCCGCATCCTGCTGCAGCAGGCCGAGCAGGGCGCCGCCGCCGAGCAGGGCGGCCTTGGCCGCCTGGCGTCCGGCCGCATCGGCCTGGCGCGCGGCGTCCGCGAGCTGCGACAGCTCGGCCAGCGCCTGCGGGGTGTTGAGGTCGTCGCACAGCGCCGCTTCGACCGCGGCCGGCACCGGCAGCGGTGCTTCGGGCAGGGCCACCTCGGCCAGGTCGCGCAGCACGCGGTACCAGCCGTCCAGCGTGCTCACCGCCTGGGTGACCGCGTCGTCGGACCAGTCCAGCGGCTGGCGGTAGTGGCCGCGCAGCAGCACCAGGCGCAGCGCCTCGGCCGGGTGCTGCTTCAGCAGCTCGTGCACTTTCAGCACATTGCCCAGCGACTTGGACATCTTGCGTCCGTCGAAGGTGAGCATGCCGTTGTGCAGCCACCAGCGCGCGAACACCTTGCCGCCGTGCGCGCAGGTGGACTGGGCGATCTCGTTCTCGTGATGCGGGAACTGCAGGTCGACGCCGCCGGCATGGATGTCGATGGTCTCGCCCAGGTGCGCCTCGCACATGGCCGAGCACTCGATATGCCAGCCCGGGCGACCGATGCCCCAGGGGCTGTCCCAGCCCGGCAGGTCCGGGGTGGAGGGTTTCCACAGGACGAAATCGCCGGGGTTCTTCTTATACGGCGCCACCTCGACGCGGGCGCCGGCGATCAGCTCCTCGGGGTCGCGGCCGGACAGCGCGCCATAGGCGGCGTAGCTGCCCACCTCGAACAGCACGTGGCCGGAGGCCGCGTAGGCGTGGCCGCTGGCGATCAGGCTCTCGATCATCGCGATGATCGGCTCGATATGCGCGGTGGCCTTGGGCTCGATATCCGGCGGGGCGATGCCCAGCGCGGCCATGTCCTGGCGGTAGGCCTCGGTGTAGCGCTCGGTGATGACGCTGATCGGGCAGCCGGCTTCCTTGGCTGCGGTGTTGATCTTGTCGTCTACGTCGGTGATGTTGCGGGCATACACCAGCTGCGGGTAATGCCGGCGCAGCAGGTTGGCCAGCACGTCGAACAGCACCGGGCCGCGCGCGTTGCCGATATGCACGTAGTTGTAGACCGTGGGACCGCACACATACATGGTCACTCGCTGCGGGTCGCGCGGGGCGAACGGCTCGGGGCGGCGGGTGAGGCTGTTGTAGAGCGTGATCGGCATCGGTTCCGGTCCGGTGAGGGCCGCGCGGCGCGCGGGCCAGCCGGGCATCTTAACAAGCTGTAAGCGGGCCCGCTGGCAGCCCTTTATTCTAAGCCGCGATTCAGAGATGTTTTGCTGCAATTCACATAAGCGCAACGGAGCGCCGTGATAGTCCCCCGCTGGAGGGCCGCGATGATCAAGCTGTTTATCCCCGCACTGGTGCTGAGTCTTGCAGCCGCCAGCGTCGGTGCGCAGGACGCGCGTTACCCCAACCCCAATGACGACAACACCCACTACGGCTGGGCCGACGTGCTGCGGGTGGACCCGGTCTACGGCGTCGCCCGCACCGAAGTCCCGCGCCAGGAGTGCTACGACCAGCAGGTGGTCCGCCGCGACCCGGGTTCGGGCAGCGCCGCGGGCACCATCCTCGGCGCCGTGGTCGGCGGCGTGCTGGGCAGCACCGTGGGCAAGGGCGATGGCCGCCGGGCCGCCACCGTGGCCGGCGCGGTCGTCGGCGGCGCGGTGGGCAACGGCGTGTCACGCAACGGCGGCGGCGAGTACGAGAGCACCGAAACGCATTGCCGCCAGGTTTCGGCGGTGAGCGAGCAGCGCCGCATCATGGGTTACGACGTGGAATACCGTTACCGCGGCGAGGTCTACGTGTCGCGCTTGAACTACGACCCCGGCGAGCGCCTGCGCGTGCGGGTCAACGTGGCCCCGGCGGACTGAGCGCCGGACCGGTCGCAGCGAGTCCAACCGCCGCCTTCGGGCGGCGGTTTCTTTTTGGGCCGTACTTTTGGGACCGCTTCCCTGTTGCAGAGCAGCGAAATTCCCGTCATCATGCCGATTCTTCTACCCGAGCACCCCATGTCCTCAGCCGTCTATACCGCCACCGTCCTGACCAGCGCCCGCATGGCTGCTGGGATGACGTCGCGTGCGCGCCGACCGCTGGTCCGACATTCGGCCGGGTAGGCTGTCGCACGCGTTTCATGCGTATAGACGACAAAGGAACCCGGCCCTCGCGCCGGGTTTTTTTGTGTTTCGGTTTTGGGTACGCAAGGGGAAAACCGGCCCGGCCGGGAGTAGCTCACCGTGGTTCCGCCGGTACGGCAGGGCCATCGTTTCGAATACCGGATTGACTAGCAGAGACATGCCATGACGCTTCGCCACTTCCTCACCACCCAGGATTACAGCCGCGCCGAGATCGACGCCCTGCTCGAACAGGCCGCGGCGTTCAAGCGTTCCCCGCGCGGCCAGCAGCTGGCCGGCAAGTCGGTGGCGCTGCTGTTCTTCAATCCCTCGATGCGCACGCGCACCAGCTTCGAACTCGGCGCGTTCCATCTCGGTGCCCACGCCATCGTGCTGGCGCCCGGCAAGGACGCCTGGCCGATCGAGTTCGAGGTCGGCAGCGTGATGGACGGCGACACCGAGGAACACATCGCCGAAGTCGCGCGCGTGCTCAGCCGCTACGTCGACCTGATCGCGGTGCGCGCCTTCCCCAAGTTCCAGGACTGGTCGGTGGACCGCGAGGACCGCGTGATCAAGGCCTTCGCCCAGTACGCCAGCGTGCCGATGATCAATATGGAAACGATCACCCACCCCTGCCAGGAGCTGGCCCACGCGCTGGCCATGCAGGAACACCTGGGCAGCCTGCAGAACAAGAAATACGTGCTGACCTGGACCTACCACCCCAAGCCGCTCAACACCGCGGTGGCCAACTCCGCGCTGCTGATCGCCACCAAGATGGGCATGGACGTGACCCTGCTGTGCCCCACGCCGGACTACGTGCTCGACGAGCGCTACATGCAGGCCGGCCACGACAACGCGCAGGCCAACGGCGGCTCGCTGCGGGTCAGCCACGACATCGACGAAGCCTACCGCGGCGCCGACGTGGTCTACGCCAAGAGCTGGGGCGCGCTGCCGTTCTTCGGCCGCTGGGAACAGGAAAAGCCGATCCGCGAAGCGCACAAGCACTTCATCGTCGACGAACGGAAGATGGCGCTGACCAACCACGGCCTCTTCAGCCACTGCCTGCCGCTGCGCCGCAACGTCAAGGCCACCGACGCGGTGATGGATGCGCCCTACTGCATCGCCGTCGACGAAGCCGAGAACCGCCTGCACGTGCAGAAGGCGGTGATGGCCACGCTGCTCGGCCAGCGCTGAGCACGCCGGCATGTATCTGCCCCGTTCGTTCCAGGAAACGCGCGAGCCTGCCTTGCAGGCCTTGCTGCGCGACTATCCGTTCGCCACGGTGGTCACCACCGGCGCCACCGGCCTGGCCGCCAACCACCTGCCGCTGGAGCTGGTCGACGGCCGGCTGCACGGCCATGTGGCGCGCGGCAACGAACTAGCCAAGGCGGATGGTGCGCAGGTGCTGGCGATCTTCCAGGGGCCGGACGCCTACGTCAGCCCCAACTGGTACCCGAGCAAGCACGAGACCGGCCGCGAAGTGCCCACCTGGAACTACGCCGTGGTGCACGTGCATGGCCGCCTGCGCGTGATCGAGGACAAGAGCTGGCTGCGCGCGCTGCTCGAACGCCTCACCAACCGCCACGAGGCAGGGCAGGCCAAACCCTGGCAGGTCGACGATGCGCCGGCCGATCACATCGAGAAAATGCTCGGTGCGATCAGCGGCCTGGAGATCGCCATCGAGCGCATCGAAGGCAAGTTCAAGCTCAGCCAGAACCATCCCGCCCGCAACCGCGCCGGCGTGGTCGACGGCCTGCGCGCACGCGCGCAGCGCCACGACGGCGACCTCGCCGCATTGATGATCGCCACTCAGGAGCCCGCCGATGGCGCATGAACACCACTACCCGGTCGAAGTCGTATGGACCGGCAACCGCGGCGACGGCACGCGCAGCTATCAAGGCTATGGCCGCGAGCACGAGATCCGCGTCGAAGGCCGCCCGGTCATCGCCGGCTCCTCCGACGCCGCGTTCCGCGGCGACGCCAGCAAACACAACCCGGAAGACCTGCTGGTCGCCTCGCTCAGTGCCTGCCACATGCTGTGGTACCTGCACCTGGCCGCCGATGCGGGCATCGTGGTCACGCACTACGTGGACCGCGCCGAAGGCAAGCTCGTGGTCGACGCCAACGGCGGCCGCTTCAGCGAAGTGGTGCTGCATCCGGAAGTGACCATCGCCGCCGGCGACGCGGCCAGGGCCGCGGCGCTGCACGAAGACGCGCACCACGCCTGCTTCATCGCCAACTCCATGAATTTCCCCGTGCGCTGCGCACCGCGCATCGTCGTTTCCGCCTGACGTTCCTTTCCACCCAGGATTTCCGAAAGCCATGAGCAAAGACATCGTCCTCGCCTTCTCCGGCGGCCTCGACACCAGCTTCTGCGTGCCCTACCTGAAGGAGCGCGGCTGGAACGTGCACACCGTGTTCGCCGACACCGGCGGCGTGGACGCCGAGGAGCGCGCCTATATCGAGGCCCGAGCCAAGGAGCTGGGCGTGGCCAGCCACGTCACCGTCGACGGCGGTCCGGCGATCTGGAACGGCTTCGTCAAGCCGTTCGTGTGGGCGGGCGAGGGCTACCAGGGCCAGTACCCGCTGCTGGTGTCCGACCGTTACCTGATCGTCGACGCCGCCATCCAGCGTTGCGCCGAACTGGGCACGCGCGCCATCGCGCACGGCTGCACCGGCATGGGCAACGACCAGGTGCGTTTCGACCTCGCCGTGAAGGCGCTGGGCGAGTACGAGATCGTGGCGCCGATCCGCGAGATCCAGAAGGAACACACCCAGACCCGCGCCTACGAGCAGGCCTACCTGGAGCAACTCGGCTTCCCCGTGCGCGCCAAGCAGAAGAGCTACACCATCAACGAGAACCTGCTGGGCGTGACCTTGTCGGGCGGCGAGATCGACCTGTGGAAGGCGCCGGGCGAAGGCGCCCGCGGCTGGTGCAAGCCGCGCGCCGAATGGCCGTCCGAAACGCTCAGCGTCACGCTCGGCTTCGAGCACGGCGAAGCCGTGTCGCTCAACGGCGAAAAGCTGCCGGGCGCGAAGATCCTGGCCAGGCTCAACGAGCTGTTCGCGCCCTACGGCGTGGGCCGCGGCATGTACACCGGCGACACCACCATCGGCCTGAAGGGCCGCATCGTGTATGAAGCGCCGGGCCTGATCTCGCTGCTCGCCGCGCACCGCGCGCTGGAAGAAGCCGTGCTGACCAAGCAGCAGAATCGCTTCAAGCCCGAGATCGCACGCAAGTGGGTGGAAGTGGTGTACGAAGGCTTCTTCCACGACCCGGTCAAGACCGACCTCGAAGCCTTCCTCGCCTCCAGCCAGCAGCAGGTCAACGGCGAAGTGGTGCTGGAAACCTCGGGCGCCCAGGTCACCGCGGTGGAAGTGCGCTCGGCGCATATCCTCAACGCCAAGGGCGCGACCTATGCGCAGTCGGCCGACTGGGGTGTGGCCGAGGCCGAAGGCTTCATCAAGCTGTTCGGCATGAGCAGCACGCTGTGGGCCGAAGTGAACCGCAAGGGCTGAATGCGATGAGCGAGGCCTTGCGCATCAGCACGGACAAGAGCGAGCTGGATCTCGCCCTGATCCACGACTTCCTTGCCACCGGCTCCAGCTGGGCGCAGGGCATTTCGGCGGATACGGTGCGCAAGTCCATCGAGCATTCGCTGTGCTTCGGCGGCTATCTCGGCCAGGGCCAGGTGGCGTTCGCGCGGGTCATTTCCGACTTCGCCACTTTCGCCAACCTGGTCGACGTATTCGTCCTGCCCACGCATCGCGGGCAGGGCTACAGCAAGGCGCTGGTCGAGGCGGTGCTGGCGCATCCCGAACTGCAGGGGCTGCGCCGCTTCACCCTGGCCACCTTCGATGCGCACGAGCTCTACGCACGCTACGGTTTCACCCCTCCGCACAAGCCGGACACGCTGATGGAAATCTATCAACCGGGCATTTACCAACGCGCCCGACGATGACCACCCCGGAATAACAGACACAAGACGGATTTCATGAGCCACCTACTCGACGACACTCTCCGGCATCTCCGGGCCCTGGTCAGCTACGACACGCGCAATCCGCCGCGCGAGATCGGCACCGGCGGCATCTTCGACTACCTGCGCGAACAGCTCGCCGGGTTCGAAGTGACCGTCACCGATTTCGGCGCCGGCGCCGTGAATCTCTATGCCGTGCGCGGCAAGCCGAAATACCTGTTCAACGTGCATCTGGACACGGTGCCGGATTCGCCGCACTGGAGCGCCGACCCGCACCTGCTGCGCGTGGAAGGCGACCGCGCCATCGGCCTGGGCGCCTGCGATATCAAGGGCGCCGCCGCGGCACTGGTGGCGGTGGCCAATGCCACCCAGGGCGACATGGCGCTGCTGCTGTCCACCGACGAGGAAGCGAACGACGCGCGCTGCATCGATGGCTTCCTCAAGGACCACCCCGTGTACGAAGCGGTGATCGTCGCCGAACCGACCAAGGGCGAAGCCGTGCTGGCGCACCGTGGCATCCACTCGGTGCAGATGCGCTTCACCGGCAAGGCCGGCCATGCCTCGGGCGAGCAGAAGCCGTCCGACAGCGCGGTGCACCAGGCGGTGCGCTGGGGCACCGCCGCGCTGGCCTACGTGGAGAAGCAGGCGCACGAGCGCTTCGGCGGGCTGACCGGCCTGCGCTTCAACATCGGCAAGGTCGAGGGCGGCATCAAGGCCAATGTGATCGCGCCCACTGCCGACGTGCGCTTCGGCTTCCGCCCGCTGCCGTCGATGGACGCGGACCGGATGCTGGAAACCTTCCGCACCCTGGTCGAACCGCAGCCGGTGGAATTCGGCGAAACCTTCCGCGGCGATTCGCTGCCGGCCGGCGACACCGCCACCGCGGAAACGCGCCGCCTGGCCGCGCGCGACCTGGCCGACGAACTGGGCATCCCGGTCGGCAATGCCGTGAACTTCTGGACCGAAGCAGCGCTGTTCTCCGCCGCCGGCTACACCTCCTTCGTCTACGGCCCTGGCGATATCGCCCAGGCGCACGCCGCCGACGAATGGGTGGCGCTGGACCAGCTCGACCATTACGCACAAACCATCTACCGGATCGTTGACCGTGGAAGCGCATAAGCACACTCGCAAGACCATTGTCCGGCTGCTGTCGAGCATGGGCAGCGCCAAGGAAATCCAGCAGTACCTCAAGCGTTTCTCGCAGCTCGACGCCAAGCGCTTCGCCGTGGTGAAAGTCGGCGGTGCGGTGCTGCGCGACGACCTGCCGGCGCTCACTTCCTCGCTGACCTTCCTGCAGCAGGTGGGCCTGACGCCCATCGTGCTGCACGGCGCCGGCCCGCAGCTGGACGAGGAGCTGGCCGCTGCTGGCATCGAGAAGCAGACCGTCAACGGCCTGCGCGTCACCTCGCCCAAGGCGCTGGCGATCGTGCGCAAGGTGTTCCAGGCGCAGAACCTGCGCCTGGTCGAGGCGCTGCAGGGCATGGATACGCGCGCCACTTCGGTGCCGTCCGGTGTGTTCACCTCCGACTACCTGGACCAGGACGTCTACGGCCTGGTCGGCAAGGTCAGCAGCATCAATCTCGCCCCGATCGAAGCCAGCCTGCGCGCCGGTTCGATCCCGGTGATCGCCAGCCTGGGCGAGACCGAGGAAGGGCAGATCCTCAATATAAACGCCGACTTCGCCGCCAACGAACTGGTGCGCGTGCTGCAGCCGTACAAGATCGTGTTCCTCACCGGCACCGGCGGCCTGCTGGACGACAAGGGCTGCATCATCGACTCGATCAACCTCAGCACCGAGTACGAGCATCTGATGGCGCAGCCGTGGATCAACGGCGGCATGCGGGTGAAGATCGAACAGATCGCCGACCTGCTCTCCAGCCTGCCGCTGACCTCGTCGGTGTCGATCACCCAGCCGTCGGAGCTGGCCAAGGAGCTGTTCACCCACAAGGGTTCCGGCACCCTGGTGCGCCGCGGCGAGAAAGTGCTGCGCTACGCCTCGTGGGAGGGCATCGACCTGGAGCGCATGCGCGAACTGATCGAATCCAGCTTCGGCCGCCAGGTGGTGGCGGATTACTTCACCCGCACCACGCCGTATCGCATCTACGTCAGCGAGAACTACCGCGCGGCGATGATCCTCACCGAGGAAGAAGGGCTGGCGTATCTGGACAAGTTCGCCGTGCTCGACGACGCCCAGGGCGAAGGCCTCGGTCGCGCGGTGTGGCAGGTGATGCGCGAGGAGAACCCGCGGCTGTTCTGGCGTTCGCGCCATGGCAACCAGGTCAATATCTTCTACTACGCCGAGTCCGACGGCTGCTTCAAGCAGGAGCGCTGGAAGGTGTTCTGGTACGGCCTGAAGGATTTCGCCGAGATCGAACGCTGCGTGGCGCATTGCGCCATCCGTCCTGCCACCCTGGTGGACTGAGAGCTCATGAGCACTGACAAGAAAACCATCGGCATCGTCGGCGCGCGCGGCCATACCGGCGCCGAGCTGATCCGCCTGATCGCCGCGCATCCGGCGCTGCAGCTGAGCTTCGTCTCCTCGCGCGAACTCGATGGCCAGCGCGTGGCCGAGCAGGTCGAGGGCTACACGGGCGAGTTGCGCTACGCCAATCTCGACCCGGCCGCCGTCGCCGCGCAAGGTGCCGACGTGGTGGTGCTGGCCCTGCCCAATGGCAAGGCCGCGCCGTATGTCGAGGCGATCGATGCGGCGAAGCCCGATACGCTGATCCTGGATCTCTCGGCCGATTACCGCTTCGACGAGCGCTGGTATTACGGCCTGCCGGAGTTGACCCGCAATAAGTGGCGGGGCGAGAAGCGCATCAGCAATCCCGGCTGCTACGCCACCGCGATCCAGCTTTCCGTCGCACCGCTGAAGGACCTGCTGGCGGCGCCGCCGGTGAGCTTCGGCGTGTCGGGCTATTCCGGCGCGGGCACTACGCCCTCGGACAAAAACGACCCGGAAAAGCTGCGCGACAACCTGATGCCGTATGCGCTCACCGGCCATACGCACGAGCAGGAAGCCAGTCGCCATCTGGGCTTGCCGGTGGAATTCATGCCGCACGTGGCGCCGCATTTCCGCGGCCTCACCGTCACCACCAATCTGTACCTGGTGCGGCCGATGAAGCGCGAGGAAATCCTGCAGCGCTTCCGCCATGCCTACGAGGGCGAGAAGCTGGTGAAGGTGGTGGACGAGGCGCCGTGGGTGAGCCGGATCGCGCACAAGCACCATGCGGACGTCGGCGGTTTCGCCGTGTCGGTGGACGGCAAGCGCGTGGTGATCGTGGCCACCCTCGACAACCTGCTCAAGGGCGCCGCCACCCAGGCGATCCAGAACATCAATCGCGCGATCGGCGTGGACGAATACACGTCCATTCCGCTTGAAGGCTGACCCGAGTTTTCCAGGACTTCCCCCATGACCCAACCCCTGTGGCAGAAATCCGGCATCCAGATCGACGCGCGCATCATGCGTTTCCTCGCCGGCGACGATGTGGTGCTGGACCGCGAGTTCTTCCTGCATGACATCACCGCCAGCAAGGCGCACGTGGAAGGCCTCGCCAACATCGGCGTGGTCAGCGCCGACGAGGCCGCCGCGCTGAAGCGCGAGCTGGATGTGTTGGCCGAGGACTTCCGCGCCGGCAGCTTCGTGCTCGACGAGCGCTACGAAGACGGCCACTCCGCCATCGAAGCGCGCCTTACCGAGCGCCTCGGCGACGCCGGCCGCCGCGTGCATACCGGGCGCAGCCGCAACGACCAGATCCTGGTCGCCACGCGGCTGTGGTTGAAGGACCAACTGGCGGCGCTGGAGCTCCATTGCCATGCGATCGCCGAGGTGTGCCTTGAGCGCGCTGCGCAGCCGGCCCTGCCGCTGCCGGGTTACACGCATATCCAGCGCGCCGTCGTTTCGTCCACCGCGATGTGGTTCGCCGGCTTCGCCGAGGCCTTCATCGACAATACCTTGCGCGCCCGCCAGACCCTCGCGCTGATCGACTGCAATCCGCTGGGCACCGCCGCCGGCTATGGCGTCAACCTGAAGCTGGACCGCGAGCACACCACGCGCGCGCTCGGCTTCGCGCGCATGCAGATCTCGCCGATCTACGCACAGCTGTCGCGCGGCAAGTTCGAGATGGCCGTACTGGAGGCGATCGCCTCCGCGGTGCTGGACGTGCGCCGCCTGGCCTGGGACCTGTCGCTGTTCACCACGGCGGAATTCGGCTTCGTCAAGCTGCCGTCCGAATACACCACCGGCAGCTCGATCATGCCGAACAAGCGCAACCCCGACGTGGTGGAACTGCTGCGCGCCAGCTACGCCAGCGTGGCCGCCGCGCGCACCGAGATCGAACAACTGCTGTCGCTGCCTTCGGGCTACCAGCGCGACCTGCAGTTCTCCAAGGGCTCGCTGTTCCATGGCTGCCGCCATGGCCTGGCTGCGCTGGAACTGGTGCCGGACCTGCTGGCGCGGATGGCATGGCACGAGCCGGCCATGCGCGCGGCGATCGAGCCGGCGATGTATGCCACCGACGTGGCGATCGAGCAGGCCGCCGCCGGCGTGCCGTTCCGCGACGCCTATCGTGCCGCCGCCGATGCCGCGGCCTCGGCCGGCGAAGGACGCACGCCCGAGGACAGCCTGGCCGCGCGCGTGTCGCCCGGTGCGGGTAACGACCTGCGGCTGGACGAGCTGAAGGCGCGGCTTGCCGCGCTCGATCACGACGCACTCGATAACGACACGCTCGATAACTGAGGGCCATTGCAATGAAAGCCGTCAGCACTGCCAATGCACCGCATTACACCTGGGGCCAGCAGTGCGACGGCTGGCATCTGTTGCAAGGCTTCGACCTCAGCGTGATCGAGGAACGCATGCCGCCCGGCGCTGTCGAGGAACGCCACCGCCACGTGCGTTCGCGCCAGTTCTTCTATGTGCTGGAGGGCGAGGCCGTGCTGGAGCTGGAAGGCGTGGCGCATCGCCTCGCCGCGCGCGAAGGGCTGCACGTGCCGCCGGGCGCCGCACATCAGATGCGCAACGAAACCGGCGGCGAACTGCGCTTTATCGTGGTGTCTTCACCGAAGAGCCACGGCGACCGGGAGACGGTCGATGGCTGAGCGCTTGCCAGCGCAGGCGTTGCCGTCGTGGCGGCGCGCCGTGCTGAAGGTCGGCAGCAACCTGCTGGCGGCCGACGGCGGCGGCCTCACACCGCGTCATGCGCGTGCCATCGCCACCTTTATCGGCGACAGCCATGCGCAGGGGCGGCAGGTGGTGCTGGTGTCTTCCGGCGCGGTCGCCGCCGGCCGCGCGCTGCTGCGCGAACGGGCGATGCCGGGCGACGATCTGGCCGCGCGCCAGGCGCTGGCTGCACTGGGCCAGGCGCCGATGATCGCACTGTGGCAAGCGCTGTCGCCGCGCCCGGTGGCGCAGGTGCTGCTCACCCATGACGATCTGCGCCACCGCCGCCGCTACCTCAATGCGCGCGCGACCTTGCGCGAACTGCTGCTGCTCGACGTGCTGCCGGTGGTCAACGAGAACGACACGGTGGCGGTGGATGAGCTCAAGCTCGGCGACAACGACAATCTCGCCGCCATCGTCGCCGCGCTGGTGGACGCCGACCTGTTGCTGATCGCCTCGGATATCGACGCGCTGTACGACGCCGACCCGCGCCGCGTGGCTGCCGCCGCAGCGGTGCCGCACGTGCCCCTGCTCACGCCGGAAGTGATGGCGATGGCCGGCGGCAGCGGCAGCGCGGTCGGCACCGGCGGCATGCATACCAAGCTGGAGGCCGCGGTAAAGGCCGGCGCGGCCGGTGTGCCCACCGTGCTGTTCGATGGCCGCAACACGGACACCGTGGCGGCGCTTGCCGCCGGCCAATTGCACGGCACCTTGTTCGACGCGCCGCGCAGCCGCATGCAGGCGCGCAAGTACTGGCTGCGCCATGCACCCGCGGCGCCCGGCAGCATCCTGGTCGATGACGGCGCGGCGCGCGCACTGGCCGGCGGCCGTGCGTCGCTGCTGCCCGGCGGCATCGTCAACGCCGATGGCGAGTTCCATCGCGGCGATATGGTGGAGATCGTCGACGTCACCCGGCGCCCCGTGGCGCGCGGCCTGTGCCAATACGGCGCGGCCGAAGTGCGCCGCCTCGCCGGCAAGCACAGCAGCGCGATCGACGCGGTGCTCGGCTACAGCTACGGCGCGGAAATCGTGCATCGGGACGATCTGGTCGTCCTGGCGGAGATCTTTTCATGAGCGAGATGCGAACCCAGGCGCTGGCCTGCCGCGATGCGGCGCTGGCCATGGCGGAACTGAGCACCGAGGCCAAGCGCGCGCTGCTGCGCGCGATGGCCGATGCGCTGCATGCCGGCACCGGCGAGGTGCTCGCGGCGAATGCGCGCGACATGGCCGCGGCGCAGGAGAAAGGCGTGCAGGGCGCCATGCTCGATCGGCTGCGGCTGGACGAGGCGCGCGTCGCGGTTATCGTCGCCGCCTTGCGCGAAGTGGCGGAGCTGCCCGACCCGGTCGGCGTGGTCACGCGTCGCGAAACGCGGCCCAACGGGCTCGAGGTCGAACGCGTGCGCGTGCCGCTTGGTGTGATCGCGATGATCTACGAGGCGCGTCCGAACGTCACCGCCGATGCGGCTGCGCTGTGCCTGATGGCCGGCAACGGCGTGATCCTGCGCGGCGGTTCCGAAGCGGTGCATTCCAATACGGCCATCGCCGATGTGCTGCGCCGGGCCCTGGCCGCGCATGGCGTGCCCGCGGCGGCGCTGACCCTGGTCAGCGATCTGCGCCGCGAAACCATGGTCGAACTGCTGCAGCTCACCGACATCGTCGACCTGGCCATTCCGCGCGGCGGCGAAGGCCTGATCCGTTTCGTCGCCGAGCATGCGCGCGTGCCGGTGATCAAGCATTACAAGGGCGTCTGCCATCTGTACGTGGACCGCGCCGCCGATCGGGCGCTGGCGCTGGATCTGCTGGTGGATGGCAAGGCCTCGCGCCCCGGCGTGTGCAATGCGCTGGAGACCTTGCTGGTGCACCAGGACATCGCCACCGAGTTCCTGCCGCGTGCGGCCGAGGTGCTGGGCCGGCGCAAGGTGGAACTGCGCGGCTGCGAGCGCAGCCGGGCGCTGGTGCCGGCGATGCAGCCGGCGGACGAGGCGGATTACGCCGCCGAATATCTGGACCTGATCATCGCGGTGCGCATCGTCGACGACCTGGATGCTGCGCTGGCGCATATCCATCGCTACAGCTCCGACCATACCGAGGTGATCGCCACCGGCGATGACGAAGCGGCCCGCCGCTTCGTGCGCGGCATCCGCTCGGCGGTGGTGATGGTCAACGCCTCCTCGCGCTTCAGCGACGGCGGCGAGCTGGGGCTGGGCGCGGAGATCGGCATTTCCACCACGCGGCTGCATGCGTATGGGCCGATGGGCGCGGAGGCGCTGACGGTGGAGCGCTTCGTGGTGCGTGGGGGGGGGCAGGTGCGGCATCCCGAGAGCCGATCGTGAATACCCATGCGACGTAGGTTGGGGTGAGCCGCAGGCGAACCCCAACATGGCCACCACCAAGCGTCTCGCAACGTTGGGGTTCGCCTGCCGGCTTACCCCAACCTACGCGGGTTCAGGCGAGGCGGTGCGCCCAGTCGCGCACCGCTTCCACCAACGCCACGCAATCCTCAAACCGGTTGTACAGCGGCGTCGGCGCCATCCGGATCACGTCCGGCTCGCGCCAATCGCCGACCACGCCGTGATCCATCAAATACTGGAACAGGGCCCGTCCACGCTCCCGCCCACCCAGCACGCGAATCGACAACTGCGAGCCACGGCGCGACGGCTCGCGCGGCGTCACCGATTCCAGCACATCTTCCAGCTGGGTCTGCACCAGCCACTCCAGGTAGCCGGTCAGGTGCAGCGCCTTTTCGCGCAACTGCGCCATGCCGGCGCGCTGGAAGATCTGCAGCGATACGCGCAACGGCGCCAGCGACAGAATCGGTGGATTGGAAATCTGCCAGCCGTCCGCACCGGGCATCGGCACGAATTCCGGACCCATGCGGAAACGCGACTGCTTGTCGTGCCCCCACCAGCCGGCGAAACGCGGCAGATGCTCGGTGTTGGCGTGGCGCTCGTGCACGAAGGCGCCGGCCACCGCGCCGGGGCCGGCGTTGAGGTATTTGTAACTGCACCACACGGCGAAGTCGGCGCCGCTGTCGTGCAGTTGCAATGGCAGGTTGCCCACGGCGTGGGCGAGATCGAAGCCGACTGCGCAGCCCTGCGCATGCGCCAGCCGGACGATCGCCTGCAGGTCGAACGCCTGCCCGGTGCGGTATTGCACGCCCGGCAGCAGCACCAGGGCGATGCGTTCGCCGTGTTCGGCCAGCGCGCGTTCGATCGCCGCCATCGACAGCGTGCCGTCCGCTTCGTCCGGTTGCAGTTCGATCAGCGACAGCGCGGGGCTGAAACCATGGAAGCGGATCTGCGATTCCACCGCATAGCGGTCGGTGGGGAAGGCGCCGGCTTCGATCAGGATCGCGTGGCGCTCCAGGGTGGGGCGGTAGAAGCTCACCATCATCAGGTGCAGGTTCACGCCCAGCGTATTCATCGCCACCACTTCGGACGGCAGGGCGCCGACCAGGGCGGCCAGGTCGTCGCGCACGAACTCGTGGTAGTCCAGCCACGGCAGGCGCACCTTGAAATGGCCTTCCACCGCCAGCGCGCCCCAGTCGTCCAGCTCGGCATTCAGCGCCTCGCGCACCGCGCGCGGCTGCAGGCCCAGCGAATTGCCGCAGAAATAGTGGCTGTCGCGGCCCTCGTGCGGCGGGATCAGGAACTCGTCGCGGAACGCGCGCAGCGGATCGGCGGCGTCCTGGGCGCGGGCCCATGCAAGGGTGGCTTCATAGGCGGTCGACATCGAATTCTCGTCCCACGCGGAAACAGCGCTGAAGCTTAGGCCATGCACGCGGGCAAAGAAAAAGCCCGGGTGCTTGGCCCGGGCTTCGGAGGCTCGCCGCGCTTACTTCAGGCGGTCGGCGATGGCGTCGCAGCCCTTGTCGAAGGCGGCCTTCCAGGCGGCGCCGGCCTGGCTCTGCGCCGGGCGGGCGCAGCGCAGCTGGATGGCGTGGCCTTCGCGGAACCAATAGCGCTCCACGTAGCTGAACTGGGCGCCGTTCTCCTGCGCGGTGTAGGTGCTGGCGTTCGGCGCGGGGCTGCCGCCGGGCTGGTAGCCAGTCAGGCCCTTGGCCTTGGCGGTGGCGGCGTTGACGTAGCCCTGGAAGGAGCCCACGTCCGGCACCTGCTTCACCGTGATGGTGACGCGGGCCAGGGCGGTGCTGCCGGTGGGCGAGGTGTCGGGCACCTGGAACACGCGCAGTTCCGGGTCGCCCTGGGTCTCCATGATGCCCAGCCAGTTGTCGGGCGTGCTGAAGTGCACGGTGCCGTGGGCCATCTCCACCTCGCCCGCGTGGGCGGCGCCGGCCAGCAGCAGGGCGCTGGCCAGGAGGGTGTTGCGCAGGAAACTCATGCCGGGTGTGCTCTCGAAAGTCAGTCGGGTGCGAAACGGTAGAGGGGCAGGCCCAGCCATTCCAGGGCCGTGCCGTGGAACAGGCGCGCTCGCGCCGCCTCGTCCAGTCCCAGGGCCTCGATGCCGCTGCCCGGGTGCTGCTCCCCCAGCGGGAAAGGATAATCCGTGCCGAGCATCACGCGCTCGACGCCGGTCACATCCAGCAGATAGCGCAGCGCCTGGGGATCGTGCACGCAGGAGTCGAAATACAGCCGCTGCAGGTACTCGCGCGGGTTGCGCGGATTGTCGGTGGCGACCAGGTCCGGGCGCATGCGGAAGCCGTGCTCGATGCGCCCGATGGTCGACGGGAAGCTGCCGCCGCCATGGGCCAGCATCACGCGCAGCCGCGGCAGCCGCTCCAGCACGCCGCCGAAGACCAGGCAGCAGGCCGCGCGCGACTGCTCGGCCGGCATGCCGACCAGCCAGGGCAGCCAGTACTTGGGCATGCTGGCCGCGCCCATCATGTCCCAGGGGTGGACCATCACCGCCGCGCCCAGGTCGGCGGCGGCCTCGAAGAACGGGAATAGCTCCGGCGCGTCCAGGTTCCAGTCGTTGCAGTGCGAGCCCACCTGCACCCCGTGCAGGCCGAGTTCGTCGATGCAGCGCTCCAGTTCGCGGATGGCCAGGTCCGGCGACTGCAGCGGCACGGTGGCGATGCCGGCGTAATGGCGCGGGTAGTCGCGGCACAGGCCGGCGACGTTGTCGTTGAGGTGGCGATGCAGTTCCAGCGCCTGGTAGCCCGGAGCCCAGTAGGAGAACAGCACCGGCACGGTGGAAACGACCTGGACCGACACGCCGAAGCGCGCGTAGTCGTCGATGCGGTGCTGCGGGTCGAACGCGGATTCCCACACTTCGCGGAAGAATTTCCCGTCCTTGTAGATGCGGTGCTTCCCGTCGTGATGGGTCATCACCGGGAAACGGAGGTCGTCGAACTTGGCCGCAAGATTCGGCCAGTCGCGGGGCAGGACGTGCGCGTGGGTGTCGATCTTCAGCATGTCGGCGAGTGTAGGCGCTTGGGGTGACGCTGCCTTGTCGCGGCGCGGCAAATTCGCACGGCGCAGGTTGGGGTGGGCCGCAGGCTAACCCCAACATCGCAACGTCCAAGCGCATCGCATCGTTGGGGTTAGCCTGCGGCTCACCCCAACCTACGCCGCGGCGTCGGCTTTCTCTCGCTCGCCACGCCCCACGATGTGCGCCAGCGTATTCACGTTATCCACCAGCCGGTCGCTGAGCCGCTCCAGCAGTTCCGCCGCGCGGCGGTCCTCGGCCATCGCCAGCAGGGAAGCCAGGCTGCGCTGCAGCGTGCGCAGGTCGGGCAGGTCGGTGGGGGCCTGATGGTCGCGCAGGGCGGTGGCGATGGTGTGCAGGGCCACGGCGACGTGTTCGACGAAGGCGCCGATCTCGGTGGATTCGGGCAGCGTGTCGTGGTCGTCGATCACCGCTTCCAGCGTCATCGCGGTACGCGCCAGGCGGTTGCCGTTGGCGAACAGCGTGCTGGCCAGGTCCATCAGATGCGCGGGCGTGGCCGGCTCGGCGCGCATGCGGTCGAGCGAGGCCTGCGCGTTGCTGCGCGCGGTGCGTGCGGCGGTGCGCGCTTCGCGCTGCGCGTCGCGGCGGCCGGAGCGGGCCAGGCAGCGCAGGTAGCCGGCGTAGGCGTCCAGCATGTCGGCCAGGGCGGCGCGGGCGCGGCCGCGTTCCCAGGTCGGCCACAGCAGGTAGGCGAGCAGAGCCATGCCGCAGCCGAGCGCGGTGTTGAGCACGCGGTCGGCCACCGCGGCGCTGGAGTTGACGCCTTCGAACGACAGCAGGATCACCACCGTGCCGGTCAGCGCCGCCACCGCCACGCCGTAATGCGCATTGGCCAGATAACGGAAGGCCATGCACAGCACCGCCATCACCGCCAGATGCGCCCACGGATCGTGCGGCGTGAAGTGCAGCACCGCGGTGGTCAGCACCAGGCCGAGCACGGTGCCGACCACGCGCAGCAAGCCGAAATTGAAGGTGGCGCCGAAATCCGGACGCAGCACGATGGCTGCGGTCATCGGCAACCAGTAGCCATGCGGCAGCGCCAGCTTGCGCGCGACCAGCAAGGCCACGCTCAGGCACACCGCGCTGCGCACCGCATGGCGGAACGCCACCGAATGCGGCGTGAGGTTGGCGCGCAGGATCGACCAGGTGGAATCCGAACGCAGCGCCGCCGGCAGCGGCGTTTCCGCGGCCGAGGCGCGCAGTTCGCCGCGGCTGCCGGCCCAATTGGCATTGCGCACCGCGGCGGCGAGCTGGCCCGACAAGGCATGGATATGCGCGGCCAGGCCATCGCCGGAACCGCCGCGGCCGAGCAGGGCGTTCTCGCTCGCCTGCAAGGTCTGCAGCGCGCGCTCGGCCTGCCGCGGCGGCTCGGCCGCGGCCAGCGCATCGGCGATCGCAGCGAGCACGCGCGCGGCGTCGCCGCGGAACATCGCATGCACGCCGGGGTTGGCGCGCAGCTCGGCCATCGCGGTCAGTTCCAGGCGGATGCGCTCGGCGATCTCCAGCAGCACGCGGAACGCTTCCATCGCACGCCCGTTGGCGTGGTGGCGGCCGAGCAGGGTGTGCTGCAGGGTGGTCATCGCGTCGGTGAGCGCGGGCACGTCGGCATCGTCGTGCGCCTGCTGTCTGGCCAGGCTGGACAGGCCGCGGTACACCGCCGCCAGCGCGTGCCGCTCGGGGCGATAACGTTGCAGCGGCCACGCCGCCACCGAGAACATGGCCAGCAGCAGGCCACCGGCGAAGATCAGCCCCGCGCCGCTCAAGGCACCCACCAGCGTGGTGGGCGAGGCGGCGGTGACCACCAGCAGGATCATGCTGGTCATGCCTACGCGTGCGATATCGGTGCCGAACACCACCAGCAGCCCGCCGAAGAAACCGAATGCCGCGGTAGCCACCAGCATCGGCGCGAGCTGGTCGCCGAGCAGGAAGCCCAGCACCGAAGCCAGGCCCGCAGCCAGCGAAGCGAGGAACAGCTGCCACATGCGCTGGCGGTAGGGGCCGGGCTGGTCGGAGAACATCGTGTCCAGGGCGCCCGCGGCGACCCCCAGACCGATCTCGGCGTGTCCGGTGGCGAGGCCCAGCCCCAGCGGCAGGATCACCGCCGCGGTATTGCGCAGCACGACACGCGGCGGCACGTCGGGGCGCTTGGCGGTCAGCAGGCTCTCGATGACAGTGGCACGTAGCGAATAGCCGCCGGCGGGCATGGGTTCTCGTTCGCTCCTAAACGAATACGGGATTCTGCCTGACGCGGCCTGAAGACGGGGGGCGCGGCGCGCGTAAATGGATAAATGGGTAAATGGGTAAATGCCGAGGGCTTTATTTCCTGGCGAAAGAGCCTAGTTCGAAGGAGGGGCACGGGCGGGGCCGTTCAGGCGCTCAAATCGCTTACAGTCAAATCACTTACAGTAGGTCGCCGTGGCGTCCCGGGATGGATGCCTGGCTTATGCAATCTGGAAGGCCATTATGAAAACTGATCCATCCAATCTGATCGAGGTGTCGCTGTCGCTGTTTAGGAGCAAGGGATACCGGCGTACCTCGATGGCCGATATCGGCCGGGCGACCGGGTTGCTCAAGGGCAGCATCTATCACCACTTTCCGAATAAGGAGCGCTTGCTGATCGAGGTGGTGCAGCATGTCATCGGACTGTTCGAAAACGGTGTGTTCGAGGAGGCGCGGCGGACCGACCTGAGCGAGAAACAGCGGCTGGACGGCATGGTCGACGCGGTCGAGAGTTATTACATCCAGCACCGCGTCTGCGCTCTGGTTCACTTATGGCCGGACGCGCTGCAGGAAAGCGAGGAGGCGCGCGGCATGATCCAGCGCTTTTTCCGCGATTGGCGCGACCTGCTGGCCGGCCTGCTGCAGCCCCGCCACGGCGAAGCCCAGGCCCGCAGCCTGGCCACGGACGCCCTGGCGCGGATCGAGGGGGCGGTGATCTGGCTGCAGATCGCCGGAGAAGAGGAAGCCCTGCGGGAATGCAGTAAACAGGTGCGTAACCTGTTGTAGCTCCGAAAAAAGCGCTTTACACGGGGGCGTGCCGTCTGGTAGAAAACCAAACGTTTGGTTTTGGCTGTTCGTGCAGGCAAACCCAGGGGGAACAACCATGCCTTCGTTGATGGCTGATCTGGATCAACCTCGCAGGAAGGCGATCGCCGCCATGCGGGCGAGCGTCGCTCCTGCCGTATGGCAACGGAATGCCGGTTTCGTCGAAAACCTCAGGCAATTGATCTCCACGCATCCGGTGGCGCGCCATCGCGCCATCGGCGTGCTCAACAGCGGCACGCTCGATCTCGAAGCGATGCGCACGATCCATCTGGAATATCGCCACGCGATCGTGCAGATCTTCACCGACGCGCTGCTCGCCGCGCAGCTGCAGACCCGCCAGCTGGAACCGCGCCTGCCGCCAGGTTCCAAGCTCGCGCCGCGCTTCCTGATCACGCTCAACGATCTGGACGAATTCGGCTTCCGCCCCGGCCTCGACGCCGAGGGCTATTACCGCGGCAATCCGGCCTACGCGCATTACCCGCTGTTCGAGCGCGTGCTGGACGACTACGGCATTTCCATGCAGCAGCGGCAGTCGTATCCGGCCAGCCGCATCTCGCGCAAGGTGCGCGAATTCCTGGAACACAGCTACGGCGATTATCTCGACGTGGTGGTGCTGCTCGCCGCCGCGGAAGAGGAAGTGATCCTGTACAGCCCGCCGCTGCGCGAGGCCACCCGCGCGCTGGGTTTCGACGTCGACGACGGCTACTACTTCGTGCACGGCGTGAGCGAGGACGTCAGCGCCGAAGCAGCTGACGACGATCACGAGAATGATCTGTGGCTTGCGCTGACGCAGGCGCTCACGCCGGAACACTATCCGCGCGTGCAGTCGCTGTGCCTGCGCTATTGCGATTTGTGGGACCAGTTCTGGACCGCGCAGCTCGCGCTGATGCGCCCGGCAGCCTCCCTGGCAGGTACCCAGGGGCTGGCTGAAGCGGTTTGACGGAACGGTCTTGACGGGGGTTGGGAAGGAGGAGAGCCCAGGGAGCCGGGTTCTCCTGCGGCGAATGGAAGCGCCGGGCACAGGGTGTGCCACAGCTGATCAGCGCGCCGGGCGGGGTCAGCAGGGGGCGGGTCCGGCGCATGAGGCGCTGGACCCGTAAACCTTGCGGCGAGGTGGAATTTAAGCCCCTCTCCCACCGGGAGAGGGGTTGGGGGTGAGGGTTCGGGCGGTGTAAGCGGCCACATGATTTGCGCAGCCGGGACGCTTGGTTTGCGAACGTAACACCGGGCAGCTTAAACGCCCTTTGAAGCCCGCCCAAAGGGGGTATGAAGCCGGCCCGCAGCCGCCGCGAAGTCCCTATTTGGCGGGCGCGGGCGCCCACCCGGCAACGGTACCTGCTGAAGGCTGGCCATGTGGGTCGCGTCCCGCGGCTCAGCCGGGAGGTTGACGCCCAGCCGGTCCGCCAGCCGCCGGACCGGCTCGCTCCAGGTCGAGCTGTGGAAGCTCAGATGGTGGAGCGCGACACAGGCCCGTAGACCGTCGATCGGCCCATCCGCCTCGACCATCCCAAGCAGATGCGCCTGTACCAGGGCGATGGCCGGGATGAGGTTGGCAATCTCCGTACGGGGTGCGCAGGCATCGAGCCAGGGCGATGGCGGGTCCAGCTCCTCGACTCGCCAATGGGGGTCGGTCAGAGACCAGGTCTTGGGACCCGTCTGCCGGCGCCAATGCCATTGGTCGATCAGGCGCATGTGAAGCCTGGCCAGCGAGCTGCTGGCGGCGATCAGGAGGGTGCGGGCTTCGTCCATGCCCACGAGCCTAGTCCCAACCCGTCTCAGCGCCCGCGATGAGGGGCGGTGGCTCCCCAAGGCCGTCCGCATAGACGATCATGTAAGCCAATCGGGGCGCGGTTCGTACCGCCGCAGGTGCCCGCGAATTGTCAGGGGGAGCCTATGAACAAGCCTGTCGAACCATCCGTCAAACGTGACGCATTCAATTGTCCAACCTGTGACGCCTATGCGGCCCAGGACTGGCACCTTGTGGCCACCGATGGCCGCAATCAGCTCATAGAAATCGCATCGCCAGAGACCGTCGATAGAATCCGACGCAACGCAGCAGTCTCCGCCAATCTAAAGCCGGCGCTAATGGCATTTCAGGAACAGCTGATGCGGGGCAGGCCCGTCTTGAAGCGGGAGCCGGACTTCCCCGTGATGATGGAGCTTCACAACGTATTCGTCAGTCGATGCCATCGATGCGACCAAATAGCCATTTGGGTCTACGACAAGCTTATCTATCCTTCCAAGCAGGCAGCGGTAGTCCCCAACGCGGACCTCGATCCTGAAATCCAGGATGACTTCAATGAGGCTCGGCAGATCGTACATCTATCGCCCAGGGGGGCGGCGGCGCTGCTGCGACTAGCGCTTCAAAAGCTATGCGCTCAATTGGGTGAGCCGAACAAGAAAATCGACACAGCTATTGCCAACTTGGTCGCAAGGGGCCTCGACCCGACCCTGCAGAAGGCGCTGGATTCGGTCCGTGTCATTGGTAACGAAGCGGTGCACCCCGGCGAGCTGGATCTCCGCGACGATAAGGAGACTGCGCTACTCCTATTCGACCTTCTGAACCTGATCGCAGAGCAGATGCTCACACGTCCGAAAGCTGTCCAGGGTCTGTATGACCGAATCCCGCAAGCCAAGCGCGATGGCATCGATGCACGTGACGCCGCGGCTTTAAAGGCAGCAACGGAAAGCAAAGGAAGCTAGCCATTTCTGTGGCCACGAGGGCCAGGGGAACTATGAAACGCACCGACTTAGTCAAAGCGCACAACGACGCGCACACCCAATTCACGTATTTCATGCTCGGCGCCGCGGGCGCGTCCATCGGCTACGCACTTACCAAACTGGATGGCCAACAGTCCTCTTACTGGCTGATTCCCGGAGGGGTTGCGCTTCTGCTCTGGATGATCAGCTTCTTCTCCGGGTGCATGATGATCACCTGGGGGTTGAAAGCAATGAAGGATGACTGGTTCCTCGCCAGCCTCTACGAGAAGTTTGAAAAACAAGCGCCGGGCTACATTCCACTCGAACTGGAGGCGTTGCAAGCAAAGGTAACGAGCGAAGCCAAGCGCAAAACGGGGATCGCGGGTATTTTCAAGAAGATCCAGGTCTGGACCCTTTATGGAGGCGTCTTTGCCTTTATCGTGTGGCGAGCAGTCGAGATGTTCCGGCCACACGCTGATTCACGTCCTTGGTGTTTCGTGCCAGGCTTCTCGATCTAGAACAGCCCTGCCGGCTCGGCCTGGATGTCCCAGGAAAAGATCAGCACTTCGCCTACATCTTTTGTTCTGGCGCCACCGCCGACCGTATAGGTGTGCTCGGCTCGTTCAATGTGGAACTGAGCGAACAACTGCCGGATAGCCGGGTGGTCGTTTAGGGTCAGGATCGCCCGGCCCTTCAAATTGGCCAGCGTCGCCGCCAGCGCTTGGTACTGCTCCCACCCGAAGTCCACCCCGTAGCCCTCGGTCTCCCAATACGGAGGGTCCATGAAGAACAGGGTGTGCGGCCGATCGTACTTCGCTACGCATTCCTGCCAGGGCAGATGCTCAATGTAGGCGGTGGCCAGGCGCAGGTGCGCGGCGGATAGCGTCTCCTCAATGCGCAGCAGGTTCAGGCCGGGCGGCTGCGTGGTGGCCGTCCCGTAGCTCTGCCCTTCGATCTTCCCGCCGAACGCGGACTGCTGCAGGTAGTAGAAACGCGCCGCGCGCTGGATGTCGGTCAGCGTCTCCGGCCTGGTCATCTTCTGCCACTCGAACACCTTGCGGCTCGACAGCGCCCATTTGAACTGGCGAACGAACTCCTCAAGGTGGTTCTGCACCACGCGATAGAGGTTGATCAGCTCGCCATTGACGTCGTTGAGCACCTCGACGTCGGTGGGCGCCTTCATGAAGAAAAGAGCCGCGCCGCCGGCAAAGGGCTCGACGTAGCAGGTGTGCTGGTTGTCAAAGAACTTGAAGATCCGATCAGCCAGGCGGCGCTTGCCACCGAGCCAGGGAATGATGGGCATGGCCATCGGTGCTGTCTCCACATCTGAGAACGAAGGTGTTTAGGCTTCACCCCGCGACGCGTCGCTAGGGGTCTTGCCGATCCACGTCCTGTTCCGTGGAGAGGGCCGGGCTGCTCCAACAGCCCGGTGCCCTGATTTCTGATCTAACTAGCTATCCGGGAACGGCGTCGACGGGATCGTGCTGCCAGGCAGCGCCACGCCCTGGGTGAAGCGAAGCTCGTCGATGTAGCCGGTGAAGAACAGGCTGTTGCCCACCACATACCTGCCGATGCTGATCGCCGAACTCGGGTTGCTGGAGGACGGCGCGCTCGGGTCGACCTGGCCGATCAGCACGTTGTCCATGTACAGCTGCAGCTTGGTGCCGGCGCCGCGGGCGGGATCGAACGACACCTTGAAGTAGTGCGACGCGTTGACCGAGACCGAGCCGCCGGTGATGCGCGCGCAGTAGGTGCCGCTCGTGCCCTTGGCCCACACGAAGTCGAGCTTGCCGTTGGCCATGACATCGAGGCCGATGCCGATCGTGTCGGTGCCGATGCCGCCGCAGTCGAAGATGCACACGGTGCTTCCCGACGTGGTTGGCCGGAAGAACCCCTCGATCGTCCAGGCCGCCACGCCGTCGGTGAAGGGTTTCCAGGCCGACGCCGCCAGCGTGGAGGCCACGTAGCCACTGCCGCCAAGGCTCAGCGATGTGGCGCCGAACTGCGCCCATGCGCTGCTCAGCTGCGCGCCGCCGCTGGCCGACCAGGTCGACGTGGCCACCTGGTCAGTGATCGTGGTCGAGCCGTTCGTGCCGTTGAAATGGAGCAGCGAGAAGACGTTCGCCCACGGCGGGTTCACTACGTCGAGCGCCGTGATCGTCAGCGGGAAGCTGTAGCGCTGCCAGCTGACGTAGCCGCCCTGGCTCGCCTCCAGCTCCACGCGGTAGGTGCCTTCCGCCGAGGGTACATAGGACGCCGTGGTGCCCGTGATGCCGCTGAGCGTCTGCAGCAGCACGTTGCCGGCATCGTAGATTCGCATCGTATACGTGGTGCCGGCGTCGGGCCCCACGCTGCCCTGCGTGTGGTCGACCAGCTGGTCAGCCTGCAGGACGCGCGCGCGGTGCGACCAGGCCAGCGTGATATGCCCCGTGAGGGCCGGCGTGCCCCAGGGCGAGCCGCCGTTCATGGTGACGTTGCCAGGCGCGTATGGGCGGATCTGCCGGCGATTCATGGTGACGCTGCTGATCGGCGCCAGGCTCGGGTCCAGGTCTCCATCGCCGCTGCGCGTGATCAGCTTGCCGTCTACCGTTTCGCCGGCCACCCATTCGGTCGGGTCGGACACGGTGAAGCCATCCGACACCCACAGGCGGGCGCCGATGCCATGCGCTGCTGGCAGCGTATCGACGCAGCCGCGGGCGAGCGTCATGGTGCCGGCGGCGACGTTGATGGCATCGAGGCGGCACAGCTCCGTGCCGATCGCCACCTCCATGCCCACCTGCGCGCTGTCCAGATCGCGGCCGCTGGTGACGGTGACGACGGTCGGGCCAGGCTCCGCCGACATGGCCGTCGCGAGCAGTGCGGTCGGCGCAAACCAGCCACTGGTGCGCTCCGTGAAATCCGCGGCGCCTGTACGGGTGTGGAGCGCATAGCCGTAGCTCACTGACGTCGGCTTGGCGCCCAGGGCGCCGACGTAGCCGTCATCGGGCTGCACCTGCTGCAGATCGGCGGCGCGCAGGTTCGCCGCCAGGTCGCGGTAGCTCGCCTCGAACAGCATCTGCGCGGGCGCCGCCTTGGGCGTCAGATCGGGCTCGACCCACTGCGACGGCTGGTCGACCACGTAGGTCTGGCTCGGCAGCGCGTACACGTCCTGCGCGCAGGTCAGCGTCAACTTGCCATCGGCCGCCGTGCCGCGATCGATGTCGAGCACGCGGATGGGCATGCCGGCCAGGTTGAGCTTGGCCCAGGAGAAGGCATAGACCTCGCCCTTGCGGATCTCGATCTCCTGCAGGACGCCGTTGACGACGGCCATCGTCGGCGACTGCAGGCTGAGCTTGAGCTTCGCCGGCAATGCGCTGGCGGCGCGCAGGTCGCGCATGGCCAGGCGCGCGGCGATATCGCCGTTCCAAGCGCCCTTGTATTCCACCGATTGGTTGACCACCACGCCGCCCTGGGCCTGGACGTTGGCGGCGTTCTTTACGGTGAGCGTGACATCCTGGTTGGTTTCCGGGTTGCGATAGGTGACCGTCATCTGGTTGACGGTGTCCTTCGTCAGCAGCGGTTGCTCGAAGCTGGTCAACGCGACGATGTTGCTCTCGTCCAGGATGGGCAGCAGCGCCGGGTCGTAGTCGCCGCGCAGCAGCTTCATGTACTGCTTGCCGGTCGACGGATCATCTGCCCACACCGCGCCGGCGTGATCGCACAGCGTGCCGATGAAGTTACCGGTGGCGTCGCTCTTGGTCCAACGCAGGCACACGCCTAGCCCTTCGCCCTTGAGCTGCTGCGCGGCGATGGCCAGGCGATCGAGGTCGAGCGCGTCCGCCGGATCGCGGCCCTGGCCCGTGACCGGATCGGTAACCACGCGATAGGCAATGTGGGCTGGATTCATGCCCTGATCGATCTGGCACAGATCGGCGCGCCATACCGGCGTGCGCCACCCGGCCGTGAACTTGGAGACCTGCACACTCCAGGGCTTCACGTAGTAATTCATCGCCCCGATCCAGCCGACCACCACCAAGGCGAGGCGACCGCGGAAGGCAGGCAGGTGATCGCCGAGCTGGGACTTCAGGTAGGCGTTCTGACCCTGATCGGCACCGCCCATGCAGACGTCGACCGCCACATCGAGGCCGCCTTCCTTTTTCTCGCCACCGAACAGGTTGCGGTTATTGATGCGAAAGCTGGTGTTGCCCGTGATCGAGCCGGACCAGGCCAGCTTGCCGCCGACGACGATCTTGCGCACCTGGTCGACCGGACCGGCCATCAGGCCGATATGCATGCCGAGCTTGTACCAGTAGCCCTGGATAATGGACTTCGAACTCTTACCCATGCGCGGCCTCCTCGCGAGCTGCGGCGACGGCACGCAGCGCGAGCGGGTCGCCGGTCTGTTCCAGCTCCTCGGCAGCGATGCCGCCATCGAGCAACGTCGACCAACTGAAGCCATTGGCCTCGCACCAGGCGCGCGCACCACGCGAGCAGAGCTTGGCGGCGCGTACGTGCCGCATGGTCACGACCAGGTCGCTCACTTGCCGCCACCCTTGTTATAGATCGGTTTCGTATCGAGGTCGCCGTACCAGGGGATCATGATGTCGGTGATCCAGAACGTGCCGCCGCCGTCGGAGATCTCTTTGCCGTCTTCGATCGATGGCACGTCAATGTCCTGCAGGCTGGGCGGCGCCACGGACTTGGGGCGCGCCATACCGGCGTACACCGCCAGCAGCGAGCCCACCAAGATGATGACTATCCACCACATCAGTAAATCGCCTCGTTGCCCATCGGGTTCTTGGTCGGCCACCACGGGAAGCCGCCGTAGTTGAGCCAGTTGCCGAACTTGTTGATGCAGGTATCGATGGTGCCGTCGCAGCCCGGGTAAGTAGCCACCACCGTGCCCACCGGCAGCAGCGCTGGCGTCATCAGCGTCAGCGTGTCGCCCGTGTGCTGGATGACAAAGCGGCGTTCAATCGCGGTGCCTTCGCCCCACTGAACCCACCCACCGTCGAACCAACCATCCGGTTTGGCCGCCCACGCCGACGACTGCACGACGCTGCCGGACACGGCGCTGACGGTGGCGTTGACGCGCATCGTTTCCTGCGCGGCGTTGCACAGGCCCAGGCCGGCGCTGTAGACCATGTGCGGGCAGTTCTTCTGCCAGCATTCCTTCAGCCCGTTGGTTGTCTGGCTTGCGCTCGGCGGGAAATGCCGTAGCACCACCTTGCTGTCCGACCAGGTGACGTTGCCGATCTCGCCGATCCAGCGGCGCACGACGCTGTTGTCGCGCTTGCGCTCGTACACGGTCAGCAGCAGGCGCTCGGTCGGCGTGCGGCCGCGGAACAGGTCCAGGAAGGACAGGTCCACCGGCACGGTCACGTCCAGCGTGTTCTTGTTCGGCTCGTTGCTCTCGCTGATCGAGCCGCGCTTCATGCCCGCGACAGGCGTATAGGTTTGCTGCAGGTAGATCTGCGGGCGATCGTCAGTCGTGTAGCGCCAGTGCTGGGGGCCGCGCTGCCAGTCGTACAGCTCACTCTTTCGTCCGAACCAACCCATTACGGCTCCTCCGCCGGCACGCCCGAGAAGGTCACGCCGCAGCTGGCCAGACCCTCGGAATCGGTGATGTGTTCGATCGCCACGCTGTCGCTGGCCAGCGTGGCCAGCATCATCCAGCTGATCTGCAGGACCTTCGCCGGATCGATCGGGGTGCCGAAGGCGCTATCGATGCTGAGCTGCTCCGTGCCGTCACCGAGGTCAATCGCGGTGGACACGCGGCGGTAGAACACGCGGCCGTCGACCATTTCCAGACGGATATGCCGGCGTCCAGCCTTGCCCGCCAGAAACTGCGACACGCCTGTCCACTCGACGATCAGCACCAGGCTGGTGGCGATGACGCTCACGAGGAGCGTCAGGTCGGTGGTCCATGTCGGCACCCACACTGCCGCGGCGCGGCCCTGCAGGTAATACAGCAGGCTCCGGTGCGCACTGCGCTGGGCGCGGCCGTAGAGCTGCCAGTTGTAGGTCTGCGTCGGCCATGCCTTGTCGGTCGGATCGGTGACATAGGCGAAGCCCACGTCGCTGTCGAGGGTGACGAGCTGGCGGGCATAGGTAGCCGTCGGGTCACTCGGCTCGTTGCCACGCGCTTCCAGCACGGGCAGGCCCAGGTAGGTGACGGCCGGCGCGATCGCTGGCCAGTCGCATGGCTCCACGGCCTCGAAGCGCACGCGGCTGGTCACGGACGCGTCCGTGGTCCTGACAAGGCTGGCGGTCTCGGTGAGGCGCGCCGTCCGGCACGGGTAGATCCGAGCGCCGCGCGGCCACCCCTGGACCGTTGCGTGCTGCAGCTGCAGGGCGTTGGCGGCCACATCCTGTATCTCGACCAGCTCGTAGTGACGCACGTCGGTCCAGAGCATGGCCAGGCCGCCCACGGCGAAGTCCAGGCCGGTGGTAGCCACCGGCACCGACATCGAGCCCGCCGGCAGCGCGCTGGCCAGCAGCGAGATCTCCGCCCATACCGGCAGCGCCCACACGCGGCCGCTCCACTCGAACAGCTGGGCCTCCAGCACGGTCCGCTCGATGCCGGCGGCCAGGAGGCCGAACTCCCACTGCCGCTGCGGCGCGGCGCGGACGATCTGCCGCACTTGGTTGCCGTTGTACGACTGCTGCACGTCGGTCGACCAGGTCAGCGTCTCGGTGATGCTGTCGGTCCAGTTGGGCGGGGTGAGCCAGGCGATCAGGCGGCTGCCGCGGATCGACATGCTGACCGGCGGGTCGCCCGCGAAGATCCACGACAGCGTTGCGTCGATATTGGGCGGCCCACTGGTGCTGACCGACACGGTCCACACGCGCTCCTGCAGGGGCGTGAAGGTCAGCGGCGGGGCATCCTGCCCGGTGATGGCGATACCGTCTGCGCCCTGCGCGGTGAGCTGTTGCAGCTGCGCGCTGCGGCTGCGCCAAGCGTTCCAGACGCTTACCTGGCGCACCTGCGTGGTGACCAGGTTGCCGAGATCCAGCAAGGCCGGCGTCACGTGGATGCGGTCGTAGAAATCCTCCACGTAGCTTTGTAGGGCGAAGCCGTCGCGCGCCGTGCCATTGGCCTCGACCGGATAGTGCGTGGCCAGCGTTCCCGCGCCAGAGCGCCAGCCCGGAATCTCCGACACCGCGGGCGGGTACGCCGGCATCGGGAACGTGTTGAGATTCACCGATGCGGTGTTGGGCGGCGCGACGAAGTCGTCCACGCCCAGACGGATACCGGCCAGCACGGTCACGAGGTGTACTCCATCGCGATCGCGTAAGTGCCGCTGTGGTCCGCATCGGCGCCTTCACGTTGACTCTGGGCTGCGTTCTTGCAGCGGGCGGAGATCACCTTCCACTGCTGGCCACCCAGGGCGATTACCGCGTTGTCGTCGTAGTTGTCGTTGCGGATGACGCGCATGTGGGGCACTTCCGCGACCCAGCTCTTGAGCTGGCTCGGTCGAATCGCTTGGACGCGCACGCGGATCAGAATCGACTGGCCATTCCAGGCGTTCGGCTGGCGCTGCGCGGTACCGAGCGAAGGGCCAGTGCGCGACGTGACCGTGTTCGAGCTGCCATCGGGCGTCCAGCCCACTGCGCCGCCGCTATAGGTAAAGCTCGCCGGCTCGTTCATGTACAGCCAGGCATTGCGGTAGTTGACGTCGTTCTGGCCACCCTGGCTGTCTGCAGACCAGAACGGGATGCTCGGATGGTGAGGGACCGAGCCCTGGCCGGAGTTGCCGCCCTGGTTAATGCTGATCTTCGGCGCGTTGCCGATGCCCGCCCGCACCGACGCCCACACGAAGGGCGCGTCGCCGCCCGCGCCCGTCAGGCCCAGGTTGACGGTCAAGCCCCACATCATCCACTGCCAGTAGTTCACGCTGTGGTTGATGGCCACCGCGATCATGACGGGCGCGTCGTAGACGAAGATCTGGTAGCTGACGGGCCACGCTACCGGCGTAGCAGTCGCGCCATACATCTGCGAGTAGTTCGGCGCGGCAGCGACCAGGTTGCCGCTGCCGTCGACGCCCACACCGCCCGTAATGCGCAGGTAGGAAGTGCCGCTCGCCGTGAGCTGCACCGACGAGTTGCCGTTGACGAGCGTGCCCTTCGACGCGTTCCAGGTCCATCCGTTGGCGGTGGCGGCGGCGACGATCGCCGTGAGGAGATCGCTGAAGCTGGTGACGGTGCCTTCGTAGTGATTCATACCAGTGCGATCGCCACGTAGTTGTTGAAGCCCACCCGGTAGATGTTCTGCACCACCAGGTACGTCACGCCGTCGATCACGATGGTGTTTTCCACGACGTTGTTGAAGCCGGTGATGTGGTAGACACCATCGAGCCAGGCCCACACATTCCCGCTGGGCCACACGCTGCTGTCCATCAGCTCCAGCGGCGTGAGGTGATACTTGCCATTGGTGTCTCGGTACTGCTCAGTGTCCGTGTTGAACGGGCCGACGTAGGGAGCAGTCCAGGCGCCGCCCACGGTGCGAAACTGCATGTTGTTGACGTTGCCCTGGAACGGGAACACGCGCGACGTGTCGCTGTAGCGCACCGCCGGCATGCCCTGGAGCGTGCCCGCGGAGACCACCGGGTACGGGAACTGCGAGGGCGGCGCGGTGGGGAACGCTTTCCCCCAATACCCCGACTCGTAGACCGGCGTGCCTACCTTCAGCCCCATCGTGATGCGCTGGCCATTGATCGGGCACCAGTAGTCGATGCGCTGGTTGTGTGCGCACATGCTGGTAATGCTGATGCCTGGCTGCGCCGTCCACAGATTGCCGGCGACATAGTTGGTCGCCGTCATGCCGGCGAGGTTGTAGTAGTCGTTGTTGGCGTCCTGGTAGGTGCGGAAGCCCACGATGATCTGCTCGCCGCCGGACAGCCCCGGGGCGATGCCGATCCATTCCTTGTGATACGTGGCTGAGCCAGGCGCGCCGCTACTATCCGGGCTGATGCCGCTACGCATGGTGGTCCAGCCCTCGGCCTCGGCCCAGGTTTGGATAGCGGCGAGCAGCGCTTCGTGCGCATAGCCGCTGCTGTTGTCGACGAAACCAACGTGAGCCGTCATCCGATCCTCTGCTTGATCTTGACCGCGTTGCGGTCGATGAAATTCATGAACACCTCTTCGCCATCCGGGCCGGCCATCGTGTCCGTGATCAGGCCCGGGTCGACGACGTTGACGGCGCGGAAATAGATCGGGCGAGCCGCCGCCGCGCTGCCGGCGGGCGGCGCAATCGCGGGGGCACGAGGGGATGGCGAGACCGAAAGGCGCGGCGCATCGATCAGCCCGCCCGTAGCGAAGCGCGGATACTGCAGGCTGTTCACGGCATGCATGAAGTCGAGGCCGTAGTAATCGACGGCCGCGGCACGCTGCATGAATTCACCGCGGCTCGCGCGAATGAGCACGCTGTCGCTGGTGGCGGTGCCCGGGCCGTCGATCTCGCCACCCGTCGCATAGCCCGAGGGCGAGAAGCTGGCACCGGACAGTAGACCGACGATCTGCGCGCCCTGTGCGAACGCCGCGGCGATCAGCGGGAGGTTGGCGGGGAAGCCTGCCTCCGATGCCTTGGAGACATTGGTGGCCAGGCTCACCGCCGCCTGAGCGATCGAGAACGCCTTGCTCAGCGCGAACAGGGCGCGGTAGCTCTTCGACTCCTCGCCGAATCGAGCCTTGGCCAGGTCCGCCAGGTTGCCGAACACGCTGCTCGCCGCCGCCAGTTCGGCGGTCTGCCGCGCCACGACGATCTGCTGCAGGGAATCTTCGTGCTGCTTCTGCAGCGCCTGCTCCTGGGCGTTCCATTGCGCCTCGGTCCCGAGCTTCTGGGCGCGGAACTGGTTGAGGATCTGCAGCTGCTGCTGGTACCACAGCTCCAGCTGCTTCTGCGCGTCGAAGGTCTTACCGATCTCGCCGAAGGCGCCGCCCACCTCCGGGGCCAGACCGGAGAACTGAGGCGGCTTGGTGAAGCCAGCCTGCACAGTGCGGCCAAGAGCCTGCTGATACTGACCGGCAGTGATGATGCCGTCCTTAAGATATTTGTTCAGCTCGGCGATGCGGGTGGTGGCGGTCTCCACGGCCACCTCAATCGGCGTGCGGAGGCTTTCGCGCAACCGTTCCCATCCTTGGCGCTCTTCATCCGTGATGCGCTTGATGTCCGCAGCACGGATCGCGGCGGCCAGTTGGATCACCGCTTGGCGCTCAGCGTCGATGCCGGCGACGTTGGCGCTTGGCGCCTTCTTGGCTTCCTCCGCTTGCTTCGTCGCCCGGGCGACGGTTTCGTTGTATTTCGCCCAGGCCGCCGCAGTAGGGTCAAGCTGCCCTTGCAGCTGGTTGAGCATCTGGATCAGTTCTTGTTGCGCGTTGACGGCTTCCTTCGTGTTGAGCTTTGGCGTCGCGACCTTCGGGTCCGCGTAACGCTTCTCGATCTCCGCCTTGATCCTGTCCCATCCAGCGCCTTGCGGAGTATCAGCGGCCGCTCCGTTGAAGTTAACGCCCTCCGGCAGTTTTCCGCCGGCCAGATGTATCTTGTAGAGGTCGGCAGCCGCCTTATTGAGAGCGTCCTGCCGCTGCTTCGCGCGATCGAGGCTCAGAGTCAGTTGATCGATCCGCGTAGCCGCCGCATTGCCCTCTGACTGCACTTGAGCCGCCGTGGCAGCCGAGGCGCGATCACGATCCTCTTGCGCTTGGCGCCGCTCTTCGGCCCTATACAGGCTGGCTGCCTTGGCGTACTGGTCCTGCGCGTACTTCAGCTCCTGCTGAGCGGATGAAGCCGCGAAGTCGTCGACGATGCTAATTCCGGTCGTCGTCTGCTGCTGCGATTTGAGAGCTTCGATCTGGCGCGCCCACTTATTGGCTTCGCGCTGCAACTCCAGAAGGCGCTCATCGCCAGTCGACTGCGCCCCGAGTCCGAGCGCTTGGTCCTTCCAGTACGATCCAGCCTCTTTGATGAAGGTCCAGGTGCGTTCGACATAGCCAAGGTTCGCCTGCACATCTTTGGCACGTCGAGCCATTGTGTCGGCCAGCGCGCTATACGCTGTTGCAACAGCCTGTGTGGCATTTCCCTCCTGCTGCAACTGTGTGATCTGCTGGAGTTGCGTGGTGGATAGGAAGTGGTACTGCTGATCGAGCTGCTGAATCGCCCGCACCGGATCATCGGCAATGCGGAGAAGTTCCTTTACCGCCTGGTCCACGCTCTGGCCTGTCACACGCGAGAAATCCACGGCCGCCTGGCTCGCGGTGACCAGCGTTTCCCCGCTTACTTTGCCGGACGCGCTGAAGGCCTCGATCGCCTCCCTGGCGCTACCGTACTGGCCCGTTGCCTGGCCGATATCGTCTGTGGCCATGCGCAGCTGCGACGCAGAGAGTGCGGCATAGTTGCCGGTGGCAATGAGGGTATTGATCAACTGCTGCTGATCTCGATAACCCTCGATCGCAGCAGCCGATAGCAACCCGACGGCACCAGCCAGAAGCCCAAGACCAACCCTAGTCGGTGTGAGCAATGTCGCTACGCCACGAAGCGCATTGCTAATGCCGCCGAAGCTGTCCCGGATCTGGCCTCCCTGTTGAATGGCGACCAGCCATACCGGCATTCCGGAGGCGAGACTGACGGTCACGTCGGTTATCTGTGCTGGCAGCTGACGCATGGCCTGTGCAGTCTGGCCGGCAGATACACCCATGCGGCCAAGAGCTTGCCGGCTAGTTTCGATCTGTCCGCGGAACCGCGCAAAGCTCTCATCGTCGATCAGACCGAGGCTGCGGAATCGCTGCAGCTCCTGCTCCTGTGCGTCCAGACGCTCCAGGGCTGCTATGGTCGGATCGATCTGGCCAAGAAGCGCGGACAGCTCCGCCGCGTGGTCCTGAGCCGCACCTGCGGCTTGACGTTCGGCGACAGCGGCTTCTGCGGCGGCAACCGACGAGCGCGCCATCTGCGCGTTCTGGCGTTCAACGGATCGCGCAACATCGTCGACCTGTGAGGCGTTCTGACGGGCGCCAATGGCCACCTGATCATATGCCGCTGCGCTGGCTGTTGCCGCAGCAGCTTGCTCGCGGGAGGCTGCGATTACCTCGCGGATTCGTGCGGCCGCTTCGTCCTCGGCCTCAGCGAGGGCGCGAACACCGGTCACCGCCGCGTGGGCGCCCGCTTCGACCTGCTCCGTAGCTTGTGCGGCCTGGACCGAGCTTTGAGACAGCGTAGCCAGGCGGGCGTCCATGCTCTGAAGGACCTGCACCACCTGGGCGGTGGTAGCAAGTAGCGCGTCCATCCGCTGGCTGGAACGCCCTAGCGCGGCATTCGCCGCGTCCGCTGCCTTGCCGGTATCCGAGACGTCCTGGTTTAGGGCCTTGACCTGGCTACGTGCTGTATCCAGGTCCGCCTTGATCCGCAGGGCAACATCGAGGTTGGGGCCGGTCACTGATACACTCCGGTCGACAAGGACCCAGGGGAAACGCACATGGCACTGATTGCATGCCCGGACTGCAGCAAGCAGGTTTCTGATGCCGCGCCGGCCTGCCCGAATTGCGGCAAGCCCATCGCTCCGGTGCAGATCGAACAGACCAGAAAGTCATTCAAGCTGGTCATGGTGATCGGCATCCTCATTGCGTTGGTTGGCTTTTTTTTAGGACCCGTGGCCAAAGGCGCGGTCCCCACTGCGCTACTTCTGTTCGGCAGCCTTCTTTTCGTCGGATCGATCATTGCCGCGTGGTGGAATCACGGCTGATCAGTCTTTCCGTAACGTGCTTATGAACGCCTGCATGTCGCGTATTCCGTCCTTGCTCTTGCTTCCGGCATAGCCGAGATTGATGGCCTCGACGAGGTCGGCTCTGCTGCGATTCCTTTGCGCTACGGTTCGTTCGTAGAAGAGTTGGAGCTGCCGTTCGGTATAGCGTCCGAGTCGATCAGGGGGTCCGAATCCGGCGGCGGTGAGGACAACGTAGACGTCGCCCCATCGAGGGCCTGGCGTCGCGCTCTTTCCGCTACGCGACGAGTGGCCTGTCGGAGAAAAAAAAGGCCGTTCACTCCCCACCAGGTATTCAGCAGTCGATCGCCGTCCAGGTCCTTAAGCTGGCCGATCCATTGCATGTCCGTTTCGCTAGCTTCGTTGCCAGCCACGGCGATGCTCTGTGCCAGAGCGCGATGGACGAGATGGGCGTGCAATCCAATGGCGTCCATAACGTCTTCCGTGAGCACCTCGCTACCGGTCGACAGCATCCGCTCCAGATCGGCCGTGAAGGGCCGCATATAGCCGCGAACGATGAGCCCTTCCAGAAGCCCGTACTCGCGCACCGTCACAGACTGTCCGGCAATCGAGACGGTCATGTCAGGGTGCAGCACAGAAAGATCATCGGCGCCGCTCTTCGGCGGCGCCTTGTTGGGTTCGTCCTTCCGCAACTTCCTGGCCATGCGTTAGGTCTCCGAGGGAAGCTCGATACGACCGAACCCGCCCATGTTCGAGTCCGCCGCGTTGGTGCTGTCGTAGAGCACGGCGCCGGACAGCTGCAGCGTGCCGAGCGAGTCGGTGATCAGGTCGAGCGTGTCCGTCGGATTGAAGCTGCAGCGGAACAGGCGCACGCGCACGCGGCTGTCGTCGACGGTGTTGATGCCGTCGAGCACCAGGTAGCGCTCCGGCGTCGGGCCGGTGAACGCAGGCAAGCGGACCTCCGCCGCGTGCGTGTACGCATTCTTGAACGGCTGCGTGTACGGCGTCGGCGTGCCCACCGACAGCAGGCGCCACAGTCCGCCCGCGAGCGACTCCTCGGCGTAGTCCACGTCCTTCACGAGGGTCTTCGGCGTGGCGGAGCTGTCGGTGATCGTCAGCGCGCTGACATCCTTGTGGTCCAGAGCGATCACGTCACCGACGACCAGGCCGGTGGGAGTGGGCTCGGCCGTCACCGAACCGGACGTGACGTCGACCGGGGTTGCCGACAAGGCAATGCCGAGATTGAGCTTGGAGAAGTAGTTCAGCGTGAGGCTGAACTCGGCCTTGCGTGCCTTGATCAGGCGGACGCTCGTCAGCCGCGAGCCGCTGTAGCTCTCCTGGCGCTCGTCGGTATCCACCGAGAGCTTCACCTGCAGCTGGCTGGCATCACCCACCCACGCAAGCGCCAGCGGCTTGCCATCGGCCCCGCGCTGGGCGAGGTAGATCTTTCCCTGGAAGCTGAAGTCTTTCATGGCTTACTTCTCCTCGGCGATCTTGCCGCCCTTGGTGGTGGCCGCCGGCGGATCGATGACGCCGTTCTGTTCCAGCCAGGTCTTGTCGTGCTCCTGCACATCGATCTCCGTTTCGGCGGGGAGCCTCGCGCCGGCATGCGTGTGCTCCTTCTTGAGGGTGACCTTGAAGGTCTTCACGTTGGTGTCCTGCATAGCTATCGAGCCTCCGGGCCGATGATGGTTTGCGTCTTCCACACGTCGCACCACAGTGCGATCGAGTCGTCGTATTGGAGGAGATCGCCGCGATCAATCTGCAGCGGCCGCGCTCCGGGCACATCCGGCACCCATCCTTGCAAGCACGAACGGGCGGCATGGATCAGATCCACGATCTCCCCGGCGAGCTGTCCGCCGGCCTGCTCGCGGTAGTTGCGTCCCGCCAACACCACCCCGAATGTGGCCAGCCCCTTCTGAGTCACCGCCACCTGGGAGCCGCGAGGGGCGTGACCAGGTGCGTTGTCCTGAAACTGTTCCTGAGCGAGCAGCACATAGGCGCATGGCGTCGGGAAGTCGCGCAGGTTCTTCACGGCCGCGTAGTCAGCCGCGACGCCGACCTGGCGCAAGGTTTTTCCCAACGTCTTGAGCCTGGCGGCCACGATGCGCACGTCGAAGGGAGCGAAGGTCACAGGCAGTCCCTGAAGCTCTTGCGTCGGAAGGGGTTGCCGTCGCTGACGAACTGCACATCGTTGTCCTGTGGATCGGTCAGCACCGGATCGTCTGCGCCCAGGCTGAACTGTCCTGTCGCCGCGAGCTGCAGGAGCTTCTGCGCATCGCGGTAGTCGCGGACGATGGGGTCGTTCTGCTCCATCGAGTGCCGGTCTTTGTGCAACAGGTAGCGAGTGATCGCCCTCGACCAGTTGGTGACCACGGGATACACGCGGGTAAGCGGCACCGGATAGCGCTTGGCCAGGTACCCATCAATGATGCCGTCGGCTTCGCCGATCGCTTCGACGATGCGCGCCAGGGCGTCGTCCGCGATGGCGATGTCTTCCGGCGTCCAAGCGCTGCGGTCCAGACCGCGCAGCGTGGCATCCATGAGGGTGTCGTCCACGATCGCGTCCTGCTCGCGCGTAGCCACCTGGGCCAGCTCGCGGGCAGCGGGTCGTTCGGCGAGTTGTGCGGTGGTGACGTACATGCGTTCTCTCGATGGTGCGGCGGTGGCCGGGCGCTCCCGGCCACCCCGCATTGCGCCATGCGGCGCTCTCGCTCCTTTCGAATTACTTCGCCGCCGGGTCCTTCGCGGGCTTGCCCGGGGGCTGCTTGGCGCTCTTGGTCAACTGAGCCTTGCCACTGCCCTCCGCGGTGGCGGCGGGCTTGCCATCGTCGTCGGCGCGGTAGACGACCAGCAGCGGCTCGTCGTTGATCGCTTGCAGCTGGTCTTCGGTGAGGTCGTCGGTGTCGACAGGGACGCCCTCCCGGGTGAACGTGATGCCGGCACGGCGGAAGCTTTCGCGCATGGACTTCACAATGAACTTGGGCACAGCGGGTTCTCCTGGTGAAGGATGGGCGGCGGCTAGTCACCGCCGCCCATCGCGTTGCGTCAGATCGCCGAATGGGTCAGACGAGCCACTCGGAATCGATGGTGTTCACGATGCCCTTCATGACGTTGTCGGCGCCGTTGGCCAGCGTGGTCGCGTTGACCAGCTTGTCGGCAGCGATCTTCATGCTCGGGCGGACCACCAGGAGGTTGGGGCGAATGCCCAGGGGCCGGCCGTTGTCGCCCTTCTGCTCGCGCATCGCGGTGTACGCCGCCGTCAGGTGCGCTTCGTCGAGCGGCTGGTTGCTCGCGTAGGCCATCTGCCAGAAGCCGTAGCCGACGTTGCGGCGCGCATCGACGCCGTAGACGTATTCGGCGCGATCGAACACGTTGTCATCGGTCTCGGCGGTCTTGGACACGAAGTTGGCCGCCTTGCGGTCCTGGTAGATGACCGGCTTCAGCGCGCGAGAGGTATCGAGCAGATACCAGTAGGGACCGCTGCCGCCGGAGTCGACGTTGGACACGGACCCGACCGTGCCGTCGGCGTTGGTGACCGGGTGATCGGTGTCGAAGAAGTACTGGCCGTCGTAGCAGGGCTGATTGATACCGCCCTTGAGCAGGCCGAACACCAGCTCGTCCGGGTGCGCCGCCGTCGAGCGACCCATTTCCTGCATCATCGGCGCGAAGATGCCGTACTGGTCATCCTCGATCGCGGCGCGCGGCACGCTCACGGTCAGCTCGAACGGCTTGTTCTTGATCGTGTAGCCGTGCGCCTTGACGCCGTTGATGACGCGGTCGCCCACCCACTCGCGCATGCCCGGGAAATTGCCGAGCCAGCCGTATTCCTCGCTGCCGGTGCTCGACGGCACGACGGTCGCGATCTTCAGGTACTGCGACTGCGCTTGCGTCAGGCCGCCCTGGAACGCCGCTTTGAAGGCGATGAAAATGGTCTTCAGATTGCCCGCATTGATGAACATTGGTGGTTCCTCTCGAATGGATGTGCAGCCAGCTTCAGCAGCTCGACACGGTTGACGGTGTGGGTGACGGGCAGCGGGCTAGAACTCGACCCACACGCCCGCGGCGTCGACGCCGCGGATGACGCCGGCCTTCGAGCGCGTGGTCGAGCCGTCCGTCTTGGCGACGGTCTGGTTGTCGACCAGGTAACAGGTGGCGCCGTAGTCGGTGTTGGCGATGGCATCGGCCGACGCACTGTTGGCCAGGCGGAAACAGCCGCGGCTGATCGGCACCTGCTGATCGCCTGCCGCACCGGCACTGTTGTCGATGGTCGCTTCGGCGACGCCGAGGGCGATCTTGCCGGTGGCGGTGGTGGCCGGCTCCGCATAGCCGCTTGCGTTGAGCACCACGATGGTGCCGGCCAGGATCTTCACGGCCGCCGCCGGGAAGGACAGTTCGCGCGCGGCGCGACGCGGGGTATTGCGTTCGACGGTGGTAGCGGACATCGGTGGATTCCTCGTTGACTGGAGCGTCTTGGCTCAGGCGGCTGCGGCCGCGCGGTGATCAGGGATCAGGCTTTCGCAGCGGCGAAGTCCTTCGGATCGATGCCGGTGGCCGAGCAGACGGCCAGCTCTTCCTCGGTGAGTTTGTTGTCCTTGTCCGCCACCGGCGCGCGACGATTGGCGGTCTGCGTCGCCGTCAGGGCGGCGATGGGCTGGGCGGTGTCGAGGTAGGCCGTCAGCGCGGCCAGGTCGCTCTTGCCCAGGTTGCGCGCCCATTCCGCCTGGCCCTTGAGCAGGCGGCCGTCGGCCAAGCCTTTCTCGACCAGCTTCTCGACGTCGTCGCCCTGCACCTTGGCGGAGAGCACGGCCAGGTCCTTCTTCAGGTCTTCGACCACGGAGACCGGTACGAACTTGGCCGGATCGGGCTGGGCGGCGGTATCGGCCTTGGTCTTGAGCGCCGTGCAGGCAGTGACCAGAACGTCCTCGGTGACATTCGCTTCCACGCCCAGCGCCTTGCGCACCTTCGCCAGCGGGTCCGCTTCCAGGCGCGCAGTCAGCGCAGCGACAGCGTCTTCTTCGGTCGCGTTGGCATTCAGCGCGAGCAGGGCGATGGCCGTCGCGAGCAACGACTTCTTCATAGTGGTTTCCTCAGTGTCGAGTTGGATGCCGAAAGTGGCTGCGGCTCGGAGCGCGAGCGGCTCCATGCCGTCGATGGCGGGGTTGTTCGTGATGGCCGCCATCTGGATGTCCAGCACGTCGCCCGTGCGGCGATCGAAGCTGAAGACGGGGGAGACGTACCGATATTCCTTGGCGGCGATGGCATCACCGGCGCGCGCCGTCAGCTCGACGGTGCCCCATAGGCCGGAGCCTTCTCGCCACTCCAGGCCCTTGATCCAGCCCGCTGCAGGAGCGGGCTGGCCGTTCTTCTCCGCGAGGAGGGTCTGATGCTCATAGTCGAGCACCCGGTCGTTCCGACGCGCGGTGAAGTTGCTGATCACCTTTGCGGCGACCGCCTGGTCGATATGCCAGTGACCGGACGGTAGGTCGCGGCCGTCCCAGGGCTTGAAGTCGCCGGTGGGCGTCAGCTGCAGGCTGACCAGGTTGGAGCCATCCGCGGGAGCGGTCAGCTCGAAGGTGCACGCGGCAAGCGCGATGGAGATCGGGGAACGGGCCATGCGGCCAGTCTCGGTGTCGAGACCCTGCGCATGGATGCGACACGCGTCGCTGCTCCCGGGACCGGAAAGTCGTGGCCGAAGGCGCCAGATCCGGGGGGTGTTTCCAGCCTACGCCGGGTCGGCGGACGCCGGCAACCGACCCGAATCCCATTTGAGGGCATTTAAAACCCGTTTGAGAGCGCCGACCGCCCCCGAGGACATACCGTTGCCGCCCCCAGGGGCGCCGGAGGCGCCCACAGGCGCGATCTGAGAGGGGGTCACCCGACCGCCGCGGCCAGGTGGTCCAGAGTGAGCTGGACGATCTCGTTGGCGTCCTGCTCGCTGACACCGAGCCAGGGGCGCGCCGGCATCTTGATCGTGTAGGCCGGAAGGGTCACCCACTGCGCGAAGTTGGACTTGCGCTTGTTGACGAAGTGCGGGCTTACCTCCCCATTGCGTTCGTGGAAGTACGCCTGCTGCGACCTGGCGGCGATGTGGATCTCGCCGCCGCCCTGCTGGATTGCGCCGTAGGGCGCATTGGTGCCGACATAGAGGGTGCTGCTATCCACCTGGTGGGTGAACTGGTCACCGATCATGTGGTTGTCGAATTTCAGCTTGGGCACACCGGGCCGCTGGCGTTCCTTCCACTTTGCATACCGTGGCGATAGCGCCGCCCAGGGCGTCCCGTCCGGCGATACCTGCGCCGCCGCGCGATCACGCGTGGAGCGCACCAGGTACTCGCCGATGTCCGAGAGCAGCAGGGCCTGGCCATCAGTATCCAATGCGCGAGCGGCATTGTTGAGCGCGGTGCTGACGCGCGCGATGTCCAGTTCATACTCGATGCGTGCGCCGGCCACGACTACCTCCAGAATTTCCAGGCAGGTTCATTCAGCGTAGCCCCGTGCTTGGTCGCTTGATGCAACAACTTCGTGCGCGACTGAATGATCTTATCCATGTGGGCAAGGAACGCCGCACGATCCCCCGAAACCTTCTTCAACTCGTCGACCAGTTCTGCTGACTTAACAAGCTCGGGGTATAGCGCTGGGAAATAGATCGACACCAGCGTATTGAGTCGAAGCATATCGTCCGTAACTCCTGACGATGTCTTCTCTAGAGCTTGCCGCACGTCCGCAAGCGTGAAGTTCCGGCTAGTTATCTCTTCGTAGTTGGTCTTGAGAACGTATACGAAGCGCGTGCCCTTCTGGATCGCTACGCATAGTTCTTCCAGCTTGTTTCGACGAAGCTGTCGTTCCGCCTGGCTGAAATTGAGTAGCGTTGTCGCAACGGCCGAGACAATGCCGCTCGTAAGTACCGTCAGCAATCCATTGACGAAGGCATCCATCGACCATTCCCCTGTACGCCGGCAAAGCCCGGCGGCCTTAGCATCCCGCCTGGATCGGCGGATTCCAAGGGGGGCATGCAACGGGCGTGGCGCGGGCATATCAGTCCAATGATCCCTGGACAAGCAACAGCGAACCCGTTGCGACCTGCGCACGGATATCCGTCAACGTGCTGATCGAGGCACCGCGGAACGTATTGGCCAGGTTCGGTGTGCCAGCTCCCTTGGGCCGGTAGGTAACCGATACGACTACGCTGTTGCCATTGCTGCTGGGCGCGACATAGATCAGTGCGTTACTGGCGACATCCAGCAGCACAGCCCTTGGTGCCGACAGCATGTTCGGAAGGTGGGCCAGGTCCTCGGGCGCCAGGCGCGTCTCACTGCCACCAGGCGAGGCATCGGTGCCCCGTCCTAGAGCACGTAACACGTCGGCGTCCTTGGCCATGATCGACGCCGTCGCTGGCTCCGCGTTGGCCTTGGCCATCTGCTTCACCGTGTCCACATCGAGCGTGCCGACAGGTACCGCCAGGCCGCGGGCGTGCCCTTCGTTGACGACCTGGGCCTGCCAGGCGCCATAGCCATCATCGAGCGCCTGCCGTGCCCGCGGCAGCGCCATGACTGGCTCCAGGGCCTTGGCGCCGATCGGCGCCGGCAACTGCGCAGCCTTCGCCACGGTGTTCTGCGCGAGCTGCTCGAAGGCGCTGCGACCTGGTGCATAGCCGAAGCCAGGATCAACACCGGCGGGCGTTTGCACCGTCATCGGTGACGACCCCTGCTTGCCCACGACCACGTCCTGCATGTCGTCGTCAGGTGCGGTGTCCGGCGCATCCTTGCCGAGCCGCTTCAAGTCACGATCGTTTAAAGCCTCGACGGTGCACTGGCAACCCCAGCCATTCGGCGGGTAATGCGTGTCCCACCAGGGATCGTCCGCCAGAAGCACGAGGCCGTTCCAGGCGAGATGCTGGGGGCGCGGGTGCTGCACGCTGTCGCTATGGCGATATCGCCAGTATGGCCGTACCTTCTTCAGCGCCTGCAGCTGCGCATAGCGGCCGGCGGCGTAGCTGGTGCGAAGGTTGGTCTCGAAGATCACGCGCGTGCGCCAGTTGCGGCCGCCTGTGTAGTCCCAGCCGTACTTCGCAACGATCCCGTCGAAGTCCTTCCGGAATTGTTCCAGCCCCGTGCCGCTGGCGATTGCCTTGTCGACGGCATCGCGAAGGTCGACGAGCAGATCGATGCGATTCGCGCCGGCCACCATGAAGGCGTGGTCATGCTCCTCCTGCCACACGTCCGTCCACCGGTCGGTCGTGACGTTGCCCTTGCGGCGGAAGAATGCGATCTGCTCCTGGAAGGGAAGCGACGCATAGGCGACTGCTGCATCGGCCATCAGTGGTCACCCGCTGCGCCGATCATGCACCACCCGCTTCCCGCAGGATCTCGTAGTGTCCAGCCAGTGCGGCAGCTGCCAGGCCGATGCGCATGGCCGCGGCATAGTCGTCCAGGCTCAGATCCGGCAGCAGCACGAACAAGCCGTCGCGGAGCTGTTCCAGGGACTCGGCCTGCCTGGCCAGGTCGCGGATCTGCCCCACCCACCCGGCAAGCGCTGGAGAGACGACCTGGTCGAGCTGCTCCGTCATCCTCGCGGGTGGGTCCTGGGGCTGGTTGCCCATCTGCGCGGTCGCCGCTGCCACGTCGACTACTGTCTGACCGGCAGGCCGTGCCGGCGCCGGGGCCTGCAGCAGGTCCGTCTCGTCGGTTTCCGGCTCCGGGATGCCGACTCGCTCCTGTGCCCACTGCCGCGAGATCTTCATGCCCATGCTGACGAACGTCGGCAACGCCGCCGAGTAGGTCTCGATGTCCCCCGTCTCTTCCACAGGGAAGAACATCCGAGGTGAGCGACGCAGGCTGTCCGTCAGGCCGTTGAAGAGCGCGATGGGATAGATCAGGTCGCGCGTCAGCGTGGCGGCAACCTGTTTGGCATCGCCGTTGCGGATGTCCTTGCGCACCTCGTTGTGGACGTTGCCCAGCGCATTGGTGCTGCTCTTCCCATCGGCCTGGCTGGTCAGGGTTCCGCCGAGGATCATTTTCGACTGCGTGCGTTCGCACCAGTCGATCATTGCCTGGTACGCCTTGGGATCGCCGGTGGCGGCATCCAGGAATTCCAGCTCCATGCCCGCCGGAATGATGCCGGCGGCGTTGTGCCCCAACTCGGACAGCGCGCGCAGCAGGGTGAGCTTGTCTTCCTTGCTGCTGCCAGGCGGGTATTTGCCCAGGCGCATCGGGATGCCATAGATCTCCAGGAACTCGGCCAGATCGCCCACGGCGTAGTTCTTGAAGAGATAGGGCCACACCAGCACGCGGAACAGCGATGATCGCGCCAGAAGCCCGCTCTTGGCTTTATGGACATGCCTGATCCACCCGAAGGGCTGGAGCGGCTCGCCATCGGCGGTGCCATCGCGCAGCCGGATCTCTTCGCGATAGCCGCGGTAGATCTGGAACCAGGATTGCGGTCGGTGAGTCACGCTTGCGGGTAGCCAGAAGCCCTCGACCTGGTGCCACTCGATTTCGAGGTTGGTGTATCCCTTGCCGATTGCGTCGGTGGTGTCGAACAGCAGCTCGTCGAACCCAGGGATTTCCGCAAGCAGTTCCTTCAGCTGCTTGGCGGCGGCCTTCTCCTTCGGGAAAGGACTGGACGGCGGCACGATGTCCCAGGGCAGCTCGATCACCGCGCCGCGACGCTTGAGCATTTCGCTGGCCAGGTGGCCATCCCGCTCTTCCATGTCCTCGAACAGCTCTGACTGCGCGACCAGGCTGCCCTGCTCGGCATCGACCAGGATCGCCGCCAGGCGCGAAGGCGTCAGGCCGCGACTGGGATGGCCCTGCCATTCGTTGCGCAACTGCTCGGTGCGGCTCGTCTGCGGCTCTTTCAAGTCAGCAAGGGCGAAGGGCTGGCCGTCCGGCCCCACAACCCGCGTGGTCGTTACCATGCCTTCGGCTCCGGTGCTTCTAGATCAGAAAAATCATCGGTGGCATGCATGCGCATACCGTCGGTGCGGACGTTGTCGAAGCCGCGAGAATTCTTCGGCACAGCCTCGAACTCGATCGGCGCGCTTGGATTGCGGCTGGCGTAGTGCATCAGCGATATCGCGATCGCCGCGTCACCGTGCCGCTGCCCACCGTCTTTGCCGGAGCTGCGCTTCTCCGGCACGCGTGCCACGCCATTGATCAACTTCAGGATACGCAGGTCCGCAGCCACATCCTTGTCGCGCGGAACCAGAATGGTGCCGTCCTGGAACGCCGCCTTGAGTGGCGGCATCTGCTCGCGATACCAAGTCTCCGAGAGCATCACCAGCTCGATGCGTGTGTATCCGTATCGCTGCGCGAGGAACTCCGCCACCGCGCTGCCGTTGCCGCGCGCGTCGACGGCGCCCTTGGCAAAGTTGGGTAGGCGATCGCAAACGAAGAACAGGATCTGCTCTTGCTGGCGATGCGGCATATTGCGCAGCTCCAGCATGAACGGGATGCGGCGCGTCAGGTCCTGCGCAATCTGCGCCGGAGCGATCACCGACAGGTCGCCAGTGCGGCCGAAATCCATCCCCATGAAGCTCTGCAGGCGCGGGTCCAGCTCGGCCAGGAGTGGCTCCACTTCGAGTCGGAGCCACTCCTGGATCACCTGGTAGCGATAGGCGTCCGGCTCCTTCTCGAAGCCCTGGGGGCAGGTGTAGCGCAGCACCGACGCCGAGTGCATGCGCGCTTCGATGAGGACGCCCGACAGCCATGCGCCCGATCCCTGGGATGGCACGACGTCCAGCTCTTCAGAAGCGGCATCGCCGTATGTCTTGCGGATCGCTGCGTTCCACATGGCCTGCACTTCATCTGACCACACCTTTCCCTGGCGTAGGCAGACACGCTCGAACAGGCCCTGCACGATGGCATCCTCGAATGTGATGCGATGGATGCTCCCGGATCGCTTGCCGGCGCGGATGTCCTCGATCAGCTGATTGAATGGGTTGTCGACGCCGTCGTGGGTGGAGATCACGCGCACCTTGCCACCCCACATTAGCAGAGCGATCGCCGCCTTCAGCAGCTCGTCCAGATCGTTGTGGAAGGCGGCCTCATCGATCACCACCACGCCCTGCTTGCCGCGAAGGTTTGCGGGACGGCTCGACAGGGCGACGATGCGGAAGCCCGAGGCGAAGCGGATTGTGTAGGTCTTGATCGCCTTCTCGTCGTTGCCGTCCTGGAACAGCTCCTCGCCTTCCTCAACGGCCTCGCATGCCTGGTCAAAGGCGCGCGCCCACATGGCGCAGGCTTCGATGAACTCGATAGCCATGTCCATGTTGTAGCCGATGTAATACACGTTCATGCCGCCGGCTTCGCGAGAGCGTCCGGCGATCAGCACGTCATCAGCAGCCTCGGCCCAGGTCAGGCCGGTGCGGCGGCTCTTCTCGCAGACCTTGAAGTCAGCCTGGTCGGCTATCCATGCTTGCTGGTACGGCAGCAGCGCGGCGGGAACGTCACTGCTAGCGGTGCTGGGAAGGTCGGTCCGCAGGTGTTGTTCCAGCGTCACTGCCAGCGGCGTCTTGGCCACGTCGACGGTCATGCCGGAATACCTAGGATCTGACGCTTGATGGTGTCCGCCGTTGCTGCGGTCATGCCGGCAGCCTTCGCCACCTCCTTCAGCTTCTCCGCCTGCTCGGACAGCAGCTGCTCGCGCGCAATGCGCGCGATCTCCTGGCGCTCGGCCAGGCTCATCTTGCGGGCTTGAAGCACAGCACGTGCGGCGCGGGCCAGTTCGCCTACTTGTTTGATCGAGACTTCCTTGTCCTCGCCCGTAGCGTTCAGGGCAGCATGTGTGGCCAGCGTCGTCACCGACTGCACCAGGAGCTGCCCGGCACGATCGTTGGGGTCTTCGCCTAGCTCGGAGACCAGGACTGTGCTGGCGGCCTGGATGTCGCGCATACGGCCGGCCAGCTCGTTGACCTGCTGGCTGTATCGTCCCAGGGCGCTCCGGCTCGGCGCCTGGCTGCTCGGGAAGCGCTCCTGCACCTTGGCCAGGATCTCATCCAGGGTGTAGCGGTCCTCGCGCAGCAGCTTCTCCAGGAAGGCGCGCTGATCCGCCGGCAAACGCTTGATGCTCGATGCGCGCGGCATGATCGATTACCGCGGGGTCGGCCGGCTGACGCCAGGCACCCGGGCATTGCCACACGCGACATCGGCGCCGCGGGACGTAAGGGTGCAGAGGTACAGGTTGCCCACCTCCGGCACTTCCTCCAGCGACAGCAGCGACTGGTCGCGCAGCCAGTGGATATCGGTCACGACGTCGTCTCGCGCGGCGACCACGCCCAGGTGGTGCAGGCCGGCGTGCAGGTTCGACGAATTGAGGCGGTAGCCAGGCTGCTCGGAAAGAATGCGAAGGATCACCAGCCGGCGGTCCTCGCGTAGGCAATCGGCAAAGGTCTTCATCGGTCGTTCTCCAGCAGGTGTTCCTGAATGGTCCGCATCAGTTGCGTCATGGTTTGCATCTGACCATTGATGGCCGCTGCAGCTTCGTTGACTTCGCTTATGTCCTCGCGCAGGTCGGCCAGGTCGCGATGCGACGGCATGGTGTTGACCCGGGCTTCGAGGTGCGTGATGCGGTCGGCGAGCGCCCGGTTCTCGCTGCTCTGTCCGCTGACTCGGTGGCCTAGCCAGAGCAGCCCGACCAGGTTGGCCAGCAGCAGCGCGATGATTACGGCGGTAACGACGTCGTTCACCGGAACCCCCGCAGACGATGCTCGTGGTCGCGCGCGCATTGCGCGCAGCGGCTGGTCTTGTGGGACAGGGCCTTGAGCCGTTCCGGCTCGATGGCTTCATCGCAGTCGATGCAGGTCGCTTCAACGCCTTCCACTCGCGGGGCGAAGCTCGCCTTGATGCGGGCTTGGCGTTCGAGCTGCAGGCGCAAAGCGTTGTCCCTGTCTCTCTGCTCGATCTCTTGTGCGCGCTCGATGTCGTCGGTCAACGCCGTGCTCCGTTTTGCTTCTTGTCCGAGCCCGGCTCGATGCCTAGGCCGTGCTGCCACATCAGGCGAGTCAGTCGATCGGCAACCGACGCCTTGACGTTGGCGTGCGTCGTCGCCGCAGCACGCTCGATGCCCTTGAGCTTGCCGGCGACGTTCAACTGCTCCCAACCCTCGCGCCGCACTTCTTTGATCAGCGCGTCCACGTCTTTCTCGAAGGGCGTCATGGTGTCGGCCCCGCACTGGTCTTCGCTGCGGTCGCGCGATCGGTGTTCGCTTCGCGCACCTTGCCCCGCCACTCTTCGATCCAGACCAGACCATCAAGCACGCACCAGGCAGGCTTCCCTTGGTAGGTGCAGTTCTTAGGCGGCGGAACCGGCTCGACGATCGGCTGCGTCAGCGTCCGATCGAGCGGCCGGTATGCCGGTACCGGTACCTCAATGACTGCCGCTGGGCGGGTCGTTTGCTGGTGAGAACAGGCGATCAGCAACAGCGGGACAGATAGGCAGATGACGAAGATCAGCGCATTCAGGGCTTTCACGGGCGGCCGTCCTCAGCGCTTCACTGCGCTGCTGGGTGAGCTTGGAGAGGTCGTTCAATGCGGCGTCGCGCTGTTGGAGCGCGAGGGATGCAATCTGCCGAGCGTGGTCGAGGTCGGCCTTTTGCTGCTGCAGGCGCCGCTGCACATCGGTCAGGGCGTCGCGGGCCGCCTTGGCATCGCCGTTCGCGTTCGTCGCCTCGCCCTTGGCTTTGCCGATCGCGGTGGCGCTGACACGAGACTCATATGCAACACCCAGGCCGAACCCTGCGAGGGCCACGGAGCAGGTGAAGATGGCCACCCCGATAATCACGGCTCCGGTCTTCATACGCAGGCCGCCTTCCCGGCCCAGCCGGCGTTGATGTAGGCCGGTTCGAGCACGGTGAGAATGCGATGCACGTAGGTGCGGTTCTCGCGCCATGCGTCCGGCGAGCGGGCGCGCATATCGGCAACATGCCCGAACCATCGGCCTCGATCGCGACCGGCTTTGCTGGCCAGAAGTTGCTCGGCATGCAAACGCCCCTCGCCGCCGTTGTAAGCGCTAAGCGCGAACGACCAAGTGCTGCAGGCGCCGGTCCCAGGATTCCGGTCGGCAAGCCATCGGTCGTAGATCGCCGCGGCCAGCGCCGCCTGCTGCGGGTCCCAGGGGTCGAAGCCGCCGAGCTTGTCCGGGAACTTGTCGGCGATCCATTTGCTCGTCGCAGGCATGAACTGCGTCAACCCCTCCGCGCCGACCGGGCTGCGTGCCTTGGCGTTCCAGCTCGATTCGGCGTGGATCTGCGCAGCCAGGCGCGCGGGAGAGCCGTCGACACCCCATTCCTCAGTCACGGCCTGCTCAACCCAGCGGCGATACATGGCGCTGGCCTCGGGGATGCGCACGGCTGCCGGTGCCGGCGCCGCGGCCTTCTGCGGCGCTGCGGTGGCGGTCAGGCTGAGCACCAGCACGCCGATCACCACCAGTACCGGGCCGAGGCGGCCGCGCCAGGTCCGCTGCACGCCGCCCGGACCGATGCACCACTCGCTGCGGCCGCAGCTCAGGTCGGTCAGCGTCCAGACCAAGCCGATCAGCACCAGCAGCGCGCCGCCGATCACGGCATCAGTCCCGCGGCGACGATGCAGGCCGCCATCAGCATGTTGCGCCTGGTCTGCGCCATCGACTTCTCCAGGCCATCGAGCTGACTGGGGCGTTCGTCGGGAAACGCAGCACGGTCGTAGCAGTAACCCAGCACGGCGGCCAGGCTGAGCTTGCTGACGATCCACAGGTAGCTGCCGAACTTCGCAGGGTTGAACAGCACCGCGATGACGACCAGCAGGGCAAGCGAAATCAGCGCCCACACCGCCATGCGGCCGAAGCCGTTCGCGGCCGCCAGGAAGCCCTGGAAAACCACGTTCAAACGCTCTTTGATTCCTGACATGCCTGCGCTCCTAAATAAGAGGTGCCGGCGGGGCTGCAGGGGGTACAGCCCGCCGGCGGTTGAGCGCGCTCCAGGGGAGGGGAAAGCGCGCTACGCGGTCAGGCTACGGATGCAAGGCATGGTGATGGATGCGACATGCGTCGCTGCAAATAGAAAGCCCCGCTCGATGGCGGGGCTCAGTGGGAAAAACGTAGACGGCGTGGGTTTAGAGGTAGCTCCAGCCGTCCGCGTCAATGTTGGCCAGTACCGTGTCAGTGTCTACGCCGACCCGCTTGTCACCCGGCTGAATGTTACGGATCGTGTTGTGATGATGCACCGTCGCGAAGTCAGGATCTTTCGTCAGCGCAAGCAATCCTGCCGGCTCATAGCCCAATGGCACAGCAACGAACTTGGCCTTGTTGATTGCGCTCTGATACAGGTCGACGTCCATTCGATTCCTTCCTGTTGGTTTGGTATCAAGAGCCTACTAGAAAAGCTGGGACTGGCGCTTGCGAGTCTCAATTGAGCGCTGTTCCGCATATACGCGTTGAACGTGACGCACGGTGTAGCCAAAACGCTCGGCCAACTCTTCCACATTCCGGCCGTTGTGGAGGAGGTAGATCTGGCGCGCAACGAGGGCTTGCTGCAGGCGATCGCCGCGCGGGAGATATATGGGACGACCGCCGAAGTCATGGGCGAGTAGCGCCACCACCTTCTGCGCTTCCCCGATAGCGGCTTCGTCATTGCGCCCATTACGGCGATAGAAGTCAGCCAGGTGGTCGACCAAGCTGGCTAGGGTTGCTGCCCACTTCTCGGGGGGCGGGTCCAGGTCGCCGATGTGATCGGCGAGCAGCGCACCGTCAATTTCGCCGAGGGGCAGTTCAGTCTGATCGTTCACGGTCGCCTCCGAACTTCACGTAGGCCGCTGCGCGCTTCTCGTCATACTCCGCATCGCTCAGTTGGCCGTAACTGTGCAACTGGTCGAGATACGCCAGTTCGTTCTTCAGTGGGTCTTCGCGTGGCTGGGGCGGGCTAACACCCGTTCCCCGTGATAGCGGTCGCCCCGCACGGGCATCCGCTTCACGTCGGATCTCGGCTTGCGCACCGGCCAGCTCGGCAATTCCGAACACCACGGTGCGCAGGTAGTTGTGGTTTGCCAGAGGGAGCGTGAGTGCCGATCGCTTCTCCAGCATTTGCTCGATGCCGGCAATCCATTGTGCGGTTGAACACGGGCGCCGCATCCCCGCGCGCTCATCGCGACATACGCTGCCTTCCTTCACCAGGGCGTCCAGCTCGGCCACCAGCCTTACTGCCTTGGCGAGACGCAGCTTCTGTTTGGCGGGCGAGAACAGAGCCAGGTAGTCGAGAATCGCGCGACCAAGTGCCGGCTCCATGCTGGCGAGCTGCATGCCGAAACGCTTGCCGTCCTGCTCCAGAAAGCCCGCCGCAATGGGGAACGAATCGCTGCAGCAGGGGCAAGTCACGTGCATGGGTTACTGCACCCTCGCCGATGAACCAGACTCAACGACGCTTACGCCTTGCTCGAAAGTCGACGTTACCGAGACAAGCAGACCCCTTGCGCCGTCACTTCCCATACGCGCAGCGGCCATACCGAGCAGGCCCATGAAATGGCCCGACAGATAGCCGGCGAGGTACTCCATCGAACCGCCGTCGTGGGCGGCAATGTCATTGCTCACTTCCTGCGCCGTCGATGCGCCTCTGTTGAGTCCATCGAGCGTAGCCTTCACTGCTTTCATGCCCTCACTTCCTCCGATTCGCACTGATCTGCAGAGCCGCCACGAGGCGGTGTAGCTGGTCCGCGCGTAGCCATTCGACGCGCTGGACCTTGAACATGTTGCGGGCGGTGCCGTGGGCGTAGCTCCAGGGCTTGCCGATATCCGCGAGGATCGCCGCGACCTTACCCACCATGCTGGCGATCTCGTCACGCACGTTCTGCGGCGCGTCGGGCATCGCGACGGCATTGGTCATCTGCCTCTCGCCTTCGCCCGTGAGCCGCCGCAGCTCCTTCAGGACACGCGCGCGGCCGCGCTCGTCGAGGTCGGCGGAGGTGGATACGCCGCCGACCCGCTGGAGTAGCCCCACGTAGGTCTCGCGATCCAGGCGCAGCTGCTTCTGCGCGATCACATGGATCGCGGCGAGCTGGCGTGTGCGTGGCGTACCTGGCTTGGACTTACGCATGATCTGCTCCGCTACGCCCGCGCGTTCCACACACTGGCCTTGTCGGCCCAGCTGCGCCAGCTGGCCTCGAACAACGAACGGACGGCGATCTTGCCCGGCCAGCTGTAATAGATCCGACCGTCACGCACGGCTTCCACCTCTCGCGTTTCACCGTCAACGGTGACGCTGTCGCCGGGCTGCGGGTCAATGCGCGGATCTCGCTGCTCAACCATCACGCCGCACTCCTATCGGAAATGCCGGCTCCCGCTTCGAGCAACCCAGCGGGAGATAGCGACGAGAGCTTGGCATCCAGGCCGAGGATTAGCGCCACGATCTCCAATGGCAACTGCCCATTCCAGCGGTCCAGCACCTGCTGAACTTCGGGATGCTCCGGCGCGACGTCCATCGCACCGCGGTTCAACAGCGCAACCACTTCCCGCGCTTGCCCTTCATCCCAGCAGCTGGCCACGGGCGTGCCGTAGTAGTTGACGATCAGTGCGTCCTGGCGCGTGTCGATAGACTCGAACCGAAAGGGAGCCTGCATCCGGGTGGCGTCTGTAAGCATGCCCATATCAGACCCCCGCGATGTCGAGGCTGACGGCCTGGTACTGGCCATTGGCGTCGCGATGGTGGAAGCGCACATAGCTCTTGCTGCCCACCACCTGAACCGCATCGCTGATTGCCTGCATGGCGTCCTGCCAGCGCGGGTCGGTGATGTCGAGGCGACGCAGCGCCAGAACGGAACCCGTACGGAGCTTGCCGGCAGAGTCGACCCGGAAGGCATCCTGCACGAGGGTGGCGATCTCCGGCCGGGCGCCGACGGTCCATTCCCGCAGGCATTCGTCGATCAGCTCCTTCGCCGCCTGCAGGCGCTCATCGAACTGGATGCTTTCCTGAATGGCCAGCTGCACGCGCAGCGCGCCGTCGAACGTGAGGAGCGAAACGTTGCCCTTGTTCCCGCCGAGCTTGGCGCCGTACTTCTCCGCGCTCAGATCGACGAAGGTGTTGATGGTGTCGAACGCCTTCTTCTTGAACTTAGCCAGGACCGCCTGCACAGCGATCGCCTCAGCGTTAAGCTCACGCACCAGCTCATCACGCAGCAGGTCGATTTCCTTAATCTGGCTCTCGGGAACCAGGCGGCCGCGGCTGTCTTTGCGATGCCCGGCCGGAATGATGTCGGTGTTCATAGTCTTCCTTTACTGGTTGGCGGCATTGTTCGCCGCATGGTTGATGTCGCAGAGGACGTCGCGGTACCGCTCGCCAAGTACGGGAGGCAGCTCGTCGTCATCGTCGTGTTGTACGTTGCCCCGCTGGGCATCGATGTCCGTCATGTGCCTGGTCTCCTAAAACTCAGCTCGCTGATATCCCACGCCTCACGGACCTGGTTCTCGTTGATGCCAGCGCACAACTTGTCGTGCGCGCCCTTGGCGAGGAGGGCTGCAGCCTCCTTCGCCTCTTCGCTGGTCGGTGCCACTCTGTTGCCCCACAGGTCGATGCTGACCAGCAAAAAGCGCAAGAGCGTGTTCACGGCGGTCGCTTCGTTCAAGGTGGTGATGCTCATTGCGCACCCCGCTCGAACGTAGCCAAGGCGTCCCGCGCGGCGCGCACGCTTTCCTGCAACCAGCCGTAGACGTGTTTGTCCACCAAGGTGTCGATGTAGGCTTCGCGCGCAAACTCGGCGAACTGGACGGCCTTGCGGAGAGCCTCCAGCGTCTGCGCATCATCGGTCGGGCGTTGGACGCCTACGAGGGCAGTGCTTTGGGGCGCGACAACCGCGCGCCGCCGCCTACGGCCATTCGTCTGGAGCACGGCGGTTACAGCGGCCTCGCTGGGGCGGTCGGCCAGCGCGTCCTTCACTACCTGGCTTACCGTAGTACTGACCACTACCGCGGCGGGCACCGGGGTGTCGACAGGCGCGGGAGCGTCTGCAGCCTTGTCAGTGCGCGTTGGCGCCGACCGCGGCGACGCGCGAAAGCCATCGGACAGTGCAAAGCAAGCCTTGCCGTCTTCGACACAGACGACGATCTCGCCGGCACGCTTGCGCTGGTGGAGGAGCTGCGATGCCGTCTGCCGGTTGGCGTGCGGCAGCTGCTCCATGATCTGGTCGAGGTTGAGGGGCGCAGCGGCCCTTTTCAGCAGGTCGCGCATCTGATCGGTGAGCGTCATGACATGGCCTCCGTCTTCTCGATCTTCACGATGGGATAGCGGATGTTGTGAGTGTGCTTGCCGTCTGCGCTGCGGTAGATGAGGCAGTCGCCAATGCGCAGTTGTGCGTGCCACAGGACACGGCAACCGCGCCACAAGCTGTTCTGGAATGGGAAGCTCTCGATCACCACGCCGTCCTGGTCGAGGGTCCAGCGATAGAAGTCTTGGCCGTGGTCTTCGAAGTGGATTTGCACGCTCAGCCCTCCCTCTGCAGGAGCGGGTGGGCCTCGCGCTCGATCCATTGCACCTGGCAACCACGCACCTTGGTCACCCTCACCAGCTCGCGGTAGCGGCCGTTGATGCGGCTGAGGAGAATCGACCCCTTCAGCCATTCGCCAGGCTGATCGATATCGATGACGGCGTAGTCCGGGCGCACAGTGAGCTGCTGGATCGTGCAGCCCTGTTCCATCAGATGGACGATGCACTGTGCCGCCTTCTGAACGGTCTCCTGCAGTTCGACGCTTTGGGCGCGCAGCCGCATGTCGATGTTCTTCTTGACCTCTTCCAGCGTATTCATGGGTTGGTCTCCAAGGGCAGGCCAAGCTGCCCGCGTAAGTCCGGCATGGCCACACGCCTCATGGCAGCGACCTGGCGGATGGATGTGTTGGCGCGGTCGAGGAGGAAGCCGCACTCCCTGTCCAGCTCGGCCTCGTTAGCGGCCAGAAAGTAGCCGTGCGTCGGATTGGCGCAGACACGGTGACCAGCGGAGCGAAGCGCTTCGATCACCTGGCGCAGCTTTCGCTGGTCGGCGAGGCTGGTTCGGCCGGTGACTGCGCGCGCCAGTTCCTCGGCGGTGCGCCCCTTGGTCTCGCCGACGCAGTGCTGCAGTACGGCCAGCACCGAGTCGGGAGTCAGCTCTTTGCCGCAGAACAGGTCGGCCTGCATGGCACTACGCCAGCATGTCGATGCCGCCGGACTGTTCGGCCGGCCGGTCGCTGGTGACCTCGGTCATGGCGAGAGCCACGAGACCAGGAGCATCGAGCACCACCAACGTCTCAGCACGGCTGTCGTAGACCCCGAGGTCCGTCGCGTCGTTGCCCAGTTGGTAGATGGCTCGGCCGCTGCTCTCCGAGACCTTCCTGGCCTGCCGGATGATCAGATAGGCGGCCGGCCCCTTGATGACGTGACGAGCGAAAGTGCTCATTTCACGCTCCCGGTCAGTTCCTGGGCGGCGGCGCGCACGTCTTCGCAGCAGACCTGACGTGCCTCGGCGGCGGCATGCATGCTGGCGAGGCGCAACACCTTGGTAAGCGAGCGCAGAGCGCCACCTTCGCTGGCGATCGAGAACAGCGCGTCGCGACACTTGGCGTCGTCGATTCCCCAAGCCTTGAGCAGCGCCACCACGTCGGTCTCCGTCGGCTTCTTGAGACTGAGGCGCTTGCCGACGCGACTGGCCAAGCGGTCCAGCTGCTGGGCGTTTCGGCCGCCAACCATGCGCGCGAACACGCCGTCGTTGCCTACGAATGCGATAGCCACGCCAGTGGCGTCGTGGATGCTGCGGATCTCGTCGAGCGCCTGCGTTGAGAGGTGCTGGGATTCGTCGACGACGATCAGCCCGTTCGTATCCTTCACGCGCTTTGCGATCGCCCGGGACATACGGCGGGCGCCGCCACCAGGTGCCAGGCCAAGGGCGTCGCAGATCTCCTCCAGGGCCGTCACCACGCCCGATGTGCTTGGCGCCATCGTGGCGATCCACACATTCGGACTGCTCTTCTGATAGTGCTTGCAGGCCTCGCTCTTGCCGACGCCGGCAGAGCCGTGGATCACGGCGATATCACCGGCCATTTGTGCGTAGCCGAGTGCTCCGAGGACGCGGCCGCCCGTCGGCGTGTCGACGTAGCCGGGGGCTTCCGGCATCTGCCCGCCAGCGGCCCGGCGGTTCGTGTACGCCTCAAGCCACAGGCGCAACTTCTGCTCGATGCCGTCGTTGTCGCCCTGATACTTCCCGTTGATCCACTGATTCAGCGTCGCTGCGCTGAATCCGGCCTCCTTGGCGAGACTCGCCTGGCTGAGCCGCTTGTCGGCGGTCATGGTCGAACGGACCACCTCGCGCAGCTCATTGTCGCCCTGGTAGATTGCGGTTACGGATGCGGTGTCGCTCATTTTGCTCCCCTTGCGTATGGGTGGTTAGTGGGTACTGCCGTTTCCTAGTCGCAGCGGCGCGCCAACGCCGCTGCGGCGCTAGATCTCGCTTTCTTTGCGTTGCTTGGCCCGCTCGAACATGAGCAGGTCCAACGTGCTTGGCCCCTCCGTCCCGGTCGCGGCGAACCGCTCGCGCTGGGTGTCGGGTTTCTTGCCGTGCAAGCCGAACACAGGCGCGATTACTGCCGCGTTCGGCATCGCCGGGGCGCTGGTTGGCGGCAACTGCGCGGCAACCTGTGCGGCGTCCATCAGGCGCTCGGCGTCGAGCATGGCCTTGGCAGCTTTTCGATATTGCTTGCGGCCGCGCATGTGTTCGCGCGCAGCGTTGACGTCTGCGAAGCCCACCGCAGCCGTGCAAGGCGCCGTAGCGATGAATGTTCCATCCAGTGCATATACGTGCGCTTCGCCCTGCAGGCGCCAGGGATCGATGCGCAGCACAACCTTGCGACCGGCATGCTCGCTCAGCTGCTCGGTCCAGTACCGATTGCCGGCGAGGCGCACACTGCCATCGATCGCGCTGGCTGTGACTGCCTCGGCGGCGAGGAGCAGGAGCCGCAACTGTTCTTCGCTGACGCGCCGCACGGCATTCTTGGCGTAGCTTTCGCTAAAGACCTGGTCGAAGCTGCGGCCATTGCAAACCTTGGTCCGGCGCCCCTGTCGGGCGTTGTGCTCATGGATTTCGCTGGTTACGGTCCGCTCGAACTCGTCCCATTCAATAACGCGGCTGCCGTAGTTCGCAGGTTTGTTCATCACGTTGTTGCCGACATAGGCGCCGGCAAAAGCCGGGTGCTTGGCGATGCGATCGCAGAAGTCGCGCCATGCGCGCTCGATCGGCTTAGCCTGGCCGTGATACGGCGTTACCCAATGCACGTTGTCTTCGCCGACGAGTACGGTAATCAGACCAGCAGGGTCTTCCTCGCGGACTTTGAAGCGGTAGCGGGTCGGTGTTCCGCCCGTCATCCACTTGCTCGCGAAGGCACGGCCGTTATCGAGCCAAACGTTCCCCGGGACACCGTAGTTGCGCAGCACGTCGCCGAAGCTCAGACGCACTGCGTCGCTGCTCTCGTGATCGCAGAGTCGCCATGCCAGGATCTTCCCGCTGTACAGGTCCTGCCAGCCGACGATGCATGGGCGCCCCTCGCTGCCGTCTGGGAAGCGCACGCGGACGTCCCATCGGTGACCGTCGGCGTTCACCCCTTCGAGGGCCACGAACATGCTGCGGTCACGCTCCTGCGCCGGATAGGAACGCATCAATGCCTCCTCGCCCTCTCGCGCCAACAGACGCACCGCGCGCGGTAGCTCGCGCTCGATGCGGCGCGTAAACGTTTTGAGACTAGGGAGCGTCCAGCCGCGCCCTTTCGCAATGCGCATCAGGCGGTCGTAGCAGCTGCTCGCGGTAGGCTGTTCCAGACGCAGGTAGTCCGCTTTGAACAGCTCCCATGCCTCGGGATCGATCTCTGCAGTGGCTGTACGCCCGGTGTAGTGCGGTACGAGTAGCGCCAGCCAATCCGATGCGGGCGCCTTCTCGACGATCGCCTGCCAGCGCGCGATGCTGGCGGCGCTAGCTCCGCGAACACCTTCGCGCTGCAACTGGTCGGCGATCAGCGTGCGCGCCTGCATGATCGGCATTCCACCGCTGATTAATTTGCGAACGGCATGCAGAGCCTTAAGGCGACGGGCTGCCTCATCCTTCTGCGGCGCTTTCACCAACTCGTAATGTCGCCAGGCCGATGCAGCAGCCTCCGCCGTTCTATCAGCGCTGGGTCTGGAGGGGGCTGCTGGCTGTTGCGCCCGGTTGCGAAGCAGGACAGCGGCCTGCACCGGCGCAGGAAGCAGCGCAAGATCGAATATGCGTCGCTGCCCACCACGTGCTGCCCTGGTTTGATAGCTCCAGCCTTCGCGGGTCGCGCGCATTTCTACCGCACGCTTAGTAAGCCCCAGGGCATCAGCGATCGCGCAGAGGTCCACGGCATGTGTAGAACTACCGTCAGGCATCAAGAACCCCTCCGGAGAGTTTCGCGGAGGTATCGAGCCCGCGTTGCAAGCTCGTCTCGCTCTCGTTCGATGCGTCCAAGCTCTGCAGCCAGGGCGTCTTGTCCGATCAGCAGGCGGCCGCCCCTGACACTGGCCAGCCAGTTGGAGTAGATGAACGATTGGCAGGCCGCCTCGGCGACCGGCATGAGGTAAGCCGGGATGTTGAATTCGTCTCGGCTCTCGGCCGTGTAGCCGTCGAGCATGTACTTGCTGACTTCTTTCCCCGCGAGGCGGGTCATATCAGCCGCGACCGATTGGCGGTCCTTGCCAGACTCACGAAACATTTCGCTCAGCAGGTGGGCGACAGTCGTGCGGTAGTCCATCGAGCCGGGCAGAGTTGCGGCCGGGCGCGGAACCTCGAAGAGGTCCAAATTGTTGGGATCGCGGCGGCGCATATCTATTTCCGCGCCCCCGTTTGGTTATCGCGCCCGCGGCCTCGGGTGGTAGGCTGGACGAGCTTGACGTGATCGGGGCGCCGCGGCTTCGCACCAGGCGTTCCCCGGTTGGGCGTGACCTGGTCGGCTTCGTAGCGGCTTGGCCATATGTCGCCAGGCTTCACAGTCAAGGTGTCGGCGATGATCGCCTCCGCCTTGGGATACGGACGGTGCAGGGCGTTCGCCAGGGCCGTTCGGGCGGTATAGCCGTGATGGAAGGCCAGCTGTTGCAGTGACCAGCCGGCTTTACGCAGGGCCGCGATCACATCGGCCGGATGCCAGTCCTTCGAGGCTGGCTTTTTCGGCGCGGCGCTTGTGGTCATGTCTGAGTGGTCCCCTTGGTCATGTCTACGGCGCATAGATTAGCCCCGTTTGGGAATCGTAGGCAAGCCCATTCGGGCTTCGCACTTCCCAATCGGGAATTTTGTCAAAAGTAGAGCCCTCTACTTGTTATGAAACAAACACTTATGGAAAGCGCGAAATGACGGAAAAAGACGCCGGATCGCTTCGTGCTTCGGAAAAGGAAACTGCGAACCCCGATTGGGAGCAGATTGGTCAGCGGCTGGCGTCCATTCGGGGGTCGAAGTCACAGCCCGAGATGGCCAGGGAGTTGGGTGTTTCCAAAACGACCTACGGCCGCTGGGAGCGTGGCGTTCGTGAATTGGGCGCCGACGGGCTCCGCAAACTGTGCTGGAAGGGCTGGAATCCGACCTGGATATTGGTCGGAGGCGGCCTGCCGAGACGCTTGACGGATATGCCTTGGATGGCGGATGACCGGCCGGCCGCTCAGGCGGAGGGCGCCCTTCGCAAAACCGCTTCAGATAAGGGTTCTCAGCCTGTGAGAGCGCAGGATGCTGCGATGGAGCTGGGCTTATTGACGACGGCGGTTCGGATTACGGAGGAGGTGCTGGGCAAGTTCGGCATCCGCCAACAGGTCTCGTCCGACCAGTTCGCCGAATTGGTACGCATCACGTTCCGGGATCTGGCGCGTGGCGCTGCTGAAGACGCAGCAGGAGAAGCGCTGGACCGTATCCTTGCAATAGCCCGGAAACCGCAAACCGAATGAGTTTCAGGGGTCAATCATGGAATACGAAAAGCGCACCCAAGCGCGCATGGAACGGGCAATTAAACAGGTTCTCGGTCAGCAGCAAGCGGAACACCGCCCGCGGCAAGGACCGATCGGCACAATCCGGCGAAAGTATTTGATCTCCCGCTGTCGCTATCTGGCCGCGCAGTACGGGCTAGAGGAGGCAGTAGCCGGCTTCGTGTACGGAAAGGGCTGTGAAGCCATCACCGGGCTTGGTCTGTGCGAACTGGAGGAGCTGGAAGGTCGCCTGAGCACGATGGCGACGCGGGTGGTGGAGGCATGTGACCTGCCCGATACGCCGCCGGCGCGTTGAATGCGCTTTAAAGGCGTGTGAAGCGGGCTTTGGATTCGCCTTCATTTCGCAAACGTAGTGTCCGGGGCCGGCTATTCCGAGCCATTTTGCAAACCTGGCATGTAGGGCGATGCCCACCTCAGCCGGGCCCCGGAACCCGCGCACCTATGCGGTTTCGTCCCGATTCGTCCCTTTATTTTCCGCCTGATCCCGATTCCTCAATCCGGGTGTCCCCCAACAGGCGGAGTGGTGCGTTGCGTTTCGCCCGAACCCTCATCCGGCTGCCGCCACCTTCTCCCGGAGGGAGAAGGGTTTCACTGGGCAGTGGAGGTACCAGATCAAAGCGGAGCCGCGCGACCGGGAGCGCGCGGCCCGCGCAGCAAGGGGGAGGCTGGCGCGCTTCGGCGCGACGGCCTCCCAAGGGTGAATCGGGTGATGCCCATTTTGGCCCGTGGTTTTCACGGGCCTTTTTTTGCGCGTCTGGTTTACGAAGCGCGGCCGCCGAATTCGCCGGTGGTGGTGTTCACCCACACCTTCTCGCCGTTGGTGATGTATTCCGGCACCTGGATTTCCACGCCGGTGCTGAGCTTGGCCGGCTTGGTGCGCTTGGTGGCGCTGGAGCCCTTCAGTTCCGGCGCCGTGTCCACCACTTCCAGCATCACGCTGGTCGGCACCTGCAGGCCCACCGGTGCGTCGTCGATCAGCTGCACGTAGAAGCCTTCGGTGTCCTCGACGATATAGCCGGCGTTGTCGCCGACCAGTTCCGGACCGAGCAGGTACTGCGTGTAGTCCTCCGCGTCCATGAACACGAACGCCTGGTCGTCCTTGTAGGAATAGTTGGCGGCGCGGCGCACCAGGTCCATTTCCTTCAGGTCGTCGTCCGCGCGCAGGCTGAGGTCGTACTTGCGCGCGCCGGGGATCGAATACAGGGTGAAACGGAACGTCACGTTGCCGCCGCGCGCGGTGGGCGAGCTGCGCTCGATGTCGCGCACCTGGTAGACCGAGCCTTCGTGCTCGATCACGTTGCCTTTCTTGACGTCGGAAGCTTTCATGGGATGACCGGAGATGAGGGAAAGGGGGAGCGCTCAGGCGCTCACTTCGGCTGCAGGCGCACCGCGCCATCCAGGCGGATGGTCTCGCCGTTGATGTAGCGGTTGGTGAGGATGAAGGCGACCAGCTCAGCGAATTCCTCCGGCTTGCCCAGGCGCGACGGGAACGGGATCGAGGCGGACAGCGCCTCCTGCACCTGCGCCGGCATGCCGTCGACCATCGGGGTCCAGAAGATGCCCGGCGCGATGGTCGCCACGCGGATGCCGAAGCGCGACAGCTCGCGCGCCATCGGCAGGGTCATGCCGACCACGCCGCCCTTGGAGGCCGAATACGCAGCCTGGCCGATCTGGCCTTCATAGGCGGCGACGCTGGCGGTGTTGAGGATCACGCCGCGCTCGCCGTCCTCGCCTGCTTCGTTGGACTGCATCAGGGCCGCACCGGCCTTGGCCACGTTGAAGCTGCCCACCAGGTTGACCATCACGGTGCTGGCGAAGGTGCCCAGCGGCATCGGGCCTTCCTTGCCCAGCACACGGCCGGCGCCGAGGATGCCGGCGCAGTTCATCACCACGTTGAGGCCGCCCATGGCATCGCGCGCGGCGGCCACGTTGGCCGACACGCCGTCTTCGGAGGTGACGTCGGTGCGCAGGAAGCGGGCGCTGGCGCCGAGCGCCGTGGCCGCGGCCTGGCCTTTTTCCTCGTTCACGTCGAACAGCGCGACCTGGCCGCCGGCGGCCACCAGCCGCTGCGCCACCGCGTAGCCGAGACCGGAGGCGCCGCCGGTGATGATCGCCTTGACCTGCTGGAGCTGCATGGGGTGTCCTCGGGAATGCCGAAAAGCGGAATGGTAGCCGAGGAGCCGGGGGCGGCGCTTGTTCAGGGCGTGGGTTGGGGGGGGCGCCCGCGGCTCGCCCCAACCCGCGCCGAAGCTGGAAAGAGCGGCTTATTCCGCCGCGTAGTCGCTACCGCCAGCCGCCTGGCTGTCACGCGTGTTCTTCTGCACCGCGATCGCCGCAAACAGCGCCAGTGCATAGGACATCCCGTAGAAGCCCTTCTCGCTCAGCGCCAGCGTGGCATTCCACAAGCCCACCACCAGCAGCACGATGCTCAGCAGCACCGAGACCCAGCTCAGGCCGTAATAGATATTGGTGACCGGAATGCCTTCCAGGCGGTCGCGCACGCTCTTCTGCACCGACACCGCGGAGAACAGGCCGTACATCAGCACGGTGAAGTAATAGCCCTTCTCGTTGAGCTGCATGCCGGCGTTCCACAGGCCGGTCACGAAGGCGAAGAAACCGGCCAGCAGCGCCGCCCAGGACACGGCGATAAAAGCGGGCGAGGGTTTCTGGGGCAGCTGTTTCATGGCAGTTCCTTTGCGTGGGTGCCCCGGTGGGGCGGCGCGGCCATCCTAATCGAAGCCGCGCCATTTGCTACAGCAGCGCCTTCCACGCGGCCTGTTCGCGCAATCGGGCGAACGGGATCACCGCCGGCGGCGGCACTACCGGCGCCTGCAATTCCTTCTGCCACACGCCCACATCCCACCATTGCCCGAGTTTGTAGCCGGCCTTGCGCCAGATGCCGGCTGGCGCGAAGCCCATCGATTCGTGCATCGTCACGCTGGCTGCGCCGGGCATGGTGATCACGCCGACGGCCTGGTTGATGCCCTGCAGAAGCATGGCGTCCAGCAGCACGCCGTAGAGCTTGCGCGCGATGCCGCGGCGCTGCGCATCCTCGTGCACGTAGATCGAGGTTTCGGCGATCCAGTCGTAGGCCGCACGCTCGCGGAAGCGGCTGGCATAGGCATAGGCGAGCAGGCGGCCCTGTTCCTCCCACACCAGCCACGGATAGTGCTGCAGGCGCGCGACGATGCGCTCGCGCATCGCGGCCGCGCCGGGCAGTTCCGTCTCGAACGTGGCCATGCCCTGCAGTACGTGCGGCGTGTAGATGGCATGGATCGCGGCGGCATCTTCGGGTACGGCGATGCGGATCATGCGAGTATTTTCTCCATGCAGACGCTCTGCGGATTGGTGCGATGGTCGCCGAACGGCGGACAGCGGTGATAGCCGGCGCGCCCGTACAGCTCCAGCGCCTCGGCCTGGGCGGTGCCGGTCTCCAGGCGGATGATGCGGCCGCCGCGAGCCAGCACGTGCTGTTCCAACGCTTCCAGCAACTGCTTGCCCAGGCCCAGTCCACGGCAGGCCGGCAGCACGTACATGCGCTTCACCTCGACGTAATCGCCTTCGTCGACGCAGGCGCCGCAGGCCACCGGGGTGCCGTCCACGCGCGCCGTGACGAAGGTGACATGGGCGCGGCGCAGTTCATCCAGCGCCACCGGCTGGATATTGGCGGTGGGATAGAGCTCCGCCAGATAGCCGTCCAATTGCTGGGTCAGCGGCAGGATGTCCGGCGTGCCCGGATCCTCGACGGCGAAGCTGAGCTGGGGTCGCGTATTCACATGTACTTCCAGTTGCGCTGCTTGCCTTCGGCCAGCCACTCCAGGGTGGCGGCGAGGCGTTTCTGGCGGGTGGCGTCGGTCCTGGCCTCGCTGATCCACTCGACGTATTCGCGCTGCATGCTTGCGCTGAAGCCGTCGAAGGTCTTGCGCGCGGCAGTGTGCTTTCTCTGCGCGAGCAGGGCGGCGAGGTCTTCGGGCACGGCCGGCGCCGGTTTCGCTGCTGTTTTCGGGCGTGCGCGCCTGGCGCCGCCTTCGATCAGTGCCATCGCTTTCTTGATGTGGACAGTGAGTTCTTTTTTCGAAGGCAGATCGCGCACCGAAGCGAGCTTGCCGAACTGGCCCATGCCTTCGCCCGCGCCTTCGCCCACGCTTTCATCCGCCACGCCGAACAACTCCTTGTAATGCCAGAAATGCAGGCTGGCATGCTGTTTGAACGCCGCCATGCCGCACATCAGCGCGCCCTGGTAGCTGAAGTACGGCATGCTCCATTTCAGCGTTTCTTCCACCGCGGGGCAGGCGGCGTGCACGGTCGCGCGGATATGTTCCAGGATCGGCCGCGCGAATTCGGCGGACTTGGCGATATACGCATCGATACGCGGATCGTGGCTGCTCATGGCGCTGTCCTCACAGCTCGCGGATAAAGAACTGGTCGCAACTGAAATGCCCGGTGCCGCCCATCGGCCCCTCCAGCGTGGTGAAGCCGCTGCGCCGGTACAGCGCCTGCGCCGCGTCCATGCCGGTGAGCGTTTCCAGATAGCAGCGCCTGAAACCGAGCGCGCGGGCAGCGTCCAGGCAGCGCTCCATCATCGCGCTGCCGGCGCCGATGCCGCGCGCAGTGGGCAGGAAGTACATCTTGCGCAGTTCGCAGACGTCTTCGCCGCCGTTCTCCAGCGGCGCCACGCCACCGCCGCCGATCACCCGGTCATCCACCTCGACCACGAAGTAGGCACTGCGCGGTCGCGCATACGCGGCATGCATCGCATCGACCTCGGCATCGTGGATGGCGAAGCCGGGGCCGTCGGCGCCGAACTCCGGCATCACGGCGCGGATGATCGCGGCGACGTCGGCATCGTCGCGCGGCTCGATGGGGCGGATCAGGAAAGTCTGGCTCATGGCTGGCTATGGGGGTTCTTGTCGTCGGGGTCGCGGTAGATGCTGCCGTCCTTCATCACGAAGACCGGATGCTGCAGATCGTCGATGCGCTCGCTCGGGTCGCCGGCGAATGCCGCAAGGTCCGCGCGCAGGCCGGGCGCGATGCGGCCGAAGCGATCCTGCTCGCGCAGGATGCGCGCGGCCACGTCGGTAGCAGCATGCAGCGCCTGCGCCGGCGTCATGCCCGCACGCACCATGGCCGCCGGCTCGCGCCAGTTGCTGCCGTGCGCGAACACTCCCACGTCGCTGCCGTTGCCGATGGTCACGCCGACTTTCATCGCGCTGCGGAACGCGCGCCCGGCTTCCTGCATGCGCGCGGTCGGCTCGCTCTTGCCGGGCACGTAGTGCTCGAAATATTCGGCGGTGGATTCCACCGCGGTCAGCGTCGGCTCGTAGGCCACGCCGCGCTGCTTCATCAGGCGGAAGGTCGCCTCGCTGGCGCCGTAGCCATGTTCGATGCTGTCTACGCCGGCTTCCACCGCCATGCGCACGCCGGCGTCGCTGGCCGCATGCGCGGCAACCGGGCGGCCGGACAGATGGGCGGTGTCGACGATCGCTTTCAGCTCCGCCGCGGTCAGCGTGGGCGCGGTGCTGCCGCCAGGGCCGACCCGGTAATCCGCGTACAGCTTGATCCAGTCCGCGCCGTGGCCGGCCTGTTCGCGCACCGCACGCATGGCTTCGTCCGCGCCGCTGATTTCCTGGGCGCCGCCGGGCAGGTCCAGGTCCGGCCGGAAGCCGCGCGGCCCGGGGCCGTAGCTGGCGCTGGCGACGATGGCGCGCGTGGCCACGAACAGATGCGGGCCCGGGATCAAGCCTTCGTCGATCGCGCGCTTTACCGACACATCGGCATAGCCCGCGCCTTCCGTGCCCAGGTCGCGCAGCGCGGTGAAGCCGGCCAGCAGGGTGTCGCGCGCGTGCGCGGCGGCTGCCAGCGTGCGGTAGTCCTGCGCTTCCTTCAGCACCTGGTCGTTCCACAGCGTTTCGTTGTACGGATGCAGGAAGAGGTGGGAGTGCAGGTCGATCAGGCCGGGCAGCAGGGTGGCGCCGGGCAGTTCGACGCGGCGCGCGCCGGCTGGTGCCTGGATGCCGGAAGCCGGGCCGACGGCGGCGATGGCGCCGTCGTGCACCAGCACGGCCCAGCCGGCATGGGCCTGGTTGCCTTCGCCGGTCCAGACGCGGTCGGGCACCAGCAGGACGTCACCGGCGGCGGCCGGCAGCGATGCCCAGGCGAGCAGGACGGCGAGCAGGCGGGTTTTCCGGCGCGGGGGCATGCGGGCTTCCTTCGGTGGAAGTGCCCGATGATAGCGAGGAGTGGCGTAGGTTGGGGTGAGCGCAGCGAACCCCAACGGTCGCTGCGGCCAGGCCGGTGTTGGAGTTCGCGTTGCTCACTCCAACCTACACTGGGAGCTATTGCAACAGCGACACCTGATCGGCCGCCGTGTACCACAGCAAACCATAATGCCCATACGCATACGTCAGGCTGCCCGTCTCGCCATCGATGCTCGACGTATGCACCCCGCCCACCGTGCACACCCCGCCATAGCAATTGATCTCATCGATCCACGATTTGATCGAATACATCTTCTGCCCGAAGCGATGCCCCGCGATGCCGCTCAGGAACGGACTGCCCACCGACAGCCCCCAATAGCCGCAGGTGCTGGTGATCACGTTGAACGGATAGCTGCCGCACGACCACAAGCCATGGAACGCACCGGCAATGCCGACAAACACATCGACCTTGCCCGACACGCCGAGCTTGTCGATCTCGCGCGCTGCCAGCGTGGCGCCCATCGAATGGCCGAGCACATCGATGCGCCCGGTGCAGGAACTGGCGATGGCCGCCTTGAGCGCGTTCGCCACCGGCGTCTCTTCGCTGCCGTTATGGTCATTGCAGGCCGCGCACAGCGAATTGCCCCAGCTCGGCGCATAGATCTGCGCATCGGTATAACCGTGCTGGATCAGCGCGTCATAAGTGTTCTGGAAATCGCTGGGACTGCCGGTATTGCCGTGCACCAGCACGACGCTGTCCACGCAGGCGGCATGCAGGCTCAAGGCCGGTATCAGCAACAGCAGGGCCAGCAGGCCCAGACCCCTTCGTTTGATCGACATCGCGGTACGCTCCCTTCGCTTTGACGAGTCCCGCCGTGGCGGAACGGTAGAGAGCCGCGCGCAACGCACGGCTCCGTATCGCAAGCGACGTCACCCGCCACGGGGCTACACCAGCCCCAGCAGGTAATAGCCGCCGATCGCCACGAACACCGCTGCCGTCTTGATCAGCGTGATGGCGAAAATGTCCCGGTACGACTGGCGATGGGTCAGCCCCGTCACCGCCAGCAAGGTGATCACCGCGCCGTTGTGCGGCAGCGTGTCCATGCCGCCGGAAGCCATCGCCGCCACGCGGTGCAGTACTTCCATCGGAATGCCGGCGGCCTGCGCGTTCTTGATGAAGGTATCGGCCATCGCTCCCAGCGCGATGCCCATGCCGCCGGAGGCCGAGCCGGTGATGCCGGCCAGCGCGGTAATCGAAATGGCCTGGTTCACCAGCGGATTGGGAATGGCGTGCAGCGCGTCGGCGATCAGCTTGAAGCCGGGCAGGGCGGCGATCACCGCGCCGAAGCCGTATTCGGACGCGGTATTCATCGAGGCCAGCAGCGCGCCGCCGACCGCGGCCTTGCTGCCCTCGGCGAACGACTGCCGCACCGGTTTCCACGCGAACAGCAGCACGCACAGGATGCCCAGCAGCAGCGCGCCTTCCACCGCCCAGATCGCGGCGAGCTTGGACACCTCCTGCACCACCGGCTTGGCTTCGCCGATCACCGCCGGCACGAACGACTGCGTGGCGCCGTAGAGGCGCGGCATCGCATCGGCCAGCAGCTTGTTGGCCACGCCGACCACTACCAGCGGCAGCAGCGCCACCAGCGGATGCGCCAGGCGCGTGCCTTCGAACGGCGCCGGCTCGTTCGCCAGCACCTGGCCATAGCCTTCGCCGGCTGCCGCGGCGCGGCGGCGGCGCGATTCCAGGTAGCTCAGGCCGACGGCCAGGATAAACACCGCACCCAGCGTGCCCAGCCACGGCGCGGCCCAGGCGGTGGTGCCGAAGAACGAGGTGGGAATGATGTTCTGGATCTGCGGCGTGCCCGGCAGCGCGTCCATGGTGAAGGTGAACGCGCCGAGCGCGATGGTGCCGGGGATCAGCCGCTTGGGGATGTCCGCCTGGCGAAAGAGTTCCGCCGCGAACGGATACACCGCGAACACCACCACGAACAGCGACACGCCGCCATAAGTGAGCAGCGCACACACCAGCACGATCGACAGCATGGCCCGCCCGCGCCCGAGCAAGCCGATGGTGCCGGCCACGATCGCCTTGGAGAAGCCCGACATCTCGATCAGCTTGCCGAACACCGCGCCGAGCATGAATACCGGGAAGTACAGCTTGAGAAAGCCGACCATCTTGTCCATGAACAAGCCGGTAAACATCGGCGCCACCAGCGCGGGATCGGTCAGCAGCACCGCGCCCAGCGCGGCCAGCGGCGCGAACAGGATCACGCTGTAGCCGCGGTACGCCGCCAGCATCAGGAAGCACAGTGCGGCCAGCACGATCAGGAACGACATCCGGGGACTTCCTCGCTGCAGTACCGAAGACGGAACGCCGGCGAGTATCCGTAGGTGCCTTCGGTCACGGCACTGTACGAAGGTACAAGTGCCTCGCCGGCCGGCCCTGCCTACATTGCCCGGCATCGGCAGCCTGGGTGAGGGGCTGTTCTTCATTGCGAGGGGAACCATGAAGCGCACGCGTTTGAGTCTGGCCATCGGCCTGGTCGTGAGCCTGTCCTGCCTGCCGCTGTACGCGCAGCAGGCCAGCGACAGCCAACAGTCTGGCGCCAAGAAGACCGAGGCCAAGCAGCTGGAGGAGATCACCGTCAGCGCGCGGCGCCGCGAGGAGTCGCTGGAAAAAGTGCCGGTCGCGGTCACCGCCTTCAGCGGCGAGGACCTGAAAGACCTGCAGGCGATGAATATCGACGGCCTGCAGGGCGCGGTGCCCAACCTCAATATCGTGCAGGGCCGCGGTTCGTCCTCGGCGGTGAATATCTTTATCCGCGGCATCGGCCAGCCCGACGCGCTGCAGACCTTCGATCCCGGCGTCGGCATGTACGTGGACGACGTCTACTACTCGCGCATCCAGGGTGCGCTGCTGAATCTGTTCGACGTGGAGCGCGTGGAAGTGCTGCGCGGCCCGCAGGGCACGCTGTACGGCAAGAATTCCACCGGCGGTGCGGTGAAAGTGGTCACGCGCAACCCGGGCGAGCAGACCGAGGGCTCGGCGGAAGTGACGTTCGGCCGCTTCGGCCGGCGCGAAGGCAAGTTCTATCTCAGCGGCTCGCTGGGCGGTGCGTGGTCGGCCTCGATCGCCGGCGTGGCAACCAAGACGGATGGCTACGTCAAGGATCCCTCGACCAACCACGAATACAACGACGAAGACACCAAGGCGGTGCGCGCCAAGCTGCGCTATCACCCGTCGGACCGCTTCGACGCCGTGCTGAGCCTGGACTACACCAAGCAGGATACCGGCCTGACCCTGGGCCAGCCGGTGTCGCCGCTGATCCGCACCGACCTGGTGCGGGGCCCGGTGGTGCTGTACAAGCCGGACCTCGACCAGAAGTACAACTTCCAGACGCGCACGTCGTTCGACCCGGACAAGGGCCAGCAGCTCAAGCACGAAGGCGCCGCGCTCAATCTGAGCTGGAAGCTCAACGAGCAGTGGACGCTGAAGAGCATCAGCGCGTTTCGCAAGCTCAACAGCGATTCCTACATCGATATCGATGCCTCGCCATACCAGCTCGGCGACGTGCGGGTGGATTTCCACCAGAAGCAGACCAGCCAGGAACTGCAGCTGCAGTACGACAACGGCAGCAACCTGCAGGCGGTCTACGGCCTGTACTACCTGCGCGAGACGGTGCCTTCGCACCAGGAAGCCTACGCCAACGACCTGTTCGCGCTGGCCGGCCGCCAGATCACCTTCCTGCGCACCATCGACGACGACCTGAAGACCACCAGCTATGCCGGCTTCGCCCATGTGAACTGGCAGTTCGTGCCGTCGTGGACGCTGGCCGCCGGCGTGCGCTACAGCAGCGACGAAAAGGACTACTACCGCACCACCAGCACCTTCTGGGGCGTGCCGTTCACCGCGCTCAACGGCACGGTGGCGCTGGACAAGAGCAAGCGCTGGAGCGCGTGGACACCCACGGTCAGCTTGCAGAAGCAGCTCGATCCGCAGACCATGGTCTATGTTTCCGCCGCGCGCGGCTTCAAGTCCGGCGGTTTCAACGGGCGCGCCAACGACGCCAACGAAGCACGCAATCCGCAGTTCGCGCCGGAATACGTGTGGACCTACGAGCTGGGCCTGAAATGGCGCTCCGCCGACCAGCGCCTGCAGGCCAACATCGCCGCCTTCCACAGCGAGTACAAGGATTTCCAGGCGCGCGTGTCGGAGATCCAGAATACCGGCTCGATTACGCCGACCTTCGCCTTCCCGGTGATCAACGCCGCCAAGCTGAAGATGGACGGCATCGAGTTCGAAGGCGCTGCGGTGCTGGGCGAGGGCACGCGCCTGCAGGCGCAGGTGGGTTATCTCGATGCGCGCTACGACCGCTTCGACGACCATCGATTGATCCCCGGCGATCCGCAGTACAACCCGAACCTGCACAAGTACGTGCCGTTCTCGCCGAAGTGGACCAGCCGGCTGGCGCTGACGCAGAGCTTCACTATCGGCGACGCGGGCACGCTGACCCTGGGTGGCGACGTGTCGTATCGCAGCGAGACCTGGCTGAGCGTGGACAACTACGCGGCGCTGAGCCAGAAGGCGTACACCCTGCTGGGCCTGTTCGGTATCTACGACACGCTGGATGGCCATTGGCAGTTCCGCGCCGGCGTGCGCAATGCCACCAACAAGGTGTACAAGACCGACGGGCAGGAGTTCTCCAGCGTGGGCAATATCCGCACGGCGTACTACGGCATGCCGCGCAACTGGTATGTCAGCGCGCGCTACAACTTCTGAGCATGGACATGGCGCGGAGGAAGGCGATGAAGCATCGATGGGGGAATTGGCTGGCGGCGTGCGCGCTGCTTGCCTCGATGGGCGCGGCGCAGGCCGCGGACGTGGCGGCCTTGCCGCAGCTGAAGCTGGACGCATCGCGCGTGGCGGTGGCCGGCCTGTCCTCGGGCGCTTATATGGCGACCCAGGTGCAGATGGCCTACCCGGAGCGATTTCCCGCCGCCGCGCTGGTGGCGGGCGGGCCTTATGGTTGCGCCGACGGCAAACTCGACGTGGCGCTGAGCACCTGCATGAAGGGCACGCCGGCGGCCGATGTAGCGGCACTGGTGGAGAAGGCGCAGAAGCGCGCCAAGGCGGGCGAGATCGGCTCACTCGCCGCACTGGCGAAGGGCAGGGTGTACCTGCTGCACGGCAAGGGCGATGCGCTGGTGGCGCCGCCGGTGGCCGAGGCCGCAGCGAGCTTCTACGAGAAGCTGCGCGCCGCCGATCCGGCACTGAAGAACTTCAAGGTGCATGACGACGGCGCACGCGACTTCGCCCACAACCTGCCGATCGCGGCGAGCGGTGACGATTGCAACAAGTCGGTGTCGCCATATCTCGGACATTGCGGCTTCGATGCGGCGGGCGAGATTTTTGCCGAGTTGTTTGGCAAGCCGGCGCACGTCGCTAGCGAAGCCAAGGGCGAATTGCGCCGCTTCGATCAGAACGCCTACAAGCCCGATGGCGCCGATGCTTTCCTCGCCGACGAAGGCTATGTCTACCTGCCGCCTTCGTGCCTCGCCGGCAAGCCCTGCGGTTTGCTGGTGGCCTTCCACGGCTGCAAGCAGAACGCGACCGCGGTGGGCGAGGCCTTCGTCAAGGACGCCGGCTTCAACCGCTGGGCGGACGTGTACGGCATAGCCGTCCTGTATCCTCAGACGCGCGCCAGCATGGCGCCTTTGAATCCGCAGGCATGCTGGGATTGGTGGGGATACTCCGGAGCGAACTACGACACGCGGCAGGGTGTGCAGCTGCGCTGGCTGGTGCGTGCGGTGGAAGCGCTGGGATTGCCGCCGGCAAAGTGAGCATGTCGCGAGGCCCGCAGGAGCTGGGCGTAGGTTGGGGTGAGCCGCAGGCGAACCCCAACGTGGACGTGTGGCTCGGCGTCGATGTTGGGGTTCGCTGGCGCTCACCCCAAACTACGGTGGCGACGCGTCGATGCTGACCCCAACAGTCATCGCCACTGCCGCGCTGGTCTGGCTCGGCCTGCTGTTCGGCGTCGCCCTGCTCGGCGAACGCCGTCCAGCACTCTTCGAAAAACGCTGGTCCATCGTCTACGCCCTCTCGCTGGCGATCCACTGCACTTCCTGGACGTTCTACGGCACCGTGACCCAGGCCAGCCGCTCCGGCTGGTGGCTGCCGCCTACCTTCGTGGGCGCCATCCTGATGTACCTGTTCGGCATTGCCGTGCTGCGCCGGCTGGTGCAACTGGCGCGCGACTACAACGCGGGCTCGCTGGCCGACCTGATCGCGGTACGCCTCGGCCGCCACTCCGGCCTCGCGGCACTGGTGACGGTGGTGGTGCTGATCGGCATCGTTCCCTATATCGCGCTGCAGCTGAAAGCGGTGGCGATGAGTTTCGCCATGCTCGGCCGCGGCCAGGTGACGGAATCGCCGCCATGGCAGGACAGCGCGTTGTACGTGGCCTTGCTGATGGCGCTGTTCGCCATGCTGTTCGGCACCCGCCGCGCCTCCACCATGGCGCACAACCGTGGCTTGGTGCTGGCGATGGCGTTCGAGTCGCTGTTCAAGCTGGCGGCGATGCTGGCGCTGGGCACGCTGCTGTTCGCACCGCTGCCGGCGGGCCTCGCCGCCGCTGCTGCACCGCCACCGCACGACAGCACCGGCTTCCCCGCGATGATCCTGCTCGGCGCGCTGGCGATGTTCACCCTGCCGCACCAGTTTCACGCCGGCGTGGTGGAGTGCCGCGACGGCACGCACCTGCGTACCGCACGCTGGCTGTTCCCGCTGTACATGCTGCTGATCGCGCTGCCGATCCTGCCGCTGGCGCGATTGGGCGACGCGTGGCTGGCGCCGAGCGGCGTGCCGTCGGATCTCTACGTGCTGGCGCTGCCGATGGCACGCGGCCAGCACGGCCTGGCCTTGCTCGCCTTTCTTGGCGGCTTGAGCGCGGCCACCAGCATGGTGGTGGTGGCGACGCTGGCGCTGAGCCTGATGGTGGTCAATCACCTGATCGCGCCGCTGCGCGTGCAGGCGGGCTGGGGGCGCGACGAACACGGCGACCTGCGCGGCGAGGTGATCAACCAGCGCCGCGTGGCGATCCTGGCGGTGATCCTGCTGGCGTGGGCGTATAGCCGCGTGTTGGCGCGCAACGATGTGCTGGCCGATATCGGCGCGATTTCGTTTTCCGCGCTGGCGGGGCTGGCGCCTGCGCTGCTGGCTGCGGTCTATCGGCCGCAACTGGGGCCGCGCGCGGTAGCGACCGGGCTCGCCGCGGGCACGCTGGTGTGGTTGTACGTGCTGTTGCCGGCGATGTTTCCCGCAGTTGCGGCGTGGTGGAGCCACTGGCCGTACGGATTGCGTTGGCTGTCGCCGGACGGCTTGCTCGGGCTGGGCGAATGGAGCCGCCTCGGCCGCGCGGTGGCGGCCGGTCTCGCGGCTAATGTGGTGGCGATGTTCGCGGTGGCCGGTTCGCGCTTCGGCCGCGCGCGCAAGCCGGCGGCGGTGGGCGCGATCGGCATCGACGAACTGCGTGCGCTGGCCTCGCGCTTCCTGCCGGCCGAGCGCGTGGCGCATCTGTTCGAAGATGCACCCTCGCAAGGCTTCGCCAGCGCGGCGCGCGTGGCCGAGGTGGAACACGAGCTGGCGGCGGTGATCGGCGCGGCTTCCGCGCGCCTGCTGCTGGAAGTGGTGCGGCAGCAGCGCCGCGACGAACTCGACGCCGTCGCCGCCATCGTCGGCGAGGCGGCGCAGGATCTGCGCTTCAACCAGCGCGTGCTGGAAGCGGCGCTGGAAAACATGAGCCAGGGTATCTGCGTGGTCGACGCGGAACTGCGCCTGGTGGCGTGGAACCGCCGCTATGCGAGCCTGTTCGGTTATCCCGACGGCCTGCTGCAGGTGGGAAGGCCGGTGGCGGACCTGACGCGCTACAACGTGGCGCGCGGCATGATCGGCGCAGGCGATATCGAGGCGCGCGTGCAGCGCCGCCTCACGCATATGCGCGCCGGCACGCGGCATCTTTCCGAACGCAGCTTTCCCGACGGCACCGCGGTGGAGATTCGCGGCAACCCGATGCCCGGCGGCGGTTTCGTCGCCACCTTTACCGACGTCACCGCATTCCGCCATGCCGAGGACGCGCTGCGCGGCGCCAACGAAACGCTGGAGTTGCGCGTCGAAGAACGCACGCGCGCTTTGGCGGACGCCACCGCCGAGGCGCAGCGCGCGAACACCGCCAAAAGCCGCTTCCTCGCCGCGGTCAGCCATGACCTGATGCAGCCGCTGCATGCGGCCCAGCTGTTTGCGCATGCACTGGCCGAGCGCGGTGGCGAGGCGGCCACGGTGCGCCATCTGCAAGGTGCGCTCGCGGCGACCGAAGGCCTGCTGGCCGGTTTGCTGGATATCGCGCGGCTGGAAGGCGGCCGCCTGCGTGCGCAGCCGCGCGAATTCGCGCTGGGCGAAGTGCTCGGTCCGCTCGCGGCGGAGTTCCAGGCCATGGCGCTGGATCGCGGCATGCGGCTGAGCGTGGTGGACAGCGAAGCGTGGGTGCGTTCGGATCCGCTGCTGCTGCGCCGCGTGCTGCAGAACTTCCTGTCGAATGCCTTGCGCTATTCGGAGCGTGGCCGCGTGCTGCTCGGCTTGCGCCGGCATGGCGAACTGCTGCGGCTGGAAGTGTGGGATACCGGGCCAGGCATTGCGCCGGAAGAACGCGAGCGCATCTTCCAGGCTTTCCATCGCTTGAACCACGCGGGCGGGCAGGGGCTGGGGCTGGGTTTGTCGATCGCGCAGCGCATGGCCGCCCTGCTCGAACATCCGCTGGGGCTGCGCTCATGGCCAGGGCGTGGCAGCGTGTTCCATCTCGACGTGCCGCGCGCGCAACCGGTGTCCGTGCCGGCGCTCGCCGCGGAAGTCACGCACGGCGTGGCGACCGGTCGCGCCGTGGTGCTCGACAACGAACCCGCCGCGCGCACCGCGCTTGCCACCTTGCTGCAGGGCTGGGGCTGGGAGATCCATCTCGCCGCGCAGCCGCGCCAGGCGATGGATGCGCCATGGCGGCCGGATCTGTTCGTGCTCGACTACCACCTCGACCACGGCGTCACCGGCCTGGATGTGCTGCGCGCCTTGCATCGCGCGCATCCTGGCGTACCGGCACTGATCCTTACCGCCGACCGCGACGGCGAGCTGCGCCAGCGCATCCTCGATGCCGGCGCGATGGTGCTCTACAAGCCGCTCAAGCCGCTGGCCATGCAGCAGGTGCTGCAGCGCCTGGCGATCGCGATGGCCTGATCACAGCGCCGGTTCGCTCAGCGCCAGCGAGTTCAGCAGCACGCTGGCCTGGGTGCGGTTGCGCACGCCGAGCTTTTCGAAGATCGCGGTGACGTGTGCTTTCACCGTGCGCTCCTGGATCGACAGGCGGTCGGCGATCTGCTTGTTGAGCAGGCCTTCGCCGAGCAGGGTGAGCACGCGGTATTGCTGTTCGGTCAGCCGTGCCAGGCGCGCGGCGAGATCGGCATCGGCCGGATCGGCCGGAAGCGCAGCCACCGCCTGCGCCAGCACCGGCGGCAGCCAGGTGCCACCGGCCAGCACGCTGCGCACGGCGTCGCTGATCTGCGCGGGCGACGCACTCTTGGCGATAAAGCCCGCGGCGCCGTGGTCGAGCACGCGGCGCACGGTGCGCGCTTCGTCATGCGCGGAAACCACCAGCACGGCCACGCCCGGATGCTGGCCGCGCAAGGCGGCGAGTCCGGACAGGCCCTGGCTGCCGGGCATGTTGAGATCGAGCAGGACCAGGTCGGTGTCCGGGTCCGCCGCCAGCGCGGCCAGGGCGCTGGGCAGATCGGTGGCTTCGTGGATGCGGCCATCGGCGACGCTTTCCGTGACGGCCTGGCGCAGGGCGGTGCGGAACAGCGGGTGGTCGTCGGCGATCAGGAAGGTGGGCATGAAGAGGGACGTTAGCGGGGTGGGGGCACGGCGTCGAGGGTTGCTCGCCAGTGCCACAAACCCGCTGTACCTTCGTACGATAGCGCGCCAACCGCCGCTTGCTATGGTGGCGCGATGACCATCCTCTATCGCTCCTGGCTGTTGCTCGTGCCGCTGCTGGCCGCCTGTGCGGCGCAGCCGCCTTCCTCTCATCGATCGGGACAGGGTTTCATGCGCGATCCGGATTTCATTGAAGGCGACGTGTGGGTCAGCGAGCATCGCGGCGGCGACGATCTGCTGAGTGCGGGACTGGGCCTGGCCGGGTTGGCCGGCGTGCCCGCGCCGTATGCCGATGCCGTGCATCCGACGCCGCAGGAACTGCGCCGGCGTGCGATCCAGAACAGCTGGAAAGGCATCGCCGATCTCGGCCCGCTCGGCGGCTATGGGCGCGTCTATGGCGCGGTGCCTGAAGTGCCGGGGCGCGAGTACCAGGCCTTCGCGCGCATTCCCGGCGCGCATGCGCCGCATCGCGTGCTGCTGCAGCTGCCGGACCATTTCGATACGCAAAAGCGTTGCCTGGTGGTGACGGCCTCGTCCGGTTCGCGCGGTATCTACGGTGCGATCGCGCTGGCCGGTGCATGGGGTTTGCCGCGCGGTTGCGCGGTGGTCTACACCGACAAGGGCACCGGCGCGGGCTATTTCGACTACGCCGACGACAGTGGCGTGAAGCTCGACGGCACGCGCGCGAAGCGTGGCGAGGCGCCGCTGGAATTCGAACCGGCGAAGACATCCGCCGCAGCCGGCGTCGCGATCAAGCATCTGCACTCCGGCGATCATCCGGAAGCCGACTGGGGACGCCACGTGCTGCAGGCGGCGCGCTTCGGCCTGGCCATGCTCGACCGCGCGTATCCGAACCAAGCGCCGTTCACGGCGCAGAACACGCGCATCATCGCCACCGGCCTTTCCAACGGCGGCGGCGCGGTGCTGCAGGCGGCGGGTCTCGATCAGGAAGGCGTGCTCGCCGGCGTGGTGGCACTCGAACCGAACGTGCACGTCGAGGGCCACGGCCGCGCGCTCTACGACTACGCCACCGACGCGGCACTGTGGCTGCCTTGCGCCTTGAGCGACGCACGCTTCGACAAGACGCCCCTGGCCCGCGGCAAGGACGGCAAGCCGCCGGCCGCATGGCTGGCGCGTTGCACCAGCCTGCGCGAGCAAGGGCTGGTCGGCGGCGATACGCCGCAGGCCCAGGCCGCGCAGGCGTACGAGCATCTGCATGCGGGCGGCTGGACGGATGCCGCGCTGAACGTGGCGGCGAGCACGCAGGCGTTCGATCTGTGGCGTGCGATCGCCGCCGGTTATGCGTCGTCTTATCTGCGTCGCGGCGCGGCGGACATGCCCTGCGGTTTCCACTACGCCACGACCGCCGAGGCGACGCCGGCGGTGCGCGCCTCGTGGTGGGCGGATGCGGCCGGTATTCCTCCAGGCAATGGCATCGCACTGCTTGGCGGCACCGATACTTCTACGGACCCCGCGCTGCCCGGCACGCGCTGCCTGCGCGCGCTGTGGGACAGCACCGGCGCCGACGTCGCCGACCTGCATGCCAGCGTCGCCGCGACCTCGGTGCGGCTGCCTCGCCCGGAGCTGCCGCTATGGGTGCTGCACGGCGCCGAGGACGGCCTGCTGCCGACCGCCTTCACCTCCGAACCCTATGTCGACTGGCTGCGCGCGCTGGGCCGCCATCCGCTGTACTGGAAGGTGCCTTACGCGCAGCACTTCGACGCCTTCCTGCCGCTGCCGGGTTTCGGCGAGCGCCACGTGCCGCTGCTGCCCTATGGCTACCTGGCGCTGGACCGGCTGTGGAGCCACCTGTACGAAGGCGCGCCATGGCCGCGCGAGGCCCCGGCAGTGCCGGCGAGCCGTCCCCGCGGCGCCGGGGCGATCGAGCGGGCGGCGCTCGGCCTGCCCTGAACGGGGTGGCCTGAACAGGCCGCCCGGCTGGAGTATCCTTGCCGGCTTCCGTCCGTCCAAGGAACACCGATGACCATCCATGCGACCTTCACCACCAACCGCGGCCCCATCCACCTGCGCCTGCACGACGACAAGACGCCGGTGACCGTGGCCAGCTTCGTCAACCTGGTGCGCCGCGGTTACTACGATGGCCTGAGTTTCCACCGCGTCATCAACGACTTCATGGTCCAGGGCGGCTGCCCTGAGGGCAGCGGCCGCGGCGGCCCGGGCTACAAGTTCGAGGACGAGTTCAATCCCGCGCTGCGCCACGACAAGCCGGGCGTGCTGTCGATGGCCAATGCCGGTCCGCGCACCAACGGCAGCCAGTTCTTCATCACCCATGGCGCCACGCCGTGGCTGGACGGCAAGCACAGCGTGTTCGGCGAAGTGGTCGGCGCGGAAGACCAGAAGGTGGTCGATGCGATCCGCCAGGACGACGTGATCGAGAAGGTCACCGTCGAAGGCGACGTGGACGCACTGCTGGCCGCCCAGGCCGAGCGCGTGAAGGAATGGAACGCGGTGCTCGACCAGCGCGGCTGAGCCTCGTTTTCCTGCGAATGGAAGAAGGCCGCTGTCGGCGACGACAGCGGCCTTCTTCATTAACGATGCCGTCACATGCGGCTAGCCGAAGCACGTCTAGAATTGCCGGACGCGCCAGACGTGCGCTACCGGGGTAGACCTTTCAATCTTAGGGAGAGCAAACATGGCATCACTTAATGATCTGCTGGGCGGCCTGGGTAGTCTGCTGGGGCAGGGCGGCCAGGAAGGACAGGGCGGCTCGCTGATTTCCGTGGCGGGCCAGCTGATCGACAAGGCCGGCGGCCTGCAGGGCCTGCTCAACATCCTGCAGCAGCATGGCCTGGGCGAAGCGGCGCAGTCGTGGGTCGGTTCGGGCGCCAACCAGCAGGTGTCGGGCGACCAGCTCGGCCAGGCGCTGCAGAACGGCGGCCTGGGCTCGGTAGTGCAGGAGGCGGCCGGCAAGCTCGGCGTCAATCCGGGCGACCTGCTGGGCCAGCTGTCGCAGGTGCTGCCGCACGCGGTGGATCACCTCACCCCCGACGGCCAGGTGCCGCAGGGTGGCAGTGGCATCGATCTGGGTTCGCTGGCCTCGCTGGCCGGTTCGCTGCTGGGCGGCAACAAAGCCCAGGTCTGACGGTCAGGTCTGACGGTTGCGAAAAAGCCGCCGGCGGGTTGCCCCGCCGGCGGCTTTTTTTGTGCTCAGGTGGTGCGATTGCGGTTGAACACGAAGTGGTAGATCAGCAGCAGCACCACGGCGCCGAGAATCGAGCCGACGAAATGCATGAGGCCCGTTCCAGGCCACCAGCCGAGCTGTTCGCCGACATAGGTGGAGATGAAGGAGCCGGCGATACCCAGCAGTGCCGTGATGATGAAGCCGCCCGGGTCCTTGCCCGGCATGATGGCCTTGGCGAGCAGGCCGACGACCAGACCGACGATGATTACCCACAGCCAATGCATACCCGTTCCTCCGTCATGATTGGATAGTCCCCTGAGTACGACTGGCGGGCGCCTTCCTGATGGCCCGCTGCCTCCGGTGGCCTGGTGCGCCGAAGCGACCGGTAGCGAGCGCATCATGCCCCGCCCGCGGTCCGATTGCACCGGGTAGTTCCAGCGCCGGCAAGGACTTGCGACAACCCCGGATGCGGCAGCGCCGCATGCTAAAATCGCCGGGTTTGCTGCCTCCGTCCCCCAAGAGCCTGTTGATGATCTTCCCGTGGCCCGCGTTGCCTTTGAATGGCCGTCAGGTGGTAGCGCGTGGCGCAGCGCCTGGCTGGCTGCCAGGTCAAGCCGCGCGCTGCCGCATGGCGGCCATTCAAAGGCAACCCGGAGGGCCGGGCCTGTTTGCCCGCATGGCGGCGTCATCACTCAGTCGTGTACGGACGTACACTCCTTCGCTCTTCCTTGCCCTGCGCGCAAACAGACCCGGCGCGGGCTACGGGAAGATCATCAACAGGCTCTAACCAGAGGAAGTCATGCCCCAGCTCGCCCAGCGTGTCGGCCGCGCCAAACCCAGCGCGATCATGGTCATCGCCGAAAAGGCCAGGCAGCTCAAAGCCGCCGGCCGCGACATCATCAGCTTCTCGATCGGCGTGCCGAATTTCCTGCCCGGCGAGCATGTGTACGAGGCGGCGCGCGAGGCGCTCAAGCACGACTCCGGCCAGTACGGCAGCAACCGCGGCGCCGAGCCGCTACTGGATGCCTTCCTCAAGCACATCGAGGCGCTGGGCTTCAGCGGCTACGGCCGCATGAACCTGTCCATCGGCATCGGCGCCAAGCAGGTGCTGTACAACCTGGCCGAGGCGATGTTGAACGAGGGCGAGGAGATCTGCTTCGCCGCGCCGTACTGGACCACCTACCACGACATCGCGGACATCGTCGGCGCCAAGACCAACGTGCTGCACTGCGGTCCGGAACAGAACTACAAGCTGGCACCGGCCCAGCTCGAAGCGGCGCTCAAGCGCAAGCCGAAGGTGTTCCTGTTCAACAACCCGTCCAACCCCACCGGCATGGTCTATACGCGCGAGGAAATCGCCGCGCTGGCCGACGTGCTGGCGCAGTATCCGGACACCTGGATCATCACCGACGACATCTACAACTCGATGGTGTTCGACGGTATCGGCTATCACAACTTCGTATTCGCGCGGCCGGAGCTGCGCGAGCGCCTGGTGTTCGTCGATTCGGTCTCCAAGACCTATGGCATGCCCGGCTGGCGCGTCGGCCTGATCGCCGGCCCCGAGTCGGTGGCCAAGGCGATGACCACGCTCAACTCCAACCACATCACCAGCGTGCCCGAAGTGATCACCGCGGCGGCCGTCGCGGCCTTCGGCGGCCCGCAGGACGTGCCGCGCGCCAAGTGCGCGGAGTTCGCCGGCAAGCGCGACGTGGTGTTCGAGGCATTGAGCGCGATCCCCGGCGTGGTGTGCCCGCGTCCGCAAGGTGCGTTCTATGCGTTCCCGGATATCTCGGTCGCCTTCGGCAAGAGTCACAACGGCACCAGGATCACCAACGACGTGGAGTTCTGCGCGGCCCTGCTGGAAGCCACCGGCGTGGCCTGCGTGCCCGGTTCGGCCTTCGGCGAACCGCGCGCGATGCGCATCTCCTACACCTGTCCCACGGCGCAGCTGAAGCCGGGCCTCGAACGCATCCAGGCCTTCTTCGCGCAGCTGAGCTGATCCATCCGTATCGGTGGGTCTCAAGGGCCCGCCAACACCATTCGGTGGGCCTGCCCACCCGACCATGAAGGAGTGCAAGTGATGAAAGCCCCCGTTCGCGTTGCCGTTACCGGCGCTGCCGGCCAGATCGGCTATGCCCTGCTGTTCCGCATCGCCGCCGGCGACATGCTCGGCAAGGACCAGCCGGTGATCCTGCACCTGCTGGAAATCACTCCGGCGCTGCCCAACCTGCAGGGCGTGGTGATGGAATTGAACGACTGCGCCTTCCCGACCTTGGCCGGCATCGTCGCCACCGACGATCTCAACGTGGCCTTCAAGGACGTCGACTACGCCCTGCTGGTCGGCGCGCGTCCGCGCGGCCCCGGCATGGAGCGCAAGGACCTGCTGGAAGCCAACGGCGCCATCTTCGGCCCGCAGGGCAAGGCGCTGAACGACCACGCCAAGCGCGACGTGAAGGTGCTGGTGGTCGGCAACCCGGCCAACACCAACGCGCTGATCGCACAGCAGAACGCCCCGGACCTGGATCCGAAGTGCTTCACCGCGATGGTGCGCCTGGACCACAACCGCGCGCTGTCGCAGCTGGCCGAGAAGACCGGTGCGCACACCACCGACATCCACAAGGTCACCATCTGGGGCAACCACAGCTCGACCCAGTACCCGGACCTGCACCAGGCCTCGGTGAAGGGCAAGGCCGCGCTCGAGCTGGTCGACCAGGCCTGGTACGAGAGCGACTTCATCCCGACCGTGCAGCAGCGCGGCGCGGCGATCATCAAGGCGCGCGGCGCTTCGTCCGCGGCCTCGGCGGCCTCGGCCGCGATCGATCATATCCACGACTGGGCGCTGGGCACCACCGACGGTGACTGGGTCTCGATGGGCATCCCGTCCGACGGCTCGTACGGCATCGCCCCGGGCGTGATCTACGGCTACCCGGTGACGGTGAAGAACGGCAAGTACGAGATCGTGCAGGGCCTGGCCGTCAACGACTTCTCGCGCGCCCGCATGGACGCGACCGACAAGGAACTGCGCGAAGAGCGCGCCGCGGTCGAACATCTGTTCGCCAAGAAGTAAGCTGCAATGCATCGCCCCCGCCTCGCGCGGGGGCGATCGTATCCGGGGGAGCTTTTTTGCAGACCGTCATCGTCGCCGACGACCATCCGCTGTTCCGCGCCGCGATCCTGCATGGGTTGCGCGAGGCGCTGCCCGCGGCGCGGATGGTGGAAGTGGCCAGCCAGAGTGCGCTGGAAGCGGCGCTGGCCGACGAAGCGGTGATCGACCTGGTGCTGCTGGACCTGGCCATGCCCGGCGCGATGGGTTTTTCCTCGCTGGTACTGTTGCGCGGCGAGCGGCCGGAAGTGCCGGTGATCGTGATTTCCTCCAACGACCATCCGCGCACCGTGCGCCGCGCGCAGCAGTTTGGCGCGGCGGGTTTCGTTTCGAAGTCCGCGCCGGTGGGCACGCTGGGCGAGGCCGTGCACCAGGTGCTCGCGGGCGGCAGCTGGTTTGCCGCGGAGAGGGCCGAACGCAGCGAACAGGATGCCGCGCTGGCGGCGCAGCTGGCGCAGCTTACGCCGCAGCAATTGCGCGTATTGATGCTGCTGGCCGAAGGCTTGCTCAACAAGCAGATCGCCGATCAGCTCGGGCTGGCCGAGAACACCGTGAAGATTCATGTGACGGCGGTGCTGAAGAAGCTCGACTGCCGTTCGCGCACGCAGGCGGCGGTGCTGGCGAAGTCGCTGGACTTGGACGAGTCGCCGTAAAGCGCACACGTAGGTTGGGGTGAGCGCAGCGAACCCCAACAAACCGCTCACGCCGAATGGCGCCACCCGTTGGGGTTCGCTGCGCTCACCCCAACCTACGAGGCTACGATGCGCCGCCGGCCAGCAACATCTGCGACACCAGCGCCCGCAACGCCGCCGGCGCAGCCGGCTTGGGCAGGAAGCGCAATCCGGCTTCCTGTACGCGCAGCCGCGTTTCCGCATCTTTCTGCGCCGACAGCACGATGGTCGGCGGTTGCACGCCCCAGCGTTGCGCCAGCTGCGGCAGCAGATCCAGTCCGGTGACGTCCTCGCCGAGCTGGTAGTCCAGCAACAGCAGGTCCGGCGCTTCGCCCGCGCGGGCAAGCGCGATGGCCCGCTCGGCGCTGTCGACCAGGGTGGCCGCGCAACCCCAATGCCGCAGCAGCGCACCCGTCGCCTCGCGCACGCTCGGCGCGTCGTCGACGCACCACACGCGGCAGCCGCGCAGCGGTGAATCGTCATCCGTCATGACCGAACTCGCTGCGGGCGCGGCGACCACGCCGGCCGGATCGCCATGCGGCACGGTCACCGAGAACACGCTGCCGCGCCCCGGCCACGAACGCAGCCCGATACGGTGATCGAGCAGGCGCGCGATGCGATCGACGATCGACAAGCCCAGGCCGGCGCTGCGCCCATCGCGGTCGATGCCGCTGTCGAGCCGGTGGAATTCCTCGAAGATCGCCTGCCGCTTCGCTTCGGGAATGCCCACGCCGGTATCCCACACTTCGATGCGCAGGCCGTCGTACACGCGGCGACAGCCGAGCAGCACGCGTCCGCGCCGCGTGTAGTGGATCGCATTGGAAAGGAAGTTCTGCAGCACGCGCCGCAGCAGCAGCGGATCGCTGTGCGCGATGGCGTGGCAGGGCACGTAGTGCAGTACCAGGCCGCGCGATTGGGCGAGGATGCCGAACTGCCGCGCCAAGCCGGTGAGCAGCGGTTCCAGCGGCACGTCCACCGGTTTCGCGGTCAACGCGCCGGCTTCCAATCGCGCGATGTCGAGCAGGCTGGCCAGCAGTTCGTCCTGTGCCTCCAGCGCGCTTTCCACGCGGTCGGCCAGGCCGCGATCGTCGCCGCCGGGCAGGCGCGCGCGCAGCACGCCGACATACATGCGCGCGGCGTTCAGCGGCTGCAGCAGGTCGTGCACGGCGGCGGCGACGAAGCGCGTCTTGCTGCGGTTGGCGTGTTCGGCTTCGGCCTTGGCGGCTTCGAGGTCGTGGGTGCGTTCCTCGATGCGCTGCTCCAGTGTGGTGGCGAGATTGCGCAGGTCGCGCGCGGCGGCCTTGTAGGCGGTGATGTCGGCGAAGCTGGTGACGAAGCCGCCGCCGGGAAGGGGATTGCCGCGGATCTCCAGCACGCTGCCGTCGGGGCGCTCGCGCTCGAACATATGGGCCGAGCCGCTGCGCATATGCTCGAGGCGGCGCTGGATCGCCTCGTCCACCGAGCCAGGGCCGAGCCGGCCCAGCCGCGCGTTGTGGCGCAGCACGTCCTCGATCGGCATGCCGGCGCGCAGCAGGCCCGGCGGGAATTTGAAGATTTCCTGGTAGCGCGTGTTCCACGCCACCAGGCGCAGTTCCTTGTCCACCACGCTGACGCCTTGCGGCAGGTGTTCCAGGCTGGCGTTGCGGCTGCCAGCCGCTTCCGCCGCCTGCACCACGCTGTCCTGCGCCGAGCGCAACTCGCCGGTGTAATGGGTGATGAGCCGTTCCAGTTCGGCGCGGCTGTGCAGCCGGTGCTGGATCAGGCGGCGGCGCTGCTGCAGGAACAGCCCCAGCAGGATCAGCGGCGCCCACGCTCCCGCGGCCACGGCGGCGGCCAGGCGCGCGGTGGCGAGGCTGCCGGCGGCGCTGCGCAGCAGATGCAGGGTCCAGCCTTCCAGCGGCAGGTTGAGCGAGGTCCACAGGCGCGTGCCGCGGCCTTCCGGTTCGATGATGCGCACCAGCCGGCTGCCGTCGCCGAGCTCGTCGAGCACGCGATAGACGGTCGGGCGCAGTTGCTGGCCCTCGTACTGGCGGGTGGCTTCCATGCGTGCGGCTTCGTCGGGCTTGAGCGTGGCCAGTTCGCGGAATTCCCATTCGCGCTGGTTGGTGAGGAAGACCACGCCGGCCTTGTCGCTCAGCAGCAAGGTGCCTTCGCCATGCAGCCATTCGCGTTCGAGTTCGCCCACCGGCACCTTGACCGAAATCACGCCGATGACTTCGCCGCGGTTGCCTTTCACCGCCTCGGCGATGAAATAACCGGGCACGTGGGTGGAAATGCCTACCGCATAGAACGTGCCGACGCCGTTGGCCACGGCACCCTGGAAATACGGGCGGAAATCGTAGCGGTGGCCGACGTTGCTGCTCGGCTCGCGCCAGTTGTTGGCGGCGAGGGCGAGGCCGTCGCGGTCGAGCAGGGTGAGCGTCGAGGCGTGCGTCACGCCGTTGGCGTGTTCCAGCTTGAGATTGAGGTAGTGCTGCATGGTCGCGTCGGGCGGCGCGAGCAGGGCGGCGCGCAACTCGGGGTCCAGCGCCAGGGTGCCGGGCAGCACGCGGTAGCGGTCGATCAGCCGCTGCAGGGCCAGCGATTGCAGTTGCAGTTGCTGCGCGCTGTCCTCGGCCATCTTGCCCAGGCTCTGGCGCAGCGCGATGCGGTAGGCGAGCAGGGCGGACAGCGCCATGCCGGCGGCGAGCAGCGCGGCGATGGCGAGGGTCTTGCCGTGGCGGAAGCGGATGGTCATGAAGGAGAACGGCACGCCTCGATCGCGGCGGCGTCCCCGGTCGCGGACGGGTTCAGTCCTCGACAATGCGCGAATGCCGCCGGGTGTCGCGCATGCCTATGTATACCAGCAGGGAACACGCGATGCAGGCGGTGACGTACCAGTAGAAGTAGTCCTCGTGGCCGATCTTCTTGAACCACAGCGCCACGTATTCCGCGGTGCCGCCGAATACCGACAGCGCCAGCGCATAGGGCAGGCCGACGCCGATCGCGCGGATCTCGGTCGGGAACAGCTCGGCCTTCACCACCGCATTGATCGAGGTATAGCCGCTGACGATGATCAGCGCGGTCATGATCAGGCCGAACGCCTGCCACCAGTCGTGCACCTCTTTCAGCGTCGACAGGATGGGATAGGTGAGCAGGGCGCCCAGCTCGCCGAAGCCGATCAGCAGCGGCCGCCGGCCGATGCGGTCCGACAGCGCGCCGAACGCCGGCTGCAGCAAGGCGTAGACGAACAGCGCCGCGGTGGAAATCGAGGTGGCGTCGGCCTTGCTCATCCCGGCCGAGTTCACCAGGAATTTCTGCATGTACGTGGTGTAGGTGTAGAAGGCCAGCGTGCCGCCCATGGTCAGGCCGATCACCGTCAGCACTTCGCGCGGATGGCGCATCAAGGTGCGCAGCGGGCTTTCCAGCAGCTTGGCCTTTTTGAACGAGGCCGTCTCGTCCATGTTGCGGCGGATGATCACCGCGATCACCGCCAGCAGCGCGCCGATCAGGAACGGAATGCGCCAGCCCCAGTCGTGCAGCTGCTCGGTCGACAGCAGGAATTGTTGCAGCACTACCAGCAAGGCCAGCGCGATCAGTTGCCCGGCGACCAGGGTCACGTACTGGATGCTCGACCAGAAGCCGCGGCTTTCGCGCGGCGCCATCTCGCTCAGGTAGGTGGCCGAGGTGCCGTATTCGCCGCCGATCGAAAGGCCCTGCAGCAGGCGCGCCAGCACCAGCAGGATCGGAGCGGCGACGCCGATCTGCGCGTAGCCCGGCGACAGGCCGATGATCAGCGAGCCCAGGCTCATCATGAACACCGACAGCAGCAGCGCCGCCTTGCGCCCGCGCCGGTCGGCGAAGGTGCCGAGCAGCCAGCCGCCGAGCGGGCGCATCAAAAAGCCCACCGCGAAGATGCCGGAGGTATTGAGCAACTGCGTGGTCTGGTCGCTGGCCGGAAAGAACACGTGGGCGAAGTACAGCGAGAACGCCGAATAGACGTACCAGTCGTACCACTCGACCAGGTTGCCGATCGAGCCGCTGAAGATCGAACGCAGGCGCTGTCCCGCCGTGATGGCGGGGGCACGGGTGGCGAGTTCGGCGGTGCTGCTGCTCATGCCTTGCTCCGGCTGCTCAGAAGTACACCTGCGCGCGCACTTCGAGCACGTCGGGGTCCTGCCGCTTGCCCAGGTGGGTGGAGTGGGCCTTGACGTAGTTGGCCTGGAACTTGAAGTGCTGGGTCAGATACCAGTTGGCGCCGAAGGTGAGGTCGTGCTCGCGGCCGCCGCGCACCTTGCCGTCGTCCAGGTCCAGCGCGCTGTAGCGCACCAGCAGCTCCACCGCGCCCCAGGGGTTGCGCGGCTTGATGTTGGCGACGTTGCCGGCGGTGTAGGGGCGCGATTCGCCGGTCAGCACATAGCTGCCGAACAGGTACCAGCCATCGGCCGTGTAGTCGGCCAGGCCGTCGGTGCGCTTGGTGTGCGCCTGCAGGTATTCGCCCTGGAACGAGAGCGGGCCGTCGATCCACAGGCCCTCGAGGCCGAGGCGGCGGTTGCTGTCGACGTGGGTCAGCGTGCCGGAGTCGATCAGCCGCACGGTGGTGAGGCCTACTTCCGGACGCGAGCGCCAGCGCGCGGAAGCGGAGTGATAGGCGCCACGGCCGTCGGTGCTGCCGTCCGGATGCTCCAGCGAGGCGGACAGACCCAGGTGCAGCACGTTGCCTTCCTGCTTCAGCGGCGTCCATGCGGCGCGCGCGGCGACGGTAGTGCCGTCGTTGTCGCCCTGCAGGTCTTCGCCGAAGTAGTAGCCGAGATTGACCAGGTAGGCCGGGCGCTCGTAGGCCCAGTCGACGCCGGTGCGGCGCGTCTCGTACACCGCCTGCAGCGGCAGTGCGATCTCCACGAAGCTGTCATTGCGCGCGCTGGTGACGCCTTCGAAGCCCACCGGCAGCTTGCTGTAGCCGAAGCGCAGCTTGCCGTAGTCCTGGCCGAACAGCCATTTGGTCTCCATCCGCCAGTACACGTCCAGCCACTGCCTGGACTGGAAGTCGAAGTACACCAGCGCGTCCCATTCGCCCTTTTTCTTGGCGGTGAAACCGAATTCCTTGCGGCGGTTGGTGTGCGAGTCCTCGATGGTGTCGCTGTGGCGCACGTCCATCACGTCGTACTGGTAGTTGCCGTACAGCGCCCACTCGGTGCCGCCAGCGGTGGTGTACTTGATCGGCCAGTTGTTGATATCGGCCGCCTGCGCCGCCGGCACGAGGTCCAGCGCGCACAGCACGATTCCACTGAGCGTCTTCATCGGCATGGCTTTCATCGCGACCTCGTCGGAGCAGGAAGGGGCCGGCTCAGCCGGCTTCGGTGAGCAGGGGAGCCGCGTCCGCGGCGGGCGAAGGCGGGCGGCCGTCGAGCGCGGCCTGCAGGCTGGCGTGGTCGAGTTCCTTCTCCCAGTGGGAGACCACCACGGTGGCGACGCCATTGCCGATGATGTTGGTGATCGCGCGAGCTTCGCTCATGAAGCGATCGATGCCCAGGATCAGCGACAGGCCCGCGACCGGTACCGAGGGTACGACCGCCAAGGTAGCGGCCAGTGTGATGAAGCCCGCACCGGTGACACCGGAGGCGCCCTTGGAAGTAAGCATGGCGACCGCGAGCAAGGTCAGTTCCTGGGTCAGCGTGAGCTCCACGCCCAGCGCCTGCGCCACGAAGATCGCGGCCATGGTCAGATAGATATTGGTGCCGTCCAGATTGAACGAATAGCCGCTGGGCACCACCAGGCCGACCACCGATTTGGAGCAGCCCAGGCGCTCGAGCTTCTGCATCAGCGGCACCAGCGCCGACTCGGACGAGGACGTGCCCAGCACCAGCAGCAGCTCGTCGCGGATATAGCGCAGGAACTTGAAAATGCTGAAGCCGGTGGCGCGTGCGATGGCGCCCAGCACCACCACCACGAACAGGATACAGGCCAGGTAGAAGCTGCCCATCAGCTTCAGCAGCGGGCCCAGGCTGTGCACGCCGTACTTGCCGATGGTGAAAGCCATCGCGCCCATCGCACCCAGCGGCGCCAGCCGCATGATCATGCCCATGATGCGGAAGAACACTTTCGACAGTGCTTCCAGCAGGGTCATCACCGGCTTGGCGCGTTCGCCCAGATGGATCATGGCGAAGCCGAACAGCAGCGCCAGCAATAGCACCTGCAACAGATCGCCGTCGCCGCTGAAGGCATCGGTGAAGGTCTTGGGGATCAGGTGCAGCAGGAACGGAACAGTGCCCTGCTCGTGCGCCGCGGTGGCGTACTTGGCCACCGCAGCGGCGTCGAGCGATGCCGGCGTGGCGTTGAAGCCGGCGCCAGGCTTGAGCGTATTGACCACCACCAGGCCGATGATCAGCGCGAAGCTCGACACCACTTCGAAATACAGGATCGCCTTGACACCGACGCGGCCGACCTTCTTCACGTCGGACACGCCAGCGATGCCCAGCACCACGGTGAGGAAGATGATCGGGCCGATCAGCATCTTCACCAGCGAGATGAAGCCGTCGCCGAGCGGTTTCATCGCTACGCCGGTTTCCGGCGCGTAATGGCCGATCAGCCCGCCCGCGACGATCGCGGCCAGCACCCAGAAATAGAAGTGGCGGAAAAACGCAGGCATGACGGCATCCCGGTGGAGGGTGACCGGGAGCTTGTCAGGCGGGGGGCGGGGGGCAAATAACACATACCGGCTAGTCGGCCGGTCCGCCGGCGTAGGTTGGGGTGAGCCGCAGGCGAACCCCAACGTTGCGGGGCGTGCGCTTGGCTATGTTGGGGTTGTCACCCCAACCTACGGGAACAGCTGGTACGAGAACGTCAGGTCGTAGCGCGTGTGCCGCGCCAGGTTGTCCTGCGTCTTGTCACCCACCGGCTGCGCGGCGGAGATGTCCACCGTGTAGTGCTTGCCGTCGGTGAGGCGCAGGCCGAGCGCGGCGGTCTGCAGGCTGTCGGCGGCCGGCCGCGAGCCGTTGAGGTAGACGCGTGCGGTCTGGCCGAGCACATAGGGTGTCAGCACGGTCACCCACTTCGAGCTCAGCTTGAACGGCCGGTTGAGTTCCAGCGACGCGCCCCAGCCGCTGTCGCCGGACACCGCACCCGGATCGTAGCCGAGCGCGAAGCGCGGGCCGCCGAAGCTGATCTGTTCGGCGGAGGGCAGGCGATAGTGGCTGTACTGGCCCACCACGCTGGCCACGGTGACCAGGTGCGCCGGCCAGGTGTCGCTCTGCATCGCGTTGAGGTTGTAGCGGGTGAAGCGCACGTCGGTGGGATTGGCCACCAGGGCGCCGGGGATATTGGTGAGGCCGCGGCTGCCGGCGCCGAGCATGTCGAAGCCCTGGGCGATGCCGATGCCGAGCTTGCGCGAACGCTTTTCGCCGACCTGGGTGAAGTCCAGTTCGCTGTGCAGCACGCGCACGTCGTTCTTCAATTCCAGCTGCGCACCGTTGACGAGGTTGCGGTACTTGTCGTTCTGGTTGGAGCCGTACAGGCCGCCGCCGAGGATCAGGCTGCGCGTATTGCCCAGCAGCAGCGGATAGCTGAGGCTGAAGTCGAGGCGGTCCTGCGACAGGCGGTGGCGCAGATAGGAAGGCAACTGGCTGTCGGTGTCCGGATTGCCGTAGTAATGCGAGGCGTTGAGGCGAGCCATCAAGCCGCTGGAGCCGAGCATCTGCGCATAGCCGGCGCTGTAGAACTGCTGCTTGCCGCGGCCGGGCGGGTACAGCACCGAGCCGGTGAGCTGCTCCGCCAGGGGCGTCATGCCGTTGAGCGTGCCGGCGAAGATGCCCTGCACGCCGGGGTGGTTGGTATCGATGCCGGTGCTCACGTCGTAGCGCTGGCGCTTCACCTTGAGCTTCAGGCGCGTGGCGCCGTCGGTGGTGGTGGGCGCGGCGACGTCCGCATCGATCTTGGCCCCGGGCAGCATGCCGAGCGTCTGGATATAGCGCTCGAAGGTGCTGCGGCGCAGGGGGCGGTCGGCGGTGATGTGGCTGGCGATGGCGCGGATCTTCCGCTCCATGTTGCCGGGCGCGCCGGCGATGTCCACGGCGGCGACGTAGCCTTCCACCACGTTGACCTTGACCACGCCGTCCTGGAAGTCCTGCGCGGGAATGAAGCAGAACGACAGCGCGTAGTCGTGTTCCTGATACAGCTTGGTACAGGCATTGGCCGCGGCGACCAGGTCGGCGATGCGCACCGTCTTGCCGGTGAGCGGCTTGAACAGCGCGGCGACCTGCGCGAACGGCACGGAATGCACGCCGTCGATATCGATGCGCGTCGGGGTGAGCGTGAGCGCCATCAGCGCGGCGAGCTGGTCGTTGCGCTGCTGCTCGACGTTGAGGGTGACACTGGGTTGCCGTACGGGCGTTTCCACGCGCGGCAAAGTCTGCAGGGGATTGGGAACCGGAGGACGACTCTGTGCCCAGCCCGTGGTCGAGGCTGCGGCGGCGGTGGCGAACACCAACCATCTCCTCATGCGCTGACGCTCCTTCGTGTCGCTGGATCTTCACTGCACACGGCCAGTGTGCAGCGAAGCGATGCCTCATGCGAAGAGGCGGCCCTGCGGCCGCCTCTCCGTTGCCGCTTACTTCTTGTGCAGCAATCCGCCTAGCAGGCCCCCGTTGTTATTGGAGGAACTGCCGCCTGAGTTGGCGCCCAGGCCCGACGTCACGCTGCCCACCGTGCCGGTGAGCGTACCGACCAGGCCGCCCAGCGGGTTGCTGGCGCCGGACGTGCCGCCTGCGGCACCGCCGGACACGGCCCCGGTGATCGGCGCCGTCACGGTGCTCACCAGGCCACCGAGTGCACCGAGCCCGCCGAGGCTGCCGGTGCCCGCCGTGGCATTGCTGCCCAGCGGTACGGTGGTGGCGCTGGCCACGGTGTTGACCACATTGCTCAGGCCCTGGGTGACCGGTGACAGCGGACCGTTGACCGTATTGGTCACCGCGCCGCCCAGATTGGTCACACCGCCGCCCACCTGGTTCACCGCCGAAGCGAGCGTATTGGTCAGCGGGCTGAGGCCGGACAACTGGCCGCCGCCGAGGCTGGCGACCACGCCGCCTACGCCATTGGCGGTGGCGCCCACGCCGGCCACCACGCCGCCGGTGCTGGCCAGGGTCACGCCGACCGGGTTGGCGATGCTGCCCGCTTTGCCCAGGCCGTTGCTGAGGCCGCCGCCGAGTGCGCTGACCGTACCGCCGACATCGCTGACGGTATTGCCCAGTGCCACGGTGGTCGGATTGCTCAGGCCGCCCGGCAGGGAAGTGCCGAGCGAAGCGCCGATCCCGCTGAGGCCGTTGCCCAGGCCCGTCGCCGCGCCGCCGCCGGCCGTCGAGACGGCTGCGACCAGGTTGGTCGGATTGCCGCTGCCGCTGCCGTTCTGGCCAACCAGCGCGATCGGCGTCAGCGTATTGCTCAGCGTCTGCGTCAGCTGCTTCGGCAGGCCGGTGGCGAGCTGGCCGTTGAGGCTGGTGTCGAGCTTGCTCACGTCGGTGCCGACGGTGGAAACCACGTTGCCGACCAGCGACGTGATCGGCGTGATCGGCGAGCCCTGGAACGCGCCGGCCGCGGTCACGGTGCCGCCAAGGCTGGTGACGGCCTGGCCGAGATCGTTGACGGCGCTGCTGGTGCCGAGCACCGTGGTGCCGATCGGATCGCTGGTATTGCCGATCTGGCCCAGCCCGTTCTTCAGGCCGTTGCCGACGTCGACCACGGCATCGCCGGTGTTGGTCACGACACCCGCCAGACCCTGGGTTACCGGGGTATTGCCGAGGATCGTCGTGTTGGGAATCTGCTGGCCGATACCGATGACGGTATTGCCTACCGCCGTGACGATGCCGCCACCGCCGGTCGCGACCGCACCAACCACGCCCGTGGGCGCAGGAGTACCGCCGCCAGTGCCACCACCACCGGTGCCGCCACCGCCAGTGCCACCACCACCGGTGCCGCCACCGCCAGTGCCACCACCGCCGGTGCCGCCACCACCCGTGCCGCCACCGCCCGTGCCACCACCGCCCGTGCCACCACCGCCGGTGCCGCCACCGCCGGTGCCGCCACCGCCCGTGCCGCCACCGCCCGTGCCGCCGCCACCGCCACCGCCGCCGCCCGAACCATCGCCGCCGCCGCCGGAACCGCCGCCATCGCCGCCACCGGCGCCGCCGGGATTCACGACGCCGCCGCCGCCGGATTTATAGGAACTGTGACCTGAGCAGGCCGTCAGCGAAATGCCGGCGGCGAGCATGCAGGAAATCAATAAGGTCTGTTTCAACACGGTGCTCACATGTCGGTTACTCATCGCCATTTCCTCCGAGAAACGCAGCCGAGTGTCTGGTAATAGGCTTCCGGCAGAACACGCGCGCCGCCCGATTCCGTCCTGGATCCAGGCAGTCAATTAATACCGCGGATGTCTTTACCGGATTAGCCACTCCCCTGTCCCAGTGGCATGTGCGCGTCGTTTCCCCATGCCCATCCGAGCACCTCGAACGCGCGTTGCTGGGCGGCCCAGATACTCAGTGAAGAAATGTGAAAATTCCGTGTTAATTAAGGATTATTTTTGATAATCACATGATTTATTTCTCAGTGCTACAAACACATATGTGAAGAACGGGTGGTTGGCATTTTCTATGCAGACAGTTTCTCAATGTTGCTTTTTATTGCATCGTTCTAATAGTCCTTTTGGCTAATTCCAATTAAGCCCATAAGGCCTTTCATTCGGTGCGACCAAGGTCTAGTGCAATCCTTCTCACCGCTTGGGCGAGTCTTGCCTTCTATTCAGCGCGGGCGGATGCGGACATGGATTACGAGGCATTTTATCGGCGCTCGATCGAGGAGCCCGAGGCGTTCTGGGCCGAACAGGCGCGGCTGATCCATTGGCAGGTGCCGCCGCAACAGGTGCTCGATTATTCCCGCCCCCCATTCCGCCGCTGGTTTGTCGGCGGCACCACCAACCTTTGTTACAACGCCGTCGACCGCCATCTGGCCGAACGCGGCGAGCAGCTCGCCCTGGTGGCGATATCGAGCGAGACCGGCCTGACCCGCGAGTTGAGCTATCGCCAGCTCTACCGCGAAGTGAACGTGTTCGCCGCGGTGCTGGCATCGCTCGACGTGCAGCGCGGCGATCGGGTGGTGATCTACCTGCCGAACATCGCCGAAGCGGTGTTCGCCATGCTCGCCTGCGCACGGCTGGGTGCGATCCATTCGGTGGTGTTCGGTGGCTTCGCCGCGCACAACCTCGCGCTGCGCATCGACGATGCGCGGCCCAAGCTGCTGATCGCCGCGGATGCCGGCATGCGCGGCGGCAAGGTGATTCCGTACAAGCCGCTGGTGGATGCGGCGCTGGAGGAAACCGCCGCGCCGCCGCCGCATGTATTGATCGTCGACCGCGGGCTCGATCCGCAGATGACCCGCGTGCCCGGGCGCGACCTCGATTACGCCGAACTGCGCCAGGCGCACGAGCAGGCCGAGGTGCCGGTGGCCTGGCTGGAATCGAACGAGCCGAGCTATCTGCTCTACACCTCGGGCACCACCGGCAGGCCCAAGGGCATCCAGCGCGACGTCGGCGGCTATGCGGTGGCGATGGCGATGTCGATCCGCTGCATCTTCGACATCGCGCCGGGGCAGGTGATGTTTTCCACTTCCGACGTGGGCTGGGCGGTGGGGCATTCGTACAACGTCTACGGGCCGCTGATCGGCGGCGCCACCTCGTTGTTGTACGAAGGGCTGCCGACGCGGCCCGATCCGGGCATCTGGTGGTATCTGTGCGAACGCTACGGTGTGCGCACCATGTTCTCTTCGCCCACCGGTATCCGCGTGCTGAAGAAGCAGGAGCCGGAATGGCTGCGCAAATACGATCTCTCGACCCTGCACTGGCTGTTCCTCGCCGGCGAGCCGCTGGACGAACCGACCGCGCACTGGATCACCGACGGCCTGGGCGTCCCGGTGATCGACAACTATTGGCAGACCGAAACCGGCTGGCCGGCGATCACGCTGATGCCGGGCCTGGACTTGAAGCCGATCAAGTTTGGCTCGCCCGGCCTGCCCGCGCCGGGCTACCGGATGAAGGTGATCGACGAGGCGAGCGGCAAGGAGGCGGCACCGGGCAGCAAGGGCGTGCTGGTGTTCGAACCGCCGCTGCCGCCCGGCTGCCTCAGCACCGTGTGGGGCGACGACGAGCGTTATCTGAGCAGCTACTTCAGCCACTTCAACGAGCTGCTGTATAGCTCGCTGGACTGGGCGATCCGCGACGCGGACGGCTACACCACCATCCTCGGCCGCACCGACGACGTGATCAACGTGGCGGGGCATCGGCTGGGCACGCGCGAGATCGAGGAATCCGTCGCCACTCATCCGGCCGTGGCGGAAGCCGCGGTGATCGGCGTGCACGACGCCTTGAAAGGGCAGGTGCCGGTGGTATTCGCCACGCTCAAGCAGGATGCCGGAGCGCAGGCCGGACAGGTGGCGCACGCCATGCAGCAGCGTGTGGTGGACCAACTCGGCGGCATCGCCAAGCCTTCGCGCATCTATGTGGTGAATGCCTTGCCGAAGACGCGCTCGGGCAAGTTGCTGCGGCGGTCGTTGCAGGCCTTGGCGGAGCAGCGCGATCCGGGGGATCTGTCGACGCTGGACGATCCGGGCGCGCTGGAAGAAATTCGCCGTGCGCTGGAGCGGGGTCCTGACCAGGCGTAGGTTGGGGTGAGCCGCAGGCGAACCCCAACATCACGGCACCGTTCGACACACGAATGTTGGGGTTCGCCTGTGGCTCACCCCAACCTACGCCGGATGCGGGCATAAAAAATCGCCCGCCCGACCAGCCCCCGCCTGTTGGCGTACCGGGGACCCTGCGGGCGGGCGAGCTTTAAACAACCATCAGGCGGCGACGGCTTCCGCTTCGATCACCGGCATGCGGATCAGATGATCGAAGGCGCTGAGCGAAGCCTTGGCGCCTTCGCCCATGGCGATCACGATCTGCTTGTACGGCACCGTGGTGACGTCGCCCGCAGCGAACACGCCGGGAATCGAGGTCTCGCCGCGCGCATCCACTTCGATCTCGCCGCGCGGCGACAACTTCAGTGTGCCCTTCAGCCAGTCGGTATTGGGCAGCAGGCCGATCTGCACGAACACGCCTTCCAGTTCCACGCGGTGGCTCTCGCCGCCCTGGCGGTCGGTATAGGCGAGCGCGCTGACTTTCTGGCCGTCGCCGTGCACCTCGGTGGTCTGCGCGTTCACGATGATCTTGACGTTGGGCAGGCTGCGCAGCTTGCGCTGCAGGACGTCGTCGGCGCGCAGCTTGCCGTCGAATTCCAGCAGGGTGACGTGGCCGACGATGCCGGCCAGGTCGATCGCCGCTTCCACGCCGGAGTTGCCGCCGCCGATCACCGCCACGCGCTTGCCCTTGAACAGCGGGCCGTCGCAGTGCGGGCAATAGGTGACGCCCTTGTTGCGGTACTCCTGCTCGCCCGGCACGTTCATGTTGCGCCAGCGCGCGCCGGTGGAAAGGATCACCGTCTTGGACTTCAGCGTGGCGCCGTTGGCCAGCTTCACTTCGAACAGGCCGTTGGGGTCGGCCGGGGCGACCAGTTTTTCGGCGCGCTGCATGTTCATCACGTCCACGTCGTACTCGTGCACGTGCTGCTCCAGCGAGGCGGCCAGCTTGGGGCCCTCGGTATAGGTGACCGAGATGAAGTTCTCGATCGCCATGGTGTCCAGCACCTGGCCGCCGAAGCGCTCCGCCGCCACGCCGGTGCGGATGCCCTTGCGCGCGGCATAGATCGCTGCGGCGGCGCCGGCGGGGCCGCCGCCGACCACCAGCACGTCAAATGGCTGCTTCGCGTCGATCTTCGTGGCGTCGCGCTGGGCGGCGCCGGTGTCGAGGCGGGCGACGATCTGCTCGATCGTCATGCGGCCCTGGTCGAACGCCTCGCCGTTGAGGAACACGGTGGGCACGGCCATCACCTGGCGCTCGTTTACCTCGTCCTGGAACAGCGAGCCGTCGATGGCGACGTGCTTGATGTTGGGATTGATCACGCTCATCAGGTTCAGCGCCTGCACGGTGTCCGGGCAGCTATGGCAGGACAGCGACATGAAGGTCTCGAAACGGTATTCGCCTTCGAGGTTGCGCACTTGCTCCAGCAGTTCCGGCGCGGCCTTGGACGGATGGCCGCCGACCTGCAGCAGGGCCAGCACCAGCGAAGTGAACTCATGGCCGAGGGGGATGCCGGCGAAGCGCACTTCCACGTCGGTGCCCACGCGGCTGATCGCGAAGGAGGGCTTGCGCGCGTCGTGGCCGGTGCGGCTGAGGCTGACCTTGTCGGACAGCGCGGCGATGTCTTCCAGCAGTTCCGACAGCTCCCTGGAGGCGGCGCTGTCGTCGAGGGAGGCCACCAGCTCGATCGGGTGCGTGACCTTTTCGAGGTAGGCCTGCAATTGGGTCTTCAGATCGGCGTCCAACATGGTGGTTACTCCGCTGTATCGAGGAATTCGGGGTGAGCGCCACGAGCACCTGGCGCAGGCCAGGCGTCGCGGGACAGCTTGTATGGCGAGGCTTGCTTGTTCGGGAACGGACCCGGCGGGACGCCGGGTCCGAGGCGGCCCGAAGAGGCGGGCCGCAGATGACGGCAAAGCGCTGGCTTAGATCTTGCCAACCAGATCGAGCGACGGCTTCAGGGTCTTTTCGCCTTCCTTCCACTTGGCCGGGCACACTTCGCCCGGATGGGAGGCGACGTACTGCGCGGCCTTGACCTTGCGCAGCAGCTCGGAAGCGTCGCGGCCGATGCCGTTGTCATGGATCTCGCACAGCTTGATCTGGCCTTCCGGATTGATCACGAAGGTGCCGCGCAGGGCCAGGCCTTCTTCTTCGATCATCACGTCGAAGTTGCGCGTGATGGTGCCGGTCGGATCGCCGATCAGGGTGTACTGCACCTTCTTGATCGCGTCGGAGGTGTCGTGCCAGGCCTTGTGCGCGAAGTGGGTGTCGGTCGACACGCCGTAGATCTCGACGCCCAGCTTCTGGAACTGGGCGTAATGGTCGGCCAGGTCCTCGAGTTCGGTCGGGCACACGAAGGTGAAGTCGGCCGGGTAGAACACCACCACGGACCACTTGCCCTTCAGGCTGGCGTCCGTCACTTCGACGAACTTGCCGTCTTTGTATGCCTGGGCCTTGAACGGTTTGATTTCGGTGTTGATCAACGACATCGGTGCTTTTCCCGTGTAGTGGTGGTTGGAAGCCGCAAAGATTAGCGCCGGCAACAGGATTTATCTAATCGATTGTCGGGATGGTGATGATAGGCGGTGGCTATCGACAGCCGGCGCCGGCGCAAGACCCGCAGTCTGCGCAGCTCATCGTGACAAAACCGCGAGCCTGGATCAGGCGTCGGCGGTGCCGGGGTTGCCGGTGCGTGCGTCCACCACGGTGGCGGTGACCAGGTCGCCGCCCACGTTCACGGTGGTGCGCAGCATGTCCAGGATGCGATCCACGCCCAGCACCAGGCCGATCCCGTCCGGCGGCACGCCGAAGGTGGCGAGCAGGCCGGCGATCAGCGGCATCGAGCCGCCGGGGATGCCGGCCACCGCCACCGCGCTGAGCACCGCCAGCAGCATCAGCACGCACTGCTGGCCCAGCGCCAGCTCCACCCCGAACGCCTGCGCCACGAACAGCACCACGCAGCCTTCGAACAGCGCGGTGCCGCTCATGTTCATGGTCGCGCCCAGCGGCAGCACGAAGCCGGCGGTGCTGGGCGAGAGCTTGAGTTCGTCGCGCGCCAGCGCCAGCGAGGCGGGCAGGGTGGCGCTGCTGGAACTGGTGGAGAACGCGGTGATCAGCGCCGGCCGCACCTGGCGGAAATAAGCCAGCGGCGCGCGGCCGGCCAGCAGGCGCAGCCACAGCGACATGGTGCCGAACAGATGCAGCATCAGCGCGAACGCGCAGCCGGCGGCGAACACCGCCAGGGTGAGCAGCGCGTCGATGCCGATCTTGACGATCACGCTATAGATCATCGCCGGCACCGCGATCGGCGCCAGCCGCAGCGCGAAGCCGACGATCCCGGTCATCAGCTCGCTGACCAGGTCCAGTCCGGCCTGCAGCTTGCGCCGCTTGTCCTCGTCCAGCACGGTGGCGGCCGCACCGACCAGGATGGCGAACAGGATCAGCGGCAGCACGTCGCCCAGCACGCCGCGCTCGTGCCCGACGAAGGCGCCGAACAGATTGCGCGGCATGAACATCTCGACCAGGGTGGCCAGGCTCATGCCCGGCTGCTGTTGCTGGCGTTCCACCGCGCGGTGCGCGCTGCCGCCGTACTCCTGCATCAGCCGCTCGCGCGAACCCGGTTCCAGCTGATGGCCGGGCTGCAGCAGGTTCATCATCAGCAGGCCGAGCGCCACCGCGATCAGCATATTGGCCGCGAACAGCGCGAAAGTGCGCCCGGCCAGCGGCCCGAGGCGGCCCAGCCGGCCCAGTTGCGCTACGCCCGAAGCGAGCGAGGCGAATACCAGCGGGATCACCACGAAGAACAGCAGGCGCAGGAACACCTGCCCGAGTGGATCGAGCACCGCGCTGGCGAAGGCCTGCATCGCCTTGAGGCTGGCCGGATGGAAGCGGCCGATGGCCAGCGTGAGCACGGCGGCGACGACGCCGGCCAGCAGGCCCTGGAGGATGCGCGTGGCGAGTCGGTTCGAGGTACTCATGCAAGCAATGTAGGTAGCCATGCGGCGCCCGGCGATGCGCAAACCGACGGTTGCGGTACCCGATTGGCGCGATCTTTGACGCGCTGCAGCAAGGGGTGGGCCGGCTCGGCGCGCTAAAATCGCCGCTTTACGCGGAGGCTCCATGACCCAGCACGCATCCCCCGGCGCCCGTTTCCGCGCCGCCGTCGCCCAGGAACAACCGCTGCAGGTGATGGGCGCCATCACCGCCTACGCCGGCCTGATGGCCAGGCGCGTGGGCTACCAGGCGCTGTACCTGTCCGGTGGCGGCGTCGCGGCCAATTCGCTGGGCGTGCCGGACCTGGGCATCTCCACCATGGAAGACGTGCTCACCGACGCGCGCCGCATCGTCGACGCCACCGGGCTGCCGCTGCTGGTGGACATCGACACCGGCTGGGGCGGCGCCTTCAATATCGCGCGCACCATCCGCTCCTTCATCAATATCGGCGTGGCCGCGGTGCATATCGAGGACCAGGTCGGACAGAAGCGTTGCGGCCACCGTCCCGGCAAGGAAGTGGTGCCGAAGGAAGAAATGGTCGACCGCGTGAAGGCCGCGGTGGACGCACGCACCGACGCCGGCTTCGTGATCATGGCGCGCACCGACGCCGCCGGTTCCGAAGGCGTCGATGCGGCGATCGACCGCGCCTGCGCCTATGTCGAGGCGGGCGCCGACATGATCTTCCCGGAAGCCATGCAGAGCCTGGACGACTACCGCCGCTTCAAGGCCGCAGTGAAGGTGCCGATCCTGGCCAACCTTACCGAATTCGGTTCCACCCCGTTCTTCACCACCGACGAGCTGCGCAGCGCGAACGTGGACATCGCGCTGTACTGCTGCGGCGCCTACCGCGCCATGAACAAGGCCGCGCTGAACTTCTACGAGACGGTGCGCCGCGAAGGTACGCAGAAGAACATCATCGACACCTTGCAGACGCGCGAGCAGCTGTACGACTTCCTCGGCTACCACGCCTACGAAGACAAGCTCGACGCGCTGTTCGCCAACCAGAAGGGCTGATCCCCCAGGCCCGGTTTCCCCGGCCGTCGCGCGGCATTCGCACGGGACGGCCACGTTGCATGCATTGAGGAGAGGTATCCGATGAGCGAGCAAGTTCTTCCCAAGGCCAAGAAATCCGTCGCCCTGTCGGGCGTGGCCGCGGGCAACACCGCGCTGTGCACGGTCGGCCGCAGCGGCAACGACCTGCATTACCGCGGCTATGACATCCACGACCTGGCCGCCAAGGGCTGCTTCGAGGAGGTTGCCTACCTGCTGGTGCACGGCGTGCTGCCGAACTGGGCCGAGCTCAATGCCTACCGCGCCAAGCTCAAGCGCCTGCGCGGCCTGCCCGCGCCGGTGAAGAGCGCGCTGGAGCTGCTGCCGGCTGCCACCCATCCGATGGACGTGATGCGTACCGGCTGCTCGGTGCTGGGCACGGTGCTGCCGGAGAAGGACGACCACAACCTCACCGGCGCGCGCGACATCGCCGACCGCCTGATGGCCAGCTTCGGTTCGATCCTGCTGTACTGGTACCACTTCAGCCACAACGGCAAGCGCATCGAGACCGAGACCGACGACGAGTCGATCGCCGCGCACTTCCTGCACCTGCTGCACGGCAAGAAGGCCAGCGAGCTGCACGCGCACGCGCTGGACAAGTCGCTGGTGCTGTACGCCGAGCACGAGTTCAACGCGTCGACCTTCACCGCACGCGTGATCGCCGGCACCGGTTCGGACATGTACTCGGCCATCACCGGCGCGATCGGCGCGCTGCGCGGTCCCAAGCATGGCGGCGCCAACGAAATGGCGATGGAGATCATTGCGCGCTACCGCAATGCGGCCGAGGCGGAAGCGGATATCCGCGCCCGTGTCGAGCGCAAGGAGATCATCATCGGCTTCGGCCATCCGGTGTACACGGTGTCCGATCCGCGCAACGAGATCATCAAGGAAGTCTCGCGCAAGCTGTGCACGGAAGGCGGCAACCCGACCCTGTTCGAAGTGTCCGAGCGGATCGAGAAGCTGATGTGGGAACTGAAGAAGATGTTCCCCAACCTCGACTGGTTCTCGGCCAGCGCGTACCACATGATGGGCGTGCCTACCGCGATGTTCACGCCGCTGTTCGTGATCGCGCGGACCTCCGGCTGGAGCGCGCACGTGATCGAGCAGCGCGAGGACGGCAAGATCATCCGTCCGAGCGCGAATTACACCGGCCCGGAAGACCAGGCCTACGTGCCGATCGAAAAGCGCTGAGCGCAGGTCGCTGAGCGGTGAAGAAAGGGAGCCTGCGGGCTCCCTTTTTTTTGTTCCTGGCGTACGGCTTTTCGCACGTTCTTGCGCTCGCGTCAGCATCGTCTGCGACCGGTGAAGAACCTGCGGCCTTCCATTCACCTCGGTTGTACGCGCGAGTCGCAGCAGGCGATCCGCATTCGGTGTCAACTTGCCCGGCCATTTTGGACGGCCATTCGCGCGGCCTGTCTTCGCACACGCAGCCGCGTGCGTCGAGGGCGCGCTCCATGCCAGGACGGCTTTCATCCAAACCGTCATCAGGAGTGTGCGACCCATGAATAGATTCATCGGAAGAACGCGCCGGAGCTGGATCGGCGCATCGCTGATCGCCGTGTTGTCCGTGCTGGCCGTGGCCGGAGGCGCGCAGGCGGCCGAGCAGGCTGCGCTGAAGCCCGACGCCGCCCTCACTTCGGTGGGAACGATGGAACAGCAGTTGCGTCCGCAAGGCGTGCCAAGCAATTTCGTGGTGACACCCAATGGCTATTTCGATCCTTCCTGCGTGCAGGAAGTGCGTGAGGGCGAGGAGCTCAACCAGGACGGCAAGATCCGTCGCGTCGACGGTTCGCTGCGCAAGCCGGCGCTGTGCGGCCAAGCGCATTTCGCGCTCAACGGCACGCGGATCGAACCGAACGGCCTGGTGACCTTCCCGGCCGCGCACAATCCCACCATCAACGGCTGGGTGATCGACACCAACTATTCCAGCAGCGTGGCGATCGGCCGCATCGTCGCCAGCTGGAAGGTGCCGAGCAATCCGACCACCTCCGCCAGCCAGGTGATCTATTTCTTCCCCGGCCTGGAACAGCTGCCCAATGTGCAGTCGATCCTGCAGCCGGTGCTGGGCTGGAACGGCTATAACGACCACGTCTGGACCATGGCCAGCTGGAACTGCTGCGTGAGCGGCACCACGTACCACAGCTCGCCGATCAACGTGTCGGTGGGCGACAGCATCACCGGCGACACTTATTCCAACTGCGCGGCGGGCGTGACCTGCTCGACCTGGAAGATCGCGTCCAAGGACGTCACCAAGGGCACCAGCACCACGCTGACCACCAACCCCTATGCCACGCTGAACTGGGTCTTCGGCGGCGTGCTCGAGGCTTATGGCGTCAGCAGCTGCAACCATTACCCGAGCAACGGTTCGATCGCCTTCACCAGCATCAAGGTCTACAACCTGAACCAGGTGCAGATCGCCAACCCGCCGTGGACCAAGGACTTCCCGGTCGGTTCGACCACGCCGCAGTGCAACTACGGCATCACCGCCACGACTTCCGCCACCACCCTGGTGTACTGAGCCAGCCCGGTGCACTGAGCCAATCCAGTGCACTGAGCCAATATGTCGTCTTCGTTCGCGGGCGCGCCGGTTGCGGCGCCCGCGGATTTTTTTATGGGTTCTTGCGCCGCGTAGGTTTTGTTCGCGGTGCGTGGATGCTTTGTTGCCGATACACAGGCACAGGGCGTAACGCGGCTGTTACAGCGGAGCGAAGCGTCGCTTCGAGCAGGCGGCAACTGGTGGTGCCCAGGTTTTCTCCCGCCGCATCGAGCGGTGCACGCCTGTGCGGCGTAACAGGAGTGATGCAGCCGGGCTCGCTCGGCATTATCGCGTTCAGCGGCGCGTTTGGTTTCCAGGCTTGCAAGTGATTGACTCTGCGCGAAGATTTCGCGCAGCAGGAAACTGCGTCAGTGGGTGGCATGCAAGTTGCCACGTCTGGAAGCCGCGTAACTCGGCGTACCAGGGGGCCACTGTTCCGTAGGAGAGAGTCCATGCGCAAGACACTTATCGCCACGGCAATCCTGCTTGGCATCGGCTTGACGCTACCCGCCATGGCAGACGACAACTCGACCAACTCGCACAACAACAGCTCGACGCATACCCGTACCAATTCGAGCCAGGGCAACGATCGCAACAACATGGGCGATGCGAATGCATCGGCAGTGGGCGCGGCATCCGCCAACAACGGCGGCACGGCGACCTCGGCGGTCACCAACTCGTTCAATAACAGCAAGGCAGTGGCGGTCAGCCGGCTCGACGGCACGGTGACCGATATCCAGGTCAGCGGCATCGGCAACGTCGCGCAGAACTGGGGCAACGCCAACGGCGCGCGCGGCGGTTCAGGCGGCGAGGCCTATGGCGGCGACGGCAACGGCGGCAGCGGCGGTTCCGGCGGCGGCGGCGGCAATGCGCATGCGCGCAGCGGCGGCGTGGGCGGCAGCTCGGGCAACAGCGGCGGCGCGCTGGCGGGCGCGGGCGCCTGGGGTGGTGGCAGTGATGGCGACAACTCCGGCGATTCCAGCGCGGATGCCCGCCGCCACAGCACCGGCGGTACCTCGACCGGCGGCAGCGGCGCGTGGGCCGGCGGCTCGGCGACGGGTGGCACGTCGACGTCGACCAGCGGCAGCGCGACGGCGACCGGCGGCGCCAGCGGCGCGGCCGATGCGACCGCGGGCGCGGGCGGCATGGGCGGCGAAGGCGGTGCGGGCACCGGCGGTGGTGCGGCCGGCGGCGCTGGTGGTGCAGGCGCGGCGGGCGGTGCGTCGTGGGCCAGCGCCGGCAGCTTCGACATGTCCAACCACATGGAAGGCGCCGCGGCAGCGGCGGCGGGCGTGACGGTGATGGCGCAGAACAGCGGCGTGGCCGCGCTCACGCAGCAGAGCGTGAACGTACAAGCCAACCTCAACGTCGGCCATTGACGTGCAACCGCGTGGCGGGGCTCGCGCCCCGCCACGTTCGCGCAAGGGAGAACCGCCATGAGGAAGAACGCCACCGATATGTTCGGGGCCGCATGCGGCGTGGCCGTAGCGTGCCTGTGCATGACTGGCCTGGCGCGGGCGCAGTCGTCGCCCGCTTATCTGTCCGCGTCGCCGACGGCGACGTATCGCACGGCCGCGGCGCCGCATGCGGACGAGGTCAACGGCTTCGGCGCGAGCGTCGATAGCAAGGTGCTCGCCGGCTTGAGCGGCGGCGCCGACGTGAGCGCCAAGATGACGCTCAATGGCACGGTCAGCAACAACCACGCCGACGACGTCGTGACCGGTTACAACTCGATCAGCGCAGGCTCGTTCCAAGGCGCCTCCGGGGTGCCGATGGTGATCCAGAACACCGGCAACAACGTGCTGATCCAGAACGCCACCATCATCAACGTGCAGTTCCGGCCGTAGCGCCATGAAGCCATGGCTGCCGGTACTGCTGCTGTCCGCGCTGTGCTGGCACGGCGCGGCGCAGGCCGCGTCGATCCCGGTGCCGGGCGCGCAGGGGCAGGGCATCAGCCTGCGGCTGACCAGCCTGAAGGAAGCGCGCTTCCGCAACACCATCCGCCAGAAATACGATTTCAGCTGCGGCTCGGCGGCGGTGGCGACCTTGCTGACCTTTCAGTACGGCTATCCGGTCGACGAGCAGGCAGCGTTCGCGCAGATGTATGAGCACGGCGACCGCGCCAAGATCGGCAAGGAAGGCTTCTCGCTGCTGGACATCAAGCGCTATCTCGCCGCCAACGGTTTCGACGCCGACGGTTTCGAGGTGCCGCTGGACAAGCTGCAACAGGAACGCCTGCCGGCGATCGTGCTGATCGACGAGCGCGGCTATCACCATTTCGTGGTGGTGAAGGGCTTGCTCTACGACCGCGTGCTGATCGGGGATCCCGCGCTGGGCACGCGCTCGCTGCCGCGCGTGCGCTTCGAGGCGATGTGGAAGAACCGCCTCGTCTTCGTCATCCACAACCGCCGCACGCTGGCGGTCTTCAACAGTCCGTCCGACTGGCGCGCCGCGCCGCTGGCGCCGCTCGGCTCCAGCATCGACCGGCGCGGCCTGGACGGCATCACCATTCCCAAGCGTGGGCCGGGGGACATATGAGCATGCGCATGCTTCGCACCAGCCTGTGCCTGGCGCTGCTGGTTTCCACCGCCCTGGCGGCGCCTCGGGCGTACGCGGACGAACCTGGCGTCGCGCAGTGGACGCCGGTGAGCGAGGCGCGCCTGGATGCCGCGCGCGGCGGTTTCGATCTTGGTGCGGGCCTGATCGCCTCATTGGGGCTCGATCGCGTGGTGTACGTCGACGGCACTTTGGTGACTTCGACCCATCTGCAGATCCCAGACGTCGCGCACCTGACGCCGGCGCAGGCCAGTGCGTTGTCCAGCGCGATCAACACGGCGGCGGTGGTGCAGGTCGGGCCCGGCAACCGTGTCGACCCGGCCGCGCTCGGCCAGAACGCCGCGACCACCGTGGTGCAGAACACGCTCGACAACCAGCGCATCGCGGCGATCACCACGCTCAATGTGTCGGTGAACACGCTGAGCGCGTTTCGCAGCCTGAACCTGGGGCAGAGCCTGCAGTCGGCCTTGGCCAATCCGCTGGGCCGCTGACGGAGTGCGCGGATATCAAGTGCGTGCATATCAAAAGAAGGGGAGAAGCAATGATCAGGGTCCATGGAACCAGACATGATCGGGCAGGGGGCACGGCATCGCGCGCACGTTGCAGCTGGCGCCACGTCGCCGCAGCGGCGGGCTTCGCGTTGCTCGCCGGCACGGGTGCGGCGCAGCAGGCGCCAGCGCCGGTTGCGACACCGGGCGCAGCGGCGCCCGCGGCGGAGCCGGACGAACTGCACCAGCAGGTGAAAGCACAAGGCGAGCGGCTGGATGCGATGCGCAGCCAGATCGCCGCGCAGCTGGAACAACTGGAATCGATGAAGCGCACACTGGCCGCGCAGGAAGCGCAATACCGCGAACTGCGGCAGGCGGTCGGCATGGATGTGCTGGACCGGCAGCGCGCGGGCAATATCCGCGCAGCCGGCAGCTCGGTGGCTGCACTGCCGATGCCGGGCGACGCCGTGGCCACGGCCGCCGCGGCGGAAGACACGCAACCGGTCGGCCAGGCGCCGCAGCGCGATTCGCGGCCGCCCGAGGTGGCGCCGATCTTCGACCAGCCCGGCGTGCTGACGCCGCGCGGCAAGCTGATCGTCGAGCCCTCGTACCAGTCCGGCTATTCGTCGGCGGACCGCGTGGCCCTGGTCGGCTACACCATCATTCCGGCGATCCTGATCGGCCTGATCGACGTGCGCCAGGTGAAGACCACCACCCAGACCGGTGCGATCGCGCTGCGCTACGGCATCACCAACCGCCTGGAAGCGGAGGTGCGCATTCCGTATGTGTACGGGCATACCGACACGATCAGCCGCGAGATCTTCACCGGCACCGCCACCGACCGCGTATTCGGCGCCAGCGGCCATGGGCTGGGCGACGTCGAGGCGACCGCGCGCTACCAGCTCAACGACGGCGGCGCGGACAAGGCTTATTACGTGGCGTGGCTGCGTTTCAAATCGCGTACCGGACGCGACCCGTTCGAAGTGACCACCGACTGCGTGCAGCGCTGCGTGCAGAACGCCACCGGCACCGGCCTGCCGCTGCAGTTGCCGACTGGCAGCGGCTTCTATTCGGTGCAGCCGGGCGTGACCTGGCTGTATCCGTCCGACCCGGTGGTGTTCTTCGGCAATGCCAGCTATCTGCACAACTTCGCGCGCAACGACGTCAGCCGCACCTTGCTGCTGGCGGGCAGGGAGCAGCTGGGCAAGGTGAAGGTGGGCGACGTGGTGGACCTGAGCGTGGGCATGGGCCTGGCGCTGAACGAGAAGGCCTCGATCAGCATCGGCTACGACCAGAGCTGGGTGGGCGTGACCAAGCAGAACAACCACACGGTGGCGGGTTCGGCGAAGTCGGTGCTGGGCACCTTGCTGATCGGCGGTTCGTACCGCCTCAACGAAAAGCGCACGCTGAATTTCACGCTGGGCGTGGGGGTGACGCGGGATACGCCGGATGCGACGGTGACGGTGCGGGTGCCGATGACGTATTGAGCGCGCCGCGACGGTGCTGCAAATTCGTCATTCCGGCGCAGGCCGGAATCCAGTAGCGCCAACATTCGGTTGTCGTGTTGCCGCTCAAGCGCTGCTTGTGGCGTAGTCGCTCGAGCCAGCGCCGCCGCCACTGGATTCCGGCCTGCGCCGGAATGACGAGGGTGGGGTGGGCGGCACGCTTTGGCCGCCTTCCATCGATTTACGCCAAGCGTGCCCGCCGCTTCTGCATATACCAGCCGCCGCCGCAGACGGCGGCCACCAGCAGCACGTCCAGCACATAGCGCGCCCAGCCGTGCGCGTCGAACCAGGGCTGCAGCAGATGGTCGTGCGCCATCATGCGCGCGGCGGTCCAGGCGATCGCGCCTGCGCCGATGTAGACGATCACCGGGAAGCGCTCGATCAGCTTCAGGATCAGGGTGGAACCCCACACCACCAGCGGTACGCTGATGGCCAGGCCGATGATGACCAGGGTCATGTGGCCACCCGAGGCGCCGGCGATGGCCAGCACGTTGTCCAGGCCCATCAGCGCGTCGGCCACCACGATGGTGCGGATCGCCGCCCAGAAACCCGCCGCGGCGCCCACCTGGTGCCCGTCGCCTTCGTCCGTGCGCAGCAGCTTCCAGGCGATCGGCAGCAACAGCAGGCCGCCGGCCAGCATCAGGCCGGGCAGCTTGAGCAGGTAGACCACCACCGCGGTCAGCGCCACGCGTACCGCCACCGCGCCGAAGCTGCCCCAGAACACCGCCTTCTTCTGCAGGTGCTTGGGCAGGTTGCGCGCGGCCATCGCGATGACGATGGCGTTGTCGCCGGCCAGCACCAGGTCGAGCAGGATGATGGCCATCAGGCCGGAGAAGAATTCGGGGGTGAGGAAATCCATGGCAGCTCATGTTCCTGCGTGCGGGACGAATGCAGCAACCACGGGCGCACGCAGCCCCGTGATTACCGCAAAAGTCTCGTTCGCGGCCGAGCCGCTGCAGTGACCGGAGCGGTGCTCCGCTCGTGATGACGACCACCACACGGACGCCGATGCAAGCGTGTCCGGAACTACTCCCCTTTGGGATTAGTGCCGGCCATTGTCGATGCGGCCATGCATACCAGTCAAGCCAAAGCCTTTAAGCAAAAGGCTTTCCCTCGTTACAATGTGACGGTTTTGCATCGACATGAGCGGCCGCCGCCTGGCGAACGCGGGTCGGGCGTCTCCCTGCAGGGTTCTCGACACTTATGAATACCGACTACCGCAAAGCTCTTCCCGGCGCCTCGCTGGACTACTTCGATGCGCGCGCCGCCGTAGAGGCGATCCAGCCCGGCGCCTACGCCGAGCTGCCGTATACCTCGCGCGTGCTGGCCGAGAACCTGGTGCGCCGCTGCGACCCGGCGATCCTAGCCGATTCGCTCAGGCAGCTGATCGAGCGCAAGCGCGAACGCGATTTCCCCTGGTTCCCGGCGCGCGTGGTCTGCCACGACATCCTCGGCCAGACCGCCCTGGTCGACCTGGCTGGCCTGCGCGATGCGATCGCCGACGGCGGTGGCGATCCGGCCAAGGTCAATCCGGTGGTGCCGGTGCAGCTGATCGTCGATCATTCGCTGGCGGTGGAATGCGGCGGTTTCGATCCGAATGCGTTCGCCAAGAATCGCGCGATCGAAGATCGCCGCAACGAAGACCGCTTCCATTTCATCGAGTGGACCAAGCGGGCGTTCGAGAACGTCGACGTGATTCCGCCGGGCAACGGCATCATGCACCAGATCAATCTGGAGAAGATGTCGCCGGTGATCCAGGTGGCGGACGGCGTGGCCTATCCCGATACCTGCGTGGGCACCGACAGCCATACGCCGCACGTGGATGCGCTGGGCGTGATCGCCATCGGCGTCGGCGGCCTGGAGGCGGAGAACGTGATGCTCGGCCGCGCCTCGTGGATGCGCCTGCCCGACATCATCGGCGTGGAACTGAGCGGCAAGCGCCAGCCCGGCATCACCGCCACCGACATCGTGCTGGCGCTGACCGAATTTCTGCGCAAGGAAAAGGTGGTCGGCGCGTACCTGGAATTCCGTGGCGAAGGCGCGGCCAGCCTGACCCTGGGCGATCGCGCCACCATCTCCAACATGGCACCCGAATACGGCGCCACCGCCGCGATGTTCTTTATCGACGGCCAGACCCTCGACTACCTGCGCCTGACCGGCCGCAGCGACGAGCAGGTCAAGCTGGTGGAAACCTATGCCAAGGCGGCCGGCCTGTGGGCCGACACGCTGGTCGCCGCGCAGTACGAGCGCACGCTGAGCTTCGACCTGTCCTCGGTGGCGCGCAACATGGCGGGCCCGTCCAATCCGCACAAGCGCCTGCCCACGGCGGAGCTCGCCGCGCGCGGCATCGCCGGGCAGTGGCAGGAGCAGCCGGGGCAGATGCCGGATGGCGCGGTGATCATCGCCGCCATCACCAGCTGCACCAACACCAGCAACCCGCGCAACGTGATCGCCGCGGCCTTGCTGGCGCGCAACGCGAATGCGCGCGGCCTTGCGCGCAAGCCGTGGGTGAAGAGCTCGCTCGCACCCGGTTCCAAGGCGGTGGAGCTGTATCTGAAAGAAGCGAACCTGCTGCCGGAGCTGGAGCAGCTGGGCTTCGGCATCGTCGCGTTCGCCTGCACCACTTGTAATGGCATGTCCGGCGCGCTCGATCCGGCGATTCAGCGCGAAATCATCGAGCGCGACCTGTATGCCACCGCGGTGCTGTCCGGCAACCGCAACTTCGACGGGCGCATCCATCCGTATGCTAAGCAGGCCTTCCTGGCCTCGCCGCCGCTGGTGGTGGCTTACGCCATCGCGGGCACCATCCGTTTCGATATCGAGCAGGACGTGCTCGGCGTCGACGCTGATGGCGAGGCGGTGCGGCTGAAGGACATCTGGCCCAGCGACGAGGAGATCGACGCGATCGTGTCCTCCAGCGTGAAGCCGGAGCAGTTCCGCCAGGTCTACGAGCCGATGTTCGCGCGCAGCGGCCATGGCGGCACCACCGCCGCGCCGCTGTACGACTGGCGCGCGCAGAGCACCTATATCCGCCGTCCGCCGTACTGGGAGGGTGCGCTCGCCGGCGCGCGCACGCTGACCGGCATGCGTGCGCTGGCGGTGCTCGGCGACAACATCACCACCGACCATCTGTCGCCGTCCAACGCGATCCTGGCCGACAGCGCGGCGGGCGAATACCTGGCGCGGATGGGCCTGCCTGAAGAAGACTTCAATTCGTATGCGACCCACCGCGGCGATCACCTCACCGCGCAGCGCGCCACCTTCGCCAACCCCACCTTGCTCAACGAGATGGCGGTGGTCGATGGCGCGGTGAAGAAGGGCTCGCTGGCGCGGGTGGAGCCGGAAGGCAAGGTCATGCGCATGTGGGAAGCGATCGAGACCTATATGGAGCGCAAGCAGCCGCTGATCGTGATCGCCGGCGCCGACTACGGCCAGGGCTCGTCGCGCGACTGGGCGGCAAAGGGCGTGCGCCTGGCCGGCGTGGAGGCGATCGCGGCCGAAGGCTTCGAGCGCATCCATCGCACCAACCTGATCGGCATGGGCGTGCTGCCGCTGGAGTTCAAGCCCGGCACCGACCGCAAGACGCTGGGCATCGACGGCAGCGAAACCTTCGACGTGAGCGGCGCGCGCACGCCGCGCGCGGAGCTGACCCTGGTGATCCACCGCCGCAGCGGCGAGCGTGTCGAGGTGCCGGTGATCTGCCGCCTGGATACCGCCGAGGAAGTGTCGATCTACGAAGCCGGTGGCGTGCTGCAGCGCTTCGCGCAGGATTTCCTCGAAGCCTCACAGGACGCGTAAGCGAGACGGATGACCATGACTCACGCTCCCCAGCTCCGCATTCCCGCCACCTACCTGCGCGGCGGCACCAGCAAAGGTGTGTTCTTCCGCCTGCAGGACCTGCCCGAAGCCGCGCAGCAGCCGGGCGCCGCGCGCGATGCGCTGCTGCTGCGGGTGATCGGCAGCCCCGATCCCTACGCCAAGCAGATCGACGGCATGGGCGGCGCGACGTCCAGCACCAGCAAGACGGTGATCGTGTCGCGCAGCACTCGCCCGGACCATGACGTGGATTATCTGTTCGGCCAGGTGTCGATCGACCAGGCCTTCGTCGACTGGAGCGGCAACTGCGGCAACCTGTCGGCGGCGGTCGGTCCGTTCGCCATCTCGGGCGGTTTGGTCGATCCGGCGCGCCTGCCGCGCGACGGCGTCGCCATCGTGCGCATCTGGCAGGCCAATATCGGCAAGACGATCATTGCCCACGTGCCGATGACGGACGGCGCGGTGCAGGAGACCGGTGATTTCGAGCTCGACGGGGTGACCTTTCCGGCGGCCGAAGTGCAGCTGGAATTCATGGATCCGGCGGCCGACGAAGATGGCGCAGGCGGCGCGATGTTCCCCACCGGCCACGTGGTCGACGACCTCGAAGTGCCGGGTGTCGGCACGCTCAAGGCGACCATGATCAACGCCGGCATTCCCACCATCTTTGTCGAGGCCACCGCGATCGGCTACACCGGTACGGAGCTGCAGGACGCGATCAACGGCGACGCCAGGGCGCTGGCGATGTTCGAGACCATTCGTGCGCACGGTGCGCTGCGCATGGGGCTGATCGGCTCGCTCGAGGAGATCGCTACGCGGCAGCACACGCCGAAGGTGGCGTTCGTCGCCGGCCCGGCGGATTACCTGGCGTCGAGCGGCAAGCCGGTGCAGGCGGGCGATGTCGATCTGCTGGTGCGCGCGATGTCGATGGGCAAGCTGCACCACGCCATGATGGGCACGGCGGCGGTAGCGATCGGCACTGCCGCGGCGATTCCGGGCACGCTGGTGAATGTGGCGGCCGGCGGCGGCGAGCGCCATGCGGTGCGCTTCGGCCATCCGTCGGGGACCTTGCGGGTAGGCGCCGAGGCGGCCCAGGTCGGCGGTACGTGGACGGTGACCAAGGCGGTGATGAGCCGTAGCGCGCGCGTGCTGATGGAAGGGTGGGTGAGGGTGCCTGCGGGCTGAGTCCGCGGGCGCGGTTCGCCGCGGCGGGCGTTGACTCTTCGCTGCCACGGCGACATGGTCAGCTGGCCGCGACCAGGCCTGTTGCCGGGAGACGAGCTCCATGAGTTCGCATGACATCCGCTCCGCCGAGCGTCCACCGCCGGATCAGGCGATGGTCGACATCGCCGACTACGTCCTCGACTACGCCCTCGACGACCAGATCGACTCCACCGAGGCCTACGACACCGCGCGCTACATGCTGCTGGACTCGCTGGCCACGGCGATGCTGGCGATGAAGTTTCCCGAGTGCGTCAAGCACCTGGGTCCGCTGGTGCCGGGCGCCACCCTGCCGGGCGGCGCGCGCGTGCCGGGCACCAGCCACGAGCTCGACCCGGCGCAGGCGGCGTTCGCCATCGGCACGCAGATCCGCTGGCTGGACTTCAACGACACCTGGCTTGCGGCCGAATGGGGCCACCCCTCCGACAATCTCGGCGCGATCCTGGCCGTGGCCGACTACCTCGGCCGCAAGGCGCAGCGCGAAGGCGGCCGGGCGCCGAGCGTGCGCGAGGTGCTGGGCTGGGCGATCAAGGCCCACGAGATCCAGGGCTGCTACGCCCTGCTCAACAGCTTCAACCGGGTGGGCCAGGACCACGTGATCCTGGTGCGCCTGGCCTCCACCGCGGTGGCCACCGCGATGCTGGGCGGTAATAAGGAGCAGATCGTCACCGCGATCTCGCACAGCTGGATCGACAACGGCAGCCTGCGCACCTACCGCCACGCGCCGAACACCGGCCCGCGCAAGAGCTGGGCCGCCGGCGATGCCTGCCGCCGCGCGGTGATCCACGCGATCAATGCGGTCCACCGCGGCGTGGTGGGTTATCCGTCGGCCTTGAGCGCCAGCACCTGGGGTTATTACGACGTGGCGTTCAAAGGCAACGCCTTCCGCTTCGAGCGCCCGTTTGGCAGCTACGTGATGGAGAACGTGCTGTTCAAGCTCAGCTATCCGGCCGAATTCCACGCGCAGACCGCGGTGGAGTGCGCCATGCAGCTGCACGCGCAGGTTGCCGGCAGGATCGAGCAGATCGACCAGGTGGTGATCGAGACCCAGGAGGCGGGCGCGCGCATCATCGACAAGACCGGCCCGCTGGCCAATTACGCCGACCGCGACCACTGCATCCAGTACATGGTGGCGGTGCCGCTGATCTTCGGCCGCCTCACTGCCGACGATTACAGCGACGAGGTGGCGGCCGATCCGCGCATCGATGCCTTGCGCGCCAGGATGGCGGTGAGCGAGAACCCGCAGTTCACCCGGGACTATTTCGACCCCGCCAGGCGTTATATCGGCAACTCGGTGCAGGTGTTCTTCAAGGACGGCAGCAGTACGGAAAAGGTCACGGTCGATTATCCGATCGGACACCGCAGGCGCCGCGCCGAGGGCATCCCGGTGCTGCTCAGCAAATTCGAGGCGGCCCTGCGCGGGCACTTGCCCGGGCACCAGGTCAAAGCCATCCTCCGGGACAGCTCGGATTTCGCCAGGCTGGACGCCATGCCTGTTCAGGAATTCCTGGGACTCTTCACGTTGTAAAGACGGTGTGAGCTAAAAACTGAACGGGCGTTCGGAGAATTGTTTGTTTTTTGCTAAGCTCTCTGCGCCCGTTTCGGGTGGTTTGGCTTCAAGGCCGGCTTCGGCCGGGACTCATGGCGGCATGGCCCGCGGGGTCGTACGCCTGGGGTGGAACGGACGCGAAAACCAATAAACGAGGAGACACCTGATGAAACGTAAGGGCTTGTACTTCGTGATCGCGCTTGCCCTGGGCGGCGTAGGTGCCGCTCACGCGCAAGACACGGCCAGCGCTGCCACTCCCACCTACGACGGCCGCTGGTACATCGCCCCGACTGTGGGCGGCTACTACAACGATACCGACCGCAATACCAACAGCCGTCAGGTCTATTACGGCCTGGGCGTCGGCAAGTTCATTGCGCCGAACACCTCGATCGATCTCTTCATCGATCGCACCAAGCGCGACATCGATTCCAAGATCGGTGGCGGCAACTGGTCCAACAACAATTACGGCGTGACCGCCCGCTATTACTTCGGCGCGTGGGACGCATGGCGTCCGTACCTGCTGGCCGGCGTGATGGGCAGTTACCACCACAGCCGCTTCGACAAGGCCTGGTCGCCCGCCGCCGAACTGGGCGTCGGCATTTCCAAGACCATCACCGACAGCAGCGATATCCGCGCGGAAGCCGGCTACCGCTACGACTGGGACGACAAGACCCAGCCGGAGAAGAACGGCTACGGCGACTGGTTCCTGGGCTTCAGCGTGGTGTCACGCTTCGGCGCTCCGCCGTCTGCCCCGGCCACGGTCGCGCCGCCCCCGCCGGCGCCGGATTGCTCCAAGCTCGACAGCGATGGCGATGGCGTGAACGATTGCGACGACAAGTGCCCGGGTACACCGGCCGGCACCATCGTCGGTCCGGATGGTTGCCCGCAGAAGGTCGTGATCGACCTGCGCGGCGTGAACTTCAAGTTCGACTATCCGAAGAAGGGCCACGTAAAGGCTGGCGAGATCGGCAAGGCCCTGGCCGCCCCGACCGCCGACTCGATCGCGATCCTGGACCAGGCCGTCGATACCCTGGGCCGCTATCCGAACGTGAAGGTCACGGTCGCCGGCTATACCGACTCGGTCGGCAAGGACGACTACAACCAGAGCCTGTCGGAGCGTCGCGCGCAGATCGTGTTCGACTACCTGACCTCGCATGGCATCGACGCCAGCCGCCTGCAGGGTCCGATCGGTCATGGCAAGAGCGACCCGATCGACAGCAACGACACGGATGCCGGCCGCGCCCGCAACCGTCGCACCGAGCTGCAGGTCCAGCAGTAATCGACCGCAAGGTCGTTGGAAAAGCCCGGCGCAAGCCGGGCTTTTCTTTTGCCCCCGAGGCATCCGCGAAGAACTTTCGGTGAGCCGCGTTTTCACGCGAATTTGCCTGAACGACAACCCACCAAAAGCTTAACCTGTCACGTTTACCTGTTAAGGGACGTGTGTATCTCTTAACGGTTTTGCTACACTCTGCGCCGCTTGCTGTTAGGAACGCCAAGCAGGGGACCATGAGGTCCCCGAATGTCGAACCCTGAAGTTCTGACGCGCGATTTCCGTCTGGGGTGGAACGGACGCGAAAACCAATAAACGAGGAGACACCTGATGAATCGTAAGGGCTTGTATTTTCTGATTGCCCTGGCCCTGGGCGGCGTGGGTGCCGTTCACGCGCAGGACACCAGCTCCAGCGCATCCGCCGGTTTCGATGATCGTTGGTACATTGCCCCGACCGTCGGCGGCTACTACAACGACACCGACCGCAACACCAACAGCCGTCAGGTTTACTACGGCCTGGGCGTCGGCAAGTTCATCGCGCCGAACACGTCGATCGACCTGTTCATCGATCGCACCAAGCGCGACATCGATTCCAAGGTCGGTGGCGGCAACTGGTCGAGCAACAACTACGGCGTGACCGCCCGTTACTACTTCGGCGCAGCCGACGCATGGCGTCCGTACCTGCTGGCCGGCGTGATGGGCAGCTACCACCACAGCCGTTTCGACAAGGCCTGGTCGCCGGCCGCCGAGCTCGGCGTCGGTATCTCCAAGTCGATCACCGACAGCAGCGACATCCGCGCGGAAGCCGGCTACCGCTACGACTGGGACGACAAGACCCAGCCGGAGAAGAACGGCTACGGCGACTGGTTCCTGGGCTTCAGCGTGGTGTCGCGCTTCGGCGCTCCGCCGTCCGCCCCGGTGGCCGCTACCCCGCCGCCGCCGCCGGCTCCGGACTGCTCCAAGCTGGACAGCGACGGTGACGGCGTGAACGACTGCGACGACAAGTGCCCGGGTACCCCGGCTGGCACGATCGTCGGTCCGGACGGCTGCCCGAAGCAGGTCGTCATCGATCTGCGCGGCGTGAACTTCAAGTTCGACCGTCCGAAGAAGGGCGAGAAGGACATCAAGAAGGCCCTGGCTGAGCCCAGCACCGACTCGATCGCCATTCTCGACCAGGCCATCGACACCCTGCAGCGTTACCCGCAGGTGAAGGTGGCGGTTGCCGGCTACACCGACTCGGTCGGTAAGGACGCCTACAACCAGAGCCTGTCGGAGCGTCGCGCACAGATCGTGTTCGACTACCTGACCGGCCACGGCGTCGACGCCAGCCGCCTGCAGGGCCCGATCGGTCACGGCAAGAACGACCCGATCGACAGCAACGACACGGATTCGGGCCGCGCCCGTAACCGTCGCACCGAGCTGCAGGTCCAGCAGTAATCTCGACCGCAAGGTCGTGTGGAAAAGCCCGGCGCAAGCCGGGCTTTTCTTTTGGGCGGACTGGGGCACGATGGCCGGCATGGACCGAAAGCAAGGGCAGGGCAGGCACACTCCGTCGCGCCGCAGCGCGAGCGCACCGGCGGCAACGCCCAAGCACGGACTCGCGCGCGTGCTCAGCAAGCTGGGCGTGTGCTCGCGCAGCCAGGCAGAGAAGGCCGTGCGCGAAGGACGCGTCAGCGTGGACGGGCGCGTGGTGCTCGATCCCGAACGCCCCGCCGACGCCTCGCGCCAGCGCATCCTGCTCGACGGCGCGCCCGTCGGCGAAGCCCAGCGCGTCTACATCGCTTTGAACAAACCCCGCGGCATCGTGGTGAGCGCCGCCGACGAGCGCGGCCGCGACACCGTCTACGACCTGCTTAAGGACGCCGGCCTGCCCTGGCTGGGCCCGGTCGGCCGCCTGGACAAGGCCAGCGAAGGCCTGCTGCTGCTGAGCAACGACAGCGCCTGGGCCGCCCGCCTTACCGAGCCGCGCCACCACGTCGACAAGACCTACCACGTGCAGATCGACGCCGTGCCGGACACCGCGCTGCTGGAGCGTCTCGCCCATGGCGTGGTGGAAGAGGGCGAACGCCTGGCCGCGAAGCAAGCCGCGCTGTTGCGCACGGGCGAGAAGAACGCCTGGCTGGAGATCGTGCTGGACGAAGGCAGGAACCGCCATATCCGGCGCCTGCTGGCCGCGCACGACATCGGCGTGCTGCGCCTGATCCGCGTGGCGATCGGCACGCTGCCGCTGGGCGAACTGGCCAAGGGCCAGTGGCGGCATCTGCGTCCTGAAGAAGTTGCGGCGCTGTCGCGCTGATCAGGCGCCCAGCCGCTCCCGCACCCCGTCCAGCGTGCGCTCCTGCAGCGGATGCGTACGCGCCGGATCCATCACCGCATAGATCGTATTGAGACAAGGCCGGTCTGCGCGCCCCACCGCCACGACTTCGCCGCGCGCCTCGGCTTCCCGCGCACACGCATACGGCACGATCGACAGCCCGCGGCCGGCGGCCACCCAATCCAACACCTCTTCCAGCTCCTCGAAGTGCGCGACGCTGCGCAGGCGCGCGGGTTTCTCGCCCAGCACCTGGGTGAACCAGGTGGCGAATACGTAGTCGCTCTCGTCGTAGGTGACGTAATCGGCCTGCGCGAGGCTGGCGAGATCCAACGTGGGCAACGCCTGCCGCGCGGGTGCAATCAAGGCCGCCTGCTCCATGCCTACCGCCACCAGGCGCAATGCTCCGTGCGGCAGCATCAGATGCACGAAGCCCAGATCGCTTGCACCGGTCTCCACCTGCCGCACCACCTCTTCGGCGGTGGGAAAACTCATGCGGATCGGCACATCCGCCAACGGCCCTTCGCGAAACAGCGGCAGCAGGTCGTAGCGCCCGAAGCCGCTCACCGCTGCGATGCGCAGCGGTTGTGCGGGCTCGTCGCGCATCGCCTCGTGCACCTTGGCCAGGTCGCGCCCCAGGTCGCGGCAGAACGCCAATAGCCGCTCGCCGGCGGCATTGGGTACCAGCGGTCCCTGTCCGCGATGGAACAGCGGCATGCCCAGCGCTTCCTCCAGCTTGCGCAACTGGTAGCTCACCGCCTGCTCGGTGCGATGCAGCGATGCCGCCGCCGCGCGCAGGCTGCCGCCTTCGCAGACGGCGCGGAACGCATGCAGATAACGCAACTCGACATTCATGCACGGAACCCTGGGCAAGGGGGCGAAAAAAACTTCGCCGGCAGGCCAAAAAGATTCGCATGGCCGCGAGCACAGCGGCAAGCCGAGAATCGCGCCAGCCTTCCCATCAGGAATCCCCATGAGTCGCCGCTTCGCTTGCTTGCTCGCCCTGTGCCTGGCCTGGCCCGCCCATGCCGGCCCCGGCCAGGCCGCGCATTTCTATCTCTATCGCATGCAGCCGGGCGCCGCCGAGTCATTCGAGCAAGGCTATCGCCACCACCTGGAATGGCATCGCGCCCAGCGCGACCCGCTGTCGTGGTACGGCTGGACCATCGAAGACGGCGAGCGCAGCGGCTGGTTCGTCGATGCCAGCGTGGGTGAGTCGTTTGCCGCCTTCGACCACCGGGTGAACGTGGCTGGCGATGGCGCCGACTTCCGCGCCAACGTCGCGCCGTATGCCACGCCGATGGGCCAACCCACCTACGTGCTGCTGCGCGAAGCCAGCACCGGCACGCCATTGGAGAACCGCAAGCCCAGCGCCACCATGCAGGTGACGCACGTGCACGTCCAGCTCGGTATGGAGGCACGCTTCGAGCGCGCACTGGCGGCCATGCACCAGGCCTTGCAGAAGGAGCCGGATGCGCCGGCGCATACCTGGTATCGCCTGGTCACCGGTGGCGACTCGGCGCAATACATGTTGCTGGTGGCCCGCGACGGCTGGGCCGGCTACGACCGCTTCGAGCGCAGCCCCGGTGCGTTGCTGGCCGGCGACGAAGCCGCGCAGCGCGATATGGCCGAGTCAGTGCAGACGGCCACCACGGAAACCTGGCGTTACCGCGCCGAACTGAGCGCATTGCATTGACGAAGCGGGGGAGCGCAGCCGCTCCCCCGCAGTTGGCTTCAGCCGATCACGCCAAGCTCGCGCCCGACCTTGGTGAAGGCCGCGATCGCGCGATCCAGATGCTCACGCGTATGCGCCGCGCTCATCTGCGTGCGGATGCGCGCCTGGCCCTGCGGCACCACGGGATAGAAGAAGCCGGTGACGTAGATGCCTTCGTCCAGCAGCTTGGTCGCCATCGCCTGCGCCTTCTTCGCGTCGTAGATCATCACCGGCACGATCGGGTGCACGCCCGGCTTGATATCGAAGCCGGCCTGGCTCATCTGCTCGCGGAAATAGCGGGTGTTCTCCTGCACGCGCTGGCGCAGCTCGCCCGCGCTGGACAGCATGTCGAACACCTTCAGCGCCGCGGCCACCACGTGCGGCGGCAGCGAGTTGGAGAACAGGTACGGGCGCGAGCGCTGGCGCAGCAGTTCGATCACCTCGGCGCTGCCGGTGGTGAAGCCGCCCAGCGCGCCGCCGAGCGCCTTGCCCAGGGTGCCGGTGAAGATGTCGATCTTGTCCATCACGCCGTTGACCTCGGCCGAGCCGCGTCCGTGGTCGCCGAGGAAGCCGGTGCAGTGGCATTCGTCGATATGCACCATCGCGTTGTACTTCGCGGCCAGCGCGGTGATCTGGTCCAGCGGCGCGATAAAGCCGTCCATCGAGAACGCGCCGTCGGTGGTGATCAGCTTGGTGCGTGCACCGGCGGCATCGGCCGCCTGCAGCTGCTTTTCCAGGTCCGCCATGTCGCAGTTGGCGTAGCGGAAGCGCTTGGCCTTGCACAGGCGGATGCCGTCGATGATCGAGGCATGATTGAGCGCGTCGGAAATGATCGCGTCCTCTTCGCCCAGCAGCGGCTCGTACAGGCCGCCGTTGGCGTCGAAGCAGGCAGCGTAGAGGATGGTGTCCTCGGTGCCGAAGAACTCGGCGATTTTCTTTTCCAGCTGCTTGTGCAGGTCCTGGGTGCCGCAGATGAAGCGCACCGAGGCCATGCCGAAGCCGTGGCTGTCCAGCGCCTCCTTGGCCGCCTGGATCACGTCCGCATGGTCGGCGAGGCCCAGGTAGTTGTTGGCGCAGAAGTTCAGCACCTTGCGCCCGCCCTCCAGCTCGATCTGCGCCGACTGCGGCGAGACGATCACGCGCTCGGCCTTGAACAGGCCCTGCTCGCGGATGGAGTCCAGTTCGGCGGCGTAGCGCGCCCGGGTGGAATCGGAATAGCTCATCGGGATCGGCCCTGGGGGAAAGATGCCGATTGTGAGCCTTTGCGGCCCGCCGGAAAACCCGAGCCCCCATCAAAAAGCCCGCGTAGGTTGGGGTGAGCCGCAGGCGAACCCCAACATCGCAACGCCCGAACGCACCGCATCGTTGGGGTTCGCCTGCGGCTCACCCCAACCTACGCAGGCCGGCAAGCGTCAATGCAAGCCGAAATCCACCCGCGTCGTCTTGCCCTTGTCGTCGATCCCTTCCGGCGTCAGCTTGGGATCCTTCACCCCGTAGCGGTTGTCCGGCAGCTTGCCCTTCAACCAATCCCGTACCGCGTTCGCCCGCCGCCCGGCCAGGTCACGCATCGCCGCATCGTCCGTCTTGACGTTGGTCTCCAGCAGCGCGCGCATCTCATCCGGCTCCAGCGACTTCTTCAGACCCAGCGCGTTGCGCGGCTTGTCGATGTCCTCGGCGTGCTTGTAGGCACGCGCCAGATAGCGCTCTTCCTGATCCGGCGTGATCGCCACCGCGGCCAGCGCGGCGGGCGAGGTGTCGGCGTTCTTGCCGCCGTCGTCCAGCACCTTCTCCTTGCGGATCATGTCTTCGACGGTGACCTTGCGCAGCCCGTTCTGGTCCTGCGCGGGGTCGGCGCGGCCGACCACGTCCAGGGTCAGCGAGGTCTTCTGGTTGAGCATCGCGACGACCTTGCCCAGGCGCTCCTGCGCGGCGCCGTTGAGCACGGCCGAGCCGGGGTCGAATTCCACATAGCCGAGGTCTTCGTGGTTGCCGCCGCCGAAGGCCGAACCGAGCAGGCGGAACGGCGAGGTGACGGCCTTGACGATCAGGTTGCCGATGGCGCGCCAGATCAGGCCGCCCATGCTGAATTGCGGATCGTCCAGTGAACCGGAGACCGGCACGTTGACATCGATATTGCCCTGCGTGTCCTTCAGCAGCGCCACCGCCAGCTTCACCGGCAGGTGCGAAATGCCGGGGCTCTCGATGCGGTCGCCGAAGGTCAGCTGGGTGATGTAGATGTGGTTGTCGGCCTTGAGCTTGCGCTGGTCGAGGTTGTACTTCACGTCGACGCTGAGCTTGCCCGCAGTGATCGGATAGCCGGTGTACTTGCTGGAGTACGCGCTCAGCCGCGTCAGCTCCACTTCGTTGGCCTTGCCCTGGATATCGAGAAAGGCCACCGGCGCCAGCGGATTGATGCTGCCGCTGATGTCCACCGGCGAGCTGTCGTCCAATTGCGCCTGCACGGCCACGTCGGCCGGCGGACCGCCGGCGGTGCCGAAGGCGCCGATCTTGCCGGTGACCTTGGTCAGGTTGGCGGTGTAGTTGGGCTTGATGAAGTTGTCGGTGTAGTTGAGCTGGCCGTTGAGCAAGGTGATCTGGCCGAGCTGAATATCCGCTGCCGGTGCGATGGATTCGGTGGGCTTCTCCGCTTCCACCGTCTTGGCCACCTTGGGCGCCGCGGGAGCATTGGGTTCGGTGCGCGTCACCGATACCGGCGCTTCCTGCTCCGGCTTGGCCACCACGTCGGCAAGATTCAGGCGGCCGTTGGCGTTGACGATCACGCGCGCATAGAACGCGCTCAGCACCAGGCTGCCCACGTGCATGCGCGGCGTGCCGCTGCCGGCGGCGACGTCGAGATTGCCGGCATTGAGCGCGCTCCAGCGCATGAAGTCGTCGCCGGTGACCTTGTCCTGCACGCGCACGCGTTCCAGCGCGGCATTGCCCTTGAAGCCGAACTTCGGTTCGGCGCCGCGGCCGTCGTAGTGCAGCTTGCCCTTGCCGCTCAGGCGCGCGCTGGAGATGGTCACGTTGAGCGGCACGCTGATGTAAGGCGCGAAGGTGGCGATGTCCAGGCCGCGCGTGGTCACGTCCAGGTCGGCCAGGGCAGGGACGGGCTGCACCTTGCCGGCCAATGCGAACGTGCCCTTGCCGATCGCGCCGTCGAGCTTCATGGCGCGCTGCTGATTGAACTTGTCGCTGAGTTCGTCGATGCCACCCTTGAGCGACTGGATATCCAGCACGGCCGGCTTGCCATTGCCCACCGCGCGGTCGGTGAAGCGCACCGCACCGTTCTCCAGGCCGAGGTGGCCGATGCTCCATTGCCACGCCGGATCGGCATCGGCCGGCTTGCTCTTGGTGCGCGGCGCGGTTTTCGGCGGCGCGAACAGTTCGGACAGCGAGAGGTTGCCGTTGGCGGCGCGCTGCACGTCCAGGCTCAAGCCGGTACCGACCAGGCTCTTGAGGCGCGCCTGGCGCGAGGCCAGGTCCAGCTGGTCGATGTCCGCCTGCAGCTTGCTCCACGCCACCGGCGCGGCCTGGCCCTTGCCGCCCGCGTCCAGCGCGAAGTCGGTGACCGTCACCTGCGCCGGTGCCAGATGCGCGTTGGTGGTCTTGCCCCAGTCGAGCTGCAACTGGCCGTTGGCATCGAGCTTGCCCTTCGCTGCGCGCGCGGCGATGGCGGAACCCGCCATCGCCTGCAGCGGCACCATGTCCACCTGCTTCAGCGCCAGCGCCGCATTGAGCTTTGCCGCGGCCAGATCGAGCGTGCCCTTGGCGCCGACGTCGCCGCCGAACAACTGGCCAGCCAGGTCGAGTTTTGCCGGCGGCGCGGCAAGCATGCTCAGGCCGAGCAGGCTGCCGTGCAGGTTGGCGAGATCGAGTTTGTTCTGCGTCGCGTCGGTGTAGTGGATGGTGCTGCCGGTAAGCGCGATCGAGGCGATGCGCAGGTCGGTGGGCGTGGCCTTCCTGGTGGGATCCGCCGGTGCCGAGGGCGCCGTCAGCGTGTCGTAGTTGCTGTGCCCGCCTTCGCCTGCCGTGTAGTAGACCTGGGCCTGCTCCAGCTTCAGCGCGCCGAGCTGATAGCGCGACACCAGCGGCTGCACGTCCGCCAATTCCGCCGTGCCATGGCCGAGCCGCGCGATCGGTTCGCCCTTGCTGCTGTCCAGCGCGAAGTCGTCCAGCTGCAAGTTGCCGCTCAGGCGCACCTGCGGCGTCTCCGGCGTCTGCACGAAGTTCAGTTCCAGCTTGCCGCTGAGCTGACCCTTCGGAATCGCCACCGGCAGCGGCTTCGGCACGTAGCCCAGGTAGCGCGGCAGGTCGAGGTGGTCGAGCTGGAAGTCGATGGCGGATTCGCGATTGCTGGCGAAGGGCTTGGTCTGGCCTTCGATGCGCAGCGGGCTGCCGTCCACCTTCATCGCCAGCAGCGGCTTCACGAAGACGTCGGTGCTGCTGGGCAGGTTGGCGAGGAAGGGAATGCCCAGTTCCAGTTGCTCGACGTGGTGGCTGGCCTTGGCTGCCTGGTCGTCGAACAGGATATCGCCGCCGTGCACGCTGATATTGGACAGCGCGAAGCGCGCCGGCTTGGCATCCGGCGCGGCCGGCTGCGAGGCATAGCGGTCGATGATGTCCGAGAAATTGAAGCGCTGGTCGGCAGTGCGCGCCATACGGATGCGCGGCCGCTGCAGCGACAGCTCGTCGAGCACCGGCGCCAGGCGGAACAGCGACGACCACGAGGTGTTGGCGACGATCTGGTCGACGTCGACGAAGCTGGTCTTGCCGTCGCGTTCGCCGATATGAAGCTGGTCCAGCTGCAGCCGCAAGGTATAGGGATTGAGGTGCACCTTGCCCAGCGTCACCGGGCGGTCCAGCGCGGCGCTGGCGCGCTTCTCGAGCTGGCCGCGGATGATCGACGGCGCGGCAAGGAAGCCGAACAGGCCGAACAGCACCAGCACGATGGCGGCGATCAGCGCCGTCTTGCGCGTGCGTCGCGAGCGGTACACGGTGAGCGCGCGTGCGCGCGCCGCCGTCAGCCGGGAACTGCCGGAAGAAACCTGATCTGCCATGCGGGCGATGCTCCGTCAGTGATGCGACCCGACGGCGTGCGGCCCTACCCCAGCCGCGCACTTCCAAACCCAGTCCCATGTGCGCCGGTCGCGGCGGGGAGTTTACCCGGGCGTGAGACGTTTCGGTGGGCTCCCGCGCACGCCCGGCGCGGGAGCCTTCAGGCTTCGGCTCAGAGCCAGGAGCACACGACCTTGCCGCAATGGCCGGCGTCCATCAGGTCGAAGCCCTTCTGGAAGTCGTCGATATGGATCTGGTGGGTCAGCACCTTCTGCAGCGGGAAGCCGGTGAGCACCATCTGGGTCATCTTGTACCAGGTCTCGTACATGCGGCGGCCGTAGATGCCCTGCAGGGTGAGGCCCTTGAAGATCACCTTGTCCCAGTCGATGCCGGCGCCGCGGGGCATGATGCCGAGCATGGCGATCTTGCCGCCGTGGTACATGCAGTCGAGCATGTCGTTGAAGGCGCGCGGGTTGCCGCTCATCTCCAGGCCCACGTCGAAGCCTTCGATGTGCAGGTCCTTCACCACGTCGCGCAGGGACTGGTTGGCGACGTTGACCACGCGGGTGGCGCCCATGTCGGCGGCCAGCTTCAGGCGGTAGTCGTTGACGTCGGTCACCACCACGTTGCGCGCGCCCACGTGCTTGGCGATGCCGGCGGCGATGATGCCGATCGGGCCGGCGCCGGTGATCAGCACGTCCTCGCCGATCAGGTCGAACTCCAGCGCGCAGTGCGCGGCGTTGCCGTAGGGGTCGAAGAAGGCGGCCAGCTCGGAGGGGATCTGGTCCGGGATCGGCCACAGGTTGGAGGCCGGCATGGTCATGTATTCGGCGAACGCGCCGTTGCGGTTCACGCCGATGCCCACCGTGTTCGGGCACAGGTGCTGGCGGCCGGCGCGGCAGTTGCGGCAGTGGCCGCACACGATATGGCCTTCGGCGGAGACGCGGTCGCCGATCTTGTAGCCGGTGACGCCCGGGCCGATCTCGACGACGCGGCCGACGAACTCGTGGCCGATGGTCAGGCCCGGCTTGATGGTGCGCTGGCTCCACTCGTCCCACTTGTAGATGTGCAGGTCGGTGCCGCAGATCGCGGTCTTCTCCATCTTGATCAGCACCTCGTTGGGGCCGACCTCCGGCACGGGCACTTCTTCCATCCAGATGCCCTGCTCGGGCAAGCGCTTGACCAGGGCTTTCATCATCTGCGGCATGGGGAATCCATCGGCTGGCCCGCAAGGCGGGCGGGGAAAGCGGCGATTATAAAGTGCGGGCATGGCGGGGCGTCTTCGTGCAGTGCAGCGTTGCCCGGCTGGCGGCTTCGGACTATGGTCGCAAGTTTGTGCGAATACCCACGGGGGACGACGGATGCGTAAGAAGACGATGGGCCTGGCCGCAGCCATGGCGATGGGCCTGGCGCCGGGTGCGCAGGCCGACGAGGGCATGTGGATGCCGTCGCAGCTGCCCGCGATCGGCAAGCAGCTGCGTGCCGCGGGCTACCTGGGCAACCCCGCCGACCTGGCGGACCTGACCAGGCCGCCGCTCAGCGCGGTGGTCAAGGTGGGCGGCGCCACCGGCGCCTTCGTCAGCGCCGACGGCCTGGTGCTGACCAACCACCACGTGGCGTTCGGCGTCATCCAATACAACAGCAACCCGCAGCGCGACCTGATCCAGCATGGCTTCGTCGCCGGCGACCGCACGCAGGAGCTGCCGGCCAATCCGGACTTCCGCCTGCGCGTGACCACCGGCTTCGACAAGGTCACCGACCGGGTGCTGGCCCAGGCCCGGGGCAAGACCGGCCGCGCCTACTACGACGCGGTGGACGCCGCCGGCAAGGCGCTGGTGGCCGAGTGCGAGCGCGAGGCGGGCTACCGCTGCAGCGTGGTCAACATGTTCTACGGGCGCGACTTCTATCTGGTGAAGCAGCTGGAGCTGCGCGACGTGCGCCTGGTCTATGCGCCGCCGCGCGCGATCGGCAACTACGGCGACGAAGTGGACAACTTCGTGTGGCCGCGCCACAGCGGCGACTTCACCGTGCTGCGCGCCTACGTCGGCCCGGACGGCAAGCCGGCCGCTTATGCCAAGGAAAACCAGCCCTACCACCCGCCGGCGCATCTGCAGGTCGCCAGCGAAGGCGTGAACGAGGGCGACTTCGTGATGCTCGCCGGCTATCCCGGCACCACCTATCGCCACCGCACCGCGGCGGAGTTCGCCGACCAGGTGCAGTGGCGGTTGCCAAAGTCGGTAGAGGTGATGAAGCAGGTGCAGGGCGTGATCGAGGACGCGGGGCGCGCCGACAAGCAGGCGGCGATCCGCTATGCCTCGCAGCTGCAGTCGCTGAAGAACGGCATCAAGCGTTTCAGCGGCGAGCTGGATGGGCTCAAGCGCAGCGATGCCGTCGAGATCCGCCGCAAGGACGAGGACGCGATGCTGGCGTGGCTGGAGAAGCAGCCGCAGGCCAGGACGCTGCGTCCGGATATCGATGCGGTGGCCAAGCTGATCGCCAACGGCAATGCCAACCGCGAGCGCGACCTGCTGTTCGCCATCCTGCAATCGCAGACCCAGCTGATGCGCTCGGCGCTCACCTTGCAACGCCTGGCGCACGAGCGCACCAAGCCCGATGCCGAACGCGAAACCGGCTACCAGCAGCGCGACGAGGACCTGACCGCGGGCATGCTCAAGCAGGTGCAGCGCCGCTACGACGCCGCGGTGGAGAAGCACGTGCTCAGCGCGCTGCTGCTGCGCTACCAGCAGTTGCCGGACCCGCAGCGCGTGCCGGAATTCGACGCCGCCTTCGGCCGCACCCCGGCCGAACTCGCCACCACGCTGGACCACGTCTACGGCGCGACCCGGCTCGGCGACGAAGCGCAGCGCCTGCATTGGCTGAAGGCCCAGCCCGACGAAGTGGCGAAAGCGGACGACGCCCTGCTGAAGCTCGCCGCCACGCTGCAGCCGGCGCTGCTGCGCATCGAGGACCAGCGCAAGGAGCGTGACGGCGAACTGCTGCGCCTGCGCCCGGCCTACATGCAGGCGCTGATCGCCTATCGCGAGCAGCAGGGCCGGGCGGTCTACCCGGATGCCAACTCCACTTTGCGCGTCAGCTACGGCAAGGTCACCCCGCTGAAAGCGCGCGACGCGGTGAGCTATTCGCCGCTGACCAGCACCGCCGGCATCGTCGAGAAGAACACCGGCGTGGAGCCGTTCGACGCGCCCAAGCCGTTGCTGGACGCGATCGCCAAGGGCGACTACGCGGCTTACCTGGACAAGCGTTCCGGCGTGATGCCGGTGGACTTCCTCAGCAACCTCGACACCACCGGCGGCAATTCCGGCTCGCCGGTGCTCAATGCGCACGGCCAGCTGGTGGGGCTGAACTTCGACAGCAACTGGGAGGCGGTGAGCGCGAGCTGGATGTTCGACCCGCGCTACAAGCGGGCGATCCACGTGGACATGCGCTACATGCGCTGGCTGATGGACAAGGTGTATCCGGCGCCGTGGCTGCTGAAGGAGCTGGGCGTCCCGGCGCGCTGATGCCGCGTCGGCGGCGAACGTAGGTTGGGGTGAGCCCGGCGAACCCCAACGGACGTTTCAGGTCGCCGTACCAAACGGTAAGGCCGGGTACCGTGGCCGCGTCGGGGTTCGCTGCGCTCACCCCAACCTGCGCGGCGGATCAGCGCAGCGCCGAATAGATCAGCGCGAACACCAGGCTGGCCGCGACGCAGACCACGAACCAGAAGCCGCGGTTGTCCTTGTGCCACACCGGTGGCGCGCCATTTTCGCCCACGCGTTCGGGCTTGGCGGCGGCAGCGGGTGCCGAGGCGCGGTTGCCGGGTTCGGCCACCATGTACTTGCGTTTGTTCATCCCGTACTTCCCCCCGTTCAACGTATCTCGATCGTTCGCTATGGCTGACCACGGTTGCGATCGTGCAAGACACCGTGATTCTCGTCCAAAATGTGAAGCAAGGCACGTGCCCATGCCGTCCAAATGGCGTTGCGTTGCCGTTGGACGTGATATCGAGCGCGTCGCCGCCTGACCCTGCACGTCACCTTGAGCCCTCCGGAAGCCTGCATGCCTGCCGACTCGCGTCACCCCGCCATCTTCCTGATGGGCCCGACGGCTTCGGGCAAGACGGCGCTGGCCTGCTCGCTGAGCGAGCGTTTTCCGGTGGAGCTGGTGAGCGTCGATTCCGCACTGGTGTATCGCGGCCTGGACATCGGTGCGGCCAAGCCCGATGCGGCAACCCTCGCGCGCTATCCGCATGCGCTGATCGATATCCGCGATCCGGCCCAGCCCTATTCGGCGGCGGATTTCCGCACCGACGCCTTGACGGCGATCAAAGACATCACGGCGCGCGGCAAGGTTCCGCTGCTGGTCGGCGGCACCGGCCTGTACTTCCGCGCGCTGCAACAAGGGTTGTCACATTTGCCGGAGGCGGACGCCGCGATCCGCGCACGCCTCAGTGCGCAGGCCGAGCTGATCGGCTGGCCGGCGTTGCACGAGCGCCTGCGCGAAGCGGATGCCGCCGCCGCCGCGCGGATCGGGCCGAACGATGCACAGCGCATCCAGCGCGCGCTGGAAGTGATCGAACTCACCGGCCGGCCGCTATCCGAGCAGCAGCGCGGTGGCAACGGCGAACGCTTTCCCTGGCGCGTGCTCAAGCTGGCGCTGCTGCCGCTGGAGCGGGCGTCGCTGCACGCGCGCATCGCCGAGCGCTTCGACGCCATGCTGCGCGACGGTTTCCTCGACGAAATGCGCGGCCTGCGCGCGCGCGGCGACCTGTATCCGGACCTGCCCTCGATGCGCGCGGTCGGCTACCGGCAGGCCTGGGAGCATCTGGACGGTGCCACCGACGCCGCCCAGTTCCGCGACCGCGGCATCTTTGCCACCCGGCAGCTGGCCAAGCGCCAGATCACCTGGCTGCGCGGCGAGCTGGATGCGCGGGCGTTCGACCCCGACCGGCCAGGGCTGGAGGCCCGGGCGGTGGAGGCGCTGGAACTGTTCCTGGGGGTGGCGGGCTAGGCTTTTCGCGACCGGGTTCGCGCTTCGCCGGCGGGGCGCGCGAAAGCCGCTCGTTGACCCGCCGCGCTCTTTCATCAGCGATTTAAAAGTGGTTAATATTCCGAAGCCTTGGGCCGGGGCGCGCGAGCGTCTTTTATCCGGCCCGTCCGATGCGAGGGGAGAACAACAATGTCCAAAGGGCAGTCTTTGCAAGATCCATTTTTGAACGCATTGCGCCGCGAGCGCGTCCCGGTTGCCATCTACCTGGTCAACGGCATCAAGCTGCAGGGCACGATCGAGTCCTTCGACCAGTTCGTGGTGCTGCTGCGCAACCAGGTCAGCCAGATGGTCTACAAGCACGCCATTTCCACCGTGGTGCCCAGCCGCAACGTGCGGATGGGGACCAGCCACGAGGGCCACGTCGAGGCTACGGCGGCGCCCGAAACGGAAGGTTGAAACGGGCCTGGAATGACCCATGTGTAAGAGGCGGCGGGGCCTAGGCGCCCGCCGCCTGGTCGTTTCCGACCCCGCGGCCGCCGACGCCGCTACACTTTGCTTTCGCCTCATCGCGGCCATCCGGCCCGATGCCCGGCCCATTCCGCACAGGTCATTCCGCATCCGTGTTCGATAGACAAAAGAAAGGCGAGCGCGCCGTCCTGGTGCTCCCGCATTCCCGTGGCGAGGGCGACACCGTGCGCCGCGCCGAAGAATTCACCGAGCTGGTGAAATCCGCCGGCGCCGAGGTGCTGGGCAGCATTGCGGCCCGCGTCGAGGATCCGAACCCGCGCTACTACATCGGTTCCGGCAAGGCCGACGAGGTCGCCGAGATGGTGCAGGCGCTCGAGGCCGACGTGGTGCTGGTGGACCACACCTTGAGCCCGGTGCAGGAGCGCAACCTCGAGAAGCACCTGAAGACCCGCGTGGTCGACCGCGCCGGCCTGATCCTGGACATCTTCGCCCAGCGCGCCCGCTCGCACGAAGGCAAGCTGGAAGTGGAGCTGGCCCAGCTCAAGCACGTGGCCACCCGGCTGGTGCGCGGCTGGACCCACCTGGACGCCCAGCGCGGTGGTGCCATCGGCAACCGCGGCCCGGGCGAAACCCAGCTGGAAACCGACCGCCGCCTGCTCGCCGAGCGCGTGAAGATGCTCAGCAAGCGCCTGGAAAAGGTGCAGGTGCAGCGCACCCAGCAGCGCCGCGCGCGCCTGCGCAACACGGTGCCGCGGGTGGCCCTGGTGGGCTATACCAATGCCGGCAAGTCGACGCTGTTCAATGCGCTGACTTCCGGCGAGGTGTTTGCCGCCGACCTGCTGTTCGCCACGCTCGATCCGACCGTGCGCAAGCTGGACGACCTCAGCTGCGGTCCCGCCGTGCTGGCCGATACCGTCGGCTTTATCCGCGATCTTCCGCACGACCTGGTGGCCGCCTTCCGCGCCACCCTGGCCGAGGCGCGCGACGCCGACCTGCTGCTGCACGTAAGCGACGCCGCCGACGAGGAGCGCGAATACCTGCACAAGGTGGTCGACGGCGTGCTGGAGGAAATCGACGCCGGTGAGGTGCCGCAGCTGCGCGTGATGAACAAGATCGACCTGGCCGGCACCGAGCCGCGCATCGGCCGCGACGACGAAGGCCGCCCGGTCAGCGTGTGGCTGTCCGCCGCCACGGGGCAGGGCCTGGACCTGCTGCGCCAGGCGCTGGGCGAACTGCTCGGCGGCGAGCGCGTGCAGTCCGAACTGCGCCTGCCACTCACCGCCGGCCGCCTGCACGCACGGCTGAAGGCCGCCGGCGCCATCGCCAGTGAGGACGTGGACGAGGACGGCTGGCGCCTGCGCATCGATGCCCCGCGCAGCGTGATCGCCCCGCTCAGCGGCGGCAGCCCGGCGGAAGCGGAGCTGCTGCGCGGCGTGCTCGGCGAACCGCACGAGGCCTGACCGCGACCTTGCCTAACCCGCAGGGGAGAAGGACTCGCATCCAGCGCCTCTGCTAGAATGCCCGCTGTTTGTGCCGCTTCCGTGCCGGGCAGGACCTTGCCCGGACGCGACTCGCCACCATGATGCTTTCTGACCAAGGTGCTTCCGGCTTTACTGCCGGCCTCCCAGCGGCCTCAAGGAGACTGACAATGGCCTGGAACGAACCCGGCAACGGGCAACGTGATCCCTGGGGCAAGCCTCGCCAGAACCCCGGCAAGTCCGGTCTGGACGATGCCCTGAAACAATTGAAGAACCGGCTGTCCCGCCTCGGCGGCGGCCCCGGCGGCCTGCTCGCCGTGGTGCTGGTGCTGCTGCTGGCCTCGCTGCTGTTCAGCAGCGCCACGGTGGTCGATGCCCGCCAGGCTGCCGTCGTGCTGCGCTTCGGCCAGTACGCCCGCACGCTGGGCCCGGGTTTCCACTTCAAGCTGCCGCGTCCGCTGGAGACCGTCACCAAGGTCAGCACGACCGAGGTGCGCTCGGTCTCCGACAAGGTGCGCATGCTGACCAGCGACGAGAACATCATCGCGGTCGACTTCAACGTGCAGTACCAGGTGTCGGACGCGCGCAAATACCTGTTCTCGGTCAGCGGCCAGCCGGAAGACACGCTGCGCCAGGCGGCCGAGGCCGCGGTGCGTTCCGTGGTCGGCGCCAACGTGATGGACAACATCCTCACCAGCTCCGCCCCCGAGCAGGCCGTCGCGCCCGCCGCGCCTTCGACCAGCGCCGCGCCGGTCGCCGCCGCCGAAGTCGCGGTCAAACAGGCCGCCGCCGCCGCGCAGGCGCGCGACACGCTGCAGCAGCAGACCCGCGAGATCCTGCAGGCCACGCTGGACAGCTACGACGCCGGCCTGGCCGTCACCGACGTCAGCTTCCAGAACGTCTCGCCGCCGCAGGAAGTGAAGGAAGCCTTCGACGACGTCAACGCCGCACGCGAAGACAAGCAGGGCACCGAGAACAAGGCCCGCGCCTACGCCAGCCAGAAGATCCCCGAGGCCCGCGGCGAAGCCGCGCGCATCCTCGCTGCGGCCCAGGCCTACAGCGTCGAGCGCGTCGCCCGCGCCAACGGCGACGCCGCGCGCTTCGATCTCATCCTCAAGGAATACCGCGCCGCGCCCGAAGTGACGCGCCGCCGCCTGTGGCTGGAAACCATGGAAGACGTCATGTCCAACACGTCCAAGGTGCTGGACGGCACCAATGGCCGCAACATGATCTATCTGCCGCTGGACCGCGCCGCCGCGCGCGACCTGCCGGGCGTGGGCACCGTCGCGCCCGCCGCCGGCGACGACGCGGGCAAGGAGAAGCAGTGATGAAATTCCTCTCCGGCATCCTGGTGGTGCTTGCCGTCCTGCTCGGTTTCAACAGCGCCTACGTGGTGCATGAAGGGCAGAGTGCCCTGGTGCTGCAGTTCGGCCGCATCGTGCGCACCGGCGACACGCCCGGCCTGCACTTCAAGCTGCCGCTGATCCAGCAGGCCATCCTGTTCGACAACCGCATCCTCACCCTGGAGGCGCAGCCGGAGCGCTACTTCACCTCCGAGAAGAAGAGCGTCAACGTCGACTTCTACGTGAAGTGGCGCATCGCCGACAACGCCGTCTACTACCGCGCCACCGCCGGCGCCGAGCTGCAGGCCGCCAATCGCCTGTCGCCGATCGTGAAGGACGCGCTGCGCTTCGAGTTCAATGCGCGCACCCTGCAGGAGCTGATCGCCGGTGGCCGCAAGGACATCACCGAGCGCGTGCGCAAGCAGACCGACAACGCGGCCCGCAAGAGCCTGGGCATCGCCGTGGTCGACGTGCGCATCAAGCGCATCGACCTGCCGGACGAAGTCAGCGAATCGGTCTACAAGCGCATGCGCGCCGAGCGTTCGCAGCTGGCCAACGAACTGCGCTACACCGGCAAGCAGGCCTCCGACACCATCCAGGCCGACGCCGACCGCCAGGGCCGCGTGATCCAGGCCGACGCCGAGCGCGACGCTGCCAAGGTCCGCGGCGAAGGCGACGCGCAGGCCGCGGCGATCTATGCGCAGTCCTACGGGCAGGATCCGGAATTCTTCGCTTTCTATAGAAGCCTCGGCGCGTACCGCAAGTCGTTCGACGACGGCAAGGGCGTGCTGGTGCTGAAGCCGGATTCGGAATTCCTGAAATATTTCAACGACGGCGCGAGCAAGCGCTGAGGCGAGCGGGCATGTCGCATGACCTGGCCGCTGCGCTGTGCCTCGTGCTGGTGATCGAGGGGCTGGTGCTGTTCGCCTCCCCGCGCGGCTGGCAGAGCCTGGTGCGCGAGGCGCTGAAGATGGAGCCGCGCAGCCTGCGCATCTGCGGCGCGGTGGTCATGGCGGCCGGGCTGCTGTTCCTGCAGCTGGTGCATTGACGCGCGGTTGCCTGCAACGTTTTCGATTCAACATCCTCCGGCCCCCCGATGGGGCCACGACCTACGAGCGAGAAAGATCATGGGCAAGTCAGTCGTAATCCTCGGCGCGCAATGGGGCGACGAAGGCAAGGGCAAGATCGTCGACCTGCTGACCGAGCGGGTGCAGGCGGTTGCACGCTTCCAGGGCGGCCACAATGCCGGCCACACGCTGGTCATCGGCGGCAAGAAGACCGTGCTGCACCTGATTCCGTCCGGCATCCTGCGCGACGACGCGCTCTGCCTGATCGGCAATGGCGTGGTGCTGTCGCCGCAGGCGCTGAAGACCGAGATCGAAGAGCTGGAAGCGCAGGGCGTGGAAGTGCGTTCGCGCCTGAAGATCAGCCCGGCCACCCCGCTGATCATGCCGTACCACATCGCCGTGGATAAGGCGCGCGAAGCCGCCGCCGGCAAGAGCGCGATCGGCACCACCGGCCGCGGCATCGGTCCGGCCTACGAGGACAAGGTCGCCCGCCGCTCGATCCGCGTGGCCGACCTGATGTATCCGCACGAACTGCCGGAAAAGGTGAAGGTGGCGGTCGAGTACCACAACTTCATCCTGACCCAGTGGCTGAAGGCCGAGGCGGTCGACTACCAGCAGGTGCTGGACGATGCGCTGGCCTATGGCGAGTTCATCCGCCCGATGGTCGATGACGTCGCCACCATCCTGCACGACGTGCGCAAGGAAGGCGGTCACATCCTGTATGAAGGCGCCCAGGGCGCACTGCTGGATATCGACCACGGCACCTATCCGTACGTGACCTCGTCCAACACCACCGTCGGCGGCGCGCTCGCCGGCACCGGCGTGGGCGCGGGCGACATCGACTACGTGCTGGGCATCTGCAAGGCCTACGCCACCCGCGTCGGCGGCGGTCCGTTCCCGACCGAACTGCACGACGAGATGGGCGAGCGCCTGCGCAAGGTCGGCAACGAGTTCGGCGCCAGCACCGGCCGCCCGCGCCGCTGCGGCTGGATCGACCTGGTGGCGCTCAAGCGCGCCGTGCAGATCAACGGCATCAACGGCCTGGCCATCACCAAGCTCGACGTGCTCGATGGCCTGCCCAGCATCAAGGTCTGCATCGCCTACGAATACCGCGGCAAGCGCCGCGAACTGGCCCCGCTGGATGCGGACGGCTGGGCGGAGTGCAAGCCGGTGTACCTGGAATTCCCGGGTTGGGACGAGTCCACCGCCGGTATCCGCGACTGGAACAAGCTGCCGGCCGCGGCGCGCGCCTACCTGCGTGCGGTGGAAGAGCTGTCGGGCTGCCGCCTGGCGATCGTGGCGACCGGTGCGGATCGTGACGACACGATCGTGCTGGACGATCCGTTCGCCTGATCGGGCGTGATGGTTTGACGGTGAAAAAGCCCCGCCATGCGGGGCTTTTTCATGGCGGGGCTCTTCATTGGATGGGTTCGCCGTGGACGAGCGCCGCGGCCAGGCAAACGCCAGTCGCATCGTCCTGCCTTCATCCCGGCTTTCCATCATCAGAACATCATTATCAGAACATCATTATCAGAACATCATTATCAGAACATCATTATCAGAACATCGCTTCCACGCCATGCTGACCGCGCAGGTCGGACCATGAACTCTCCGCAGCAGGAGCGCATGCCATGGCTAATGCAGACAACAAGCAGCCCCGCCGCCACGTCGCCGTCGACAGCAGCAGTCACCAAGCGGCGCAGAAAGCGCAGCGCGAGCGCGATCCGGAGCAGGGCGCGCCGAATGGATCACCCGATGACGAGTCGGTGAGCGTGCCCGCCAGGCAATTGCCGCGCGAAGACGAGGACGAAGACGAGTCGGGATCGAATGGCGACGACGGCGAGCATGCCGCAGCGAGTTCGATGCCGGAGCGGGCGATCGCACCGGAAGGCGGCGTAGGCCATCGCAGCGGCACGGGGCAGGCGAAGACGCATCGTTCGTTCGACCAGAGCGAAGGCAGGCAGATGCTCGGGCAGGTGGTCGATCCGGAGAGCGAGCTGCCGGAGCCGCGCGTGGGCGACAGCTATCAGTCCGGCATACGCGTCAGGTCATGGCGTGGCAAATGACCGGGCGAGCGTGCGCACATGCTCGTCTGGCGAGTGTTCTGCGCAACGCGTGATAAGGCGCCGTGAAGAGCGGTGCGATCCAGCACGTGAATCGCATGTGCGCCTCTGCACAAACACAGTCATTGCAAGCCCCGATCCGCCGTTTCTTGGTCGCTTTGTGCGCTGGATAAAAGTCGAGGCAAGGAACGCAACCTAAGGTTGCGCGCAGCCATGGTCGGCTCCAGGCGGCCGGAGATGGTCAGCGGGCCGGAGTGCTTCAGTGCTCTTGGCTCGCGTCTGGTTTCTCCCCCTCCGTCACGCGGGCATCGTTACCCGAGCGATGCCACCCACGCGTGACGGATCTATTCCGACAGAAGCAGGGCCGTTTCGGCGACCCTGCTTTTTTTTCGTCTGGCGTTCGCTCAGGCCGCGAACACATGCATCGCCGCGTACTGCAGCAGCATGATGGTCTTGCCGTCGACGATTTCGCCGCGGCGAAGCATCGCCATCGCTTCGTCGAACGGCAGCTCCAGCACTTCGATGTCCTCGCCTTCGCCGGCGAGGCCGCCGCCGTCGCTCACCTTCTGCGCGGCGTCGTATTCGGCGACGAAGAAGTGCAGCTTCTCGGTGACCGAACCCGGACTCATGAAGGCTTCGAACACCTTGCGCACTGCGCCGATGCGATAGCCGGTTTCTTCCTCGGCCTCGGCGCGGATGCGCTGCTCGGGCGTGGCCTGGTCGAGCAGGCCGGCCGGTGCTTCGATCAGCATGCCGTCGTGGCCGTTGACGAAACAGGGGAAGCGGAACTGGCGCACCAGCACCACGCGCCGCGCCTCGCGCTGGTACAGCAGCAGGGCGGCGCCATTGCCGCGGTCGTAGGTCTCGCGCTGCTGGCGCTGCCAGCTGCCGTCGGCGCGGCGGAAGTCGTAGATGGTTTTCTTAAGCAGGTACCAGTCATGCGACAGCACCTGGCTGTCGATCACGCGGACGCGTTCGGCGGTGGTGGACATAGGGGAATCCGGCTGGACAGGGGACGCTGCTTACCGTATCGTGCAATTTCGTGCAAAGTCAATTAATTTCGTGCAAATACCATGCTGACCAGCCAGCGCAAGCAAGCCATCCTCGCCGCCCTGAAACGGGACGGGCAGGTCGTTGCCAAGACCATGAGCGAGGCTTTCGGCGTGTCGGAAGACACCGTGCGCCGCGATCTGCGCGAGCTGGCGGCCGAGGGCCTGCTGCAACGCGTGCATGGCGGCGCCTTGCCGGCTTCGCCGGCGATGGCGGACTTCGCACAGCGGCAGTACATCGGCCCGGAAGCGAAGTCCGCCATTGCGCAGCGCGCGGCGCAGATGGTGCTGCCGGGGCAGGTGGTCTTCATCGATGGCGGTACGACCTGCGTGCAGCTCGCCCGCAGCCTGCCGTCGACGCTGCGCGCCACGGTGGTGACGCATAGCCCGAGCATCGCGGTGGAGCTGGTGGAGCATCCGGGCATCGAGGTAGTGCTGATCGGCGGACGCTTGTTCAAGCACTCGGTGGTGGCGGTCGGCGCCGCTGCGATGGAGGCGATCGCAAGGGTGCGGGTGGACCTCTACTTCATGGGCGTCACCGGCGTGCATCCCACGGCAGGCCTGAGCACCGGCGATTTCGAGGAGGCCAGCGTGAAGCGTGCGCTGATCGAACGCGCGGCGGAAGTGGTGGTGCTGGCTTCGGCGGAGAAGCTGCACGCCGCGTCGCCGTATGCGATCGCACCGGTGCAGGCGGCGCAGACGCTGGTGGTGGAGGGCGATACGCCGGAGGCGGTGGTCGCGCCGTTCGTGGCGCTCGGCTTGGCGGTGGTGCGGGCGGGGGACGAGTAAGAACTCCGCGCGATTACAGCAGCGCGATTACAGCATGGCCAGCATCGGGCGAAGTGCGGCCACGGTGGTGGGCAGCCCCTGTTGCAGCAGGGTGGCCAGCACTTCCTCGACCGTCCTCGGTGGCTGCTTCAAGGCTTCGCGTTGAGCTTTCACCGCGGCACAGACGCTGGTCCGCTGCAGGTCGAACAAGTGATGGATGAATTCGTCGGGGTGCTGCGCTTCGATGTGGTATGGCTTGAGCGCGTCTTGCGGGAAGTCCTTGAGATTGAAGGTGACGATCACCCCGGCATGGCACTTGATCGCCGCCGCCAGCACATGGCGGTCGTCGGGGTCCTTGAGCGCCAGCCCTTGCTCAAGTGGCTCGTAGCCGGTGACGAGGCAATCAGGCACTGCCGCATTCATCAGCGTGCGCGTGCGCTCCAGCGCTTCCGGCTTCAGGTCCGGGCGCCTGGCCAGGACCGAGCGCATCCATTCGTGGTGAATGCGATCGGTCCAATGGGCCCGGAACAGGCCGGTAAGCGCAAGCCGCATGAGCAGGTCGCGCAAAGGCGCCGGATACAGCACGCAGGCGTCGTAGACCACCGGGAAGGGCACGATCAGTACCCAAGGCCCAGCTCTTGCGCCTGGGCGGCCAGCTCGTCCAGGGCGCTTCTGCTCTGCGCATCGCGCTGCTGGTGGTAGGCCAGCAGGTCGCTGGCGTAGATCCGCCGGTGCGTGCCGGTCTTGTGGAAATCGATGGCCCCGGCTTCCAGCAGGGAGACCAGGTGCGGCCGCGATACGTTGAGGAAGTCGGCGGCCTGCTGGGTGGTCAGCTCGGCCTTCACCGGGATGATGTTGACGGCCTTGCCTTCGGCCATGTTGGCGAGGATTTCCACCAGCATGCGCAGGGCGCTGACCGGCACGTCGATGGTTCCGTCGCCATCGATGACCATGATGCGTCCGCTGCCGCCTTCGCCGAGGTAGGCGGCCAGCAGGCGGCCGCTGGAACGGGCGGCTTCGGCTTCTTCGGGAGTGGGCGGCAGCGATGGAATGCCTTGGCGCAGCGCGGTCATGGGAGCCCTCCAGTGGTCGATCCTGACGACATTCATGGCAGATCCTGCTCCGTATTCGAAATAAATGCAATATCAGAAATAAACGAAAATTCGTCGTGCCAGACGTATAACCGTCGCCCCTACCCTTGCCGGCAAGCGCATGACTGCGCGGCGGTGGCGGAGTTGGGGGACAAGCCAGATTAGAGCCGCCCTTGATCGGCGGTCAGCCGGTTTGGCATGAAAGTCGGACAAAACCGCCTGGTGGAGGCTCGCGTCGCCGAGGTACGGCCGATGCAGAACGGGCCCGGTCATCGACCGGGCCCGTTCCGTTTCACACCATCAGGCTGCGACTTACTGCACGTTGAGGTTGACGTCATCCAGCACGAACGAGGTCTGCAGCGAGCTGTCCTCGGTGCCCGTGAACTTGATGGTCACGTTCTGCCCGATATAGCTGCTGAGGTCGAACGATTTCTGCGCGTAGCCCGAAGCCTTGTTGAGGTTCGAGTACGTGGCCAGCGTCTTCAGCACGGTGCCGCTGCTGTTGAGCACCTGCACCGACAGCTTGTCGTACGCCGTGGTGGTGGTGGTCTCGGCGGTGTCGATGTGCAGATAGAACGTCAGCGTCGCGCTGGTCTTGCCGCCGGGGATCGCCACGCTCTGCGAGACAGTGTCGGTGTGGCTGCTGCCATAGCCGTCCAGCCACGCGAACCAGCTGCCGCCGTGCGCGGTTTCACCGCTGCAGCTGCTGTTGCTGCACAGCACGCCGGAGCTCATCGACCAGGGCGACGCCGCGCCGGTCTCGAAGCCAGGGTTGACGATCAGCTGGCTGCCGCCACCACCGCCGCTGGACACCGCCACCGACGCGGTCTTGCTGCTGGTCTTGCCGCTGGCGCCGTCGGTCACCGTCTCCGCCACGCTGTAGGTGCCGTTGGCCGCATAGGTGTGGCTCGGGTTGGTGGCGGTGGAAGTAGCGCCGTCGCCGAAGGTCCAGGCGTGCGCGGTGATGCTGCCGCCGCTGTCGGTGGAGCTGTCGGTGAAGTTGGCGGTCAGGCCATTAGTGGTGTAGCTGAAGTTCGCGGTGGGCGTGCCGCCGGTACCGCCACCGCCGCCGACGACCGGATGCGCGAGATCGCAACGATTGGTGTCGTTGGACCAGGTGCTCTGCATGGCGAAGTTGCCGGTGCTCATCGCCACGTTGGCGCTGGCGCCCTGGCCGGAACTGAGCCAGGCGCACTCGTCGGCGTTTTCCTGCCCGTTGTAGCTGGAGCCGGTGTGATTGGTCCAGCCGCCGGCCGGATTCTGGTCGCTGATGGTCTCGGCGTACTCGTGGCCGTTCACCAGCGAGAAGCCGTCGAGATTGCCGGCGCTGCCGCTGTTGACGAAGTTCTGGCCGCAGCTGGAGCCCATGTCGAGCACGTAAGGCATGTTGGTGAATGCGATGTCGCCGTATGGCGAGCTCGCGCCCACGTCGCCGTTGTAGTCGTGCCACGCGCAGAACTGGCCGCTGGACGTATTGAAGCCGTCCGGATGCGTGCCGGTGGGCGACAGGATCACGTATTGCACGTAGCGGTTGGACGCGGCGGTGGTGTTGCCGAAGTGCGCTGCGGCCTTCACCGCTTCCTGGCCGAGCTGCGCGGCCGTGGCGTTGCCGGGCGAGGCGGCCGAGTTGTCGTACCAGATGCCGGCCAGCGTGGCGCCGCCGGTGGGATAGCCGACGTAGGAAGCGCCGGTGGGGCAGAAGGTGGCGCCGGAGGACACGCCGGTGCCGTCGCAATACTGGGTCATCACGCCGGACCACAACTCGCCGTTGCTGCCCAGGCCCTTGAACATCTGCTGCAGATAGGGAACGGCACCGGCGGCATCGCCGGACAGCGTCATGTTGCCGTTAGCGTTAGTGCCTGCGGTACCCCACTGGCTGCCGTACACCACCAGGTAGACCTTGGGCGTGCCACTGGTGACGCCGATGCCGTCGATGCCGCCGCCGTAGCTGAGCGTCTGCGTGCCGGTGGCCGCGGCGGTCGCCAGGTGGAACGCCGCCCATTGCTTCATCTGGCTGTGCGCTTCACGGGTGGGTACGGCACCGTGGCGATAGGGGTGCTCGTAGTTGGGCGCATAAGGATTGGTGACCTGATTGGCGGCGCCGGCGCCGGCGACGGGCGGGCCGCTGGCGGCGATAGCGCCGCCGCTCAGGGCGAGCAGCGCGGTCATGACGGTCACTGCGATGGAACACGTCTTCATGAGTGAATGACTCCCCGGTTGAGGTTGTTGGGGACAAGCGCGCCCGATGCGGCCGCACGGACCCCATGCACAAGTGAATGGCCCGGCTTGGGCCGGACCTGGTTTCGGTCTTGCTCCCCACGAATCCCGGACCGCTTCCCCTGGCACGGCGAGTCGACGCGTGCCACCGCGGCGCCTCCACCGGGATCTTCGTCAACCCCTCCCCGGGTCGGCGAATTGACGACGATATAAGTACCCGGGTGGCCCGGGTCAATCGGATTTTTGGGGCATTTTCCGTGGCTGTTTGTCGCGATTAACTTAGGTGAAATTCCGCAAATTAATGCGCTGGGTTTTTGCGCCGATAATGGTTCGCAAAACGATTTTCATTGCGGCACTGACCCGCTCGCTGCGCGGGTGCGAAGAGTGCTTGTTTTTAAGCATTACGCGAGGCTTTCGCGGTGAGTGAAAGGCGTGTGCAGGGATTTTTTAGGTAATCGTTTAAGGCCGGCAACTAATTGCGTTCCGAAAATCGAGATGCAGCGCACTACAGGGATTTATTCGAATGCTTCGCGCAAACTCCATCTAAGTATTTGCTAAGTCCGCGCTAAGGCGCATTTTCCGCCGCCGCGCGCTTTTGCCGTGCGGCCCCGTCCGGCGGCATCGCCGCCCCCGCCATGACTTCCGGGCCGTGCTACCGCCTGCCATGGCCGGCGACCATCGCGGGGACGGGCCGGAGAAGGGGAGCTTCGCCGGCCGCCCGCCCACGCACCCTCCCGGCATCCGCCGGACCCCACGCCTTTCCCAAGGAGCTGACATGCGCCGTTCCACCCTGGTTTCCGCGATCGTCCTGGCGCTCGCGAGCGCCTCCATGAGCGCCGTCGCCGCCGTTCCTGCAGCCAAGCACGCGGTCGAACAGACCACCACCCAGCTGCCGCGCAACGTGCGCCCCATCCACTACGACGTGACGGTGACGCCGCATGCGGACAAGTTGAGCTTCGACGGCAAGGTCGCCATCAAGGTCGACGTGCTGGAATCGACCGGCAGCATCACGCTCAACGCGATGGGCATGAGCTTTGCCGAAGTCACCCTGACGCCGGCCGGCGGCAAGGCGCAGACCGCCAAGGTCGCGGTGGACGAAGACAAGCAGACCGCCACCTTCAGCTTCGACAAGCCGCTGGCCAAGGGCAGCTACACGCTGGCCATGAGCTACGCCGGCAAGATCGGCACCCAGGCCAACGGCCTGTTCGCCATCGACTACGACACCAAGGCCGGCAAGAAGCGCGCGCTGTACACGCAGTTCGAGAACTCCGACGCCCGCCGCTTCATCCCGTCGTGGGACGAGCCGAACTACAAGGCCACCTTCAACCTCACCGCCATCGTGCCGGCGGACGAGATGGCGGTGAGCAACATGCCGGTGGCGAAGAAGAGCGACGCCGGCAACGGCCTGGCCAAGGTGGAATTCCAGCCTTCGCCGAAGATGTCCACCTATCTGCTGTTCTTCGGCGTCGGCGAGTTCGAGCGCGCCACCGCCATGGCCGGCAAGACCGAGGTCGGCGTGGTCACGCAGAAGGGCATGCTGTCGCAGGCCAACTTCGCGCTGGATTCGGCCAAGACCATCCTGGCCGAATACAACGACTACTTCGGCACGCCGTATCCGCTGCCCAAGCTGGACAACATCGCCTCGCCGGGCCGCAGCCAGTTCTTCGGCGCGATGGAGAACTGGGGCGCGATCTACACCTTCGAATACGTGCTGCTGCTCGACCCCACCATCTCCACCCAGGCCGACAAGCAGAACGTGTTCTCGGTGCAGGCGCACGAGATGGCGCACCAGTGGTTCGGCGACCTGGTCACCATGCGCTGGTGGGACGACCTGTGGCTCAACGAAGGCTTTGCTTCGTGGATGGAAGCGCGCACCACCGAGAAGCTGCATCCGGAGTGGAACACCAAGCTGGAGCAGGTCAACGTGCGCGAAGGCGCGATGGGCCGCGACGCCATCGCCACCACGCATCCGATCATCCAGCACGTGGAGACGGTGGAGCAGGCCAGCCAGGCCTTCGACGCCATCACCTATTCGAAGGGCCAGGCGGTGATCGGCATGCTGGAAGGCTATGTCGGCGCCGATGCGTGGCGCGACGGCGTGCGGCTCTATATGAAGCAGCACGCCTACAGCAACACCGTGTCCGATGACCTGTGGCGCGCGGTGGAGCAGGCTTCGAAGAAGCCGATCGCCGACATCGCGCACGATTTCACCCTGCAGCCGGGCATCCCGCTGATCACGGTGGACTCGGCCAGCTGCGCCGGCGGCAAGACCACGCTGAAGCTGAGCCAGGGCGAGTTCACCCGCGACCGCCCGGACAAGAAGCCGCTGTCCTGGCGCGTGCCGGTGATCGCGCAGACCCTAGGCGGTGCGCCCACGCGCACCCTGGTCACCGGTGGCAAGGCCACGCTCGAAGTGCCCGGTTGCGGCGCGGTGGTGGTAAATGCCGGCCAGAGCGGCTACTACCGCACGCTGTACGGCACCGAGCAATTCGCCGCGCTGAAGGACAACTTCGCCAAGCTGCCGCCGATCGACCAGCTCGGCACGCTGGGCGACACCTGGGCGCTGGGCATGGCCGGCAAGCGTCCGTCGTCCGACTTCCTGGACCTGGTGCAGGCCACGCCGGCCGATGCCGATCCGCAGATCTGGGGCGACGTCGCCAACGACCTGAGCGGCCTGGACGGCTATTACCAGGGCGACGCCGCGCGCCAGGCCGCGCTCCGCAAGTTCGCCATCGCCAAGCTGGCGCCGGTGTTCGCGCGCGTGGGCTGGGAGCCGAAGGAAGGCGAAGCCGACCCGGTGAAGATCCAGCGCATGGAGCTGATCGGCACGCTGGGCAACCTCGGCGATCCGGCCGTGCTGAAGGAAGCGCAGCGCCGCTTCGATGCACAGGACAAGGACCCCAAGGCGATGCCGGCGGCCCTGCGCCGCACCATCCTGGGCGTGGTCGCCCGCAACGCGGACGCCGCCACCTGGGACCGCCTGCACGCCATGGCCAAGGCCGAGAAGACCCCGCTGGTGAAGGACCAGCTGTACACGCTGCTGTCGATCAGCCGCGACAAGGCGCTGGGGCAGAAGACGCTGGACCTGGCGTTGACCGACGAACCGGGCGCCACCAACAGCGCCAGCATGATCAGCGTGGTCTCCGCCCAGCATCCGGAACTGGCCTTCGACTTCGCCGTGGCGCACAAGGCCGAGGTGGACAAGAAGGTGGATTCCAGCGCAAGCAGCCGCTACTACCCGCAGCTCGCCTCGCGTTCGCTGGATCCGGCGATGGTGGGCAAGGTGAAGGCCTATGCCGAAAAGTACGTGGCAGCCGGTTCGCGCCGCGATGCCGATACGGCGGTGGCGACCATCGAGTACCGCATCAAGGTGAAGAACGAGCGCTTGCCGGCCATCGACGCCTGGTTGAAGGCGCACGGCGCATAAGTTTCACCGAGGTGGTTTGAGTTTTGAGGCCCGCGCAAGCGGGCCTCTTTTTTGGATCGCCCATCGCATCCGGCCCAGGTTGGGGTTCGCTGCGCTCACCCCGGCCGGCGTAGTTCAGGAGCTGTGATCGAGCACGATCTTCCAGCCGCCGCTCGTCTTCTCCCACAACAACGAGAACACGCCATCATCCTTCGCCGCCGTGCCATGCGCGCTGCGGTCCAGGTGGAAACGCCCGGTTACCGCCGCATAGTGCGACTGGCCATCGGGACAAGGCAGCAGCCGCACGTCGATATCGGAGTAGGTGAGCTTGCCCATCTGCTCCTTGCCGGCGTAATTCTTCTTGTAGCTCTCCAGGATGCGTGCATAGCCCTGGCGGATCTTCGCGCCGATAAAGGTGGTATCCGGCGCGTCCTTGTAGGCGGTGACGAAGTTGTCGATGTCGCCGCGGTTCCAGGCGTCCTGTTGCGCGGAAAGCACGGAGCGGATCACCGCGCTTTCGTCGGCGGCATGCGCGAACGGCGCGAACGCCAGCGCGGCGAGCAGGAAGGGCAGGGTCTTGCGCATGGTGTGTCTCCTCGATCGTGGATGCGACAACCCATCATGCGTCATTCCGGCCTGCGCCGGAATGACGAGCTTCAAGGCTTGAAGCCGACCGATTCCCACAGCGGCGCCGGGTCGTACACGCTGCCGTTGGCGATGGTCTTGGCGATGCGCCGCGTGTTGTGGATGTCCGCCAGCGGGTCGCCGTCGAGCAGCAGCATGTCCGCGCGCTTGCCCACCTGCACGGTGCCGACTTCCTTATCCAGCCCCAGCACTTTCGCCGGCACGCTGGTCGCGGCCTGCAACGCTTCCATCGGCGTAAAGCCCGCCTGCACGTAGATCTCCAGTTCGCGATGCAGCGAATAGCCGGGAATCGCCTGGTCGGTGCCGGCCACGATGGTCAGGCCCTGGCGATGCAATTCGCGCAAGGTGGCGAGCATGTACTGATACCGCTTGGTGGTTTCCTCCGCGCGATCCGGCGGCGTGCCCATCGCGTTCAAGGCGGGCGCCAGCGGCGCGGCGACATGGTCGATGCCCGGTTCGATGGAGCGCAGCGGCGTCGTGCTGGGGTTCGAGAACAGTTCGAACAAGGCGATGGTGTCGTCGAACACCGTGTGGTGCTGCTTGAACAGCGCCAGCTGCCGGCGCGCGTTCGGCGTCTTGAAGTCCAGCGGCGGCATCGGCTGCCCGCGTTTCATGCCGAGCAGGTCGCGCGCGACGAAATGGATATGGTTGATCCCGTCGTAGCCGGCTTCCACCGCCTGCGCGCTGGTCATGCCCTCGGGCACGTGGCCGGTCACGGTGAGGCCGAGCTTGTGCGCCTCGGCGGTGATCACCGGCACCAGCGCGGGCTTCATGCTGCTGTAGATCTTGATCTGGATCGCACCGGCGTCCTTGTAGCGCCGCACTACCGCGCGTGCTTCCTCGGGCGTGTCGGCAGTGATGGCGCCCAGGGCGATCGGACCATTGCCGTCGACGATGCCCGCGATCAACAGGCGCGGGCCGATGCCGCGCCCGGATTGGATCGCGTCGCGCACGGTGGTGATGTAGTCGAACTCGTTGCCGCAGTCGCGCACGGTGGTGACGCCGGCGGCGAGATAGATCGGGCCCCATTCCACCTGCTCGTAGTGCGCGTGCATGTCCCACAGGCCGGGGATCAGGAATTTGCCGCTGCCGTCGAGCACGTCCAATCCTGGTTCGGCCTTGGGCGCCGCGCCGCTGCTGTCGATGCGCGCGATGCGGCCGTCTTCGACGTAGACGGAAGCGTTGCGCCTGGGCGCCGCGCCGGTGCCGTCGATCAGGGTGACGTGGGTGACCACCAGCTTCTTCGATGGCGGACGCCTGGCGCTCTCGGTGAGCTTGACCAGCGCCTCCAGGTTGTTGGCGGCGGCGCGCTGGATGAAGTTCGGCAGTGCGGTCTCGTAGCCGGTGCGCACCGCTTCGAAATGATCGAATTCGCTGTCGGTGGTGACCACCGCGGCGAGCTGCTGCCGGTCGTCCAGCCAGGCTGTCTCGTTGCCCCAGACCAGGCCGCTGATCACATAGCCATGCAGCTTCACCGTCTTGCCGTTGGCCTGGATCTCCAGGTCGCCGGCAGGCTGGATATGGATGTCGGCGTCCGGCGGCGCGGCGATGCGTTCCGGCTTGCCCTTGGCCAGCCAGTAGCGCAGCAGCATCTGCTGCATCGCCACCGGCGAATAGCCGTCCACCAGGAAGGTGGTGTCGGTGGCCGGGTGTTCGGTGGTCTTGCCGTCGCGCACGAGCTTGATGCGGCTGGTCTGCGGATCGAGCGTGAAACTGTCGCGCATCGGCGATTGGCGCGAGGACTGGCCGTCGCTCTTCAGGCTCAACGGATGCGTGATATCGGCCGCGGTGAACTCGGTCTTCAGCGGCACTTCGGTGCCGCGATCCTTGAAGCTGAAATCCGAGCGCAGGACCAGCTGACCCTTCTCGTTCGAAATCGTATAGCTCTCCGTGCCGATCGCGCGGGCGAACTTGTGCAGCACGAAGCTGCCCTGCTCGGTCGTGGCGGATGTCTGCGCAGGAGCAGGCAGGGGCGTGAGGACGAGCAAGCTGGCGAGGACGAGCGAACGAGCGAATAGGTGCGGCATGGTCGGCTCCCTGGGCTACGGCGCGGTCGGCGTAGGTTGGCGATCAGACCAGCCGTCTCCCACGCTTGCAATGCCCCGAAGGTCATTCCCGTGAACCGGCCCTCGAAACGAACAGGCCCCGCCGGAGCGGGGCCTGTCGCGGAGCGCGGATCGAAGCGTCGGCTTACGCCTCGGCCTCTTCCTTGTACGCATCGATCGGGATGCACGCGCACATCACGTTCTTGTCGCCGTAGACGTTGTCCACGCGCGCCACCGGCGGCCAGTACTTCTGCAGGCGCAGGGTGGGCAGCGGGAACACCGCCAGCTCGCGCGGGTAGGCGTGGGTCCACTCGCTGCCGACCACGGCGTTGGCGGTGTGCGGGGCGTGCTTGAGCGGGTTGTCCTCGCGGTCCAGGCGGCCGTCCTCGATCGCGCGGATTTCCTCGCGGATCTGGATCATGGCGTCGATGAAGCGGTCCAGCTCGTGCTGCGATTCGCTCTCGGTCGGCTCCACCATCAGCGTGCCGGCCACCGGGAAGCTCAGCGTCGGTGCGTGGAAGCCGAAATCGATCAGGCGCTTGGCCACGTCCTCGGCGCTGATGCCGGTGGCGTCCTTGAGCGGGCGCAGGTCCAGGATGCACTCGTGCGCCACCAGGCCGTTGCGGCCGGTGTACAGCGTCTCGTAGTGCGCGGCCAGGCGCTTGGCGATGTAGTTGGCGTTGAGCAGGGCCACCTGGGTCGCCTTGCGCAGGCCCTGCTGGCCCATCAGGGTGATGTACATCCAGCTGATCGGCAGGATCGAGGCGGAGCCGAAGCTCGCCGCCGAGACCATGCCCACCGTGCCTTCGCCGCCGAGCGTGCGTGGAAGGAACGGCGCCAGGTGCGACTTCACCGCGCAGGGACCGACGCCCGGGCCGCCGCCGCCGTGCGGGATGCAGAAGGTCTTGTGCAGGTTGAGGTGCGAGACGTCCGAACCCCACTTGCCCGGCTTGGCCAGGCCGACCAGCGCATTCATGTTGGCGCCGTCGGTGTACACCTGGCCGCCGTGCTTATGCACGATGTCGCAGATGGCGACCACGTCTTCCTCGAACACGCCGTGGGTGGAGGGGTAGGTGATCATCAGCGCGGCCAGGCGCTCGCTGTACTGCCCGGCCTTGGCGCGGATGTCTTCCAGGTCGACGTTGCCGTTGGCGTCGCACTTGGTCACCACCACGGTCATGCCGCACATCTGCGCGGAAGCGGGGTTGGTGCCGTGCGCGGATTCGGGGATCAGGCACACGTCGCGGTGCTCGTCGCCGCGCGAGCGGTGGTAGGCGCGGATCGCCAGCAGGCCGGCGTATTCGCCCTGCGCGCCGGAGTTCGGCTGCAGGCTCACCGCGTCGTAGCCGGTGCACTCCACCAGCATCGCTTCCAGCTCGTCGATCAGCTGCTTGTAGCCCTGGGTCTGCGCGGCCGGCGCCAGCGGATGGATATTGCCGAATTCCGGCCAGGTCACCGGGATCATCTCGGCGGTGGCGTTGAGCTTCATGGTGCAGGAGCCGAGCGGGATCATGGTGCGATCCATCGCCAGGTCCTTGTCGGCCAGCGAGCGCATGTAGCGCAGCAGCTCGTGCTCGCTGTGGTGGGTGTTGAACACCGGGTGCTGCAGGAACGCTTCCTGGCGCAGCAGCGCGGCGGGCAGCGCGTCCGCCGTGGCGGCGTCGACTTCGTCGATATCGCCCAGCTCCGCGCCGAACAGGTCGGCCAGCGCCTGCACGTCGGCGCGGGTGGTGGTCTCGTCCAGGCTGATGCCGACGCACTGGCCGTGGATCTGGCGCAGGTTGAGCCCGAAGCTCGCCGCCTTGGCGTGGATCGCGTCGGCGTCGACGCCGGTGATGCGCAGCGTATCGAAGAACTCGCCGCCCACGTCCAGGCCGGCCTTGCGCAGCGTCGCCGCCAGGATCGCGGCCAGGCGATGGGTGCGGCGCGCGATGCGCTGCAGGCCCTCGGGGCCGTGGTACACGGCGTACATGCTGGCCATCACCGCCAGCAGCACCTGCGCGGTACAGATGTTGGACGTGGCCTTCTCGCGGCGGATGTGCTGCTCGCGGGTCTGCAGGGTCAGGCGGTAGGCCGGCTTGCCTTCGGCATCCACCGACACGCCGATCAGGCGGCCCGGCATGGAGCGCTTGTAGGCGTCGCGGCAGGCCAGGTAGGCGGCGTGCGGGCCGCCGAAGCCGAACGGCACGCCGAAGCGCTGGCTGTTGCCGATCACGATGTCCGCGCCCCAGCTGCCGGGCGAGGCGATCAGGGTAAGCGCGAGCAGGTCGGTGGCGACCGCCACCAGCGCGCCGCGCGCATGCACGGCTTCGGCGGCGGCGCGGTAGTCGTGGATGCTGCCGTAGGTGTTGGGGTACTGCAGCAGCACGCCGAAGCTGTCGACGCTGGCGGCATCGGCGGCCGGGCCGACCTGCAGCGCGATGTCCACGCCGTCGGCGCGGGTGCGCAGCACTTCCAGCGTCTGCGGGTGCACGTCGTCGGCGACGAAGAACACGTTGCTCTTGGACTTGGCCGAGCGCTTGGCCAGCGTCATCGCCTCGCCCGCGGCGGTGGCTTCGTCCAGCAGCGAGGCGTTGGAGATGTCCATCCCGGTGAGGTCGGCCACCATGGTCTGGAAGTTGATCAGGGCCTCCATGCGGCCCTGCGAGATCTCCGCCTGGTACGGCGTGTAGGCCGTGTACCACGCCGGGTTCTCCAGGATGTTGCGCAGGATGACGTTCGGCGTATGCGTGCCGTTGTAGCCCTGGCCGATGAAGCTGCGGAACACCTTGTTCTTGTTGGCGATGGCGCGGATCTTCGCCAGCGCCTCCACCTCGGTCATCGCTGGCGCCAGCGCCAGCGGCGCGGCCGACTTGATCTGGCCCGGGACGATGGCGTCGGTCATCGACTCCAGCGAGTCGTGGCCGATCGCACGCAGCATGTGCGCGATCTCGGCGTCGTTGGGGCCGATATGGCGCTCGATGAAAGCTTCGTGGTGCTCGAGGTCGCGCAGGGAAGGGGAGGCGTGCTGGGTCATGACGTGGGCGTCCAAGGGGGCCTAATACAAGCAGGACGTGCGTGCCGCACGTCAGGCGCCCCTCTGTCCTTTTGCCTGAGAGTTTGGAAGCGGGTTGCGCTTCGTGCCCCTTCGGCGCCGGATCTAACCGGTCTCTCCAGAGTTGTTCCGCAGCGTCGGTGGTATGGGAGCCTGAGCGATTACGGGCGTTGCGCCTTCGGCAGCGGACGTGTCCGCTTCTCCCACCGCGCTTTAAGGGGGCGATTATACGATGTCGGCCCTGGATTCGCCCCCCGGGCCTGGAACCCTTGTTCCAACCCTCTCCCGGATGCGCGCTGAGCCATCGCTTGGCCACTGTGGCCAAGCGATGGGATTCCGGAAGCAAAGTCCGGCCAGCGGACGTGCGGCGCTGACCGGCAAAATCGGCGCTTGCCTAGCCCGGCAGGCTGACCACCGGCACGAAGCCACCGAAGATCATGCGCTTGCCATCGAAAGGGCAGTCGGCGGCGGCTTCCATGCGCGGGTCTTGCATGAATTTCGCCATGCCGGCGTCGCGGGCGGCCTTGTCGGGCCATTCCACCCAGGAGAACACCACGGATTCATCCTCCTTCGCCTGCACGGCGCGGCGGAAGTCGGTGAGCTTGCCGTCGGGCACGTCGTCGCCCCAGCACTCCACCACCCGGATGGCGCCAAACTCCACGAAAATGGCGTCGAAGGTACGGGCGTGGGTGATGAACTGTTCGCGGTTGGCGTTGGGTACGGCGATCACGAAACCATCGATGTAGGACATGGCAGTTTCCTCGGGGGAGGGGGCGGCCGAGATGGCCGCCTTCATGCATGCGACGAATGAGCGTGCGCGGGATCGACACGGGACTGTGCGAGATCGCGTGCCGCAAGGAGACCGGCTCGATTGACCCATCGCCCCCGTCCCCGCCATCGAAAACTTGCATTTCAGCCCGCCAGCACCACTGCGTAGCTGGTACAACTCCTCCTCGCATTCAGGTACCGCAGCATGAGCCATCCCCCCTTCCGCCTGCGCCAGCTCGACCACATCGTGCTGCGCGCCATCGACCCCGCCGCGCTGGAAGACTTCTACTGCCGCGTGCTCGGTTGCACGGTGGAGCGGCGGCAGGAGGCGATCGGCCTGGTGCAGCTGCGTGCCGGCACCTCGCTGATCGATATCGTCGGCATCGATACCAAACTGGGCCGCCTGGGCGGCGCGGCGCCCGGCCAGGAAGGCCATAACGTGGACCATTTCTGCCTGGCGGTGGAGGGCTACGACGAGGCCGCCATCCGCGCGCACCTGGAAGCCCACGGTGCGCGCATCGGCGAGAGCGGTTCGCGCTACGGTGCGGAGGGCGAAGGCCCCTCGCTGTATCTGTACGATCCGCAGGGCAACATGATCGAGTTGAAAGGGCCGCCGGCGCAGGTCTAGGCGCAAGGCCAGGTCCAGGCGCAAGGCGACGCATCGAAGGGGGCTTCATGCGCGACGGGTTGAACCGATGGTGCGGGCGCGTGTTCGGGCTGCTGGCGCTGGCCGGCATGCTGGCGGCGTGCGCCCCGCCGGTGCGCCGCCTCGTGCCATCCGCACCCGCTGCCACCCTGAGCGTGGCCAAGAGCTGGGCCATGGACGCCATGCGGCAGGCCGCGCCGGAGCGCGCGGCGCGCGGCTGGCTGCGCTGTGCCGCAGGTGCCTATCGCGCCGCTCTGGCGGGTGGCCCGGTCGCCGACGAGGCGGTCGCGCTCGATACGCAATGCACCGGCCACCTGCTCGATTTCCTGCTGGCGACCGAAGCGGAACACTGGAAGGCGCGCACCCTCGACATCGGCGGCGATCCGCTGGCGGTCCAATTGGGAACGCTGTCGCCTGACCTGGCTGGCGCGCCGATGTTCGTGCGCGCCGACCGCATCCAGATCTCCAGCCTGATGTTCGGCCAGCGTTTCGCCACCAACGGCTTCGGCGTGGCCCTGGTCGCCGCCACGCGGCGTTGCGAAGGCACGCCGCGCTGCCGCCTGTTCCCGCCCGAGGGCGTGACGCGCACCGCGGTGGCGTGGATCGAGGCCGATGCGGAGGGCGGCACGCCGCGGCTGGTCTTCGCCGATCCGCTGAAGCTGGGCAGCGTGGCGATCGGCCCGCGCGAATACGTGCTGTCGATGGACACCACCGCGCCCTACGCCATGCTGGCCGACTCGTCGCAGCTCAAGCAGCTGGCGATCCGCAACCTGCTGGTCAACGGCAAGGACATCGGCCAGCGCCAGGGCGTGTACCTGCTGGAGGATTACGACCCCGGCAAGATCCCGGTGGTGATGCTGCACGGCCTGGCCGGCAGCCCGCTGGTATGGGCGCGGCTGACCAACCGCATCCAGGGCACGCCGGCACTGCGTTCGCGCTACCAGGTGTGGCACGTGGTGTACCAGACCAATGCGCCGGTGCTGCTGTCGCGGCTGCGCGTGCAGGGTTTTCTCGACCATGCATGGGCGGCGGTGGATCCCGCTGCGCACGATGCGGCGCGCGCACGGCTGGTGCTGGTCGGCCACAGCATGGGCGGCATCATCGCGCGGCTGCTCACCGCCGACAGCGGCGACGTGCTGTGGCGCGCCGCCTTCCTGGTGCCGGAGCAGCAATTGCACGGCAGCACGGACGACATCGAGACGATGCGCCGCGTGCTGCGCTTCGTGCCGTATCCCGGGGTGGATACCGCGTTCTTCCTGGCCACGCCGCATCACGGCAGCCCGGTCGCGGAAGATTTCTTCGGCCGCCTGGCGCTGCGCCTGGTTAAGCCGGGTGGATCCGAACTGGATGCGATCGCGCGCCTGGTCAAGGCCAACCCCGACGAAATCCAGCCGGACCTGCTGCGCGCCTACCGCGAGCGCGGCCTCAGCAGCATCAGCTCGCTGAGGCCCGACCAACCGGTGAGCCACGCCGCATGGTCGCTGCTGCCGGTGCCGGGCGTGCGCTACTACACCATCGCCGGCAGCCTGCCGGGCGAGGCGGTGCCCGGCGATGGCGTGGTGCCGCTGGAAAGCAGCTTCCTGCCGGGTGCGGTATCCACCACTACGGTGACCTCGGGGCACCGCGTGTACCGCAACGACGAGGCGATCAACCTGATCGTGAAGACGCTGGGCGAATCGCCGTAGCTTTGCGCGGCTTACAACTGGCTCATGCCGCCGTCGACGATGATTTCGGTGCCGACGATAAAGGCCGATTCGGGCGAGGCCAGATGCAGCACGGTCGAAGCCAGTTCCTCCGAGGTACCGAAGCGGCCCAGCGGTACCTGGTTCTGGATCTGCGCAGCGGTGCTCTCCAACGTCGCCGCGTCCAGGCCCAGCTTGCCGTACAGCGGGGTGCCGATCGGGCCGGGGCTGATCACGTTGATGCGGATGCCCTGCGCCAGCAGTTCGCCCGACAGGGTTCTGGCCAGCGAGATCAACGCGGCCTTGCTGGCGGCGTAGACCGACGAAGCCGGCATGCCGATATGCGCATTGATCGAGCCGTTGAGCACGATCGAAGCACCGCGGTTCAGCAGCGGCAGCAGCGCCTGGATCTGGAAGTAGGCGCCCTTGACGTTGATGTCGAACATCTCGTCCCAGAAGTTCTCCTGCACCTCGGCGAACGCGGCGAAGCGGGCGATGCCGGCGTTGATGAATACCGCGTCGAGGCGGATGGCCTGGTCGGCGAGAGCGCCGGCCAGCTGGCGCGCGGCGGCTACATCGCCGGCGTCGTTGCGCACGGCCAGCGTGCCCGGGCCGATGGCGGCGGCGGCTTGTTCCAGTGCGGTGGTGTCGCGGCCGGTGATGACCACGCGCGCGCCTTCGGCGGCGAACGCTTTGGCGGCGGCGAGGCCGATGCCGCTGCTGCCGCCGGTGACGAGGATGGTCTGGTTGGCGAAACGGTTCATGGCTTGTCTCCAGGTAGTGGGTTGGACCTGGAACAGATGCTGCGCTCCAGCCGGACCGATGCCGTGCCGGCTTTTCGACGGAAACGTTCGACGGGATCGAACGTGTTGCCGTAGCATCGCGGCGCACATCGCACGGGGGAAGCAGCATGCTGTCGGACGACGAACTGGCCCTGCTGGAGGCGATCCGCGAAAGCGGCAGCCTGTCTCGTGCGGCAGTGCGGCTGGGCAAGGCGCCGTCCACCGTGTCGCATGCCGCTCGCCAACTGGAAGCGCGTTTCGACGCGCTGCTGTTCGACCGCCGCCGCTATCGCCTGCAACTGACGCCGGCCGGGCAATTGCTCGCGCAGGAGGCGGCGCGGCTGGCGCTGGAAAGCTCGCGCCTGAGCCGGCGCGTGAAGCAGGTCGCCGGTGGCTGGGAAGACCGGCTGTGGATCGTCACCGACGAACTGCTGGAGTTCGCCACCCTGCTGCCGGTGATCCGCGCCTTCGATGCGCTTGCTTCGGGTGTCAACCTGCGGGTCACCCACGAAGTGCTCGGCGGCACTTGGGAAGCCCTGCGCGATGGCCGTGCCGACATGGTGGTCGGCGCGACCAACGAGCCGCCATCGATGCCCAACCTGCAATGGCGCGAACTGGGCGCACTGGAATGGGTCTTCGCCGTGTCGCCGCGGCATCCGCTGGCCAAACAGAAGGAGCCGCTGGGGCGCGAGGCGATCCAGGCCCATCGCGCAGTGGTGGTGGCCGACACCGCGCGCCAGTCGGCGGGACGCGCCTATGGCCTGCAGGGCGGCCAGGCGGTGCTGGCCGTGCCGAGCATGCACGCCAAGATCCTGGCCCAGCGCGAAGGCCTGGGCGTGGGCTGGCTGCCGAAACAACGTGTGGCCTCGCTGCTCAAGCGCGGCGAGCTGGTGGCCAGGCGCACCGCCGATCCGCGCGAGCCGAACACGCTCTACGTGGCCTGGCGCGGCGACCACGAAGGCCGCGCGCTGGCCTGGTGGCTGGAGCAGTTCGCGCAACCACGGCTGGCCAGGCGGCTGGTCGACGGGGTGGACGCGTTCGCCGAGGGGTGACACCCCAGGGCAACCTTTCCTGGCCAGCGAGGTACTCACACCCAGCCAACATCCATGGGTCGCTACCGCGAGGCCATCGATCACGTGCATACCGGGGCGCAGTACCACCGCATCTTCATGTCCTCGAAGCGCGATGTAGCCGTGCGCGACAGGTTTCAGCGGATGGCGCTGGGGCTGCTCGGCAACGGGGACGAGATACTGGATTTCGGCGCCGGTACCGGGATCGATGCCAAGGCTTATGCCGCGCGCGGTCACCGGACGTTTGTCTACGAACCCGCGGACTCGATGCGTGAGTATCTGGAAATCCATTGCCGCGACGAGATCGCCGGCGGCCGCGTGATCGCGCTGGAAGCCCGGCTGGGCTGCAAGGTGCAGGCGGTCACCGCCAACTTTGCCGTGCTCAATCATTTCGCCGATCACGTGGCGCTGTTCGAGCAATTGGCAGGCGTGGTGGGCGAGGGCGGATTCGTGCTGGCCAGCATGCTCAATCCCTACTATCTCGGCGATGCACGCTACGGCTGGTGGCGCAGGAATCTGCTCGCGCTGGTGCGCCATGGCCGTTACACCTTCGACACCGCCAGCGGCGTGCATCGTTTTGCGCCCGGCGTGGTGGCGCGGGCCGCGGCGCCGCATTTCCGGCTGGAACGCATGGCGCCGAGAGGTCTGGGCATGGTTGCCAGCCTGTATATGTTCTTGCTGTTCCGGCGTGTCTGATATGTGGAAGGACTGGCTCAGGCCGTTCGTGCGCCCCTTGCCGCAATGGTCTTCGGTGGGGGTGGCGCCGTCATCGCGGATAGTGACGGCCACGCTGCGCGGGGATGGCCGGGCGGACGATGTCACGGCGGATCACACGGTGGCGTCGCTGCATCCGCTGACCATCGCGACCAGTGTCGATGGCGGCGCGCATCCGGTTCTCGAATACCGCGATAGCGCCAGCGGGCGCCTGCTCGGAAGCCTGCAGCTGGTGCGCGCTACGTCGGTGACTGCCGACGTGGCGCCGCTGGCGTTCTATCGGATCGAAGCCGGCGAGCATCGCTGCCTCGGATGGCCGCTGCGCCGGTGGAACGCGTGGCTGCAGAACCGCAGCATGGCCAGGCACGCCGCGTCGAATCACTTGAACATGCCGCCGGCCGCGGCGCAGCAGTTGATGATCGCCTACCTGTGTCCGCGGCCGGTGGTGCTGGTGTCGGTCGATGGGGCAGGGCACCGCAATATCTTTCCGATGGACCTGATCGGACCGCTGGAGCGAAGCGGGCTGTACTCGCTGGCCTTGCGCAGCACCAATGTCTCCGAGCCGGTGATGCGCGAGGTTCGCCGGGTGGCGCTCTCGCATATTCCGGCGGCGATGAAGGGCGTGGTCTACAAGTTCGCTGCGCATCACAAGCGGGCGCCGCAGGATTGGAGCGCGCTGCCGTTGCCCACGCGGCCTTCGAAGGAGTTCGGCCTGCCGACGGTGGCCGGTGCGCTGCGCGTGCAGGAGCTCGCGATCGTGCATAGCCAGGTGATCGGTTCGCATACGTTCTTCCTCGCGCGCATTGCCGCCACCGAGGAGCGCGAGGAAGGCGTCCAGTTGCATCACACTGCCGGCTTCCATCAGGCCTATCGGCGCCGGCGGCACCAGGCCTTGCCGGAGGCGTAGCGCGTGGATGGACTCGCGCGGACGGACGCGCACAAGCTGGCATGGATTCAGGCGCTGCGAGGTCTCGCCGCGCTGATGGTGGTGATGGTGCACAGCCGCAGCATGCTGCTGGGCACGGCGGCGGGCAAAGCGATCGCCGACCAGGTGCTGTTGCCGATGGCGATGGGCGTCGATCTGTTTTTCATCATCAGCGGTTTTCTGATGGTGTGGACCACGCGCGACTTCGATGGAAGCAAGGCCTATGTCGGGCAGTTCCTGGCCAGGCGCTTCGCCAGGATCTGGCCGTTGCTGGCGGTAATCACGCCGATCGCCCTGGTGGTGGAACATGGCTTTGGCGGATGGCTCGACCGCGCGCTCGTCCTTTCGTATGCGGAAGGACTCGCTTTTATTCCGCATGACCCGGGCGCATCGGGCATCTATTTCCAGATGGCCGTAGGTGTTGCCTGGACGCTGTGCTTCGAGTGGTATTTCTATCTGGTGTTCGCGCTGGCGATGTTCTTCGGCCGCTGGCGCTACGTCGTCATGGCGGCATGGTTTGCCTTGACCTTGCTGGCGATTCCGCTCTGGCGCGGGGGCTACACCCTGCAGGTGGCAGCACAACCGCTGGTGGCATGGTCCAGATACGCCAATCTCGCCATCAACCCGATCGTGTGGGATTTCGTCGCCGGCATGGCGGCTGGTTGGCTTTACGGTTCCCGCGTCAGGATCGGATCGGCCGCCATGGTCTACGCCGTCGCGATGCTATGGCTGACGTTGCTGTGGATGGTCTGGCAGCCGTTGGGGATGGTGAATTTCTTCGGTCCGCTGGGATGGGGTGCGCCATTGGCCATCGTGTTCGTCGGCATCGTGCTGCTGGCGAAGATCGATGCGCTCAAGTTGCCGCGATGGTCCGTATGGATGGGCGGCATCTCGTATTCGCTGTATCTGGTGCACGTCTATGTGTTCGAGCTGATGCAACGCGTTGCCACCGCGCTTTCCTTAAGCCATCCGGCATTCGAGATCGTGCTCCTGCTGACGCGCCCGGTGATGGCAGTGATCTGCGCCTGGGCGCTGTTCCGCTATGTGGAGCGGCCGCTGTCGGCATGGACGCGCGCGCGGCTGTCCAAGCTTTCGGTGCCCTGGCGGCTGCGGGGGAAGCACGCCAACAGCGCGTCTACCGCCTGATCGGCAGGATCTGAAACGACGAAGCCCGCCTTGCGGCGGGCTTCGTTTACAATTGGTGCCCAGGAGAGGACTCGAACCTCCACGGTTTTACCCGCTAGTACCTGAAACTAGTGCGTCTACCAATTCCGCCACCTGGGCAGGTGTCCCGCACCGCGCTAAGCGAGCTGCGTGAGCCGCGTAGATTAAGGATGGAGTAGTGGGTTGTCAACTATCCTTTTACCGTTTCTTCATCGCGCTTTGCCACGCTTGGCATGGCGCCATCCATCAAGGCTGATAAGTGACCCGAAAAGACCAGGACCAGCCGGCTAACCCCGGCAAGAAGAAGACCTCGAACCGCCAGGCCCCGGCCGGCAAGGCGGCGCCTGAATCGCGCAAGCGCGCCGCGCCGCCGTCGGTCCGCGGTGACGCGAAGAGCGAGGCCGATCCGCATGCCGAGCGCGAAGCGCAGCGCTACGAGCGGCCGATTCCCAGCCGCGAGGCGATCCTCGCCCTGCTCACCGAGCACGGCGAGCTGCTGAGCGAGGCGCGCATCGCCGAGTCGCTGCAGTTGCACGACGAATACGACCTGCATGCGCTGCGCAAGCGCCTGGGCGCGATGGTGCGCGACGGGCAGCTGCTGCTTGGCCGCCGCGGCGGCTATGCGCCCAGCAACAAGCTCGACCTGATCGCCGGCCTAGTGCTGGCCAATGCCGAGGGCTATGGCTTCCTGCGGCCGGAGGACGGTACCGAGGATCTGTACCTGTCGCCGCAGCAGATGCGCCTGGTGCTGCACGGCGACCGCGTGCTGGCCAGCGTGGTCGGCCTGGACCGGCGCGGCCGCAAGCAGGGCGCCATCGTCGAAGTGCTGCAGCGCCGCTCGCCGCGGCTGGTCGGCCGCGTGGTGATGGAGAACGGCGTGACCATGGTGGCGCCGGATGACCGCCGCCTGCACCAGGACATCATGATCAAGCCCGGCCAGGACCAGGGCGCGCGCAACGGCCAGATCGTGGTGATCGAGATCACCGACCAGCCCACGCCGCATCGCGGCCCGATGGGCACCATCCTCGCCGTGCTGGGCGAACGGCTGGAGCCTTCGCTGCTGGTGGAGATGGCGATCGCCAGCTACGACCTGCCGCGCGAATGGCCGCCGGAAGTGACGCGCGATGCCGCCCAGATCGAACCGCAGGTGACCGCCGCCGAGCGCGAGGGCCGGGTGGACCTGCGTGCGCTGCCGCTGGTGACCATCGACGGCGCTGATGCGCGCGACTTCGACGATGCGGTCTACGCCGAACCCAGGCGCGGCGGCGGCTACCGCCTGGTGGTGGCGATCGCCGACGTGTCGCACTACGTGCCGGTCGGCGGCGCGCTGGACCGCGAGGCGTACGAGCGCAGCACGTCCACCTATTTCCCCGGCTTCGTCGTGCCGATGCTGCCGGAGACGCTGTCCAACGGCATCTGTTCGCTCAACCCGAAGGTCGAGCGCCTGTGCATGGTGTGCGACATGACGGTGGACGAGGAGGGCGAGGTCATCCGCTCGAAGTTCTACAGCGCGGTGATGTACTCGCATGCGCGCTGCACCTATGACCGCGTGTGGCAGGCGATCGGCCTCAACGATGCGGATGCGCGCCACGAGCTGGTCAACGTGCTGCCGCAGCTGGAAAACCTGCATGGCCTGTACAAGCTGCTGGCCGCGCAGCGCAAGCGCCGCGGCGCGATCGACTTCGAAACGCCGGAAGTGAAGTTCCGCTTGGACAACACCGGCGACGTGGTGGCGATGGGCGCTACCCAGCGCAACGACGCGCACAAGCTGATCGAGGAATGCATGATCGCCGCCAACGTGCAGGCGGCCATGTTCCTGGCGAAGAAGAAGATCCCCGCGCTGTTCCGCGCGCACGAGCAGCCGCCGGAAGAGAAGTACGAGGATGTGCAGCAGTTCCTGCGCGAATTCAAGCTGCGCCTGCCGCCGCTGGACGAAGTGACCCCCGGCGATTTCGCCGACGTGCTGCGCATGGTGCAGGACCGTCCCGAGCGCGAGCTGGTGCAGTCGGTGCTGCTGCGCGCGCAGAGCCTGGCGGCGTATCAGCCGGACAACCGGGGCCACTTCGGCCTGGCGCTGGAGGCGTACGCGCACTTCACTTCGCCGATCCGCCGCTATCCGGACCTGCTGGTGCATCGCGCGATCCGCTACGCGGTGGACGGCGGCAAGCCGGCCGACTACGTGTACAGCCCGGCGCAGATGGCCGCGATGGCACTGCATTGCTCGCAGCGCGAGCGCCGTGCCGAGGAAGCCGAGCGCGACGTGGACGAGCGCTACAAGTGCGCGTGGATGTCCAAGCACGTGGGCAGCGAATTCGACGGCACCGTCACCGGCGTCACCTCGTTCGGCCTGTTCGTGGAGCTGAAGGAGTCGAAGGTGTCCGGCCTGGTGCATATCAGCCAGTTGTCGAATGACTATTATCATTTCGATCCGATCCGCCATCTGCTGAAGGGCGAGCGCAGCGGCGCGCAGTTCCGCCTGGGCGACCACGTGCGCGTGCAGGTGCTGCGTGCCAGCCTGGAGGACCGCAAGATCGACTTCCGCCTGGTCGCCAAGAGCGAGGCGGTCGCACCGCCGCGTTCGGGCCGCGCCTACGACTACGCGCAGGCGGGCGAGCGCTATTCGCTGCCCAAGCTGCCCAAGGCTCCCGAGCAGGGACGCAAACCGGCGCCGTCGCGCGATAATGCGCGCGATGCGGCGCCGCCATCCCGTTTCTCCCAGGGCGGCGCCAAGGCGAAAACCACGGGCGGCGGCAAGACTCCGGCGAAACAAGGCAAGGCCGGGCATTCGTCCGGCAAGCCGCGGCCCGATAAAGGCAAGGGCAAGCGATGAGCGAGAGTTGGATCGTCGGGATCAACCCGGTCGAAGGCGCGTTGAGCAACGACGCCGAACGCGTGCGCGAAGTGCTGGTCGAGAACGGCCAGCGCAACGCACGCGTGCTTGAGCTGGCGGAGCGCGCCAAGACGTTGCGCATTCCGGTGTACCACCGTCCGCGCGAGCAGCTGGACAAGGTCGCCGGCGAAGCCCGCCACCAGGGTGTGGTGGCGCGCTACGAGGCGCCGCCGATGGCCGACGAGGGCGACCTGCCCGAACTGATCGAGCAGGCCGGGCCGGACGCACTGGTGCTGGTGCTGGACGGCGTCACCGATCCGCACAACCTCGGCGCCTGCCTGCGCAGCGCGGCGGCGGCCAAGGTCACCGCGGTGGTGGTGCCGAAGGACCGCGCCGTCGGCCTCACCCCGGTGGTGCGCCGCGCTTCGGCCGGCGGCGCCGACCGCGTGCCGCTGGTGGCCGCCACCAACCTGGCGCGCGCACTACGCACGCTGAAGGATGCGGGCGTGTGGATCACCGGCCTGGCCGGCGAAACCGAAACCTCGATCTACGACATCGACCTGAAGGGCCCGGTGGCCCTGGTGCTCGGCAGCGAAGGCGAGGGCATGCGCCGGCTCACGCGCGACACCTGCGATTTCCTGGCCAGGATCCCGATGCCCGGCACGATGGAGAGCCTCAATGTCTCCGTCGCCACCGGCGTGGTCCTGTTCGAGGCCTTGCGTCAAAGGAGTGCGAAGCGATGAATATCCTGTGGCACGACTGGGCCGGCTATATCGGCGTCGCGCTGGTGCTGCTGGCCTTCCTGCTGCTGCAGGCGCGCAAGCTGCACGGCAACGGCCTGGTCTATCAGCTGATGAATGTGCTCGGTGCGCTGGGCGTGATGCTGTCCCTGCTGTTCGGCAGCTTCAACACCTCGGCCTTCGTGATGCAGGTGGCGTGGCTGGTGATCGGCATCTACGGCATCTTCAACAGTGCGCGTGTGCGGCGCGAGCTGAAGGGCGTGGAGAGCCGCATCAGCTGAATAGCGGGTCAGGAGGCGGGGCGCGCGGCTTGCTAAAATGCGCGGGCCCGGCCTTCCGGCCGGCTTGCGGGGACGGCCCCGCTCGTACTCTTCTCCCGCAGGGACGGCCCTGCAGTTGCGTCGGATGCCGTCCGCACGCGTGAGGCGTGCGTGGACCGGCTCCCAAGGAGTCTGTCATGCCCTGGATCTATCTTCTGCTCGCCGGCTTGTTCGAGATCGGCTGGGCGATCGGCCTGAAATACACCGAAGGTTTCAGCCGCCTGTGGCCCACCGTGGGCACGGTGGCGGCGATGACCGTGAGCGTGGTCCTGCTCGCGCTGGCGGTGAAGACCTTGCCGATCGGCACCGCCTATGCGGTGTGGACCGGCATCGGCGCGGTCGGCGCGGTGATCCTCGGCATCGTGCTGTTCGGCGATCCGGCGACGCCGGCGCGATTGTTGTGCGTGGCCTTGATCTTCGCCGGCATCATCGGCTTGAAGCTCACCGGCGGGGCGCATTGAGCGACGTCATCCGGCGTAGGTTGGGGTGAGCCAAAGGCGAACCCCAACGTGGCCAGGCGCATCGCATGGTTGGGGTTCGCCTGCGGCTCACCCCAACCTGCACAATCAAAAAGCCCGCCGATCGGCGGGCTTTTTTTGCAACCGATCAGCCTTACTCGCGATCGCCCAGCTTGGTGATTTCCGGGCTGGAGGTGAAATCGCGCTTGCTGCGCTGGGTGGTCAGCGGCTCGCCGTGCACCTGGAACCAGATGTTCTCGGCGACATTGGTGGCGTGGTCGCCGATGCGCTCGATGTTCTTGGCCATGAACAGCAGATGCGTGCACGGGGTGATGTTGCGCGGGTCTTCCATCATGTAGGTGAGCAGCTGGCGGAAGTAGCCGGTATAGGCCTCGTCCAGCAGCGCGTCGTCCTTCCATACCTGGTAGGCGCGCTCGGCGTCGCGGTCGCGGTAGGCCACCAGCACTTCGCGCACTTCGCCGGCGGCCAGCTCGGCGAGATAGCCCAGGCCATTGGTCGGCGCGACCGGCGCCACCATCGACAGCGGGATCGAGCGCTTGGCCACGTTGGCGGCGTAGTCGCCGATGCGTTCGATGTCGGCGGCGATGCGCAGCGCGGCGAACACGTTGCGCAGGTCGCCGGCGATCGGCGCGCGCAGGGCCAGCAGGCGCACCACGTCGTGGCTGATTTCCTGTTCGAGCTGGTCGATCGCGTCGTCGTTGGCGACCACGCGCTGGGCGGCGCGCTCGTCGCGGCGCTCGACCACGTCGATGGCCGATTCGAGCTGCGTCACGGCCAGTTCGCCCATGCGCACGATCTCGCCGGTGAGGCGGGCGAGTTCGTCGTCGTAGCTCTTGATGATGTGTTCCTTGTTGCTGCCGCTCATGTGTTTGGTCTCGTTTTGAGTCGGGTTGGACAGGGTATCGCCAGAGCGCCCCCTCACCCCAGCCCTCTCCCCGGAGGGGAGAGGGAGCAATAATGCTTAGCCGAAACGACCGGTAATGTAGTCTTCCGTCTGCTTCTTGCCCGGCTTGGTAAAGATCTGCTCGGTGCGGTCGAACTCGATCAGCTCGCCCAGGTACATGAAGGCGGTGAGGTCCGAACAGCGGGCCGCCTGCTGCATGTTGTGGGTGACGATGACGATGGTGTACTCGCTCTTGAGCTCTTCCACCAGCTGCTCGATGCGGCCGGTGGCGATCGGGTCCAGCGCCGACGTGGGCTCGTCCAGCAGCAGCACTTCGGGCTTGAGGGCGATGCCGCGGGCGATGCACAGGCGCTGCTGCTGGCCGCCGGAGAGGCCGAGCGCATTCTGCTTGAGCTTGTCCTTCACCTCGTCCCACAGCGCGGCGCTGCGCAGCGCCTGCTCCACGCGGATCTCCATGTCGGCGCGCGACAGGCGCTCGTGGTGGCGGATGCCGTAGGCCACGTTCTCGAAGATCGTCATCGGGAACGGCACCGGCTTCTGGAACACCATGCCGACCTTGCTGCGCAGCTTGTTCATCGAATAGCGCGTGTCGAGGATGTTCTCCTCGTCGAGCATGATCTCGCCCTTCGCTTCCAGCTTCGGGTAGATCGCATAGATGCGGTTGAAGATGCGCAGCAGCGTGGACTTGCCGCAGCCGGAGGGTCCGATGATGGCGGTGACCTTCTTCTCCGGAATGTCCATGTTGATGCCTTTCAGCGCATGGAATCCGTTGTAGTAGAAATTCAGGTCACGCACGCGCAGCTTGGTCGGCGCCAGCACGGCGGCAGGCTGCGGATGAATGCCGGCGGCGGCGGACTCAGTCATGGGACACCTTGTTGCGGGAGAGGATCAGGCGGGAGAGCAGGCTAAGCGCAAGCACGAACATGGTGATGACGAAGGCGCCGGCCCAGGCGATCGAGTTGATCGCCGGGTCCGGGTCCTTGGTGTATTCGTAGATCGCCTGCGGCAGGCTCGGCATCTTGTCCATCGGGTTGAAGGTCAGGAAGTTGTTGCCGAACGCGGTGAACAGCAGCGGCGCGGTCTCGCCGCTGATGCGCGCCAGCGCCAGCAGCACGCCGGTGATGATGCCCGAGCGCGCACCGCGCATCAGGATCTGCATGGTCAGCTTCCACTGCGGGATGCCCAGCGACAGCGCCGCCTCGCGCAGGGTGGAGGGCACCAGGCGCAGCATTTCGTCGGTGGTGCGCACGATCACCGGCAGCGCGATCAGCGCCAGCGCAATGCCGCCGGCCAGGCCGGAGAACGTGGTGTTGCCGTTGGTCAGCGCGGTGGTCGGCAGCACCACGATGGTGTAGACGAACAGGCCCAGCACGATCGACGGCGCCGACAGCAGGATGTCGTTGAGGAAGCGGATCGACTCGCCCAGCTTGGTGCGGTTGGCATATTCGGCCAGCCAGGTGCCAGCCAGCACGCCGATCGGGGTAGCGATGGCGATGCCGAGCAGGTCGAGGATCAGGCTGCCGACCATCGCATTGGCCAGGCCGCCGTTCTCGCGATACACCGAGATCTTGGAAAAGAGATTCCAGTTGATCGCGCCGATGCCCTGGCGCAGGGTTTCCCACAGGATCCAGGCCAGGAATATCAGGCCGATCAGGGTCGCGACCGAACTCAGGCCGAGCGCAATCACATTGGTGATGCGGCGGCGCAGATACAGCGAGGAGGACTTCATCAGCGGCCCTCCTTGTGGGCGAGTCGGCGCAGCATCAGGCGGGCGATCATCAGCACGATGAAGGTCACCACGAACAGCAGGAAGGCCAGCGCCATCAGCGCGGACTTCTGCAGGCCGGCGGCCTCGCCGAACTGGTTGGCGATGGTGGAGGCGATGGAGGCGCCCGGATCGAGCAGGGAGGGCGACAGCTTCATCTTGTTGCCGATGATGAAGGTCACCGCCATGGTCTCGCCCAGCGCGCGGCCTAAACCTAAGAAGATGCCGCCGATCACCGCCGAGCGGGTATACGGCAGCACGATGTCCCAGGCCACTTCCCAGGTGCTGGAGCCGAGCGCATAGGCCGACTCCTTCAGGCGCGTGGGCACGGTCTGGAACACTTCGCGCATCACCGAGGAGATGAACGGGATGATCATCACCGCCAGCACGATGCCCGCAGTCAGCACGCTGCCGCCGAACGGGTTGTCGTTGCCGAACATGCGGCCGATGAAGGGGATGTGCTCGGCCACCCAGGACACTTTGCCGTCGTCCGGCTGGTTGCCCAGGTAGCTGGTCAGCCAGGGCTTGACGTGGTCGGCGAAGAACGGCGCGAACACGAACAGGCCCCACATGCCGTAGATGATCGAGGGAATGCCGGCCAGCAGTTCGATGGCCGAGGACACCGGGGTGCGCAGCCACGGGGGCGCCACCTCGGAAAGATAGAGCGCGACGCCGAAGCTGATCGGCACCGCTACCAGCAAAGCGATGAACGAGGTGACCAGCGTGCCGAACACCGGCACCAGGGCGCCGTAGACGTCGTCGCTGGGGTTCCACTCGCTGCTGGTGAGGAAGCCGAAGCCGAAGTGCGCGAAGGCTTCGCGGCCGCCCCACAGCGTGGAGCCGGCGGCGCCGAGCAGGCTGGCCAGGACGAGCAGGGCGCAGCCCTTGAGCAGCCAGCCGAACAGGCGGTCGTCCCGGGCATCGCGATGCGCGCGGACTTCCTGGGTGGAAAAGGGCGCTGCCGCGGCCTCGTTCGCTTGCATGGTTTCGCTTTCCTGGCAACGCCGGCCGGCATGGCCGGCCGGTCGATGGATTGGGCGCCGCGTCGGCGCTGTTCAGCAACAGGCCGCCCCATCCTGCGAAGGGGCGGCCCGATCCCGCAGCCGGCTTCCGTGCCGGTGGCGGCGGGTCGCTTCACGACCCGCCGCGATAGTCATCAGTGCTTGAACTCGGAGGCCCAGTAGGCTTCGATCTTCTGCACCAGCGAGGCCGGCAGGGCCACGTAGTCCAGCGAGGCGGCGTCGCCCTGGCCGCTGTTCAGCGCCCACTTGAAGAACTCGAAGGCCACCTTGGTGTGCTCGGCGTTCTTCGGCGACTTGTACATCACCACCCAGGTGGTGGCGGTGATCGGCCACGCCTGCGCACCCGGGGCGTTGGTCATGATCACGTTGAAGTCCTTGGCGCTGGTCCAGTCGGCCGTGGCGGCGGCAGCGGCGAAGCTGTCGGCGCTGGGGACGATGAACTGGCCGGCGGAATTCTTCAGGTCGACCCAGGCGATGGTGTTCTTCTTCGCGTAGGCGTACTCGACGTAGCCGATCGAACCCGGGATCTGCTTGACGTACTGCGACACGCCTTCATTGCCCTTGCCGCCCACGCCGGTCGGCCACTCGACGGCGGTGCCGAACTTCACCTTCTCCGCCCACTCCTTGCTGACCTTGGACAGGTAGTTGGTGAAGTTGAACGAGGTGCCCGAACCGTCGGAGCGATGCACCACGGTGATCTTCTTGGCCGGCAGGCTCAGGCCCGCGTTCAGCGCAGCGATCTTGGGGTCGTTCCAGTTGGTGATCTTGCCCAGGAAGATGTCGGCCAGGGTCTCGCCGTCGAGCTTGACCTGGTCGGCCTTGATGCCCGGGATGTTCACCACCGGCACGATGCCGCCCACCACCACCGGGAACTGGCCCAGCTTGAAGCTGGCGAGGTCCTCGGCCTTCAGCGGCGCGTCGGTGGCGCCGAAGTCGATGGTGCCTTCCTTGATCTGCGCGACGCCCGCGCCCGAACCGACCGACTGGTAGTTGAGCTTGTTGCCGGTCTTTTCGGAATAGCCAGCGGACCACTTCGAGAGCACCGGGTAGACGAAGCTCGAACCCGCGCCGGTGATGTCCGTGGCGTGGGCCGACATGCCGAACAGCGACGCCGCGGCGAACACAGCGGACGTGCCGAAACGGGAGAGATATTTGCTAGAGGTCAACACGGTTGCTCCTTAGTGATAAGGGTCACGGGGGATTCCCGCCCGAGCGCTATTTCATGCGCGCCGTGTTGCAATGAAATGAGCTGAATGTTTCAGCGATATGACAACTTGTCATATCGGCCGGAACGTCCGCTGCGATCCGGCCTTCGCGCATTCCTTATCTATAGGGTTTTCCGCGACCTACAGCACATCCAGTCCGATGTGCTCACGTTCGAAGGTTTCCAGCCTGCGCCAGCGATTGACGATCGCGCAGAACAGGTCGGCGGTGCGGTCGGCGTCGTACACGGCCGAGTGCGCTTCGCGCGTGTCGAACTCGAAGCCGGCGGCCTGCACCGACTTGCTCAGCACCGTCTGCCCGTAGGCCAGGCCGCCGAGGGTGGCGGTGTCGAAGCAGCTGAAAGGGTGGAATGGATTGCGCTTGTGGCCCGTACGGCGCACGGCCGCATTGAGGAAGCCCAGGTCGAAAGCGGCGTTGTGGCCGACCAGGATGGCGCGCAGGCAGTCCGCGTCGCGCATGCGCTCGCGTACTTCCTTGAAGATATGGTCCAGCGCCGCCCGTTCGTTGAGCGCGCCGCGCAAGGGGTTGTCCGGGTCGATCCCGGTGATCTCCAGGGCGCGCGGGTCGAGGTTGGCGCCCGGGAACGGTTCCACGTGGGCGGAGACCGCCGGGCGAGGGCGCAGGTAGCCCTCGGCGTCCATGTCCAGGGTGACGGCGGCGATTTCCAGCAGGGCGTCGCGCTCGGCGTCGAAGCCGCCGGTTTCCACGTCGATGATCACCGGCAGGAAGCCGCGGAAGCGGTCGGCCAGCCGGTTGGACATGCTGTTGCTCAGGTTTTCCGATTTATCCATCCACGAAGCATATCAGCCGGCCCGGGGCGGCCGTGAATCGGCCTGGGGTGGGCGTGGCGTGGCGGGCGGTGGCTTTGTTGCAGCCGGTCGCACCAGTGTCTTTGTTTTGTCATGCAAGTAGCACGGAATCGTAAAGGACCGACCGCATGCTGCCGGCCATTACCTGGTTGGCCGTGCCGATCGAGAGGGGGCGGTCCAGGCAATGTCTACCAACATACGGAGAACATCCATGCGTTCTAAGTTGCTCGCGGTGGCGATTGCTGCCGGTTTGGGCGTAGTCAGTTTCCACGTGGCTGCGGAGCCGGCGACGAAGGGCAAGGCTGCCCAGACCTCCAGCCAGGGCTCGCAGACGTCGCAGAACGCCGAGATCGAGGCGCTGAAGGCCCAGCTCGCCGAGCTGCAGGCCAAGGTCGTCGCGCTGGAAGAGCGTACTGACGCCCAGTCGGACATCAACGTGTCCACCGGCCAGAACCTCGAGGCCGTGCAGAAGGCGCAGGTCGCGTCCGACAAGAAGATGACGACGATCGACAAATTCGTGAACAACACGAAGATCGGCGGCACCATGTTCTTCGACCTGACCAACGCCGATCACAAAGAAAAGGGCAAGACCGGCGGCTTCGTCAGCAAGGACGGCCACGGTTCGGTCAACGGCACCGGCTTCGACGTCAAGCGTTTCTACCTGACCGTCGACCACAAGTTCGACGACACCTGGTCGGCCAACCTGACCACCGACTTCAACTACCAGTCCACGCTGAGCCAGACCAGCCTGTTCGTGAAGAAGGCCTACGTGCAGGGCACGTTCGATCCGCTCTTCACGGTGCGCTTCGGTGCGGCCGACATGCCGTGGATTCCGTTCGCCGAGAAGTGGTACGGCTACCGCTTCATCGAGAACACCCTGACCGACCGCAGCATCGACGGCGGCCGTGGCACCGTGGGCGTGGCCCCGGCGGGCGTGGGTTCGTTCGGCAACTCGTCCGACTGGGGTATCCATGCCCTGGGCGCGACCGCCGGCGACAACGCCGTCAACTACCAGCTGTCGGTGGTCAACGGCCGCGGCTTCCGCAACCCGTCGCGTTCGGATGGCGTGGACGTGGAAGGCCGCTTCGGCTACCAGCCGATCCAGGAGATGGTCATCGCCGTCGGTGGCTACGACGGCAAGCGCGGCAACAAGGTGCAGAGCGGCGCGGCTACCCAGAACGCGACCCGCGGCGACGTGCTGGTGGCCTACCGCGACAAGACCTTCGGTGTGGGTGCCGAGTACTTCACCGCCAAGAACTGGGACGACGTCCTGAAGTTCAGCGGCGTGCTGCCGGCCCCGGCCGTGGTGCGCGACAAGGCCGAGGGTTACTCGCTGTTCGGCGATTACTCCTTCGCTCCGCAGTGGTCCCTGTTCGCCCGCTACGACCGCGTGGACTACAAGTGGTGGGGTGTCAGCGGTCCGCAGAACAAGCTGAAGGACACCTACTACAACGCCGGTATCGCCTACGACGCACTGAAGAACCTGCGCCTGGCGTTCGCTTGGAAGCACGACAAGCTGGAAGGCCCGATCCGGGCGTTCGAGTATAAGACCAACGAGATCGGCTTCTGGGGCGTGCTGTCTTACTGACATCGCCTCAAGAGCCAGCGGTTATCGGAAGGGAGTTCTACCCAAGGACGGAAAACGGCGGGCCTCAAGCCCGCCGTTTGCTTTTTCCGGCAGCCAGAAAATCTACGTGTGGTGGCGAAGCCGCTTCAGTAATTCACTTGCAGCTGCACCCTCAGCAGGTCGCCGCCGATGCGCCGATAGGGTGCGGAGCTGACATTGGTGCGGCGCATGTTGGCGTAGGCCACCGCCAGTTCCACCGCATTGTTCGGCTGCCATTCGACGCCGATCTCGGTTTCGTCGACCAGCATGCGCGGCGTGTTGGTGTCGAATTTCGAGGCGCCGCGATAGGTCTGCCATTTCAGGTACGGGAACAGCGTGCCGATGCTGCCGCCGTCGATCTTGTAGGTCGCCTGCACATAACCGCCGCGCAGTGACCTGGTGCGGATCTGGCGCCTGGCCAGGTCCAGTTCCGGGCCGCGGCCCACCGTCCATTCCGCCTGCAGGCCGAACGGCTGCGGATAGTAGATGGCATGCACCGCCACGCGCTGGTCGATCGAGCCGTTCACCGGCGCGGTGTCCTTCGGCGTGAAGCTGCGGCCGTTGACGGTGATCGAGGCCGGCGTGGCGACCTTGAAGCGACCGCTGTACGCATCGGCGCCGACTTCGAAGAACTGCCCGTTGGCGAATTTGAACGGGTAGCTGAAGTGCAGCACGGTGTGCAGGCTGTTGTTCTGCTCGGCGCGGTTGGCGCCCTGGCCGTTGTAGAAACCCAGGCCCAGCACGCCGTAGTCGCCGGAGCCCTTGAGGCCGGACTTCACCAGGTACTGGTAGCGCTCCTGCACGTGCTTGGGCGTGTAGTAGAAGAACACGCCAAGATCGCGTTCGTCGCGCACGCCGGAGTTCAGTGCATCGGCGCGGTCCGGGGTGATGCGGTTCTGGCTGGACTGCAGGTTTTCCCAGCCGTACGGCACTTTCGACTGGCCGGCGCGCGCACGGAATTCGCGGTCCTTGTCGAAGTAAATGTCGGCATAGGCATCGCGCAGCTGGGCGAAGTTGCTGGTGCTGGAACCGGTCGGCGTGCTGGCGAAATCCGGCTGCAGGTAGATCGACACTCGATCGTTGAGATCGCCGCTGATCACCACGCGGGCGCGGCGGATGCCGAAGCCCTGGTTGTCGCCGATAAAGCGATCGCCGGGCGAACGCAGATCGGCCGCGTCGCCGCCCAGGCCCTGGTTGTAGCGCAGCTGGGTATAGCCGCGCAGGGCGATGCGGTCGTACCACTTCTTCTCGGCCGGCTTGGCGGGTTTCGCTTCGGCGGCCGGCATGGCGGCGACGGTGGAGGAGGGCGCTGCGGCCGGCGTGCTTGCGGCTGCGGCCGTGGTGGCGCCGGTGTTTTCGTCCACCTGCATGAAGGTGCCGAGCTTGACCCTGCCGGGGCCGGGTTCGGCGAAGATCTGCTGGGTCTTGCGGTCCACGTACAAGTCCAGCGTGGCGGCGGCAGCCGTTTCCGAAAGCGCGGCAGCGCCCACGGTCCAGAGCATCGAGGCGAGTTTTTTTCTCTTCATGGTCGTCCAGGGATCGGCGGCAAAGGCCGCGTGGCGGAGTGCGCGCCGCGCCGTGTGGATTCCGTCCCTGGATGCTCGGCGCCGGCTCGGCGGATGCGCGCGCAATTTCTTGCGGCTTGCGGGGCGGCGAGCCTAGGGGCCATGGATGTCGGTTTTGTGACGGCGGTGGCGCGAGACGGCTCGCTGCCGAAGTAAAGCCCGCATAAAAACCCTTGTTTTTGGCTTCACGGCACTGAACGAAATGGACGTCCATATTCAGCTTGGACGAAAATTGTGCGCTGCAAGGGCTTGAGCATCGCGCTGCAAGCCCGTATCTTCTTGCGTTATGCGCTTCCGCTACTCCCGCGTCTTCGTCCTGTTCATGGCATGCCTGTTCGGCGTGCTGGTGACGTTTGCGTCGACGGCGCAGAGCATGGGTAAGGACGGGCGCAGCGCCGTCGCGGCGGTGGTCGATGCCGACATCGCCCAGGATCTCGCCGACGACGGCGAGGACGGTTCCGACGCGCTTGCCGGCGCCTGCGCCATCGACGACCAGTGTCTGGACGACATCATGGTCGAGTCGATGGAGTGGTCCGTGTGGCATGACCGCGCCCCTTCCGTGGCCATCGGCCCGGTGCCCGACGTGCACGAACGCGCGGCCGGGCTGATCTGCCCCCCTCCCAACGCCTGATTCCCCTGCGCGCTTTCCGTCGCGGCGCCTGAGCGTCCGCGGCTGATGTCTCCGCGCGCCTGAGGGCAGCTTGCCTGCCCCTGCCTCGCCATGTCCGTGCGAGGCCTATCCCCACACATCTTCATTTCGGCGGCCCGTTTGCCGCCCAGTCCCCTACTGCTCGGGAGATATACCCATGGAACGTCTGCTCGAAGGCTTCGAACACTTCCGCCGCACCGTCTTTCCGGAACAGCGCGAGCTGTTCAAGAAGCTCGCCACCGGCCAGAGCCCGCATACGCTGTTCATCACCTGCGCCGATTCGCGCGTGATGCCGGAAATGATCTTCTCGGCGCTGCCGGGCGAGATCTTCGTCTACCGCAATATCGGCAATATCGTGCCGCCCTACGCGCAGCACGTGAGCGGCGTGGTCGCTGCGATCGAGTACGCGGTGAAGGTGCTGCAGGTGAAGCACATCGTGATCTGCGGCCACTCCGACTGCGGCGCGATGAAGGGCCTGCTGGCGCCGGCCAAGGTGGCGCACATGCCGTCGGTGGCTGCGTGGCTGAAGCATGCCGACGTGGCGCGCTACGTGGTGGCGGAGAACAGCCCGCACCTGCAGGGCGAGGAAGCGCTGCGCCGCGTCACCGAGGAAAACGTGGTCGGCCAGCTCGAACATCTGCGCACCTTGCCGGCCGTCGCTGCCGCGATGGCCAACGGCAGCGTGAGCATCCACGGCTGGCTGTACGACATCGCCCTGGCGGAACTGCGTGCATTCGATGCGCACAGCGGCCACTTCGTAATGATCGATCCGGCCAGCCGCAAAGTGCCGGATGCAAGCCCGCATGCGCGCTTTGCGGCTTCGGCGTCCGCGGCTTAAAGGAGCAGCCCAGTGAGTTCCAACCCGATCTCATCTAACTCGATCTCGAAATACTTTTCGAGCAACTTCTTCAGCCGTGACCTGCTCGGCTCGGTGGTGGTGTTCCTGGTGGCGCTGCCCTTGTGCATGGGCATCGCCATCGCCTCCGGCATGCCGCCGGCGACCGGCCTGATCACCGGCATCATCGGCGGCCTGGTGGTCGGCGTGATCGCCGGCTCGCCGCTGCAGGTCAGCGGCCCCGCCGCGGGCCTGGCGGTGCTGGTGTTCGAGCTGGTGCGCGAACATGGCGTGGCGGCGCTGGGTCCGGTGGTGTTGCTGGCCGGCCTGATCCAGATCGCCGCCGGCCTGTGCCGCGTCGGCATCTGGTTCCGCATGACCTCGCCGGCGGTGGTGGCGGGCATGCTGTCGGGCATCGGCATCCTGATCGTCGCTTCGCAGGCGCACGTGCTGATCGATGCCAAGCCGATGGCGCGCGGTCTGGAAAACTTCGCGGCCTTGCCGGGTGCGTTGGCTAATGCGTTCTCCGGTGAAGGCACCGGGCTGGCCGCGCTGGGCGTGGGTGTCGCCACCATCGCGATCATGCTGGGCTGGGAAAAGCTGCGTCCGCAGAAGCTGCGCTTCGTGCCCGGCGCCTTGCTGGCGGTGGTGGCGGTGACGGCGTTCGTGCAGTTCCAGGGCGTGAACGTCAACAAGGTGGATGTACCGGCCAACCTGCTGTCGGCGATCTCGCTGCCCAGCTTCACCGACCTCGGCAGCCTGCTCGAACCCTCGCTGCTGGTCGCCGCGCTGACCTTCGCCTTTATCGCCAGTGCGGAAACCTTGCTGTCGGCGGCGGCGGTCGATCGCATGCACGACGGCAAGCGCACCAACTACGACCGCGAGCTGACCGCGCAGGGCCTGGGCAATACGCTGTGCGGCCTGCTCGGCGCGCTGCCGATGACCGGCGTGATCGTGCGCAGCGCGGCCAATGTGCAGGCCGGTTCCGCCACGCGCATGGCCACCATCCTGCACGGCGGCTGGTTGCTGGTGTTCGCGCTGCTGCTGCCGTGGCTGATGCGCATGACGCCGATTTCCTGCCTGGCCGGCATCCTGGTCTTTACCGGCGTGAAGATGATCAACTTCAAGCAGGTGAAGAGCTTCGCCGCCTACGGCAAGGGCACCGCGGCGATTTATGTGGCGACCACCTTCGCCATCGTCGCCACCGACCTGCTGGCCGGCGTGCTGGTGGGCTTCGCGCTGTCGCTGTTCCGCCTGGCCCTGCTGTCCTCGCGGCTGAAGGTGAACCTGGCCGAGCACGACGACGAACCGGGCGCGGCCAAGCTGCACCTGACCGGCATCGCTACTTTCCTCAAGGTGCCGTCGATGGCGCGCACGCTGGAACAGGTGCCGCCGAACACGCGCCTGCACGTGGTGATGGACGATCTGCACCACGTCGACCAGGCCAGTTTCGAGCTGCTGCGCGACTGGGCTCGCAACGCCAAGTCGAAGGGTTGCGAACTGGTGGTGGATTGGATGGAGCTTGAGCGTCGCGTGGAAGGACCGGCCAAGGCGGCCTGATCGATTCATGCGGTTTTGCCATACCCCGCGGATGCCCAGACGCGTCCGCGGGGGTTCTTTACATGCGGAAGGGGAGGTTGGCCGATGCTCGCGGACATCACGGCGGCGCTGGGCGCCATCAAGACCGGTTCGGATATCGCCCGCGAGATGGCCGGCGCGGATTCGCTGGACGAGACACGCGGCAAGGCGGCGGAACTGTACGGCGCGATGGCCGAGATCCAGCATCGCCTGGCGGCCATGCAGCTCGCCCATGCGGCCTTGCTGGAACAGCGCGATGCGCTGGTGCGCGAAGTGGAAGAAGTGCGCCAGTCACGCATGGAGCGCGAACGCTATGTGCTGCATCAGCTGCCGCAGGGCGGACTGGTGTATCGCTTCAAGGCCAGCCGCGAATCCGGCGCGGTGCCGCACGACCTGTGCGTGCATTGCTACGAAGGTGGGGTGAAGTCGATCCTGCAACCGAACGGTTCGCACCTGGTGTGCCCAACGTGCAAGACCAAGTTGCGCTCGAAAGGCACGGCGGCGATCGCCTCCCGGCGCGGTGGCGTGTGCGTGTGGACGCTTTGAATATGCGCGAAACATCCGGCGTAGGTTGGGGTGAGCCTACGGCGAACCCCAACATTCGCACGGCCGAGGCGCAGTCGCATTGTTGGGGTTCGCCGTAGGCTCACCCCAACCTACGCCGCGATGCGGCTTTCTTCGTGGCTGCCTTTTTGGCGGGCGCCTTTTTCTTCTCGGGCTCCGCCGGCGTCTTGTCCTTGTACTGGCACAGATCGCGGATCACGCACTGCGGACAATCCGGTTTGCGCGCCTTGCATACATAGCGGCCGTGCAGGATCAGCCAGTGATGCGCGTCCTGCTTGAACTCCGGCGGCACCGCTTTTTCCAGCTTGTCCTCCACTGCCCGCACATCCTTGCCCGGCGCCAGTCCGGTGCGGTTGGCGACGCGGAAGATATGCGTGTCCACCGCGATGGTCGGATGGCCGAACGCGGTATTGAGCACCACGTTGGCGGTCTTGCGGCCCACGCCCGGCAGCGCTTCCAGCGCTTCGCGCGTCGCCGGCACTTCGCCGTCGTACTGCTCGACCAGGATCCGGCACAGCGCGATCACGTTCTTGGCCTTGGCATTGAACAGGCCGATGGTGCTGATATAGCGCTTGAGCGCTTCCTCGCCGAGATCGAGGATCGCCTGCGGCGTGTTCGCCACCGGATACAGCTTGCGCGTGGCCTTGTTCACGCCCACGTCGGTGGCCTGCGCCGACAGCACCACCGCCACCAGCAGCTCGAACGGCGTGCTGTAGTCCAACTCGGTGGTGGGGTGCGGGTCCAGTTCGCGCAGGCGGGAGAACAGCTCGACGACGTCGGCTCGCTTCACGGTTTGGGTTCCTGTTGCCTGGCCTTGGCGCGGGCCAGCGCGGCCAGCACCGGGTTGTCGCTCACCGTCGCACCCAGTTGCGCCTTGCGCGCGGCCAGCTCGGCGGCCTGCCTGTCGCGCTCGCGCATGAGGCGCGCTTCGCGGCGCTGGAAATGCGTGCGCGCCTGATCGGCATGTGCCGGATCTTCCACCTGGGTCAGCGGCATCGGTTCCAGCACGATGCAGTCGACCGGACAAGCCGGCACGCACAGCTCGCAGCCGGTGCAGTCGTCCGCGATCACCGTATGCATCGCCTTCGCCGCCCCCACGATCGCATCCACCGGACAGACCTGGATGCACTTGGTGCAGCCGATGCAATCCGCCTCGACGATGCGCGCCAGCGTGCGCGGTTTTTCCACGCCGTTCTCAGGGTTCAGCGGCAGCGCTTCGCGTCCGAGCAGATCCGCCAGTTTGCGGATGCCGGCCGCGCCGCCGGGCGGACATTGATTGATCGGCGCTTCGCCGCTGGCGATCGCCTCCGCGTAAGGGCGGCAGCCGTGGTAGCCGCATTGCTCGCATTGGGTCTGCGGGAGCAGGGTGTCGATGCGGTCGGCGAGGGTGCTCATGGCGATAGCTTGAACGAAGCGGAAGAATGGGAATGAGGCATTCCCGTTCTTCCGCTGGACCTCAGCGAACCGTCGCCCCGGGCTTCGCACCCTGGTCCGCATCCAGCAGGAACAGATCGTCGCCGCCGTCGCCGGCGGACAGGATCATCCCTTCGGACAGGCCAAAGCGCATCTTGCGCGGAGCCAGGTTGGCGATGAACACCACGTTGCGGCCGAGCAGCTTTTCCGGCTCGCCGTAGGCGGCGCGGATGCCGGAGAAGATCTGGCGCGTGCCCAGCGGGCCGGCGTCCAGTTCGAAGCGCAGCAGCTTGTCCGAGCCGTCGACGAATGCGCAGGCGGTGACCTTGCCGATGCGCAGGTCGAGCCGGGCGAAGTCGTCGATGCCGATGATTGCCGCAGCGGTGTCGGTGGTGCCGGTGTCGCTCATGGTCTTGCCGTTGTCCTTCTTGGTTTCGTTCTTGATCGCCTTGGCGGGCTTCGCCACCGGCTCGGGCGGGGCCAGCGAGTCGCGCGAAGCTTCCACCATCGCCTCGATCAGCTTGGTGTCGATGCGGCCGAGCAGCGGCTCGAACGCATGGATGGTGTGGTTGTGCAGTTCGGCGCGCGCGTCGTCGAAGCCGGTGACCGGCGCGTCGAGGAAGCGCTCGGCCTTTTCCACCGTGGCCGGCAGGATCGGCTTGAGCAGGCCGGCGAGCAGGCGGAACGCGGCGATCGCGAACGAGCACACCTCGTGCAGCTCCTGCTTGCGCGTGCTGTCCTTGGCGATGTTCCACGGCGCCTTGGCCGCGATATGGCCGTTCACCAGGTCGGCGATCTGCACGAACTTGCGCGTGACTTCGGCGAACTCGCCTTCGCGGTACAGCGCCGGCACTTCGTCGTAGTGCGACATCAGCTCGCGCCACAGCTCCGCCTCGACCTTGCCGAAGGCAGGCGCCAGGCGCCCGTCGAAGAACTTCTGCACGAAGCCGGCGGTGCGGCTGGCGATGTTCACCCACTTGCCGACCAGGTGCGAATTGACGCGCTCCTCGAACGACTTCAGGTCCAGGTCCACGTCCACCGGCGTGTCGCCCAGCAGGGAGGCGAAGTAGTAGCGCAGGAATTCCGGGTGCAGGCCGACGTCCAGATAGGTGCGCGCCTGGATGAAGGTGCCGCGCGACTTGGACATCTTCGCGCCATTCACCATCAGATAGCCGTTGACGTGCAGCGCCGTCGGCGTGCGGAAGCCCGCGCCCTTGAGCATGGCCGGCCAGAATAGGCCGTGGAAGTTGATGATGTCCTTGCCGATGAAGTGGTGCATTTCGGCGCGGCTGTCCGGCGCGAGGAAGTCCTCGAAGCGCGTGCCGGTCTTCGCGCACAGCGCCTGGAAGCTGGCCAGGTAGCCGACTGGCGCATCCAGCCACACGTAGAAGAACTTGCCCGGCGCGTCGGGAATCGGAAAGCCGAAGTAGGGCGCATCGCGCGAGATGTCCCAGTCCTTCAGGCCGCCGTCCAGCCATTCGCGCAGCTTGGCCACCACGCCGCTGTTGGCCACCGGCGCGCCATCGGTCAGCTTGCCGGCGAACCAGTCGCGCAGCAGCGGCTCGAACTTGCTCAGTTCGAAGAAGTAATGCTCCGAGTCGCGCAGCACCGGCGTGGCGCCGGACATCACCGAGTAGGGATTGATCAGGTCGGTGGGCGCATAGGTGGCGCCGCAGTTCTCGCAGTTGTCGCCGTACTGGTCCGGCGTGCCGCACACCGGGCAGGTGCCCTTGATGTAGCGGTCCGGCAGGAACATGGTTTTTTCCGGATCGAACAGCTGCTGGATCGTGCGGCGCGCGATATAGCCGCCGTCGCGCAGGCGCGTGTAGATCAGCGAGGCCAGCTCGCGGTTCTCGTCCGAATGGGTGGAGTGGTAATGGTCGAAGGCCACGCCGAAGGCGGCGAAGTCCGCCTCGTGGCTGAGCTGCACGCCTTCGATAAAGGTCTCCGGCGCCACCCCGGCCTTCTCCGCCGCCAGCATGATCGGCGTGCCATGCGCGTCGTCCGCGCATACGTAGAACACTTCGTCGCCCTGCATGCGCTGCGCCCGCACCCAGATGTCGGCCTGGATGTAGCCCACCATGTGGCCCAGGTGCAGCGGACCGTTGGCGTAGGGCAGGGCGTTGGTGACGAGGAGTCGGCGGGACATGGCTGCTCGGCTGATGAATGGATCGAGGATTATGGCACGCGGGCGGTGGCCTCAGGCCGCGCGCCGCGGCGCGCCAGCCATACGGCAAACGCGGCCAGGGCGCAGGGCAGCCACACCCACTTCAGTTCGGAGCCGAGCACCACCAGGCCGCGTGCGCTGAAGAAGCGCGCGCCGATCGGCGACACCGCGATCGGGCGCCAGGGAAAGAACAGGCGCTCGCTGGAGAACGGCCAGGCCAGCGCCACGCCGAGGCCGCCGTCGGTCAGCGCATCCAGCAGCGGATGCGAGAGGGCGGCGAGGCCGACGAACAGGAAGGTGCGCCATGGCGTGCTGCGCAAGGGGCGATAGGCGAGTGCGGCCACCATGCCAAGCGCGAGCGCCATGCCGATCGAATGCGTGGCGCCGCGGTGGCCGAAGGTGTCGGCGTAGGCGACGCCGAATTTGAAGGCGAGCACGTCGGCGTCGGGGAGCATCGCGGCGATGGCGCCGGCGGCGAGCAGGCGCGGCGATATCGCGCGTTTGCCGGCGGCGGCGCCGAGCAGGAGGGGGACGGCGGCGTGGGTGAGGATGGTGGGCATGGGGTCGTCCTTGGAGATGCCTTGCGAAAGAGCTCGTCATTCCGGCGCAGGCCGGACGAGCACGTAGCGCGAAGAACGCCCGCAGGGCGGCCCCGGAGGGGCGAGCGGAGCGAGTCATCCAGTAGCGGCGAGGATTGATGGTCGCGAGGCGTTCCAGATGCCGCTTTTGGGGCTTTTCGCGACAACCGGGCAATGACGCTACTGGATTCCGGCCTACGCCGGAATGACGGCCGCTGTGTAGGCGGGCGTCGTCCATGATTTGCTTGTTTATGCACGATTGTATACATTCATGCCCATTGTTGAATCCGGGCAGCAAGGCATGAAAGCAAGCAACGAAGGCGTCTTGAGCGGCCGCGCATCCCTGGGCCGCGCCACGCTGTCCACCCGCCTGATCTTCCTGGTCTCCGGCATCGGCATGTCGGCCTGGGCGCCGATGGTGCCGTACGCGAAATCGCGCCTCGGCCTGGACGACGCCCAGCTCGGCCTGATCCTGCTGGTGTTCGGTGGCGGCTCGATGGCGTCGATGCCGTTCGTGGGCTGGCTGACCCATCGCTACGGCAACCGCCGCGTGATCGTCGCCTCCGGCCTGCTGCTGTGCCTGGCGCTGCCGGCGCTTGCCCTGGCGCCGAGCGCCATCGCGCTCACCGCGGCGCTGGCGTATTTCGGCGTGATGCTCGGCGTGGTCGACGTGGCCATGAACGCGCATGCGGTGGATGTCGAGAAGCTCGACGGTCGCGTGCTGATGTCCGGCTTCCACGGCCTGTTCAGTGTCGGCGGCCTCACCGGCGCGGCACTGATGAGCGCGCTGCTCGCCACCGGCTTGCCGCTGGTGTGGTGCGCGACGGTGCTGGCCGCCTTGCTCGCCGCGCTGGTGTTCTCCCTGCGCAGCGGTTTGCTGCCCGGCGCCAGCGATGCGGAAGGCCATGCGGCGTTCGGCATCCCGCGCGGGGTGGTGCTGCTGCTGGGCCTGCTGTGCTTCGTCAGCTTCATGGCGGAAGGCTCGATGCTGGACTGGAGCGCAGTGTTCCTGCGTGACTTCCGCGGCTTCGCGGCCAGCTCGGCCGGCATCGGCTACGCCTGCTTCTCCATCGCCATGGCACTGGGCCGCCTCACCGGCGACCGGCTGGTGCAGCGCGTGGGCACGGTGTGGACGGTGCGCGCCGGCGCGGCGATCGCCGCCGCCGGTTTCGCCCTGGTGTCGAGCCTGCCGTGGGCGCCGGCGTCGCTGCTCGGCTTCGTGCTGATCGGCCTGGGCGCATCCAATATCGTGCCGGTGATGTTCAGCGCCGCGGGCCGTTTGCCGGGCACTTCGCCGGCGGTCGCGCTGGCGGCAGTGACCATGCTTGGCTATATCGGCCTGCTCAGCGGGCCGGCCTTGATCGGCTTTCTTTCGAAGATCAGCAGCCTGCCCATGGCGATGGCCACGGTGGCGGGGTTGCTGCTGGTGGTGTCCGCCTCGGCGCGGATCGTGCGGCGATGAGCGGGAGCGGCGCAATGATCGATACGGTGGTGTTCGACCTCGGCGGCGTGCTGGTCGACTGGAATCCGCGTTACCTGTATCGCCAGCTGTTCGATGACGAAGCGGCGATGGAGCATTTCCTCACCCAGGTGTGCACGGGGCCGTGGAACGAGCAGCAGGATGCGGGACGGCCGTGGAGCGAAGCGATTGCCGAGCTGTGCGCGAAGTTCCCGCAGCAGGCGCCGCTGATCGTCGCGTTCCGCGAGCGCTGGGAAGAAATGCTGGCCGGCCCGATCGCCGGCAGCGTGGAACTGCTGGCCGAACTGAAGGCGCGCGGCGTGCGCCTCTACGCGCTGACCAACTGGTCGCACGAAACCTTCCCGCGCGCGCTGGAGCTGTACGGCTTCCTGCATGACTTCGAAGGCATCGTGGTGTCGGGCGAGGAGCGCCTGATCAAGCCCGATCCGCGCATCTATCAGCGCCTGTTCGAACGCTACGGCATCGAACCGTCGCGCAGCATCTATATCGACGATGCGCGCCGCAACGTGGATGCGGCCGCTGCGCTGGGCATGCATGCGTGGTGGTTCCAGGGTGCGGAAGGCCTGCGCACCTGGCTGGCTTCGCACGGCCTGGTCGAGGCGAGGGCCACCGCATGAGCCGCAGCATCGCGCACGAAAGCTTTCCCGCCGAGGCGTTGCCGCAGGAGCGCCAGCAATGGATCCTGCAACGGCTGCGCAGCCGCGGCCGCGTGGTTGCCGCGGAGCTGGCGGCGGAGTTCCAGGTATCGGAGGACTCGATCCGCCGCGACTTGCGCGAGCTGGCCGCGCAAGGCTTGTGCAAGCGCGTCTACGGCGGCGCGCTGCCGTTGACGGTGACGGTGCAGCCGCTGAAGCAGCGGCGCGCCGAGCATGCGGGCCGCAAGCAGGCGCTGGCGCGCAAGGCGGCGACGCTGGTGCGGCAGGGGCAGATCCTGCTGATCGATGCCGGTTCCACCAATACCGCCATCGCCGCGGCGCTGCCGGAACGCAGCGGGTTGACCGTAGTGACCAATGCGCCCGACGTGGCGCTGGCGCTGATGGATCGCGAGGGTTTCGAGATCCTGCTGGTCGGCGGCCGGGTCGATCCGCGCATCGGCGGTGCGGTAGGTGCGCAGGCGGTGAAGTCGCTGCAGGGTATTCGCGCGGACCTGTGTTTTCCCGGCGCCTGCGCGCTGGACCTGGACGGCGGCCTGTGGGGTTTCGACAGCGAGGAAGTGCTGTTCAAGCGCACCATGGTCGAGTGCAGCGGCGAGACCGCGGTGGTGGTCACCAGCGACAAGCTCGGCAGCGTGGCCACGCACCGCGTGGCGGAGCTGGGCGAGGTGCAGCACCTGGTGGTCGAGCACGAGGTCGACAAGGCGACGCGGGCGGCCTATGCCGCGCGCGGCGTGAGCGTGCATCGCGCGGACGCCGCGGCGGACTGACAAAAAAAGCCCCGCCATCGGCGGGGCTTTCTGTTCGAGCGACCGGCTGCCGCTTATTCCTGGCGTTCCCACACCTGGCTGCGTCCGATCAGCGAGAAGCCGATATAGCCGTGCACGTCCAGCTTGGCGCCGTTCTCCAGCATCTTCAGCTTGACCTTGTAGGTCTTGCCGTTCTTGGGATCGAGGATCTTGCCGCCGTCCCATTCGTCGCCGTCCTGCTTGACGCCCCACAGGATCACCATGCCCTCGATCGGCTGGTCCTTGCGCGCGCCATCGCACTCCACGCACTTGGGGTTCGGGCCGTGGTCGGACGCCAGCACCTGCAGCACCTTGCCCTGCAGCTCGCCGTTGACCTCGGTGATCTGCACGATCGACTTCGGCTGGTGGGTCTTGTCGTCGATGGTCTTCCAGGTGCCCACTGGCGTGTTGCTGGCGGCAAGGGCGGCGCCGGCGGCGAACAGCAGGCCGGCGGCAGTGGCGAGGCGGATCAAAGGCTTCATGCAGTCCCTCCCATACGAAACGGTATGGACGGAGCCTGACGAGGCCCCGGCTGGCCGTCAAGCTGCAATGCGCAAGCTCGGCGGCGCCGCCGCGGCTGGCATAATGGGCCTTCTCTCCCGCTGCAAATCTCTTTCATGACGCAGGCAAGCGAAGCCCTGGTACGCCGCATCCTCGGCGACACGATCGACTCCCACACCGGCGCGCCGCTCGCCGACAGCCTGCGCGCCGTAGGCGTGGATGGCGCGCGCGTCTCGGTCGACCTGCAGCTCGGCTATCCGGCCGCCGGCGCGGTCGACGCGATCGCCGCGATGGCCCGGCAGGCGCTGGAGGCGGACCCCGCCATCGACGCCGCCGCGGTGTCGGTGAGCAGCCGCATCTATGCGCACAAGGTGCAGGGCACGCTGGCGCCGCAGCCCAACGTGAAGAACATCATCGTGGTCGCCTCGGGCAAGGGCGGGGTGGGCAAGTCCACCGTCGCGGCCAACCTCGCGCTGGCGCTGGCCGCCGAAGGCGCCAAGGTCGGCGTGCTCGATGCCGACATCTACGGCCCCAGCCAGCCGCGCATGCTCGGCATCAGCGGCAAGCCGGAGTCGCCGGACGGCAAGACCATCACGCCGCTGCAGGCGCATGGCCTGCAGGCGATGTCGATCGGCTTCCTGATCGAGGAAGAGACGCCGATGATCTGGCGCGGCCCGATGGTCACCCAGGCCATGATGCAGATGCTCAACGATTCGCGCTGGGAGCAGCTCGACTACCTGGTGGTCGACCTGCCGCCCGGCACCGGCGACATCCAGCTCACGCTGTCGCAGAAGGTGCCGGTGGCCGGCGCGGTGATCGTCACCACGCCGCAGGACATCGCCCTGCTGGATGCGCGCAAGGCGCTGAAGATGTTCGAGAAGGTCGAAGTGCCGGTGCTCGGCGTGGTGGAGAACATGGCCACCCACGTGTGCACCAGCTGCGGGCACGAGGAACATATCTTCGGCGAGGGCGGCGGGGCGCGCATGGCCGAGCAGTACCACATCGCCTATCTGGGCTCGCTGCCGCTGGATATCCGCATCCGCGAGCAGGCCGACGGCGGCACGCCGACGGTGGCGGCGATCCCCGATTCCGACCTCGCCGCACGCTACCGCGAGATCGCCCGCAATACCGCCGGCCGCTTGTCGCGCCAGCCGCGCAACAAATCGCTGGGCCTGGGCAAGATCATCGTGCAGGGCACGCCGCCGGCATGATGAGCCACGGCGCAGGTTGGGGTGAGCGCAGCGAACCCCAACAAAGCAAGCGGTGGCATTGAGCTTGCGCATCCTCTGTCTCAGCGGCAGCCTCCGCGGCGTCTCCGCCAACACCGCCTTGCTGCGCGCATGCCGTGCACTGGCGCCGCAGGCATGGGAGCTGACGCTGTTCGAACGGATGGGTGAACTGCCTTTGTTCAATCCGGACCTGGATATCGAGCCGCTGCCGCCGGCGGTGCAGGCGCTGCGCGCGGTGATCGGGTCGAGCGATGCGATCGTGATCGCCTGTCCCGAATACGCGCACGGCGTGCCCGGGCCGTTCAAGAACCTGCTCGACTGGCTGGTTTCCAGCCTGGAATTCCCGGACAAGCCGGTGGCCCAATGGAACGCCTCGGGGCGCGGTTCGCATCACGCGCAGGAGGCGTTGCGCGAGATCCTGGTCACCATGTCGGCGCGCATGCTGGACGAGGCGGCGGCGTCGTTCCCCTTGCCGGGCGCGGGCTGTTCGGTGGAATCCCTGCTCGGCGACGCCGCTCATGTCGAACGCATCCGCGCCGCGCTGTCTCGTCTCGCCGTTGCGCTGACCCCATAAAGAAAACGGGCGCCTCGCGGCGCCCGTTTCACCTCAGGCTCAGCCCTCAGCCGCCGGCCTTCTTCTGCCGATGGATCGCGCGGCTGTCGCGGTTCTCCGTGTGCTGGATATGGCGCTGCTCGCCGCGGCTCACATGGCCGTTGGCGCCGGCGTTGTGCTCCTCGTGGTCGACGTGCGCCTCGCGGCCCTGCAGGTGCGCCACTTGCTTGTCGTTGAGCGAGCCGCTGCGCACGCCCTGGTCGATGCGCTGCTCCTGGTTGACGTTGCGCTGCACGTCGGCGGCCATGCGGCGCGAGGAGGCGGAGTTGGGGTTCTGCGTCCTGCCGTTGTGCGTGTCGCGGTAGACGTCGTGACTTTGCACGTTTTCGGCATGCTGGATCTGCGCCTGCTCCTGGCTGGTCAGCGGACCCTTTTTCAGGTCGCGCTGCTCCATCCGGTCGACATGCGCCTGGCCCTGTTCCAGCTGCGAGGTTTCGCGGGTGGTCAGCTGGCCGTCCTTGACGCCGTTCTCGATGCGCTGCTGCTGGTTGACGTTGCGCTGCACGTCCTGATTGACCGGCGCCTCCTGCGCATGGGCGGCGGCGCCGAAGGCGGCAGCGATGAAACCGGCGAGCGCGAGACGGCGGAAGCTGATGCGGTGCTGCATGGGTGTTCTCCTCTTTGGAATGGTGGAACTGCGTGACCCGGTGCCTGCGGAGAACGGGGGCTGGCGGGGCGTGTTGACGGGCAAAGGCGGGGCGGATTTAGCCGCCGCTCAGCCTGGCGTTCGATTGGTCTTTCCTTAAAGTTTCCATGGATCAGTGACTTGCATTGTATGGCTTGCGCCTGGCTGACGATAATCGGGCTCAAGCGAGGCGTCGGGCGCGGGTGTTGCCGCGACCGGTGGCAGCATGGCCTGCCCATGCTTGCGACTGGCGGGACCCAGGGCGATCCGCTATGTTTTTCCGCTTTCCGCCCAGCGCCCCACGCGGGGACGGACATCTGATCGCAACGGGAGCCTGAGTGAGCATCAAATCCGACAAGTGGATCCGGCGCATGGCCGAACAGCACGGCATGATCGAGCCGTACGAGCCGGGCCAGGTCAAGCTCCGCGACGGCAACAAGCTGGTCTCCTACGGCACCTCCAGCTACGGCTACGACGTGCGCTGCGCACGCGAGTTCAAGATCTTCACCAATATCAACTCCACCATCGTCGACCCGAAGGCGTTCGACCCGAACAGCTTCGTCGACGTGGAAGCGGACGTGTGCATCATCCCGCCGAACTCGTTCGCGCTGGCGCGCACGGTGGAGTACTTCCGCATCCCGCGCAGCGTGCTGACCATCTGCCTGGGCAAGAGCACCTACGCGCGCTGCGGCATCATCGTCAACGTGACGCCGCTGGAGCCGGAGTGGGAAGGCCACGTCACGCTGGAGTTCTCCAACACCACGCCGCTGCCGGCCAAGATCTATGCCAATGAGGGCGTGGCGCAGATGCTGTTTCTCGAATCCGACGAGGAGTGCGAGACCAGCTATCGCGACCGCGGCGGCAAGTACCAGGGCCAGCTCGGCGTCACGCTGCCGCGCACCTGATTCGCAGGAATTCGCGCGAGTCGGCAGCTGAACGGCTGTCGTCCCGCGCCGGTGCAGGCCAGGGGGCCGGCGCTACACTCACTTCGTTGTCTTCACCTGAATTGAATTGCCGGAGATGCACATGATTCGTCTATCCACGCTACTCAGCCGCAGCGCTGCCGCCGTCCTGCTGGGCAGCATGCTGGTCCTGGCCGGTTGCCATCGCGGCGCCACCAAGGACGAGGCCATCAAGACGGCCCAGATGCAGGGCCAGTTCGACGCCACCGTCGAGGCCTACAAGAGCGGCCAGTTCGTGGTCGACGGTGCGGTGCTCTCGGCCCTGGATACCGGCAGCCACTTCGCCTATCTGAAGGACCAGGGCAAGCTGCCCAAGACCGTGCTGCTGACCCCCAGCGACGAGTCGAAGGTGCGCAAGGCGCATCTGGAATTCATGGCGCGCATGCAGCTGGACTACGGTTTCGCCGTGTACTACGACGACGGCGGCACGCTGAAGAAGATCAACCCGGTCGAGACCAAGGCGCGCGCCCTCGAGGACTACCACGCCCCGGTCAAGATGAACGACGAACTGAAGGGCAAGGAAGCGAGCGGCGGCGGCTACGATCCCTCGCAGCGCTAAGCTCGCTTCGTTCCAGCAAGAAGCCCGCGAGCGATCGCGGGCTTTTTTGTGTTCGGACGGTGCCGCACCGTTGGGGTTCGCCGGTGGCTCACCCCAACCTACGTCAGGGCGTTTTGCAGGTTGGCGATGAGTTGAGCCAGCGCTTCGGGTGCATACGCCTGCGCCGCGCCGCTGCCCCACACCGGCCCCGGCCACGCCGCGTCGCCTTCGCGGCGCGCCACCACGTGCACGTGCAACTGCCGCACGATATTGCCTAGCGCACCGAGGTTGAGCTTGTCGCAGGGCACGCAGGCGCGCAGCGCGGCGGCGGCGCGATTCACTTCCGCCCACAGCGCGTGCTGCTCGGCTTCCGCCAGATCGGCGATCTCCACCAGCTCCGGCCGGCGCGGCACCAGCACCAGCCAGGCGAAGCGCGCGTCGTTCATCAGCAGCACCTCGCACAGCGGCAGGCTGGCGAGGTGGCGGGTATCGGCGGCGAGGCGGCCGTCCAGCGCGAAGGTCGCGCTCATGCGCCGGCCAGCTCGTGCGCGAAGAAGCCCATGCTGCGGTCCCACGCCAGCAGCGCGCTCGGCTGGTGGTATTGCGCGCCGATATCGCGGTTGAACGCGTGGTCGGCCGGGTAGGTGTAGATCTCCATCTGCGGCAGCTTCTCGCGATGCCTGGCCACCATCTCCGGCGGGATGCTCTTGTCCAGTTCGCCGAAATGAAACATCACCGGCGCTTGCAGCGGCTGCTCGAGAAAGGGCAGGTTGCGCGAGCCGTAATAGCTCACCGACGGCAGCCCCAGCCGGATCGCCGCGAGCAGCGCCACCGTGCCGCCCCAGCAGAAGCCGAGCGCGCCGATCTTGCCCGCCGAGGCGATCGATTCCGCCGCGCTGCCCACTGCCTCGACCGCGCGGTCCATGCCCAGCTCCGTCACCAGCGCCTTGCCGCGCGCCATGGTCTCGCTGTCGTAGTCCATCTCCACGCCGCTCTCCAGGTAGTCGAAGCACTGCGGCGCCACCGCGACATAGCCCGCCGCGGCCAGGCGGTCGGCGATGCTGCGGATATGCGCGTTCACACCGAAGATTTCCTGGATCACCACGATGCCGCCCTTGGCTTGGCCTTCGGGTTTGGCCAGGTAGGCGCCGATGCACTGGGTGCCGGAGGTCGGAAGGTTGATGTGCTGGCCCATGGCGGCGTGCTCGCGGCGGCAAAGCCACGAGTTTAGGCGGGTTGGGAGCGGCTGTGCATTTATGAGAGGCTAGCGCGGCTTACCGACCAGGCGGCTTACTGACCAGGATGTTTCGATGAACGGCGATCCCGTACAAACCCAGCTGCTGCGCCTGTTCGAGCGCCACGACGTGGAACTCGAAGAGGACGAGGAGTGGCTGGTCACCGATGGCGATTTTCCCGCCGTGCGCGCCACCTGGCACGAGGGCGCGGAAGCTGCGCCGGGCCGGCTGGACGTCGACGTGGTGATCAGCGAAGAGCGCCAGATCGAGGAAAGCTTTGCCGGCCACGGCCGTGGTGACGCAGGCCTGCGCGATGCGCTGAACGCGTTCGAACGCAATGCCTTCTACGTACTGCTGGCGGCGTGCTGGTACGTCACCGACGACCGGCGCATGCAATTGCACAGCTGGGATCTGAGCATGCGCAGCTGGGACGTATTCGTCGGCCCGCTGGCCTTCAGCCGCGACGACGTGCTTGCTCCGGAGGGCTTGCTGCCGGGCCTGCAGGATGCCCTGCGCAACGAATCCCTGAGCGGCGAATTGCACTGGATCCGCCTGTTCTATCGTCGTGCCGACGATGGCTCAGTGCTGGCCGAGGCCTTGCTGGACAACCAGCCATGGCCGGGCGGCGATCGCCTGCTGGGCCAGCTGGCGTGGCCGTGGAGTGGGCTGGGCTATAGCGCGCGCTGTTTTATTGCGCTGGATATTCGCGATTATTGAAGCTTGGCGGCCGCCGGCTTGTAGCGTGGCGACGCGGGGCGGAAACCATCTTTGAAGTGTCGGGGGGCACGATGGTCGAGACAGCGACAGGTCTTGGGATCGAGGAGTTGCACACGTATTGGGCTTGCCAGTGCGCCCCGGGCTCGGTTGCGCCGCTGCCGCAGGATGTGGTCAAGACCTTGCTGGCCGGCCTGCGCCTCAATGTGCTGGAAACCCTGCGCTATCTGCACCAGCACAAGCCGGGCTTTGCACAGTTCGAAGCGTGGGTGTGGGAGCGCCATGGCGGCGAACTGAAAGAAGCCGCGCTGAATCGCCTGCGGCGCGCACTGGCCGGTGAGGCGGTCGGCGCGGAAGTCGGCGACCTCGATGACGTCGAAGGCTTGAGCGCCGACGACCTCGCGCACTGGGACGAGCACGGCTACGTCATCCTGCGCAACGCCATCGCCCCGGAAGCGGCGGAAACCACCGAGCGGGCCATCTACGATTTTCTCGGGATGGAGCGCGACGACCCGGAGTCCTGGTATCGCGCATCGCTGGGCCATTCCATCTGGGTGCCGCTGCTGCATCACCCGGCAGTGGTGGCCAATCGTCTCGCGCCACGGATTCACAAGGCTCACGCGCAACTGTGGGGGCGCGAAGATCTTTGGGTCACCATCGACCAGGTCGGATTCAATCCGCCCGAGCGCCAGCACTGGCCGTTTCCCGGACCGCATCTGCACTGGGACTCCACCCTCGCCGAGCCGCACTGCCTTGAATTGCAGGGCATCCTGTATCTGGCCGACGTGGCCGCGGACCAGGGCGCCTTCAGCTGCGTGCCGGGCTTTCATCGCGAGCTGAAGCAATGGCTGAAAAGCGTTCCGGCGGGCGTGAACCCGAACGACCATGCGCGCCGCAGCCTGACCATGCAGCCGATCGCCGCCGGGCGCGGCGACATGGTGATCTGGCATCACCTGCTGCCGCATGGCAGCAGCCCGAACCGGGCGCAGCGGCCGCGCGTCGTCCAATACATGTCGCTGCGGCCGACGCGCTTTGCCTATACCGAGGAATGGAAGTCCTGAGCGGGGCCGGGCACCCGTCCGTGCGGGGCATCCGGGTTCCGCTATAATTCCTGGTTGGTCCAACCCTTAACGGTCCCCAGGTCATGTCCCAGGCCACCCAGAAAATCGGTTTCGTCAGCCTCGGCTGCCCCAAGGCCCTGGTCGACTCCGAGCGCATCCTCACCCAGCTCAAGGTCGAGGGCTACGAGATCGTGCCCAGCTACGGCGCGGCCGATGCGGTGGTGGTCAACACCTGCGGCTTTATCGATGCGGCCGTGCAGGAGTCGCTGGATGCGATCGGCGAGGCGCTGCACGAGAACGGCAAGGTGATCGTCACCGGCTGCCTGGGCAAGCGCTCGGAGCTGATCCGCGAAGCGTATCCGGAGGTGCTGGCGATCACCGGCCCGCAGGACTACGCCAGCGTGATGAGCGCGGTGCACTCGGCGCTGCCGCCGAAGCGCAATCGGCTGTTGGACATCATTCCGGATACGGGCGTCAAGCTGACGCCGAAGCACTACGCGTACCTGAAGATTTCCGAAGGCTGCAACCACCGCTGCAGCTTCTGCATCATCCCCTCGATGCGCGGCGACCTGGTCTCGCGTCCGGTCGACGAAGTGCTGGTCGAAGCGGAGCGCCTGGTGAAGGGCGGGGTGAAGGAACTGCTGGTGATCTCGCAGGACACCAGCGCCTATGGCGTCGACCTGAAGTACGCCGAGCGCCAGTGGCGCGACAAGAGCTACCGCACGCGCATGACCGAGCTGTGCGATGGCCTGTCGGAGCTGGGCGTGTGGACGCGCCTGCACTATGTCTACCCGTATCCGCACGTCGACGAAGTGATGTCGCTGATGGCCGACGGCAAGCTGCTGCCGTACCTGGACATCCCGTTCCAGCACGCCAGCCCGCGCATCCTCAAGCTGATGAAGCGCCCGGGCAACATCGACAAGACGCTGGAACGCATCCGCAACTGGCGCAAGGCGGTGCCGGAGCTGACCATCCGCAGCACCTTCATCGTCGGCTTCCCCGGCGAGACGGATGCGGAATTCGAGGAACTGCTGGACTTCCTGCGCGAGGCTGAGCTGGATCGCGTCGGCGCGTTCGCCTATTCGCCGGTGGACGGCGCCAAGGCCAACGAGCTGCCGGGCGCGGTGTCCGAGGAGTTGAAGGAAGACCGCCTGGAGCAGTTCATGGCGGTGCAGGCGGAGATCTCGGCGGCCAAGCTGCAGCGCAAGATCGGCCGCACCATCAAGGTGCTGGTCGACGAGGCGGACGCGCAGGGCGCCATCGCGCGTTCCGCGGCGGATGCACCGGAGATCGACGGCGTGGTGCGCATCGCCCACGACCCATCGAAGCCGGGCCAGTTGCTGAAGCCGGGCCAGTTCGTCGAGGTGGTGGTCGAAGCCGCGGACGAACACGACCTGCACGCGCGCCTCGCCGGCTGAGAGTTCTTTATGCGCTACGTGGCGCCCGCGCGCAGCTCGGTCGACCCGGCCGTGTTCGAGCGGCCGCCGCTGGCGGCATGGAACGAATACGCCGCGTTGCTGCGCGGCGAGCACTGGCCCACCGTTAAAACGCTCGATGCGCTGCTGCCGCTCGCACAGCGCGAACGCTTCGTGGCGCAGACGCGCGCCGTGCTGGACGACGGCCTGCACTACGAGCAGCGCATCCATGCGCACGGCGCGATCGCCACCCGCGAAGCCAACTGGCACGACCTGTTCAATGCGCTGGCCTGGCTGCGCTATCCGGCGATCAAGCGCGCGCTGAACGCGCAGCAGGTGGCGGAGATCGCGCTGATGGGGCCGAGCACCCGCTCGCGGCCGCAATACGCGATGACGCATTTCGACGAAGCGGGCGTGCTGGTCGCGGTGCGCGATCCCGCGCTGCTGGCGCTATGGGATGCGCACGACTGGCATGGCCTGTTCTGGCGCCGTCGCGAGGCCTGGCTGGACGGTTCGATCCATGCCGAGGTGTTCGGCCATGCACTGCTGGAGCACGCGCTGACGGAGGGCAAGCTGCTGGTCGGCAAGGCGCTGGTGTTTGCGTGCGCCGCCGGGGATGACCCCGCCGGGGATGACGCCTCGGTGACGGCGCGCTGCGCGGCCGGCATCGCCGATGGCAGCCTGCTGCGCGATCCGCTGCAGCTGCGCCCGCTGCCCCTGTCCGGCATCCCCGGCTGGCATCCGGACAATGGCGCCGAGGCCTTCCACCGCGATGCCGAGTGTTACCAGCCCCTGCGCGAGGGGCGCAGCTATCCGCCGCCGGTGCCGGACATCGCGTCCCCGCGGTCATGAATGGTCGCGGCAATTGCCGAAGCGGGGGTTTCGCGGCTATATAAACGCCGGGGCAAATCGGGGCGGTTCTTATGGAAGCGAGAACGTCAGGGCGATCGCGCGGCTGGCTGCGCCGGATCGGTGGATGGGCGCTGGCGCTGGCCTGCGGGCCGCCGATGGCGGCGCTGGCGGCCGAGGCGGTCGAGCCGATCCGCTTCGGCATCCTGCCGATCGGCAGCGCGGCGGAGTCGCGCGAACAATGGCGCCCGCTGCTGGCGGACCTGGAAAAGCGCCTGGGCCATCCGATCACCACCGTCTCGGTGAGCAGCTACGCCGGCCTGTCCGGCGCGATCGGCGAGCAGCGCGTGGATATCGCTTTCCTGTCCGGCCGCCTGGCGGTCGAAGCGGTATTGCGCCAGCACATGAGCGTGTTCGCGCAGTTCGAGCGCAGCGACGGCGCCAAGGGCAATGTGGCCTTGCTGGTGGTGCGCGCGGACGGTCCGATCCACGACCTGACCGGCCTGCTCGCGCATCCCGGGCGCTGGCGCTACGCGCGCGGCGAACCTTTGTCGGTGACCGGCTATGTCGCGCCCGAGGCCGAGGTGTTCGCACCACGCGGACTCAACTCGGACACTTTCTTCGGCCGCGTGCGCGTAGGCAATCACCAGAACAACGCACTGGCCGTGGTCAACGGCGAAGTGGATGTGTCCAGCGGCAACAACCCGGATCTGGATCTGTTCCGGCGCAACTTTCCCGAGCAGGCCGCGCAGCTGAAGGTGATCTGGCGCTCCAGCCTGATTCCCTCCGGCGTGCTGGTAGTGCGTGCGGGCATGCCGCCGGCGCTGCGCAAGCAGCTGACCGATTTCATGCTGGGCTACGGCAAGGGCGGCGGCGCCACGGGCGAGCGCGAACGCGACAATCTCGCGCGCATTCCGGACCTAGCCGGCTTCGTGCCGGCCAACAGCCTGGTGCTGCGTCCGTTCTCGGATATGGAATACACCTTGCAGCGGCAGCAGGCCCAGCATGGGCGCTGGGTCAGCGATGCGGCGCGCGACGCGCGGCTGCGGCAGATCGAAGTCGACCACAACCAGGTGGTGCAGGAGTTGCAGGCGCATTAGCCGGCGCTGGGAAAAGCATCCGCGTAGGTTGGGGTGAGCGTAGCGAACCCCAGCGTGCGCACCATCATTCGCCGCCGATGTTGGGGTTCGCCTTCGGCTCACCCCAACCTACAGCCCGCCTGGGCAGGTGCGGTTCATGCTCGGTCGGTAGGGTGGGGCGTTCATGCCACCAGGAGATCTCGCATGACTCACTCCCACGCCCGCCGTCGCGGCGCTTCCATGCGCTGGCTGTTCGCGCTCTCGCTGATGGGCGCCGCCGCGTTGTCGCCGCTGACGGCCGCAGCGCAGGCCAGTCCCCGCCCGCAAGCCGCCCCGCAGCCGCAAGCGGCGCCCCCGGCGCAGGGCAGCGGCCCGGAATTGCCGGCCGCGGATCAGCTGGCGATCAAGAACTACACCCTCAACGAAGACGTGCTCGGCCGCCTGATGGCGGTGACCAAGGAAGCGCGCGCGCAGAACATCCGTCCGCAGCCGGCGCCCGATCCTTCCAAGGTGCGCAACCTGGACGATCTGGCCAACTACGCGGTCGGCGGCGATACCAAGCTCGCGCCGCTGGTGCAGAAGCACGGCTTCACGCCGCGCGATTTCCTGCTGGCCAACCTGGCGCTGATGAATGCGGCGCTGGCGGTGCAGGCACGCAGCGATCCCAACCTGGCCAAGACCGTCGACCAGTCGAAGGTCAACCCGGCGAACGTGGCGTTCTTCGAATCGCACCAGCAGCAGATTGCGGCGCAGATGAGCGCAGGGGCGAAGTAAGTAACGCGCCCTGGCAAGAAGCCGTCATTCCGGCGCAGGCCGGAATGACGAAGGTGTGGGAGCGCGGCCAACTCTGGTCCGCTCAGTACTCCACCGACACGATCGCAAAGCGCGTGCGGCCGCCCGGCAATTCCGCATCGAATTCGTCGTCCACGCGTTTCTTCAGCGCCGCCCGCGCCATCGGCGAATCGATGCTGATCCAGCCTGCCCTGGCATCGGTCTCGTCGGGGCCGACGATGCGGTAGATCACGGTGTCGCCGCTGTCGACATTCTCCAGCTCGATCCGCGCGCCGAAGAACACCAGCGCGCGATCCGCCGGTGCGCCTTCGGCCACCTTCAGCGACGGAATCCGCTTGCTCAGGTAACGCACGCGGCGATCGATCTCGCCGAGCTGCTTCTTGCGGTAGGTGTATTCGGCATTCTCGGAGCGGTCGCCCTCGGCCGCGGCGGCGGCGAGCGCCTTGACCACCTCCGGGCGCAGCGTGTGCCAGAGATGGTCCAGTTCGGTCTTGAGCTTCTCGAAACCTTCGCGGGTGATGATCGCGGTCGAGGAAGGAGAGGGTGGTCGCCAGCGGCTCATCGGGTTTGAGGGGTATCCAGCAGTTGTCGTTCGAGCGCGAGCAGGTCCGCGTGCACCGGATGATCCGGAAAGGCGGCGATCAGCTTGCGCACCAGCACCAGCGCTTCGGCCGGCTGATCGAGCCGCAGGCCGAGCTGCTGCGCGGCGAGCAGGCCGATGCGCGGCGCTTCCGGCGTGCGCGCCCACTTGGAAAGATAGCCCTGGCACAGCTTCACCGCGAGCCGGCTCATGCCCATGCGCGCAGCCAGTTCGGCGAGCGGGCCGGCGGTGGCCGGATCGTCGGGCAGGAAGGCCGGGTCGAGCTCCATGCATTCCTGCACCAGGCCCAGCGCGCGCTTGCCCTCGTTATTGGCCAGCAGCGCCGCGGTCCAGATCTGCCCGTGCACCAGCAAGGCATCGCGCAGCCCTTCCTGGCGCAGCAGCTGGCGATAGGCCAGGTGCAGCGGGGCCGGCGCGCTGCGGTCCTGCAGGCGCGCCACCAGCATGTCGATCGCGGCGCGCGGCTGTTCCGCGGCACGCTCTTGCACGGCGGCGAGCAGCAGGGTGTCCTCGTCCTGGCCGCTGTCGGCGACCAGGCGATGGGCCTCCGGCGCCATGCCGAACTGCTCGTGCCGCTCGTGGATCATCGCGCCCATCAGATGGAAGCCGAGCACGATCAGATAGGTGTAGGCGAACGAATACAGCGGCAGCGCCAGCAGCCGCGGCAAGGCGCCGGTGGCTGCCGCGGCGAGGACGATCAGCACCGCCACGATCAGGTTGATCGCCACCGGAATCAGATAGGCCACGCCGAAACCGGCCATCACGCGGAAGATCTGCAGCGGATTCAGCGCATCGGCGAGATTGCCCTCGAACGCCAGCGTCATGTCGATCGCCGGCAGGATCAGCGCCGACCCCAGCAGGATCGGCCACAAAGCATGCGGAAAGAACACGGCCGAGACCACGCACAACGCGGCGAGCAGGAAATGAATCGCCACCAGCGCCCAGCCGGAGGATTCATTGCCGCCCAGGCTGACGTCCGGCGGATCGGCGAAACCGTTCGCCGTATGCAGCATGCAATCGGAGGCATAGCGCCAGGTCGCCGCCCACACCGCCAGCGTGCCGATGGTGCCGAGCAGGGTCGGCAGCAGGCCGATGTAATGCGCCAGCGCCAGGGCCACGCAACTGGCGAGCGCGGCGCCGCGCAGCGGATAGGCGAACGCCGCGGGCAGGCGTTCGGCGAAGGGTTTGTCGGCGGCGACGGTGGAGATCTTGGGCATCGGCTTAGCGCTTGCCGCCGAAGATGCTGCCCAGCACGCCGCGCACGATCTGCGTGCCCAGCCGCGAACCGATGCTGCGCGTGGCCGACTTGGCCATCGCCTCGATCACGCCCTGGCGGCGGCCGCTGCCCAGCAGCACGTCGCGCACGGTGTCACCCCAGCCGGGCCCCTGGTTGCCCGCGGGCGCATCCTTGCCGGGCGCCGTGGCGGACGCGACTTTTTCGCCGGCGCGCGCGGCCAGCAGCTCCGCCGCGGATTCGCGGTTCACCGCGGTGTCGTACTTGCCGCCCACCGGCGAGCGCTGGCGCACGGTGGCGCGTTCGGCTTCGGTGATCGCGCCGATGCGCGCGGTGGGCGAGGTCACCAGCACCTGTTCCACCGGCGAGGGCACGCCGCCGTCGCGCAGGGTGGAGGCCAGCGCTTCGCCGACGGCGAGCTTGGTGATCGCGTCGGTGACGTCGAGCTTGGGATTGGCCGCGAAGGTCTCGGCCGCGGCCCTCACGGCTTTCTGGTCGCGCGGCGTGAATGCGCGCAGCGCGTGCTGCACGCGGTTGCCGAGCTGGCCGAGGATGGTGCTCGGCACGTCGTCCGGATTCTGCGAGCAGAAATACACGCCGACGCCCTTGGAGCGGATCAGGCGCACCACCTGTTCCACGCGCTGCAGCAGCGCGGCCGGCGCGTCGTCGAACAGCAGGTGCGCTTCGTCGAAGAAGAACACCATCTTCGGCTGGTCGAGATCGCCCACTTCCGGCAACTGCTCGAACAGCTCCGACAGCAGCCACAGCAGGAAGGTGGAATACAGGCGCGGCTTGAGGATCAGCTGATCGGCGGCCAGCACGTTGATCACGCCGCGGCCGCTCATGTCCTGGCGCATCAGGTCGGCCAGTTCCAGCGCCGGTTCGCCGAAGAACTGGTCGGCGCCGTCCTGTTCCAGCTTCAGCACCGCGCGCTGGATCGCCGCGATGCTTTGCGTGCTGATCAGGCCGACCTGGGTGGAGATGTCCTTGGCGTGTTCGGCGGCGTGGCCGAGCAGGGCGCGCAGGTCGGCCAGGTCGAGCAGCAGCCAGCCGTTGTCGTCGGCGACCTTGAAGATCACTTCGAGCACGCCTTCCTGGGTGTCGTTCAATTCCAGGATGCGGCCGAGCAGGGTGGGGCCCATCTCGCTGATGGTGGCGCGCACGGGATGGCCGAGCTTGCCGTAGATGTCCCAGAAGATCACCGGATTGGCCTGCGGCTTCCAGTCCTTCAGCTCGAGCTTGGCAAGACGCGCCTTGAGCTTGTCGCCCGGCTCGCCGGCCGCCATCGCCAGGCCGGCGAGATCGCCCTTGGCATCGGCCAGGAAGCAGGGCACGCCGAGTCGCGAGAAACCTTCGGCCAGCACCATCAGCGAGACCGATTTGCCGGTGCCGGTAGCGCCGGCGATCATCCCGTGCCGGTTGCCGTAGTGCGGGTCGAGGTTGACGGTGGCGCTGTCGTTGCGGCCGATAAGGATGTCAGTCATGAGGGTCCGTCCGAGAGAGGCGCCGCGATTGTAGCCTCGCGTGAAGACGGAATAATCAGTTGAGCCCGATGCTTGCGGCGGCTATTGTCGACGTTTTCGACACGCGACTTTCCTCATGCCGGCAACTGCTTCCGTTCGCGCCCTGCGCCTGCTTCCGCTCTTCGCGGCGTTCACGGCGCTGGCTGGATGCGCGAGCGGTGGCGGCAGCAAGGCGCCGCCGCCGTCGGCACAGGTCAATGCGCTGTACGCGCAGCTCGACCAGGCCAGCAAGGGCTACGACACGGCGCTGCAGCAGGCGCGCGCCGGCGATGCGCAGGCCTCGCAGCAGACGCTGTCGACCTCGCTGGAACAGCTCAAGCGCGCCTCGGCGCAGTGCGGCAGCAGCCCGGGCTGCGATCCGCAGCGCTTCTTCGCGGTGTACGACCGCCTGCTGCGCCTGAAGGACGGCAGCTTCTCGCTGGGCGACGAGGTGGAAGTCAGCGGCGAGCAGACCTCCGAGGGCAGCGCCACCGCCGGCAAGACTGGCGCGGCCAGCCTGCCGCAGGCGCAGCGCAGCGTGACCCTGCTGCACGGCCAGAAGCTGTCCGAGCTGATCGCCATGAACGGGCCGGTGAAGGCGGCGCTGGAGATGTGGCTGACCCAGTGGCGCTCCAACCTGATGGACGCCTACGTCAACTACCAGTACATGCGCTACCAGATGTGGCCGGCCTACCAGAGCCGCGACCTGCCCGAAGCGGTGCTGTTCGGCATCATGGCCAAGGAATCCGGCGGCAAGGTGCATGCGGTGTCGCGCTCCGGTGCGGCGGGCCCGCTGCAATTCATGTACGCCACCGGCCTGCGCTTCGGCCTCAGCAGCGACGGCGGCTTCGACGAGCGCTTCGATCCGGCGCTGGCCGCGCGCGCCAATGCCGAATACCTGGACGAGCAGCTCGGCATCTTCAACAACAACCTCGAAGTGACCCTGGCCGCCTACAACGGCGGCGAGGGCCGCATGCGCCGGCTGGTCGGCGACGACACCGCGGTGAGCTTCTACGACCCGCGCATCTACAACCAGTTGTCGCAGGAAACCCGCGACTACGTGCCGGCGGTGCTGGCGGCGGCCTGGCTGTTCCTGCATCCGGACAGCTACAACCTGCGCTTCCCCAAGGTCGACGGCGTGCCGGGCAGCGTGATGCTGAAGCGGCCGGCCTCGCTGAGCGAGTTGACCGTATGCCTGGGTTCGGCCGGCGGCATGGAGAGCGGCTGGTTCCGCACGTTGCGCAATCTCAACCCGCGGGTGGATCCGCAAGCGTCGCTGCCGCCGGGCACCAAGCTGGTGGTGCCGAAGCTGATCGAGCCGTCCTATGCGGCGCGCTGCGCGGACGGTCCGTGGCCGATCCTGGCCAACGACCTGCATACCGCGGTGGTGCCGGTGATCGCTTCGGCGCCCGACCCGGCGCCGTCGCGCGCGTCCCCGGGGAAGTCGCGCAGCTATACGGTGAAGCGCGGCGACACCCTGGCCGGCATCGTGCGCAAGCTCGGCTGCTCGGACGTGCAGGAAGTGGCCCAGCTCAACGGCATCAGGCAGCAGCACATCAAGCCGGGGCAGACGCTGAAGTTGCCGGCCTGCCGCTGAGTCGGGCGTAGGTTGGGGTGAGCCGCAGGCGAACCCCAACGATGCCGGGCGTCCGATGTTGGGGTTCGCCTGCGGCTCACCCCAACCTACGCCGGTCGTGTTTTACGCCGCGGCCAGGCTGTTGCCGCGCGCTGGCGTCTCGGCGCCGCTGCGGTGGGCTTCCTTCAGCCCGTGCAGCACCTTCAGCAGGTGCCGGTGCTGCAGTTGCAGCTTGAGGTGCGGGGAATCCTTGGTCTCGTGGTACGCCACCGCCAGCCACAGCGCGACGCCGCGGATGGCGACCTCGGCATTGTCCGAGCGGGCACGGGCGTAGCCGACGTCGGTGCCTTCGCCCCAGGGCAGGTAGCGCTGGTCCGGCGAGGTGCCGTACAGATGGGGGAATTCGCTGCGCGAGGCCTGGCCGATCTCGCGGAGGGTCAGCGTGCCGAGCTGGACACGGATGCGGCGGGGCAGGCTGTTGACGATGCGCTCGATCTCGCGGAACTGTCGGCCCAGTTGCCGGGAGCGGCTCAGGGCGATGATCTGACTGACGATGCGCATGCGTTTCCTCCGGTCGCGGATTCGGGGTGCAGCGCGTCCACGCGCTGCGGCGAATACCGGGGAGGATAGCGACGCCGCGCCTCGCCTTGCGCCAAAAAAGTCACAAAACGACGAAAAGCGTCACTCGAATATGTGAGTCAGTTCGTACAGCGACCGAGACGCTGCCCCACCTGCACCACCTGCTGCGGCTGCAGTTCGTCGAACTCCGCCATGCCGTCCGGCAGCAGCAGGATCACCGTCGAGCCCATGTTGAAGCGCGCCATCTCGCCGCAACGTTCCAGTGAAATGTTCTGGCCGGCGAAGGACTTGCGGCGGATCGCCGATGCATACGGCGGGATCACCAGGCCGTCCCACACGGTGGCCACCGAGGACACCAGGATCGCGCCCACCATCACCGCCACGAACGGGCCGCGCTCGCTCTCGAAGTGGCAGACCAGGCGCTCGTTGCGTGCGAACAGGCGCGGGATCGCCTCCACCGCGAACGGCGCCACGCTGAAGATGCGCCCCGGCACGTGCACGGTTTCCTTCAGCGTGCCGGCCAGCGGCATGTGCACGCGGTGGTAGTCGCGCGGCGACAGATAGATGGTGGCGAAGCGGCCGTTGCGGTACGGCGCGGCAGCGGCCTCGTCGCCGAGCAGTTCGGCGGCGGTGTATTCCTGGCCCTTGGCCTGGAAGATGCGCCCGTCGACGATGCGGCCGGACTGGCTGATGCGCCCGTCGGCCGGGCTGAGCAGGGCCAGCGGGTCGGCGTCGGCGCGGCGCGCGTCGGGCCGCAGCTTGCGGGTGAAGAAGGCATTGAAGTGCTGGTAGGCGAACGGATCCGGCTGGGCGGCCTGGGCCATGTCGACCTGGTAGCGGCGCACGATCTGCCCGATCAGGAAGTTCTTCCACGGCGCGAACGTCCAGCGCGTGGCCCAGTAGACCACCCGCGACAGCGCACGATGGGGCAGCAGGTATTGCAGGAGTACGTTGAAAGTCATCCGGCCAGTATATCGGGCAGCCACACCTTTCCCGCCAGCTTGCTTTGCCCCGGCCTGGGCCAGACGGCGAGCCCCAGCGGCTATACTTGGCGATCCTCCAGCCGCAGACCCGGGCCGCCGTGACCGCCGAACTCGCCTCCATCATCGATTTCATCCGCTACGGCGCCAGCCGCTTCTCGGCCGCCGGGCTGACCTTCGGCCACAGCCACGACAACCCGATCGACGAGGCCACCCACCTGGTGCTGGCCAGCCTGCACCTGCCGCCGGACATCCCGCCGGCCTACGGCGCCGGCAAGCTCACCGCCGGGGAGCGCGAGCGCGTGCTGGCGCTGATCGAGCGGCGTGTCAACGAGCGCCTGCCGGTGGCTTACCTGGTCGGCGAAACCTGGTTCGCCGGCCTGAAGTTCAAGAGCGACCGCCGCGCCCTGGTGCCGCGCTCGCCGATCGCCGAGCTGATCGAGTCCGGCTTCCAGCCCTGGCTGGAGCATCGCCACGTCGAGCGCGCGCTGGACCTGTGCACGGGCTCCGGCTGCATCGGCATCGCCATGGCCGAATACAACCCGGAGTGGCAGGTCGACATCGTCGACATCAGCGACGAGGCGCTGTCGCTGGCGCGCGAGAACATCGTGTTCCAGCACGTCGAACGCCGCGTCGAGGCGGTCAAGTCCGACCTGTTCGAGGGTCTGAAGGGCCGCCGCTACGAGCTGATCGTGTCCAACCCGCCCTACGTCACCGAGGCCGAATACGCCGCGCTGCCGGGCGAGTACAGCCACGAGCCCAAGCTCGGCCTCACCTCCGGCGCGGACGGCCTGGACCTGTGCCTGCGCATGCTGGACGAAGCCGCCGGCTACCTCAGCGAGGACGGCCTGCTGATCGTCGAGGTGGGCGAGAGCGAGCACGCGCTGGCCGAGCTGCTGCCGGAAGTCCCGTTCGTGTGGATCGAATTCAAGGTCGGCGCGATGGGCGTGTTCGCGCTGGAGCGCCGCGACCTGATCGAGCATGCCGAGGTCATTCGCGCCGCTGCGCGGGCGCGCCACGGCTGAGCCGGTGGAACTGCTGACGCCGCGCCTGCGCCTGGATGCGTTGACGCCCGGCGATGCCGCGGCGCTGTTCGCCTATCGCGGCGATCCCCAGGTGGCCCGCTACCAGGGCTGGCAACCCGCCGCGCTGGACGAGGCGGCGGACTGGATCGAGGCGCTGGCGCTCGAGCCGGCCCCGGGCCACTGGTGGCAGCGCGCCATCCGCCTGCGCGAAAGCGGCGCATTGATCGGCGACCTGGGGCTGGGCCTGCCCGCCGACGACAAGACGGGTGTCGAACTGGGCATCACTATCGCCCCGGCCTGGCAGGGCCAGGGCTACGCCGGCGAAGCGCTGCGCGCCGCGCTGGACTGGGCCTTCGCCCGCGGCGCCAACCGCGCTACCGCCTCGGTCGATCCGCGCAACACCGCCAGCGTGGCGCTGCTGTGCTCGCTGGGCATGCGCCAGGAAGCGCACTTCCGCGAAAGCTGCTGGCTGCGCGGCGAATGGGCCGACGACCTGGTGTTCGCGTTGCTGGCGCGTGAATGGCGCGCTGACACAGACCCGGCCGCCCGCACGCGCTAAGCTTGAGCGGTTAGCCCCCTGGAAAAGCCCGCCCCGTGTCCAGCAATTCCTTCGGCAAGATCTTCACCGTCACCACCTTCGGCGAAAGCCACGGTCCGGCCATCGGCTGCGTGATCGACGGCTGCCCACCGGGGCTGGCCATCGAAGAGAGCGAGTTCCGCACTGATCTCGACCGCCGCGCCACCGGCAAGAGCCGGCACACCTCGCAGCGGCGCGAGGCGGACGAGGTGGAGCTTCTGTCCGGCGTCTACCAGGGCCGCACCACCGGCACCCCGATCGCGCTGCTGATCCGCAACACCGATCAGCGCAGCAAGGACTACGGCGACATCGTCGACACCTTCCGTCCCGGCCACGCCGATTACAGCTACTGGCAGAAATACGGCATCCGCGATCCGCGCGGCGGCGGCCGTTCGTCCGCGCGCGAAACCACCATGCGCGTGGCCGCCGCGGTGATCGCCAAGAAATGGCTGGCCGAGCGCCACGGCGTGCGCGTGCGCGGCTACCTCGCGCAGCTGGGCGAGATCGCGCCGAAGGGTTTCGAATGGGATGCGGTGGAAGCCAATCCGTTCTTCTGGCCGCATGCCGCGCAGGTGCCGGCGCTGGAGAAAGCCATGGACGCGCTGCGCAAGTCCGGCGACTCGGTCGGTGCGCGCGTCAACGTGGTGGCCGACGGCGTGCCGCCGGGCTGGGGCGAGCCGATCTACGGCAAGCTGGACGGCGACCTCGCTGCCGCGCTGATGTCGATCAATGCGGTGAAGGGCGTGGAGATCGGCGACGGCTTCGCCGCGGTAGCCCAGCACGGCAGCGAGCATCGCGACCAGATGAGCCCGGCCGGCTTCGCCTCCAACCATGCCGGCGGCATCCTGGGCGGCATCAGCACGGGGCAGGCGGTGATCGCTTCGATCGCGCTGAAACCGACCTCGAGCATCTTGATTCCCGGCCACAGCGTGAACCTGGCCGGCGAGCCGGTCGAGGTGGTCACCAAGGGCCGCCACGATCCCTGCGTGGGCATCCGCGCCACGCCGATCGCCGAGGCCATGATGGCCCTGGTGTTGATGGACCACGCCTTGCGCCATCGCGCCCAGTGCGGCGACGTGGGCGAGGTGAGTCCGCGCCTGGCATGAATCCACGGTGCGGCACGACGTAAGTTGAGTACATGAGCGCAAGACAGAAAGTGTGGGTGTCGCGCCCCTTGTTCCCCGAAGTGCTGGCGCGCCTGTCCGAATATCTCGACGTGCAGGCCGAGGCGCTGGAGCGCCGGCACGCGCCGGAAGAACTGCGCCAGCACCTGGCCGGCGTGGACGCGGCGATCATCGGCCTGGCCGACCCGGTCGGCGCCGCCGTGGTGGAGGGCAACCGCCGCCTGCGCGTGATCTCCAACCTGGCGGTCGGCTACAACAACCTCGACGTGCCCGCGCTGACCCGCGCCGGCATCCTCGCCTGCAACACCCCGGACGTGCTCAACGAAACCGTGGCCGACTACGCCTGGGCGCTGATGCTGGGCGCCGCGCGCCGCATCGGCGCGGCCGAGCGCTGGCTGCGCGCGGGGCAGTGGCGGGGCAGCATGCGCTTCGACGACTGGCTGGGCCTGGACGTGCACGGCAAGACGCTGGGCATCCTCGGCATGGGCCGGATCGGCCAGGCCATCGCGCGCCGCGCGGCCGGTTTCGACATGCAGGTGCTCTATCACAACCGCTCGCGCCTGCCCGAACCGCTGGAGCGCGAATGCCGCGCCAGCCTGGTGGACAAGGCCGAGCTGCTGCGCCGGGCCGATCACCTGATCCTGGTGCTGCCGTACTCGCGCGAAAGCCACCACGCCATCGGCGCGGCGGAACTGGCGCTGATGAAACCCACCGCGGTGCTGGTGAACGTGGCCCGCGGCGGCATCGTCGACGACGCGGCGCTGGCCGCCGCGCTGCGCGAGGGGCGGCTGGCGGCCGCGGGGCTGGATGTGTTCGAGGGCGAGCCGGCGCTGCACGCGGACCTGCTGCGCCTGGAGAATGTCCTGTTGAGCCCGCACATCGCCAGCGCCGGCGCGGATACGCGCCGCGCCATGGCCGAACTGGCGGCGGATAATGTGCTGGCTGCGCTGGGCCACGGACCGCGTGCCGGGCGTCCGCCGGCGCCGCTCAATCCCGAAGTGATGAAACGCTGGTCTTAAAAAGCTGCTGTTTCAAAGCGTGATGCCATTCACGCCCAGACAGATCGCGTATTGTTTTGCCTTCAACCCCGGCTAGATTTCCGCTGATGCGGATATCGGCCCCGTTCGGACGGATCTCCGAGTCCCTCTACTGAATCCTGGAACATGAGCAAGAAGAGCAGCTACAAGGTGGCGATGGTCGGCGCGACGGGCGCCGTGGGCGAAACCCTGCTGTCGATCCTGGCAGAGCGCAACTTCCCGGTCAGCGAGCTGGTGCCGCTGGCCAGCGAGCGTTCGGCGGGCGGCCAGGTGGACTTCGCCGGCAAATCGATCACCGTGCGCAATCTTGCCGACTACGACTTCGCCGGGGTGGACATCGCCTTCTTCTCTGCCGGCGGCTCGGTCAGCCGCGAGCACGCGCCGCGTGCCGCCGCGGCCGGCGCGGTGGTGATCGACAACACCTCCGAGTTCCGCTACCAGGACGACATCCCGCTGGTGGTCAGCGAGGTCAATCCGCACGCGATCGCGCAATACACCACGCGCGGCATCATCGCCAATCCGAACTGCTCGACCATGGGCATGCTGGTGGCGCTGGCGCCGATCCACCGCCAGGCGGGGATCACGCGCATCAACGTGGCCACCTACCAGTCGGTCTCCGGCGCGGGCCGCTCGGGCATGGAGGAACTGGGCAAGCAGACCGCCGCGATGCTCAATTTCCAGGACGTGGAAACGTCGAAGTTCCCCAAGCAGATCGCCTTCAACGTGATCCCGCACATCGACGAGTTCCAGGCCAACGGCTACACCAAGGAAGAAATGAAGATGGTCTGGGAGACCCGCAAGATCCTGGAGGACGAGACCATCCAGGTGAATCCCACCGCGGTGCGCGTGCCGGTGTTCTACGGGCATTCCGAGGCGGTGCACATCGAGACCCGCGACAAGATCACCGCCGGACAGGCCCGCGCGCTGCTGGAACAGGCCGAGGGCGTAGTGGTTCAGGACGAGCGCAAGGCCGGCGGCTATCCGACCCCGGTGGGCGACGTGGCGGGCAAGGATCCGGTGTTCGTCGGCCGCATCCGCGAGGACATCTCGCACGAGCGCGGCCTGGACCTGTGGATCGTCTCGGACAACATCCGCAAGGGCGCGGCGCTCAATGCGGTGCAGATCGCCGAGCTGCTGATCGAGGACTACCTCTGATGAGTTTCCGTCTGACCAGCCTGGCGCTGTGCATCGCGACCGTGGCGATGCCGGCCTGGGCCGGTCAGCAGCTGGGGGCCGCGGCGCCGGCTGCGGCACCGAAAGCCGACGCCGAACACCGCGTTGCCAGCAAGAGCGCCGAGGTCCAGCGCCTGCAGCACGACGTGGCTTCGCAGGAGGCCCAAAGCGAGCAGGCCGACCGCAAGATGGAGCAGCAGGACCGCGCCATCGCGGACCTGCAGCACCAGCTCGAAGCATTGAAAACTGCCAAGGCCGTGCCCGGCCAAGGCCATTGAGCAAGACCCAATAAGCGGGGCTGCTGCGAGAACCTTTCGCAGCAATGCGTTGTAAATATCGGCCGCAACTATTGTTTGTGGGCCTTTTTCTAACTTAAAGTGTCGTCTTGTCGACGGAATCGCCGCCCCAGTGCGGCGATCCTTATATAAGAAATGTCACGGGGCAGTTCGGGGGAACACGCGATGAATCGTTCGTTGAGACTGTCGGTGCTGCTGGCGCTGGCCTTAGGCAGCACCCAGGCCGCCGCGCTCGAGCTGGGCCAGATCCAGGTCAAGTCGGCACTGGGCCAGCCCTTGCTGGCCGAGATTCCGCTGAACCCGGAACATCCTTCCGAGCTGCAGAACCTGTCCGCGCGGCTCGCCTCGGGCGAGGACTTCGCCAAGGCCGGCATCAGCGGCGCGCCGAACATCCCGCTGCAGTTCGCGGTGATCGACGGCGGCAACGGCCGCAAGGTGATCCGCATCACCAGCGCCGCGCCGGTGAACGACCCCTACCTGGACCTGCTGGTCGAAGTGAGCAACGCCACCGGCAAGAGCGTGCGCGAGTTCGCCATCCTGCTCGATCCGCCCAGCAGCCCCGGTGCCGCGCCCGCCACCCGCGCACCGGCCGTGGCGTCCTCCGCCAAGCCCGCGCGGCATGCCGCGCCCGCGCCAGCCGCCGACGAGCAGCAGGCTGCCGCCAAGCCTGCGGCCAAGCCCGCCAAGCCGGCTCCCGCCGCACCCGCCGCGAAGAACGGCGAGTACGGCCCGGTCGAGCGTGGCCAGACGCTGTCCTCGATCGCCAAGGAAACCGCGCCGCAGGGCGTGGACATCAACCAGATGCTGGTGGCCCTGAAGCAGGCCAACCCGGATGCTTTCTACCGCGACAACATCAATGCGCTGAAGACCGGCGCCGTGCTGCGCGTGCCTTCGTCGCAGGACGCGCAGGCCCTGGCGGTCGCCGCGGCCGCCGCCGAAGTGCGCCGCCAGAACGGCGACTGGAGCTCGGGCGCCGCGCGCACCGCCACCAGCGTGGCCGATGCCGGCACGCGTCCGGCCGCTTCCACCGCGCCGACGACCGGCAAGGGCGCACCGTCCGACCGTCTGTCCCTGGTGCCGGCGAAGGACGGCGCGCAGGGCGCCGCCGGCGGCAACGCCAAGGGCGACAGCAAGGACGCCAAGGCGGCAGCCGGCCTGCGCGAGGACCTCCTGCGCAGCAAGGAGGCGCTGGCCACCCTGGATCAGCAGGGCAACGAGCTGAAGTCGCGCCTGAAAGACCTGGAAGACATCAACCAGAAGAACGGCAAGCTGCTGGCGCTGAAAGACAACGAGATCGCCGACCTGCAGCGCAAGCTGGCCGAGGCCCGCAAGGGCGCCGGCACGCCGCCCGCCGCGGCGGCTGTCGAGACCAAGCCGGCGGCTGATGAAGCCAAGCCGGTCGTGGCCGAGGCGCCGAAGTCCGCACCCGCCGCCAGCACCGCCAAGCCCGCCGCCGACACGCTCGCCGTGACCCCGGCCGGCGCCAGCCCCGCACCGGCCGCCACCGGCAGCGCCGCCGCCACCGCGCCGGTGGCCAGCACGCCGGCCAAGCCCGAGAACAAGCCGGCGGCACCGAAGCCCGCCCCGGTGGCGCCGCCCGCGCCGGTCGAAGAACAACCCTGGTACATGCAGACCTGGGCGCTCGCCGCCGGCGCCGGCGCCGTGGTGCTGCTGCTCCTGGGCGCGCTGCTGGGCCGTCGCAAGAAGTCCTCCGACGCACCCGCGCCGCGCTCCGCCTCGTCGCTGGCCGACCGCTTCGGCGCCGATCCCGCGATCGGCGGCTCCGACCCGGACCAGGACGAGTTGCTCGACCAGCTCGCCGAGCATCCGGACGACGTCGGCCTGCACCTGGAACTGGTCAGCCTGTACTACAGCCGCCGCGACGTGGACCATTTCGAAGCCGCCGCGGAAGCCATGCACGCGCACATCTCCAGCACCGACCAGCCGGAATGGCTGGACGTGGTGTCGATGGGCGAGGACCTGGTGCCCGGCCACCCGCTGTTCACCCCGGGCGGCGCGCCGCCGCTGCCGCCGCAGAATGAGGACGAGCACGAGGCGCTGCACCAGTTCGACCTGGATCGCTATGCCGCGCCGTCGCATGACGACGACAACGACATCCCTCCGATCCCGGCCGCGCCGCTGCCGCCGAAGAACCCGAAGGTCAGCGAGTACCACTTCGATTTCGACCTGACCCCGCGCCCGCTGGCCAATGCCGCACCGGCCGCCGAGCCGGAGCCGCCCACCGCGGCGGAGCGCGAGGCGGTATCCACCTGGCAGTTCGCCGACCTGGAAGACGACATTCCGGCAGCCCCTGCGCACGCTCCGCTCGAGGACGATTTCGTCCACCCCGGCGACGCGCACGGTGGCGGCTTCAACGACGATCCGGTCGACACCAAGCTGGACCTGGCCCGCGCCTATCTCGACATGGGCGACCCGGACGGCGCGCGCGCGATGCTGGAAGAGGTGCTGCACGAAGGCACCCAGATGCAGAAGGACGTGGCGCAGAAGCTGCTCGACGGCATCCGCTGATCCATCGCTGCATGGTTTCTCCATCGGGCCGGCGTATGCCGGCCCGATGCGTTTCAGGCTTGCCGCCGGCCCGGGATGCTAACCTCGTCGGCCTTGCAGCTTCGCTTTACTCCACATGCGCATCGCCCTGGGCATCGAATACGACGGCACCGACTTCCTCGGCTGGCAGCGCCTGACCCATGGGGCCACCGTGCAGGGCGCGCTGGAAAAAGCCTTGTCGTTCGTGGCCGCGCATCCGGTCGAAGTGACCTGCGCCGGCCGCACCGACGCCGGCGTGCACGGGCGCTGCCAGGTGGTGCATTTCGATACCGACGTGCAGCGCGATCCACGCGGCTGGGTGCTGGGCGCCTGCGCCAACCTGCCGCGCAGCGTGGCCGTGCTGTGGGCGCAGACGGTGCCCGAGGATTTCCACGCGCGCTTCTCTGCACGCAGCCGCCGCTACCGCTACCGCATCCTCAACCGCCCCGTGCGCGCCGCGCTGGACGGGCGCTACGTGACCTGGGAGCGCCAGCCGCTCGATGCCGCACGCATGCACGAGGCGGCGCAGGTGCTGATCGGCGAACACGATTTCACCGCCTTCCGCGCGGTGTCCTGCCAGGCCGCGCATGCGCGGCGCGAAGTGCTGGCGGTGAGCGTGCGGCGCGAGGACCAGCAGGTGCTGGTCGAGATCGAGGCGAACGCGTTCCTGCATCACATGGTGCGCAACATCGTCGGCTCGCTGCTGCCGGTGGGGCGCGGCGAACAACCCGCGGCCTGGGTCGGCGAACTGCTGGCCGGACGCAATCGCGAAGTGGCCGGTCCGACTGCGCCGTCGTCCGGCCTGAGCTTCCTCGGTCCGCGCTACGAAGCGCACTGGGGCCTGCCGGCGGAGGTGAGCCAATGACCCGCATCAAGTGCTGCGGCATGACGCGCGTGGAAGATGCGCGGCTGGCCGCACAGTACGGCGCCGATGCGATCGGCGTGATCTTCACCGCGCGCAGCAAGCGCCGGGTGGATGTCGCGCGCGCCAGGGAGATCTTTGCCGCGCTGCCGCCGTTCGTCAGCACGGTGGCATTGTTCATGGACGACGAGGCCGCCTATGTGCGCGAGGTGTTGCGCGAGGTGCAGCCCGATCTGCTGCAGTTCCATGGCGAGGAAAGCGATCCGTGGTGCGCGCAGTTCGGGCATCGCTATCTGAAGGCGATCGCGATGGGCGAGGGCGCGGCCGCCCTGCCGCGTTTGCGCGAGTACCCCGGGGCTGCGGGCCTGCTGCTCGACGGGCATGGCCTGGGCGAGGCCGGCGGCAGCGGCAAGGCGTTCGACTGGTCGCTGATGCCGGCGGATGTCGGGCAGCCGTTGATACTTGCCGGCGGGCTGACGGCGGAGAACGTCGCGCACGCCATTCGCGTGGCGCAGCCGTGGGCGGTCGACGTGTCCAGCGGCATCGAATCCGCGCCGGGGATCAAGGACGCGGCGAAGATGTACGCCTTCATCGAGGCGGTGCGCCAGGCCGGCTGACCTCAAGGCGACTGGCGTAGGTTGGGGTGAGCCGCAGGCGAACCCCAACGGGCGCGTGGTGATCGCGATGCCTTGTTGGGGTTCGCCTGCGGCTCACCCCAACCTACGCCAGTGCGAGGCGCAGCCAGTCGCGCAGAGCTTCCGCCTGCACCCCCGGCGCGCGCCGCGGCACGGCGAGAATCCAATGCGCCGGCGTCGCACGAAAACCCCATGGCGCCAGCAGCCTGCCACTCGCCAGGTCGTCGGCCACCAGTTGCTCCGGCGCAATCGCTACGCCCAAGCCGGCGACCGCCGCTTCCAGCAAGTAATACAGATGATCGAAGCCCTGGCCGTAGTGCAGCCGCGCGGGCGCAAGACCGGCCAGCGCCGCCCATTGCGGCCACGCCTGCGGACGCGAGGTCGTATGCAGCAAGGCTTCGCCCAGCAGTTGTTCGGGCGTCTGCAACTGCGCCGCACCGGGATAGCGCGGACTCAGCACCGGCCCGATCCGCTCCGGCGCCAGTTCGTGCACACGCCAGTCGGCCGGCCACGGCGGCTCCGCCAGCAACAGGGCAGCATCGACGCCCGCCAGCGCGGGATCGAACGCGGTCTCCTGCGCCGACAAATGCAACTTCAAGCCGGGCAAGTCCTGCTGCAGCCGCTCCAGCCGCGGAATCATCCAGCGCGCCAGCAGGCTGCCGGGGCAGCCCAGCACGAACGGTGCATCCGCCTGGCCGCGCGCCACCCGCGCCCAGGTTCCGCGCAGCTGCTCGAAGGCATCGCGCGCACCGTCGCGCAATTGCTCGCCGGCCGCGGTAAGCGCCAGGCCGCGGCCGTGGCGGGCGAACAGCGGCTGGCCCAGTGCTTCTTCCAACGCGCGCAGATGGCGGCTGATCGCGCCGTGGGTGACATGCAGTTCCTCCGCGGCGCGGCTGGCGCTGCCCAGGCGGGCAGTCGCTTCGAAGGCGCGCAGGGCATTCAGCGGTGGCAGTTCGCGGGGTGTGGACATGTGAGTTTTACTGACAGGTGGCGGCGATCTTATCGCTTTTCGCAGGACCGGTCCGTGCGTTAATTTATCGGTCTGGTGCCTGGCCGGGATAGTCACGGCGGCGCCCTTGCCGCTAGAGGAAACCGCACATGTCCCAGGACTTCCACCGCTGGCCCGACGAGCACGGCCGCTTCGGCGCCTACGGCGGCCAGTACGTCGCCGAGACCTTGATGGCGCCGATCGCCGAGCTGACCGAGGCCTACCTGCGCCTGCGCGAGGATCCCGAATTCCTCGCCGAGCTCGATCGCGACCTGAAGTACTACGTCGGCCGCCCCAGCCCGATCTATCACGCCGAAAACCTGTCCCGGCATGTCGGCGGCGCGCAGATCCTGCTCAAGCGCGAAGACCTCAACCACACCGGCGCGCACAAGATCAACAACACCATCGGCCAGGCCCTGGTCGCCAGGCGCATGGGCAAGCCGCGCGTGATCGCCGAGACCGGTGCCGGCCAGCACGGCGTGGCCAGCGCTACGGTAGCCGCGCGCTTCGGCCTGAAGTGCGTGGTGTACATGGGCGCGGTGGATATCGAGCGGCAGAAGATCAACGTCTATCGCATGAAGCTGCTCGGCGCCGAGGTGGTGCCGGTGACCTCAGGCTCGAAGACGCTCAAGGACGCGCTCAACGAAGCGATGCGCGACTGGGTCACCAACGTGGCCGACACCTTCTACATCATCGGCACCGTGGCCGGCCCGCATCCGTATCCGATGATGGTGCGCGACTTCAACGCCATCGTCGGGCGCGAAGCGCGCGAGCAGATGCTGACGCAGTACGGCCGCCTGCCGGATGTGATCACCGCCTGCGTCGGCGGCGGCTCCAACGCGATCGGCCTGTTCCACGCCTTCCTCAACGACGCCGACGTGCGCATCGTCGGCGCCGAGGCGGCGGGCGAGGGGATCGCGACGGGACATCACGCCGCCTCGCTCGCGGCTGGGCGCCCCGGCGTGCTGCACGGCAACCGCACCTATGTGCTGTGCGACGACAACGGCCAGATCACCGAGACGCACTCGGTCTCCGCCGGCCTCGACTATCCGGGCGTCGGCCCCGAGCACGCCTTCCTCAAGGATGCCGGCCGCGCCGAATACGTCGGCGTCACCGACGACGAAGCGCTCGAAGCCTTCCATCTCCTGGCGCGCACCGAAGGCATCCTCGCCGCGCTGGAATCCAGCCATGCGGTGGCGCAGGCGATCAAGCTCGCCCGCGGCATGCCCAAGGACCAACTGGTGCTGTGCAACCTGTCCGGCCGCGGCGACAAGGACGTGCACACCATCGCCGCCCGCGAAGGAGTGCAGGTATGAACCGCATCGACCGCCGCTTCGACACGCTCAAGGCCGCCGGCCGCACCGGCCTGATTCCCTTCGTCACCGCCGGCGATCCCGCGCCGGAACACACGGTGGCGCTGATGCACGCCCTGGTTGACGCCGGCGCCGACGTGATCGAGCTCGGCGTGCCGTTTTCCGACCCGATGGCCGACGGGCCGGTGATCCAGCACGCCAGCGAGCGCGCCATCGCCAAGGGCGTGGGCCTGGCCGACGTGCTGGGCTGGGTCAGCGCGTTCCGCCAGCGCGATGCCGACACGCCGGTGGTGCTGATGGGTTATCTGAACCCGCTGGAGATCCACGGCTACGCGCGCTTTGCCCGCGAAGCCGTCGAAGCTGGCGTGGACGGCGTGCTGCTGGTCGATTGCCCGCTGGAGGAGTCGGCCGTGCTGGCGCCGCTGAAGGCCGCCGGCCTGCGCCAGATCCTGCTGGCGGCGCCGACCACCGCACCCGCGCGTATGGCGCAGTTGTGCGGGTCGGCGGAGGGTTTCCTGTATTATGTCTCGTTTGCCGGCATCACCGGCGCGGGGCGCTTGAGCACCTCGGATATCGCGGCCCGCGTGGCCGACATCCGATCCCGCGCCAAGGCGCCGGTGGCAGTGGGCTTCGGCGTGCGCGATGCGAGCAGCGCCAAGGCCATCGCCGGATTCGCCGATGCCGTAGTCATCGGCAGCGCGCTGGTCGAACGGCTGGCAGGGGCCGAGCGGGCGGACGAGATCGCCGACCGCGCCAAGGCTTTCCTGCAACCGATCCGCACGGCGCTGGACGCACACTGAAGCGGTTCCTGACCCGCTTCCGTAAGGAATGCTCCGGTCAGGAACGTTTGAGGTGTAGCGATGAACTGGCTGCAGAAAATCATGACCCCGCGTGCGCGCACGCAGAGCTCCAACGGCGGCAAGGGCAAGGTGCCCGAGGGCGTGTGGGAGAAATGCGGCGGCTGCGGCACCGTGCTGTACCGGCCGGAGCTGGAGCGCAACCTGATGGTCTGCCCCAAGTGCGGCCATCACCACGCGATCGATGCGCGCGCGCGCCTGCAGGCGTTCCTGGACGAAGGCTCCACGCAGGAGCTGTGGGCAAATCTTGAGCCCACCGATCCGCTGAAATTCCGCGACTCCAAGAAGTACCGCGACCGCATCGTGGCCGCGCAGAAGTCCACCGGCGAGAAAGACGCGCTGCTGGCCATGAGCGGTGCGCTCAAGGGCCGCCCGCTGATGGCGGTGGCGTTCGAGTTCAGCTACATGGGCGGCTCGATGGGCTCGGTGGTCGGCGAGAAATTCGCCCGCGCCGCCGAGCGCGCGCTGGCCGAGCGCAGTGGCCTGGTGTGCTTCGCCGCCACCGGCGGCGCGCGCATGCAGGAGTCGCTGTTCTCGCTGATGCAGATGGCCAAGACCTCGGCCGCGCTGGCACGCCTGCGCGACGCCGGCGTGCCCTACATCAGCGTGCTCACCCATCCGACCACCGGCGGCGTATCCGCCAGCTTAGGCATGCTCGGCGACGTCAACGTGGCCGAGCCGAAGGCGCTGATCGGCTTCGCCGGCCCGCGCGTGATCGAGCAGACCGTGCGCGAGACGCTGCCGGAAGGCTTCCAGCGCTCGGAGTTCCTGCTGGAGCACGGCGCCATCGACATGATCGTCGACCGCCGCGAGATGCGCGACAAGCTGGCCGACGTGCTGGGTATCCTGTCGCGGGCACCGCGCGCAGCGTGATCGTCGCTGCCGCGATTTGAAGATGCCGCCGCGAGGCGGCATTTTTTTTCGCGCCATCGCCCGATGTTTTCCACAGCCGGTGTGGATGGCTTGCGGGTAAGCCTGTGGACAAGCATCGCAAGTGACTGACAGCGTTGCGTTGCGCACGCGTTGCGAAAGTTTTGGTCACGGCACTGCAACGTCGCGCGTGCGCTATTGACATCACGGCGCAGCTCGGAGTGGGTGCAGCGAACTGCAACATCGATGTGGATGCGCACGCCGCAACGCCAGGTTGTCCACAGCAGCTGTGGATGCACTGCGGGTGAGCCTGTGGAAAACACCTTCAAGTGCTTGATGACGCAGGAGCGCGCACGCGCTGCGAAAGTTTTGGTCACGCCATCGTCATGTGACGAAATGTTTTCCACAGCAGTTGTGGATGCCAACTGCACAAGTCTGTGGACAAATCCGTTTGCGCCGTTGGCGGACAAGCACTTGGCACGTGCTGATGGTTTTTTCGGCAACGGCGCCAGCGTGCCCGCGCCACGCGTTTGTCCACAGCTGCTGTGGACGCGCACTGGGTAAGCTTGTGGATAAGCGCGATCGACACCTTTGCCAACAGTGACTTGTCACGCTTTGCCGAAGTTCTGCTCAACGAATGACGTGCAAACCGATGTTCACTCGACGCATGGATGCCCTTTCCCCTCCAGGGAGAGGGCCGAGGTGGGGGCGCGCAGTGACGAGCCGAGTGTCGCGACAGGCGTGCCGATGCCACGGCAGCAGATGCAACCCGCGTAGGTTGGGGTGAGCCAACGGCGAACCCCAACGATGCGATGCGCCTCGACCTAGCCATGTTGGGCTTCGTCTGCAGTCCACCCCAACCTGCGCCTCCACCCGTCATTCCGGCGCAGGCCGGAATCCAGTGGCGAAAGCGCACGACGATCGCGCCATCGCACATAGCTCCCGCCTTCGCCGCTGCAATTCAAGAAGCAAGTGGTCGACGCGATACGGCGCAACCGAATCGCCTCTCTATTGGATTCCGGCCTGCGCCGGAATGACCAGTGGAGCCGGTGAACCAGGCCGATGAGCTGGCTCGATGTGTTGTTGCCGACCACCATTCCCTCAATGCACACCGCATTCGACTCCGTGATAACCACGTGAAAATCTTTTCTACCCGGATCAGCTAATTCAATTAACCGAGAGTTTTAATCGGATCACCAATTGCTGCGACGCAGAAAATACCCTTCGCCGACGTTTGCAGGCCTTCACCAGGCTGACGCCGTAGGAAACGATTCAAGCGCTGATTTACAGGGGTTTTTCAAACGCGCATCCGCCTTTCAAAAAGCGCCATGGCAGAGCCTTGCGTTGCAACTTGCTTTTGAATCGACGCAAGTCAATCTTGCGAACGCTCGTATGAAACCAAGCGTTCAAATGGAGACTTGAATCTGACGTTCCACTTGCCGGAGGGGCAGGCCGGGGGCGGCCAGAGGATCAGCGGGGACCGGCAACCGATGTTGAATCAGCTCAACGATGAGCAAGGCGCCAGATTTCGCCTGTTGCGTGCGGCCGAAGCGCTGTACGTCGAGCACGGCTATGAGGCGATGTCGCTACGCATGATTGCCGGACTCGCGCAGGCGAATCCGGCCCTGGTCAGCTACTACTTCGGCAGCAAGGAAGCCTTGATGCGTGAGTTGATGACCTCGTGTCTGAATCGCCTAAATCAGGAGCGTCTGCATTTGCTGGCAGCTTGCGAACAACACGGTGGCAGAAGCGCGATCACCGCACCGGCTGTGCTTGGTGCATTGATTATCCCGGTCTTGCGCATGCGTCGGGACAGCATCGAGGAACGCACGCGGATACAACTGCTGTTGCGCGCTTACGGCGATTCCTCGCCGGTTATCCGCAGCTATCTGAAAGACAGTCACCAATCGATTTCAGCGCGTTTTTTCAAGGCTTTCACGCGCGCCTTGCCGGACCTGCCGCGGCGCGAATTGAGCACGCGGCTGCGGCTTGGCCTGAAGGCGCTGGCCTGTGTGATGGCTGGCGCGAACCTGGGCGAGCTGGCCTGCGCGATCTGCATGGGCGAGCCGGTCAGCGACTCGCTGGTGATGACGCGCTTGCTGGTGTTCGTGACGCCGATCCTGACCACTCCGTTTCGCGATGCGCAGCGCGATCGCCAGGTCGAGCAGGTGGTGGATCAAGTGGTCGCCGCGGCGGAAGTGGTCGAGCCGGAAGTGCAGGCAGGCCTGCACAAGGGGGCGCGGCCTGGTGATCGCGGGCTGTTTCGTGCGGTCGCCGAAGTGACGGCGCCAGCGCTGTCCGGCGAGCTTGAAGCGATGGCGGCTGCCGCCTTCGACGAAGCCACCGAGGCGGACTATCCGCCGGCGCGCCGTGTCGAGTGGTTTGCCTAGCGGTGCAGTGTTTCCAGGGGGAAGGCTTTTGAGCCTGGGTATCGAGGCGGTACGGGTGTCGCGCCACGCGACTCTTCAATGGGAGGGGAGTAATGCAACATAAGCAATATCGGCCGCATACGTCGGTCAAGCCATGCGCACTCATGCTGGCGATTCTGTCTTGCCTCGCCATCCAGGCGCGCGCGCATGCTGCCGAACGCGGCCGCGACGCGGCGGTGTCCAACGACACGCCCGCGGTGCCCGCATCGAACAACACCCCCGTTGCTGCCGCGCCCGCCGATGCGGCTGCGGCAGATCCCCAGGCCCAGGCTGCTGCCCAGAAAAAATCCAAGACCAAGCCCGGCAGCAAGGCCGACGCCGATAAGGTCGTCCAGCTCGGCGCGGTGACGGTGACCGCGCAGAAGCGCGAGGAGCGTCCGATCGACGTGCCGATCGCGCTGTCCGTATTCGATGCGCAATCGCTGGACGATCACAAGATCGAAGGCGGCGCCGAACTGCTGCGCGCCACGCCTAACGTGACGTTCTCCAAGTCCAACTTCGCCAGCTACAACTTCTCCATCCGCGGCGTCGGCACCAAGGCGCTGTCGGTCACCACCGATCCCGGCGTGGCGGTCAGCTTCAACAGCACACCGCTGATCCGCAACCGGCTGTTCGAGCAGGAATACTTCGACGTCAACCGGATCGAGGTGCTGCGCGGGCCGCAGGGCACCCTGTATGGCCGCAACGCTACCGGCGGCGTGGTCAACATGATTCCGAACCTGCCGTCGCTGGATGGCTTCGATTCCTGGTTCAAGGCCGAAACCGGCAACTTCGAAAGCCGGCGCTTCAGCGGCATGGTGAACGTGCCGATCAGCGACACCCTGGCTTATCGCCTGGCGGGCGCCTGGACCAAGCGCAGCGGCTACGACAACAACACCGTGACCAACAAGGACGTCAATGGCCGCGACCTCTGGAGCGGCCGCATGGGCCTGCTGTGGAAGCCCAGCGACAAGTTCAGCGCGAGCATGGTGTGGGAGCATTTCAACGAGAACGACGACCGCTCGCGCACCGGCAAGCAGCTTTGCCACAACGATCCGGGTCCGACCCAGATCGGCGATACGGCGGTGCCCGAGTTCAACCAGCCGCAATTCAGCCAGGGCTGCCAGCCCGGTTCGCTGTATGGCAAGGGCGCTTTCGGCGTGCCGAACGGCGCGAGCCTCTCGCAGCTGCTGTTCGCGCGCACCAGCCTGCCGCTGGGCATCACCCCGGATTTCCTGAATACCCCGTCGCTGGTCAAGTCCGGCGATCCGTTTGCCGGCGTGCAGCAGTCGACCAACCTGCGCACCATCGCGACCAGCTACGACCCGCGTTTCAAGGCCAAGAACGACGTGGTCCAGATCAACCTGGAGTTCAAGCCCAGCGAGGATCTGAAGCTGATTTCGCAGACTGCTTATTCGCGCGATTTCTATTATTCGACGCAGGATTACGGGCGCTTCCAGTCCAACCCGATCTTCAACGACTCCAATGGGTTGCTGAATCCCTTCCCTGATCCGGTAACGGGCAACTTCGGCGGCCCCGCCAATCCGATCACGCCAGGCGGCGTCTATACCGATCCGCAGCTCGGGCCGTCCAAGGGTTATCTGGCGGTCGACCTGGTGCGCTCGCACAGCAAGCAGTGGTCGCAGGAACTGCGCCTGCAGTCGTCCTTCGACGGGCGCTTCAATTTCAGCGTCGGCGCCAACTATCTCGACTACAAGATCGACGAAGACTATTTCGTCTTCAACAACATCTTTACCGCGACCGCGCAGGAGTTCTTCAACCAGGGCTACTTCGGCCGGACGCCGATCAATTGCACGCCCAATTATCTCGACCAGTACAACAATTCCTGCGTGTATATCGACCCGAATCCGATCGGCAGCATCAACGGCCAGGGCCACAACTATTTCCGCAGCCAGAATATCGCCGAGACCAAGTCCAAGGCGCTGTTCGGCGAACTGTATTACCAGCTGTCGGATACGGTGAAGCTGACCGCCGGCCTGCGCTACACCGACGACCAGAAGACCAGCACCCCGGTGCCCAGCCAATTGCTGCTGATGCCTGGTTTCGCCGGCGGCGGCTACGTCAATTACGGCTATCCGCATCAGCCGGATATCAAGCAGAGCTGGCGCAAGCCGACCGGGCGGCTGGTGCTGGACTGGAAGCCGAAGCTGTCCTTCACCGACGAAACCCTGATGTACGCCTCGCTCTCGCGCGGCTACAAGGCGGGCGGCACCAACTCGCCGGGCATCGGCGCCGATCCGCAGAACCTGTTCTTCAACGCGCCGCCGTCGACGTTCAAGCCCGAATACGTCAATGCCTTCGAGATCGGCACCAAGAACCTGATGAACGACGGCAAGCTGATGCTCAATGCAGACGCTTTCTACTACGACTACAAGGATTATCAGGTCTCGCAGATCGTCGACCGCGCCACCTTGAATGAGAACTTCGATGCCAAGATCTTCGGCTTCGAACTGGAAGCCGCGTGGCAGGCCACGCGCGCACTGCGCTTCGACGGCAATCTCGGTTATCTGCATACCCGCCTGGCCAATGGTTCGAAGTCGATCGACGTGCTGAACCGCACCCAGGGCAACCAGGACTACGTGGTGATCAAGCCCTGGCTGCAGCAGGCGTCCAACTGCGTGGCGCCGAAGGCGGACGTGGAAAAGCTGCTGCAGTGGGCGCAGACCAGCGGCTATATCCTGGCCTTCAACGACCTGGCTTCGTTCTGCGGCGGTCCGTTCCCGACCAGCAACTTCGTCGCGCCGGATGGTTCGATCCAGTTGGCGAGCGGGGATTTCTACAATCCGAGGACGCAGGCGCCGAATGGCGGCAAGGGCTTCTATGCCGATCTGGGCGGCAAGCAGCTGCCGAACTCGCCGCATTGGACCGGCAATGCCGGTGCGCAGTACACCTTCTTCACTTCGAGCGGCGACTTCACCCTGCGCGGCGATTACTACCGCCAGAGTTCCAGCTATGCGCGCATCTACAACACGGTGTCGGACAAGCTGCGCGGCTGGGGCAACGCCAACCTGTCGTTGACTTACCAGGCGTCGAAAACCGATCTCACCGTGCAGCTCTACGTAAAGAACCTCTTCAACAAAACGCCGATTACCGACGCTTTCGTCAACAGCGACGACAGCGGCCTCACCACGAACGTCTTCACTCTCGATCCCAGGATCTACGGGATCTCCGTTCGCATGGGCTTCAACTGAGAAGCTTGACCGCTCTTATGCAGGGATAGCGCAGGCGCGTCTGCGATGTCCCTGCATCCACGCTGGCTTCGCTGCGTGCGTTGCCGGCGAATGTCTCTGCGGCCCGCCTTGTGGCCGCGGTGCAGCCTGGTGCTTATCGCACCTCCCAACCTTGAAAGGAGTCATCGCATGACCTTCGTCAAATCCATCGCTGCAAGTGGTGTGCTGGCCGTTGGCATGTTGGCCGCCGCGCCGAGTTTCGCTTCGCATTTCACGCCGGACGGTACGTTTACGGCTGCGGGTTCCACCAGTCTTTCGGCTCTCGGCGGCGCGATCAGGATTCCGTGCCATTCCGTCTTCACCATCCAGGTGACCGGTGGCGTAGGCGTCGTCACCAGTGCCGTGTTCAGCCCGGATCCGGCCAACGGCAACAATGCGAACTGCAACAACCTGCAGGCGACCAACTACAACTGGGCGCTGAACATCACCAGCGCTACCGCTGGCATCGCCCAGGGCGTCAAGGTGGTGGGCATCAACGGCAATCCGGTGACCTGCGGTGCTGGCCCGGTGCCGCTCACGCTGAACAACGGCGTCGCTACCTTCAATGGCCAGCTCAACCCGGGCGCCTGCGCGGTGGCCAGCGGCGCTCTGCCGGTCACCAACAACGGTGGTGGCGCCACCCTGAGCATCGTCTATCCGTAACAGGGAAGTCGTGTAGCGTCCCGGCCGGCAGGAAGCCTGGCCGGGACGAGCCAGGGATGGTGTAGCCGGGATGTTTGATCTGTCGTATCGCTGCGCAAGAGAGCGATCTCTTGCGCAGCCTCCGACGGCAGATAAACAAGGGACGCCAAGGTTTGTCTGGATTGGCCTGGTATTGAGTTTCTATTGGCGCCGAACCGCTGCAAGGCAGCGTCGCCAATGCCATGCCCGGTTAATTTGGAGTGTGCGCAATATCGCCGGACTTATTGGATTTGTGCCGATATTGAGTGTTATGCCGTAACTGATTTTTCTAGTGAGAAGCCGCTTGCAGGGCCGTCATGGCGCACCGGCGAGTTGCCGCATGGCACTCGCGGGCTCGTTGCGGCTGTGCCGGAGTTAATGGTTTGCCGTCCACGGCCGGATATCCGCTTCCGCAAACTTTTACTCGATACACCGGAGATCACCATGTCAAAAACATTGAAGTTCCTCGGTATCGCTATGGTCGGCGCGCTGGGTATTTCCGCGCAGACGGCGAGTGCCGGCACACCTTCGGGTGACTACGCGGTTTTCCAGCATTGTCCGTATCAAAGCAACGACCAGGTCACCGCCTGCGTCGTCGCCACCATCACCTCGGGCTCGTTCAAGATCGGCAAGGCGACGGTGCCGATCAACAAGCCGATCGTGCTGCAGGGCGGCGTCAACAATATCGCCGGCCTTGGCAATCTCTACGTCCCCGTTGACGGCGCGCCGGCGATGTCGCCGACGGCGCTGGACGTGCCGGGCGGCCTGCTTGGCCTGATGGAGCCCGATTCCACCTGGCCCGGTCCGCTGGTGCAGCTGTTCTGGCATATCGTCAACACGGTCAATGACGTCACCGCCACCGCGGAGCCGGTGGGTCCGGCGCAGGCCAACCTGATCAATGCTTCGTTCCCGCCGCCGCCGCCGGAAGATCCCACCGTCATCAAGTTGCAGATCCGCATCCATCTGCAGAATCCCTTCCTCGGCAATACCTGCTATATCGGCTCGGCCAGCCACCCGATCGTCTTGAACCTGGTTGCCAATACCACCAGTCCGCCACCGCCGAATTCACCGATCAGCGGCGTGCCGGCAGTGCTGTCGTTCGTCAACACGACGAATCCGGACGGGCAGATCCTGATGGCCGAGAATGGCACCCTGGTCGACAACTCCTTTGCCGTGCCCAAGGCCGAGGGCTGCGGCAATACCTTGCTGCCGATACCGATCATTACGCCGATTTTGCAGGGCATCATCACGGCCGCGGTCAACCTCAAGGAAGGATTACCCGCCGCGGCAGGAAAGAACACGGCGATCATGATCGGGGACACCGCGATCGGGCCGACGATCTACGTGCAGGCGAGCGAGCAGTAGAGCGGGATCGCGATTATCTTTGAAGCCGCATCGGATCGCGCGAAATAAACCCCTCTCCTTCGCCTGTATGGCAGGAGAGGGGTATTGCACCCGGTTGCCTATTCAATCCTGGATATTTAACGCATTTCTATACCGGCTATGGTCCGTTCTTGCTGGTAGGATCAGGCAGCAGAGGCGAATGTGAGAAAATACGCGTGAATAGCCAAGTAACTGCATCGGGAAATACCCGAATCCGCCTGTTACAGGCAGCCGAGGCGCTGTTTATCGAGCGCGGCTTCGAATCCATGTCGCTGCGGCAGATCACTCAGTTGGCCGACGCCAATCTGGCTGCCGTGAATTACCACTTCGGCAGCAAGGAACTGCTGGTGCAGGAGCTGCTGTCCAAGCGGCTCGACCGGCTCAATCAGGAACGCCTGCAATTGCTGGCTGCCTGCGAGCAACAGGCAAACGGCAGTGCGCTGGATGCGTCGGCGGTACTGAGCGTGCTGTTCGTGCCGGCCTTGCGGCTAAGCCGCGATCCTGCCGGCGGACCGGCGTTCATGCGCCTGCTGGGCCGCGTGTACAGCGATCCTTCGCCGTTCATCCGCAACCATCTGCAGGATCACTACCGTCCGATCTTCGGGCGCTTTTTCGAGGCGTTCTCGCGCGCACTGCCCGAGCTGCCGCGCAACGAACTGGGCATGCGCCTGCACTTCAGCCTCAAGAGCCTCTCCGGCCTACTCGCAGGCGAAGACATGGACGATCTGATCGCCTCGTTGAGCATGGGCGAGACGATCAGCGATGCGGTGGTGCTGGCGCGCCTGATCTCGCTGGTCTCGCCGATGCTGACCAGTCCGTTCGGCAGTCCGGAACAGATCCAGATCATCGAACAGGTCATGGGTCATGCGGATGCCGCGGCGCGGGCCACCGATGCCGAGCAGGCAGCCAACGATCAAGCGGCCAGTCACAAGCCCTTCGGCGTGCTGACGATGTTGAACGAATCGAACGAAGGCGCCTGAGCGCGCACGGCGATTGCATACGCTGGCGGTGACGCCAGCTTCGCCTGTTCACCAAAGAACAGGCTGCGTACCCATGCCCTGACGCCCCGCGCATCGCATGCGAACCGATGGCTGAGGCCAGGCACGACGCCGTCGAATCGGCAAAAACGCCAACTGCACACGGCAACGCAAAAACTTGCGGCTTGCAAAGCCGTGCGCATTGTTTGAAGAATCTAAGAGGGGAGGGTCAAGCATGCAGCTCATCGCGCCGGCGGGTGCGAGTGCCTGCCCCCGCTCCGTTGGCATCAGCATCGTTTTCCATGGATCTGAAACGCCGTGTGCGCGGTTGCGCCAGGGCGTCCCTCGTTAGGAGTACGCATGTCCACCGGTTCGCGCGCGTCGGAAACACTTTACGAAGTTGTGGTCAATCAGGACGGCCAGTATTCGACCTGGCCCGTGTTCAAAGCGCTGCCGCAAGGGTGGGCGAAGGCGGGGAAGCAGGGGCCGAAGGCGGCCTGTCTCGAATTCATCGGCGTGACGTGGACTGACATGCGTCCGACATCGCTGGACGCTAGCGTGCGCCGTTAGCGCCGCCGCGCGTTTCGCTTTGCGTTCCGGATGACCCGCGCGGGTCGTCCAGGTACCCCTCGGGGGGAGGGGAGTTGGCTGCACGGTCAGCCATGGATTCCGCGTTTGCCCGGTCGTCGCCACGACCGGTAAGCGGAGCCATGAGCCAGTATGGATGCGTCGCTCGTGAAAACCGTATTGTCGTTCGTGGGGCAGGGTTCCCATCACGTCGGGATGGGGCGTGAATTGTTCGAAGGCGATGCCTGCTTCCGCGCGAGCATGCAGCACGCCGATCGTGTCGTGCGCGAACGTTGTGGCGAATCCGTGCTGGCCTTGCTGTATCCGGCAGGTGGCAGCAACGAGCCGCTGACGCGCCTGCTGCATAGCCACGCGGCTATCTTCATGGTCGAGCATGCGCTGGCCCGTTCGCTGCTCGAACGCGGGCTGCGATTCGATCTCGCGCTCGGTTCCAGCCTGGGCACGTTCGCCGCGGCTGCAGCAGCCGGCTGGATCGATGCGGACGACGCGCTGCTCGCCGTGATCGAGCAGGCGCTCGCCGTCGAAGCGCATGCCGAGCCCGGGCGCATGATTACGGTGCTCGGCGAACCGGAGCGTTATCTCGACACGGCGCTGCTCGCGCTGTGCGAAGTCGCTGCGCGCAACTTCGCCACGCATACCGTGCTCTCGCTGCCGGAAGGCAACGGCGCCGCCGTGGAATATCTGCTGCGCCAGCGCGGTATGACCTTTCACCGGCTTCCCGTCGCGTTTCCATTCCATTCGCGCTGGGTCGACGCGGCGCAGGCGGCGTACGAAGCGTTTCTGCGCACGCTCTCGCCGCAGGCCGGCCGCATGCCCGTGGCCTGCTGCACGGCGGGCAAGCTGCTGCACGAGATCAGGCCAGGCGATTTCTGGTCCGTCGTGCGCGATCCGATCCGCCTGCCGGAAACGCTGGCGGCGATCGGCACACCGGAAAGCTATCGCTACGTCGACGCCAGCCCCGCCGGGACGATGGCGACGCTGTTGAAACACGCGCTGCCGGCGGGCGGCGCAGTGGAGATCCGCTCGATCCTGTCGCCTTCCGGCGGCGATCTCGCGCGGCTCGATGCCCTGGCGCCGCGCCCGGCGCGGACGCAGCGCAGCAGCAATGGACAGGTAAGTAACGGACCACTACCGGAGTCACGCCCCATGAAGGCAGTCATCTTTCCCGGCCAGGGATCGCAGTTCAAAGGCATGGGCAAGGAGCTGTTCCCGCTCTTTCCCGAGCAGGTGCGCAAGGCCTCGGAGATCCTCGGCTATTCGCTGGAGGATCTTTGCCTCCACGACTGTGAAGGGCTGCTCGCCAAAACCCAGTACACGCAGCCCGCGCTGTACGTGGTCAACGCGCTGCACTACTACCACGCGCAGGCCGACGCTGCGGCCGACGCTCCGATCATCTTCGCCGGCCATAGCCTCGGCGAATACAACGCCTTGCATGCGGCCGGCGTGTTCTCCTTCGAGACCGGCCTGCGCCTGGTGAAGAAGCGCGGCGAGCTGATGGGGCGCGCGAGCGGCGGCGGCATGGCCGCGGTGATGGGGCCGACGGCGCAGGACCTGCGCGGCATGCTCGAGGAGCATCGCCTGCACGGCATCGACATCGCCAACCTCAATACGCCCACGCAGACCATCATCGCCGGCGACCACGAGGCGCTCGCCGCGGCGGCGCAATTGTTCGAGAAGATGAATCTGCGCTATGTGCCGTTGAACGTGAGCGCGCCGTTCCATTCGCGCCACATGCAGCCGGTACAGGCGGAATTCGCCGAATTCCTGCGCGGTTTCAGCTTCGAGGCGCCGAAGGCCACGGTGATCGCCAACGCCACCGCGCGGCCCTACGAGGGCAGCCGCATCGCCGACACCCTGGCCAGGCAGATCGCCACCCCTGTGCATTGGGTGGATTCGATCCGCTACGTGATGGGCAGGGGCGAGGTGGAGTTCCAGGAACTGGGCGCCACGATCCTGTCCAAGATGGTGACCGAGATCCGCCGTACGCAGACGCCAATCTTCGACGATGCGGAATTCGACGATGTGGAATTCGACGATGAGGGCGGCGAAGCGGCGCCCGCCGTCACCTCCCTTGCCGATGGCGCGGGCACGCATGCGCAGCCCATCGCCGCCGTGCACGGCGAACCCGGTGCGATCGAAGCAGCCTCGCTCGGCAGCGCCGTATTCCGCCGCCGCTACGGCCTGCGCTATGCCTATATGAGCGGCGCGATGTACCGCGGCGTCGCTTCGGCCGAACTCGTCGTACGCATGGGCCAGGCCGGCCTGCTCGGCTTCTTCGGCGCCGGCGGCTTGTCGCCGGCAAAGATCGAGCAGGCGCTGCTGCGCATCAAGGCGGAGCTGGACGCAGGCCAGCCCTATGGCATGAACCTGCTGGCGAACTACGAATATCCGGCGCAGGAAGAGGCGGTGGTCGAGCTCTATCTGCGCCATGGCGTGCGCCACGTGGAAGCCGCCGCCTTCATGCAGATGACACCGGCGCTGGTGCGCTTCCGCTTGAACGGATTGCGGCGCAACGCGGCGGGCGAGCTGGTCTGCACGCATCGCGTCATCGCCAAGGTGTCGCGCCCGGAAGTGGCGCGCGCCTTCATGAGCCCACCGCCGCCGGCGATCGTCGAGCGCCTGCTCGAACGCGGCCTGGTGACCGCGGAGCAGGCTGCCTGGGCGCCGTCGGTGCCGATGAGCCATGACGTCTGCGTCGAAGCCGATTCCGGTGGCCATACCGACGGCGGCATCGTGGCGGTGATGCTGCCGCCGCTGATGCGGCTGCGCGACGAACTGCAGGCCGCGCACGGCTATGCCGAACCGATCTGCATGGGCCTGGCCGGCGGTATCGGCGGTCCGGAGGCGGCGGCCGCGGCCTTCCTGCTCGGCGCCGACTTCATCGCGACCGGCTCGATCAACCAGTGCACGGTGGAGTCGGGCATGAGCGCCGACGGCAAGGCGCTGCTGCAGGCGATGGATATCCAGGACACCGAGTACGCGCCGGCCGGCGACATGTTCGAGATCGGCGCGCAGGTACAGGTGCTGAAGAAGTCGGTGTTCTTCCCGGCGCGCGCCAACAAGCTGCTGTCGCTGTATCGCCATCACGAAAGCCTGGACGACATCCCCGAGCGCACCCGCAAACAGCTGGAGACGACGTTCTTCCACAAGAGCTTCGGCGAGATCTGGGAAGAAACCCGCGCGTATTTCCGCGCGGTGGGCCTGGAACACGAGATCGCCAAGGCCGAGGCCAATGCCAAGCACAAGATGGCCCTGGTGTTCCGCTGGTACTTCGCCTACTGCACGCGCATCGCCATGGAAGGCAAGGGCGAGGACCGCGTGAACTACCAGATCCAGACGGGCCCCGCGCTGGGCTCGTTCAACCAGTGGGTGAAAGGCACCGCGCTGGAGCCGTGGACCGCGCGCCACGTGGACGACATCGCCGTCCGCGTGATGGAAGGCGCGGCCGCGCACCTCAACCGTTCCTTCGCGCGGCTGCGCCGCGGCTGACAACGAATCGAAGCACAGGAAGGCACGAGCATGAACGCCGGTCAGATCGAGCCGCTCAACCCCGCAAGGTCCTCCGCGCGCGAGGACATCGCCATCGTCGGCATGTCCTGCCGCTTCCCGGGCGCCGGGAACTACGCGCAGTACTGGCGCAACCTCGGCGCGGGCGTGTCCAGCGTGAGCGAGGTGCCGGCGAACCGCTGGGACAAGGAGGCGTTCTACTCATCCGACGTGAGCGAGCCGAACAAGTCGACCAGCAAGTGGGGCGGCTTCATGGACGGCGTGGAATACTTCGACGCCGACTTCTTCGGCATCTCCGCGCGCGAAGCGGCGGTGATGGACCCGCAGCAGCGCATCATGCTGGAGCAGGCGTGGAACTGCCTGGAAGACGCCGGCTACGACCCGCGCGCCTTTAGCGGCACCCGCACCGGCGTGTACGTCGGCGTGTTTACCTTCGACTACCGCGACCACCTGGGGCGCGCGCTCGACGCCGTCGAGGCGCACGTCGCCACCGGCACGCATACCGCGCTGATCCCCAACCGCATCTCGTATTTCCTCAACCTGCACGGCCCCAGCATTCCGGTCGATACGGCCTGTTCCAGTTCGCTGGTGGCGCTGCACAAGGCCGCCCATGCGATCCGCCGCGGCGAATGCGAACAGGCGCTGGTGGGCGGCGTCAGCGTGCTGTGCAGCCCAACGCATTTCATCTCGTTCTCCAAGACCGGCATGCTGTCGCCGGACGGCAGCTGCAAGACTTTCGACGAGCGCGCCAACGGCTATGTGCGCGGCGAAGGCGCGGCGATGGTGCTGGTCAAGCCGCTGGCCAAGGCGATCGAGGACAAGGACCGCATCCTGGCCGTGCTGCGCGGCACCGCGGTCAACCACGGCGGCCGTGCGCGCACGGTCACCTATCCCGGCTCGCTGGCACAGTCGAATGCGGTGGCGCATGCGCTGCGCGAAGCCGACGTGCCGGTGGGCACGGTGAGCTATGTGGAGGCGCATGGCACCGGCACGCCCAAGGGCGATCCGATCGAGATCGAAGGCTTGAAGATGGCCTTCGCCCGCGTTGCCGCCGAACGCGGCGAAGCGCTGGACGAGGGCTCGTGCGGCATCGGCAGCGTCAAGACCAATGTCGGCCATCTCGAATCGGTGGCCGGCATGGCCGGGCTGATCAAGACCATCCTGTGCATGCGTCACGGGGTGTTCCCGCCGCTGGTGCATTACAGCAGGCTCAATCCGCGCATCGCGCTGGAGGGTAGTCCGTTCTATATCGTCGACCGGGCGCAGCCGTGGGCTGTTCGCGTGGGCGAGGACGGCCAGCCGGTGCCGCGCCGTGCGGGCATCAGTTCGTTCGGCTTCGGCGGAGTGAACTCGCATGTCGTCATCGAGGAATATCTCGCTAGCGAAGCGGCGCCTGATGAAGCGTCGTCATCGCGCGAGCCCGCACTGATCGTGCTTTCCGCGAAGATCGCTCCGGTGTTGCGCGAACGCGTGCAGCAACTGCTTGGCGTGCTGGCCTCCGGCGAGATCGGCGATGCGCAGCTGGCCGATCTGGCTTACACCTTGCAGGTCGGGCGACAGGCGATGGCCGCGCGCCTGGCTACGGTGGTGGATTCGGTGGCGATGCTGCGCGAGCGGCTGCAGGCATGGCTTGAAGGTGGCGCGGACCAGGTCCTTGCCGGCGAACTTACCGCCGAATCGATGGTAGCGATTGCCGATGCGCCACTGGTGCCGCCGGTGGTGGATGCGCTCGAAACCGCGCGGCGCTGGGTAGCTGGCGAGTCGTTCGAATGGTCGGTGTGGCATGCCTCCGTTCCGCGCCGGCGTCTGGCGCTGCCCACCTATCCGTTCGTGCGGGACAAGCACTGGGTCGAGATGAAGTCGGTGGCCGGAGCGCAGGCGGCGATTCATCCGCTCGTCCATCGCAACACCTCAACCGTCGCGGGGCTTCGTTTCACCAGCCGCTTCACCGGGCGCGAGGGCTTCCTTGCCGACCACGTGGTGCTGGCCAGGCGCACCTTGCCGGCGGCGGCGCAGTTGGAGATGGTCCGCTGCGCGGCGGAACTCGCGCTCGCCACGGGTGGCGCGTGCCGCGTGGAGGACGTGGTGTGGCTGCGTCCGTTCGTGGCGGACGACGAAGCCAGGGACTGCCACGTTGCGCTGTTTCCCGAAGGCGAGGGGCGCTTCGGTTTCGAGATCTACGACGACGAAGGCGAAGGCACGGTCTATAGCCAGGGCGTAGTGACGCGACACGTGCCGGCCGCGGATGCAGTCGCTCAAGACCTGGCCTCGGCGCGCGTGCGCTGCGGCCGCTCGCGCCGCGATGCGGATGCATGCTACGGGCTGTTCGACCGGATCGGCCTCGCCTACGGTCCGGCACATCGCTCGCTGAGCGAAATCCTTATCGGCGATACGGAAGCCTTGGCGCGCATCGTCCTGCCCGATGCGGCGAAGTCGTCGCAGGGCGACTATGTCCTGCATCCGAGTGTGCTCGATGCGGCGCTGCAGGCGGCGATCGTCTTCGCCGCCGATGGACAGTGGGCCGCCGCCGGGCTAGCGCTGCCTTTCGCGCTGGGTGCGCTCGATGTGATCGCGCCGTGCCACGCGGACTTGTGGGCGTCGATCCGCCGCCAACCCGCGCAGCGCCCAGGCGACGCCGTCAGCCGCTTCGATATCGAGCTGTGCGACGACAGCGGCGTGGTCTGCGCGCGCCTTGGCGGCTTTTCCCTGCGTGCGGTGAGCCGGGCGGACGAGGCGGTGTCGCGCACGGCCTTGTTGGTGCCGGCGTGGACGCCACGACCCGTGGCAGCCGGTTCGATTTCCCACACGCAGCACCTGGTGCTGTCGTGCGTGCCATCGACGGGTGCGCGTGCGCGCCTGCCCGGTGTGAGCTTCATCGATATCGATGCGGATGCCGAACCCGCGCAGCGCTACGAATCCGCGGCCGCTTCGCTGCTGGAAAGTATCCAGGCGATGGTGCTGCAACCCGGAAAGCAGCTCGTGCAGCTCGTCGTGCCCCAGCTTGGCGAAGACCAGCTCATGGGGGGGCTCGGCGGTTTGCTGCGCACTGCGCAGCGCGAAAATCCGCGCATCGCCGGCCAGGTGATCGAGGTCGAGCCGGGGCAGGACATCGCCAAGGCCATCCTCGAGAATCGCGACGGCCTTGCGTCGCGCATCCGCTATGTGGACGGCGTGCGGCAGGAAGGCCATTGGACGGAAGCCGCGCCCGCATCCATCACCCGCCCATTGTGGAAGGCGGGTGGCACCTACCTGATCACTGGCGGCGCCGGCGGCCTGGGCCGCATCCTCGCGCGCCATATCGCCGGCGCGGCGAAAGGCGCCACGCTGGTTCTCACCGGCCGTTCGCCCGTAGCCGATGCGAGCTTCGCCGAGCTGGCGGCCCTGGGCGCCACCGTGCGCTATCGCCAGCTCGACGCAGGCGACCGCGACGCCGTGCTGGCTTGCGTGCGCGAACTGGCCAACCTCAACGGCATCATCCACGCGGCCGGCGTGCTGCGCGACAGCCTGCTCGTGCGCAAGACCCGCGACGAACTGCACGACGTGCTGCGCGCCAAGGTCGCCGGCACGCTGCACCTCGACGAAGCCAGCCGCGAGCTCGATCTGGACCTGTTCCTCTGCTTCGCCTCGACCTCCGGCGCGCTCGGCAACGTGGGCCAGGCGGACTACGCCGCGGCCAATGCGTTCATGGACGCCTTCGCGCGGCATCGCGCGGCATGCGTCGCGCAGGGCACGCGCCGTGGCCGCACGCTGTCGGTGGACTGGCCGCTGTGGGAAGAGGGCGGCATGCGCGTGGACGATGCCACGCGTGCAGACCTGGCCGCGCGCAGTGGCCTGGTGCCGTTGCGTACTGCCAGCGGCCTCGCTGCGCTGGAGCAGGCGTTGGCCATGGACGCGCCACAGGTGCTCGTTGCGGAGGGCGCGATCAGCCGCTTCATGGCTTCGCTCGCGGACGCACCGGAAGTGGTTGCCGCTCCGGCGAATGAGCCTGGCGCGGTATCCGCCGAGCTGCGCGACAAGGCCGTGCGCTATTTCGTCCGCCTGCTCGCCGGCACGCTCAAGCGGCCGGCGGAGAGCATCGATGCGCGCGCACGGATGGAGGCCTACGGGATCGATTCGATCCTGGTGATGGAACTGACCCGCTCGCTGGAACAGGTGTTCGGCACGCTGCCCAAGACCCTGCTGTTCGAATACCAGACCATCGCCGACCTCGCCGGGCATTTCCTCGACGAGCACCGCGAACGCCTGGTCGACGTGCTGGGCGGGAGCACGCTGGAAGCACCCGTAGTGGTGGTGCCCAGCGAAGCCGCGGCGCCGGCACCGACTGCGCGTCGTCCCCGCTTTGGTACCGGACAGGCCGCGCGCACTGATGTGCCACGAGCGGTGCCGGAAGCAAGCAATGGCGACATCGCCATCGTCGGCGTAGCCGGCCGCTACCCGCAGGCGGCGGACCTCGCCGCGTTCTGGGCCAACCTCAGCCAGGGCATCGACAGCATCACCGAGATCCCCGCCGAGCGCTGGGATTATCGCGATTATTACGACGCAGACCGCGACGCCCCCGGCAAGACCTACGGCAAGTGGGGCGGCTTTATCGACGGCGTCGACCGCTTCGACCCGCTGTTCTTCAATATCTCCCCGCGCGAAGCGGAGCTGATGGACCCGCAGGAACGCCTGTTCCTCGAATGCGTGCATGCCACGCTTGAGGATGCCGGCTACACCCGCGAAAGCGTCGCCGAGGATGGCAATGTCGGCGTGTTCGCCGGCGTGATGTACGAGGAGTACCAGCTCTACGGCGCGCAGGAGCAAGCGCGCGGCAATAACCTCGCGCTGTTGAACAGTCCCGCCTCGGTCGCCAACCGCGTTTCTTACTTCTGCAATTTCAACGGCCCGAGCCTGGCGCTGGACACCATGTGTTCGTCGTCGCTGACGGCGATCCATCTGGCCTGCCAGTCCATCCAGCGCGGCGACTGCGCGGTGGCCATCGCCGGTGGCGTGAACGTATCGATCCATCCCAACAAATACCTGATGCTGGCCCAGGGCCGCTTTATCTCGGGCAAGGGGCGTTGCGAGAGTTTCGGCGAAGGCGGCGAAGGCTATGTGCCGGGCGAGGGTGTCGGCGCGGTGCTGCTGAAGACGCTGGCGCAGGCGCAAGCCGATGGCGACCATATCTATGGCGTGATCCGCGCCACCGCGGTCAATCACGGCGGCAAGACCAACGGCTACACGGTACCGAACCCGAATGCGCAGGCGAAGGTGATCGAGCGTGCGCTGCGCCGTGGCGGTGTCGATGCGCGCGAGATCAGCTATATCGAAGCGCATGGCACGGGCACCAGCCTGGGCGATCCGATCGAGATCGCGGGGCTGGCCAAGGCTTTCCGCCAGTGGACGCGCGATACGCGTTACTGCGCGATCGGCTCGGCGAAGTCGAATATCGGCCATTGCGAAAGCGCGGCAGGTATCGCTGGCGTGACCAAGGTGCTGTTGCAGCTCAAGCACGGTCAGCTGGCGCCGAGCCTGCATTCGGCGGTGCTGAATCCGAATATCGACTTCGACGCCACGCCGTTCATGGTGCAGCAGGAACTGGCTGCATGGCAGCGGCCGGTGATCGACGGCCGCGAGTGTCCGCGTATCGCCGGCATTTCCTCGTTTGGCGCAGGCGGCGCGAATGCCCATGTGGTGATCGAGGAATATATCGCGCCTGCAGTGGTAGTGCAGGCGACGGGACCGGCCCTGGTCGTGCTCTCGGCCCGTCACGAGGACCGCCTGCGCGAGCAGGCCGAGCGCCTGCTGGCCGCGATCGAGGCGGACCCGCAATTGCCGCTGCACGATCTGGCCTACACCCTGCAGGTCGGCCGCGAGGCGATGGACGAACGTCTCGCCGTGCTGGCGCATTCGCTGGACGAGCTGCGCAGCCGGCTCGCCGCCCATGTCGCGGGGGAAACCGCGGTCGAAGGTCTTTATCGCGGCCAGGTACGCCGCAACAAAGAAGCATTGGCGGCGTTCGCCGGCGACGATGATGTGGAAGCCATCGTCGCGGCGTGGATCGCGCACGGCAAGTTCGGCAAGCTGCTCGATCTGTGGGTGAAGGGCTTGGCCATCGATTGGCGGCGCCTGCACACGGGCCGGCCGCTGCGGCGCGTCAGCCTGCCCAGCTATCCGTTTGCGCGCGAGCGCTACTGGGTGCAGACCAGCGAGGCCCGGCCGCTGGCCGGCGCGATCGGCGCGAACCTGCATCCGCTGCTGCACCGGAATACCTCGGATCTGGATGGTCCGCGTTTCAGTGCGGTTTTCAGTGGCCAGGAGTTCTTCTTCGCCGACCACGTGGTGCGCGGTGCGCGCATGTTGCCCGGCGTCGCCCAACTGGAGATGGCGCGTCGCGCGGTTGCCGAGGTGGCGGGCGAAGGCTTCGAGCCGCGCTTGAAGCAGGTGTCGTGGCTGCGGCCGATCGTCGCCGGAACTGACGGCATCGCGGTGCAGCTCTCGCTTTATCCGCAAGCGGATGGCGCGATCGGTTTCGAGATCCACGGCGACGAAGACCTTGTCTATGCGCAAGGTACGGCCGTCGACGGACGCATTGCCGAGCCGGTGGCCAATCACGATATCGCGCTACTGCGCCAGTCGTGCGTATCGACATATAGCTCCGAGGATGGCTACGCGGCTTTCGCGCGGATGGGGCTGCAGTACGGTCCGTCCTTCCAGGGCATACGCGAACTCTTCGTCGGAGCAGGGCAGGTACTGGCACGCGTTGCCGTCCCCGCCGCCGCCCCGGCAGGCGGTTACGAACTGCATCCCAGCCTGCTCGACGCCGCGTTCCAGGCCACGCTGGGCCTGCAATTCCCGGTGCCGGCGACGGCCGTGCCGCTGGTGCCGTTCGCGCTCGGTGGATTGCGCATGCTGCGCCCGTGCACGGACGTCGCATGGGCCGTGGTCCGCTACAGCGCCGGCAGCAGTGCGGAGCAGGCGGTGCCACGGCTCGATGTCGACCTCTGCGACGAGCATGGCGCTGTCTGCGTTCGCCTGACCGAAGTGGGTTTGCGCGCGATGGCGGCGGTGACGAACACCCGCGCGGCTGTCCGTACCGTGATGCTGGAGCCGGCATGGACCGCGAAAGCAGCCGAGGCCGCCGGTAACGAGTCGTTTGCCAGCCACCTGGTGATGGCGTGCGGCCTCGAAGCCAGCGACGCCTTGCGCGAACTGCCCGGCGCGACGCTCGCCATGCCTTCGATGGATGGCGACCTCGCAACGCGCTTCGAAACTGCAGCATCCATGTTGCTCGAACGGCTGCAGGCGCTGTCCACGCAGGGCGGAACGCATCGCGTGCAGGTCGTGGTGCCGGCACATGGCGACCACCGTGCACTGGCGGGCCTGCTTGGCATGCTGCGTACGGCGCAGCTGGAAAACCCGCGTCTGCGCGGGCAGTTGATCGCACTCGAACCCGGGCAAGACATCGCGGGGGCGCTGCTCGACAATCGCCACGACGACGCGCGCCATGTGCGCTACGTCGGCCGCGAACGCCAGGTGGCGGGCTGGGCGGAACACCAACCCGTCGCGGCAAGCTCGCCCTGGAAGGACCATGGCGTCTACCTCGTCACTGGCGGCGCCGGCGGGCTCGGCTCGATCTTCGCCGAGGCGATCGCGCGCGAGGTGCGCAACCCGGTGCTGGTGCTGACCGGCCGCTCGGCGCCGGACGAACGCGTCCACGCGGTGATCCGCCGCCTGGAGACGCTGGGCGCGGTGGTGCGCTATCGCGCTGTCGATGTCGCCGATGCCGCCGCGCTTACCGCGCTGGTGCGCGACATCCCCGAGGAGTTCGAAAGCCTGGATGGCGTGATCCACGCCGCCGGCGTGCTGCGCGACGGCTATCTCGCCGGCAAGACCCGCCAGCATCTGTGCGAGGTACTCGCGGCCAAGGTGGCTGGCACAGTGAATCTCGACGAAGCCACCCGCGAGATGCCGCTGGATTGCTTCGTGTGCTTTTCCTCGATCGCGGGCGCGGCGGGCAATGTGGGGCAGGCCGATTACGCGGCAGCTAACGCCTTTATGGATGCGTTTGCGCACGAGCGCGCCGCTCGCGTGGCGCGCGGCGAACGCCATGGCCGTTCGCTGTCGGTGAACTGGCCGCTGTGGGAAGAGGGTGGCATGCACGCCGACGAGGCGACGCGCGCCATGCTGCTGCGGCAGTGGGGCATGCACGCGATGGGCAGCGCTAACGGAATCGATGCGCTGCGCCGCGCCCTGGCCACGAAGCTGAGCCAGGTGTTGGTGATCGAGGGCGATCCCGCGCGCATTCGCGAAGTGTTCGTCGCTGGGGCGCGTGCTGTGGTGGCGCCGCCAGCGCGTGCCGTGCCGGTCGCATCCAGCGAGCCGGCATCGCCCGCGCAGGGCTTGCGCGAGGCGATCAAGCAAGCGCTGATGGCGCAGGTCTCCGCGCTGATCAAGGTGAAGCCGGAAGATCTCGATGGCGATACCTCGCTCAGCGAATACGGTTTCGATTCGATCTCGCTGACCGGCTTCGCCAACACGCTGAACCGGCAGTACGGCCTGGACCTGATGCCGACGCTGTTCTTCGAGTACTCCACGCTGGATGGCCTGGCCGGGTATCTGGAGCGCGAGCATCGCGACGTGCTGGCGCCGCGCTTCGCGGCGCCGGCGGCGGCAACTGCCGCCCCGGTTGTCGTGGTGGAAGCACCGGTTCGCGAGATCAGCCATGCCCGGGCGCGCCGCGGCTATGTCACCGCTGCGGCGGCGTCATCGCCCGCAGTGAAGCAGCCGGTGGCGATCATCGGCATCAGCGGCCAGTTCCCCATGGCGGCGGATATCGACGCGTTCTGGCGCAACCTCGCCGAGGGACGCGACTGCATCGGCGAGATGCCCGCGGCCCGCGCGGACTGGCTGGCCTGGCACGGCGAACGTGCGCCGGAAGGCAGCGCGAAGCAGGCCGTGCGCGGCGGCTTTATCGATGGCGTGGACCGCTTCGATCCGGCTTTCTTCGGCATTTCGCCGAGGGAAGCCGAGCTGATGGATCCGCAGCAGCGGCTGATGATGATCCATGTGTGGAAGGCGCTGGAGGATGCCGGCTATGCCGCGTCGTCGCTGGCGGGCAGCGACCTGGGCCTGTACGTGGGCACCATGCCCAGCGGTTATGCCACGCTGGCGAGCCGCGCCGGGGCCGCGATCGAAGGCTATTCCTCGACCGGCACGGTGGCCTCGGTCGGCCCCAATCGCATGAGCTATTTCCTCGGTGTGCACGGGCCGAGCGAGCCGGTGGAGACCGCCTGTTCCAGTTCGCTGGTCGCGCTGCGCCGCGCGGTGCTGGCACTTGAGCGCGGCGATTGCGCCATGGCCATCGCCGGTGGCGTCAACACCATCGTCAACCCGGAGTTGCATATCAGCTTCGAGCGCGCCGGCATGCTCAGTGCCGATGCGCGCTGCAAGACCTTCTCGGCCGACGCCAATGGCTATGTGCGCGGCGAAGGCGTGGCGATGCTGGTGCTGAAGAAGCTCGCAGATGCCGAGCGCGATGGCGACCATATCTACGGCCTGGTGCGCGGCACCGCGGAGAACCACGGCGGTCGAGCCAATTCGCTGACGGCGCCGAATCCGGCGGCGCAGGCGGCGGTGATCCGCCGCGCCCACCAGGATGCCGGCATCGATCCGCGCACGGTCACCTATATCGAAGCGCATGGCACCGGTACGCCGCTGGGCGATCCGGTGGAAGTGAACGGCTTGAAGGCGGCGTTCCGCGAGCTGTACGCCGCCAGCGGCGGTGGCGATGTGGCTGGTGCACACTGCGCGCTGGGTTCGGTCAAGACCAATATCGGCCATCTCGAACTCGCCGCGGGCGTGGCCGGCGTGGTCAAGGTGCTGTTGCAGATGAAGCACCGCCGGCTGGCGAAGAGCCTGCATGCGGAGGCGCTCAATCCGTATATCGATCTGGCGGGCAGTCCGTTCCGCGTGGCCAGCGAAGCGCAGGAATGGATGGCGCTGCGCGATGCGCAGGGGCGGTCGGTGCCGCGGCGTGCCGGTGTGAGTTCGTTTGGTTTTGGCGGCGTCAATGCGCACGTGGTGCTGGAAGAGTACGTCCCACTGCCAGCGGATTCGATGGCTGCCGATGGCCCGGTGGCGATCCTGCTGTCCGCCCGCGACGCCGATCGGCTGCACGAGCAGGTGCGGCAGCTCACCGCGTTTGTCGCCTTGCCGGAGACGCATGCGAACGTGGCCTTGGCGGATATCGGCTACACCTTGCAGATCGGTCGCGAGGCGTTGGCGGAACGTTTCGGCCTGGTGGCCACTTCGATCGACGATCTGCACGGCAAGCTGACGCGCTTTCTGGATGGCACGGGCGCCGCACATCGCGGCCGGGCCGACAGCGTGCGCGACGGCATGGAGGACACGATCGAGCTATCGATCGCCAAGGCGCGGCTGGATGCGCTGATCGAGCTGTGGGTACAAGGCCATGCGATCGACTGGCGCCGCCTGCACGCCAATCGCAAGCCGCGCCGCCTCAGTCTGCCGACCTATCCGTTTGCCGCGGAGCGTTACTGGATCACGCCGGGTGCAGCGTCGCGTTCGGATGTGGCGGCACTGCATCCGCTCGTGCAGCGCAATACCTCGACGCTGGCCGGGCCGCGTTTCAGCAGCCGGTTCAGTGGGCGCGAGATGGTGTTTGCCGATCATCGCGTCGGTGGGCGAGCAGTACTGCCGGGAGTCGCCCAACTGGAGATGGCGCGTGCTGCCGCAGGCATGGCGCTGGAAACCACGGCCAACTTGCATCTGAAGGACATTGCGTGGATGCGGCCGGTGCTTGCTGGCGACGAAGGCGTGGCGTTGCATCTCTCGCTGTCTCCGCAGAACGCAGGCGAGGTCGCCTACGAACTGCATGCGGATGGCGACCTCGTCTATGGCCAGGGCACGGTCACCGTGGCGGCCAGCACGATGGCGTCGGCTGCGCACGACATCGAAGCCCTGCGTGCAAGCTGCGCGTCGCGACATCTGGATGCCGCTGCCTGCTACGCCGTGTTCGACGCCATGGGGCTGGGTTATGGCGAAGGTTTTCGTGGGCTGGTCGAGTTGTTCTGCGGTAATGGCGTGGCGCTGGCTCGGGTTGCATTACCCGCATCCTGGCAGACCGCAGGGCAGGGCTATGCGCTGCCACCGGGCCTGCTCGACGCGGCACTGCAGGCCTCGATCGGTTTGTTCATGGGCGCGGATGGCGCAGCGCCTCCGTTGATGCTGCCGGTATCGCTGGCCGCGCTCGACGTGCTTGGTCCTTGCACGGATGCGACCTGGGTCGTGGTGCGGCAGGGCGATGCGTCGGGCGTGGTGGATATCGACCTTTGCGGCGACGACGGCGCGCCCTGCCTGCGTTTCCGCAAGCTGGCGTTCCGCGCGGCGGAGCCGGTTGTTGCCAACGATACGGACGTCGCCGTGCCGGCAAAGGACGAGTCCGTACTGGCAAACGCCACCGAAGACGACGACGCTTTCCTGGAACGCGCCACCCGCCATTTCGAACGCTTCCTGTCGACGGCACTGAAGCTGCCGCTGCACCGGATCGATCGCAAGGCGCGCATGGAAACCTACGGAATCGATTCGCTGATGGTGCTCGACCTGACCCGCGCGCTGGAACAGAGCTTTGGCCCGCTGCCGAAAACGCTGTTCTTCGAGTATCAGACGCTGGCGGCGCTGTCCGGTTATTTCGCGCGGCAGCATCGCGCGGCGCTGTCTGGCTTGCTGGGCGAGCGGCGCAGCGTGGCTGCGGCGGTGTCCGCGCCGGTGGCAACGAAGACGGTCGCAGCACCCGTGCTGCGCCAGGCTCGCTATGACATGCGCAATCGCGCCGGGCGTGCGAGAGAAGAAGAGATCGGCAGCATCGCCATCGTCGGCGTGGCCGGGCGCTATCCGCAGGCGATCGATCTGGAAGCGTTCTGGGCCAACCTGAGCCAGGGTGTCGACAGCATCACCGAGATTCCGGCCGAGCGCTGGGATCACTCGCAGTACTTCGACGAGGACCGCAACGCAGCGGGCAAGACCTACGGCAAGTGGGGCGGCTTTATCGACGGCGTCGACCGCTTCGATCCGCTGTTCTTCAATATCTCCCCGCGCGAAGCGGAGCTGATGGACCCGCAGGAGCGCCTGTTCCTCGAATGCGTGCACGCCACGCTCGACGACGCGGGTTATACGCGCGACAACGTCGCGGAGAACGGCAACGTCGGCGTGTTCGCCGGCGTGATGTACGAGGAATACCAGCTCTACGGCGCGCAGGAGCAGGCGCGCGGCAAGCCATTGGCGGTGCCGGGCCATCCGGCCTCCATCGCCAACCGTGTCTCGTACTTCTGCAACTTCAACGGCCCCAGCATGGCGCTGGACACCATGTGCTCGTCGTCGCTGACGGCGATCCACCTGGCCTGCCAGGCCATCCAGCGCGGCGATTGCGCGGTGGCGCTGGCCGGTGGCGTCAATGTGTCGGTACATCCGAACAAGTACCTCACTCTGGCGCAGGGGCGTTTCATCTCGGGCAAGGGGCGTTGCGAAAGTTTTGGCGAAGGCGGCGAAGGCTACGTGCCGGGCGAGGGCGTGGGCGCAGTGCTGCTCAAGCCGCTGGCGCAGGCCAAGGCCGATGGCGACCATATCTACGGTGTGATCCGCGCCACCGCGGTCAATCACGGCGGCAGGACCAACGGCTACACGGTGCCGAACCCGAATGCGCAGGCCGAGGTGATCGAGCGCGCCTTGCGCAAGGGCGGCATCGATGCGCGCGAGATCAGCTATATCGAAGCGCATGGCACCGGCACCAGCCTGGGCGATCCGATCGAGATTGCCGGCTTGTCGAAAGCCTTCGCGTATTGGACTGGCGACACGGGCTACTGCGCGATCGGCTCGGCGAAGTCGAATATCGGCCACTGCGAAAGCGCGGCTGGCATCGCGGGCGTCACCAAGGTGCTGTTGCAGCTCAAGCACGGTCAGCTGGCGCCGAGCCTGCATTCGGCGGTGCTGAATCCGAATATCGATTTCGACGCCACGCCGTTCGTGGTGCAGCAGGAACTGGCCACGTGGCAGCGGCCCGTGATCGATGGGCGCGAGGTTGCGCGTATCGCGGGCATTTCCTCGTTCGGCGCTGGCGGCGCCAATGCCCACGTGCTGATCGAGGAATACACCGAAACCGCGCCACGCGTCATGCAGGACTACGGCCCCGCGATGGTGCCGCTCTCAGCACGCGACGAAGCGCGGTTGCGCGAACAGGCGCAGCGCCTGCTCGCTGCGATCGGCGCCGATCCGGCGCTGGCGCTGCACGATCTCGCCTACACGCTGCAGGTCGGCCGCGAGGCGATGGACGAACGCCTGGCGCTGCTGGTGCATTCGCTGGACGAGCTGCGTACCAAGCTGGCGGCCTGGCTCGCCGGCGAGAGCGCGATCGAAGAGCTGTACCAGGGCCAGCTCAAGCGCAACCGCGAGGCGCTGGCCGAGCTGACCGATGACGACGATATGGACGGCACGGTGCGTGCGTGGCTGGCCAAGGGCAAGCACGGCAAGCTGCTGGCGCTGTGGGCCAAGGGCTTGGCATTCGATTGGCGCAGTCTGCATGCCGGCCGGACGCTGCGGCGGGTGAGCCTGCCCAGCTATCCGTTTGCCCGCGAGCGTTACTGGCTGCCGCTGGATGCGACCCCGTCCGCGTTGCTGCCATCGTCGGCGCTGCACCCGCTGCTGCACCGGAATACCTCGACGTTTGCCTTGCAGCGCTTCAGTTCGAGCTTCAGTGGCCGCGAGTCCTTCCTGGCCGACCATGTGGTGCGCGGCAGCCGGGTGCTGCCTGGCGTCGCGCAACTGGAGATGGTCCATCGCGCCGTCCGCGAAGCGCTGGAGGGCGAAGAGCGGTTGCGGCTGATGGACGTGGCCTGGCAGCGGCCGGTAGTGGTGGATGCGGTAGGCGTGGACGTGCACGTCGTGCTGCTGCCGCAGGACGATGGCGCGATCCGCTTCGAGATCCTGCAAGGCGATGCGGTATGCGCCGAGGGTGCGGTGGCGATCGTCGCGGAAGGCGTGCTTCCCGCCGCGCACGACATCGACGGCTTGCGCCAGGCATGTGCTGCATCGCGGCTCGATGCGGCGCAATGCCAGGTGGCATTCGAGCGCATGGGGTTGGCCTACGGTCCTTCCCTGCGTGGCTTGACGGAGATCTTCGTGGGTACCGGACAGGCCCTGGCCCGCATCGAATTGCCGGCGAGCGCGAAGCTGGACGAATTCAACCTGCATCCGAGCCTGCTCGACGCGGCCTTGCAAGCTACCCTCGGACTGGCCTCGCCCGAGGGCGACACGCTCTGGTTGCCTGCCTCGCTGGCCTCGCTGGATATCCATGCCGCCTGCACGCCGCGCATGTGGGCGGTGGTGACGCAGCGTGCTGACGGCGATGCGGCCCGGCGCACCTTCGATATCGACCTGTGCGACGAGGCGGGCAGGGTCTGTTTCCGCTTCGGCGAGGTAGTCCTGCGGCAGGCACCTGCCATGCGCGATGCGGCTCGGGTGATGCTGGCGATGCCGACCTGGCTAGCGAGCGAAGCCGCTTCCAGCGATACGGCTTTCGCCGTCGCGAAGCATGCAGTGCTGCTCGCCGGCCTGGTGCCGGCCGAAGTCGAGAGCGTGCGCGCCAGTTTTGCCAAGGCGATGGCGATCGACTTCGGTGGCGATCCCGCGCAGGCCTACGAAGCGGCCGCCGCGGCGCTGCTGGAGACGCTGCGCGCATGGGCGACCGAACCCGGCCCCTGCCTGGTGCAGGTGGTCGTGCCGGCGCAAGGTGCGGGGCAGGTGATGGCGGGGCTGGAAGGGATGTTGCGCACGGCGCAGCTGGAGAACCCGGGCATACGTGGCCAGGTGATCCGCATCGAGGCCGGGCAGGATGCGGCGTGGGCGTTGGCCGAGAACCTTGGCGACCAAGCTGTGTCGATCCGCTACGCGGATGGCGTGCGCCACACGGCCGCCTGGCTGGAAGCGCAGCCGGCCGAAGCGAAGTCGCCGTGGAAGGCGGGTGGTACTTACCTCGTCACCGGCGGCGCCGGTGGCCTCGGCCTGGTATTTGCCCGCGATATCGCGCGGCAGGCGCCGGGCGCGACGCTGGTGTTGACCGGCCGCTCGCCATTGAGCGGTGCAACGCAAGTCGCCCTCGACGAACTCGCTGCGCTGGGTGCGGTGGCGCGCTATCGCCAGCTCGATGTCGGCGACCGCGAAGCGGTGCAGGCGTGTGTTCGCGAGATCGCGCAAGCCGGTGGCCTGGACGGCATCCTGCACAGCGCAGGTGTGCTGCGCGATGGCTTTATCCTGCGCAAGACGCGCGAGGACCTGCACGACGTGCTGCGCGCAAAAGTGGCCGGCACCTTGTATCTGGACGAGGCCAGCCGCGATCTCGCGCTCGACGCCTTTATCGTGTTCTCGTCCCTCGCCGGTGCCATCGGCAACGTCGGCCAGGCCGACTACGCGGCGGCGAATGCCTTCATGGACGCGTTCGCGCACCACCGCGATACGCTGGTCGCGCGAGGCCGCCGCCATGGCCGCACGCTGTCGCTGAACTGGCCGCTGTGGGATCACGGCGGCATGCGTGTCGACGCGGCCACGCGGCAGCGGCTGCTGCGCGAGCGTGGCATGGCGCCGCTGGGGACGGACGAGGGTTGCGCTGCGTTGACGCAGGCGTGGTCGCTGGGTTCGCCGCAGGTGCTGGTCGCGGCGGGTGATCTGGAGCGGTTGCGCGCGGATATGCTGGGCATGGCAAGCGATCGCGTGGAGCGTGTCGAACCACCTGTCGTGGCGCCTCGACCCGAACTACTGGCGACAGCACTCGAAGTCGCGGCGGACGACTTGCGCGACGGCACCGTGCGGCACCTGGTACGCATGCTCTCCTCCACGCTGAAGCTGCCGCCGCAGCGGATCGACGCCGAGGCCCGCCTGGAAGCCTACGGTATCGATTCGGTGATGACGCTGGATCTGACCGCGCGGCTGGAACAGGCCTTCGGCGCGCTGCCGAAGACGCTGTTCTTCGAGTACCAGTCGATCGCCGCGCTGGCGGATTACTTCCTGCAACACCATCGTGCGGCGCTGGCTGCCGTGGTGGGCGAACGCATCGTTGCCGCCGCGCCTCTGACCGTCGTCACGCCGGCTGCACCCGTTGCGCCGAGCCGCTTGCGCTCACGCTTCACCAGTCGGACCCAGGCGCGCGAAGAAGGCATTGCCATCATCGGCGTCGCCGGCCGCTACCCGCAGGCGCGCAACCTGGAAGAGTTCTGGGCCAACCTCAGCCAGGGGCGCGACAGCATCACGGAGATTCCCGCCGGGCGCTGGGATCACAGCCTGTACTTCGATGCGGACCGCAACGCGCCGGGCAAGACCTACGGCAAGTGGGGCGGTTTTATCGACGATGTCGACCGCTTCGACGCGCGCTTCTTCCATATCTCGCCGCGCGAAGCGGAGCTGATGGACCCGCAGGAGCGCCTGTTCCTCGAATGCGTGCATGCCACGCTGGAGGATGCGGGCTATACGCGCGAGAACGTGGCCGAGGATGGCGATGTCGGCGTGTTCGCCGGCGTGATGTATGAGGAGTACCAGCTCTACGGCGCGCAGGAACAGGCGCACGGCCGGATGGTCGCGGCGCCGGGCAGCCCGGCCTCGATCGCCAACCGGATCTCCTACTTCTGCGACTTCCATGGCCCCAGCCTGGCGCTGGACACCATGTGCTCGTCGTCGCTGACGGCGATCCACCTGGCCTGCGAGAGCCTGGCGCGCGGTAGTTGCGCGGTGGCGATCGCCGGCGGCGTCAACGTGTCGATCCATCCGAACAAATACCTCGTGCTCGCCCAGGGCAAATTCATTTCCGCCAAGGGGCGCTGCGAGAGTTTCGGCGAAGGCGGCGAAGGCTATGTGCCGGGCGAGGGCGTCGGCGCGGTGCTGCTGAAGCCGCTGGCGCAGGCCAAGGCGGATGGCGACCATATCTATGGCGTGATCCGCGCGACGGCGGTCAACCATGGCGGCAAGACCAACGGCTACACGGTGCCGAACCCGAACGCGCAAGCCAAGGTGATCGAACGCGCGCTGCGTGCCGGTGGCGTGGATGCGCGCCAGATCAGCTATATCGAAGCGCATGGCACCGGCACCAGCCTGGGCGATCCGATCGAGGTCGCTGGCTTGTCCAAGGCTTTTGGCCAGTGGACCAGGGACACCGGCTACTGCGCGATCGGCTCGGCGAAGTCGAATATCGGCCACTGCGAAAGCGCGGCGGGTATCGCCGGGCTGACCAAGGTGCTGCTGCAGCTCAAGCATCGCCAGCTTGCACCTAGTCTGCATTCGGCGGTGCTCAACCCGAACATCGATTTCGCGGCCACGCCGTTCGTGGTGCAGCAGGAACTGACGGCGTGGCAGCGGCCCGTGATCGATGGGCGCGAGGTTGCGCGTATCGCGGGCATCTCGTCGTTCGGCGCGGGCGGGGCGAATGCCCATGTGCTGGTGGAGGAGTACGTGGCATCGGTCGCGGCGCGCGTGTCTTCAAGTCCGGTGATGGTGCTGCTGTCTGCGCGCGACGAGGAGCGTCTGCACAGCCGGGCACAAGAGCTGTTAAACCACCTTGCAACGCCGGAGCTCGATCTGGCGGACCTGGCTTACACGCTGCAGGTCGGCCGCGAGGCGATGGATGAACGCCTTGCGCTGGTCGTGCAGTCGCTGGACGAGTTGCGCGAAAAGCTGGCGGCCTGGCTGGCCGGCGATACCGCGATCGAAGGCCTGTACCTCGGCCAGGCCCGGCGCAGCGCCGGCGCACTTGCCGCGCTGGCGGGCGACGACGATATGGCCGGGACGGTGGCGAGCTGGTTTGCGCGCGGCAAGTACGACCGCCTGCTCGACCTGTGGACGAAGGGCTTCAACCTCGATTGGCAGCGGCTGTATGGCGCTGGCCTCCACCCGCGCCGGATCAGCCTGCCGACCTATCCGTTTGCGCGCGAACGCCATTGGTTCCCGATGAGCGCGGCGCAAACGCCGTCGCGCGTGGAGCCGGCAGCGGTGGTGGCTGTTGCTGGTCCTGGTCCGATAGAGACGCTGATGTTCCGGCCGGTGTGGACGGCCCATGCAGCGACCGAAGACCAGGCCGACTTCGCTACGCGCACGGTGCTGTTGTGCGACCTGGAAGAAGGGTATGCCGCACGTATCCGCGAACGCTTCCCGCAAGCGACCTGCGTGGTCGTGCCAACCGGCACCGACCTTGCCGCTTCGTTCGAAGCCGCGGCGACGATACTGCTGGAAACATTGCAGGGCCTGACGGCCCAGCCTGGCCGCCACCTGATCCAGGTCGTGGTGCCGCGCGAAGGCGAGCGGCAGGCGATGGCCGGACTGGACGGCATGCTGCGCACGGCGCGGCTGGAGAGCCCGCGGCTGGTCGGCCAGCTGATCGCGGTCGAGGCGGGACAGGACGTGGTCGCGGCGCTGCGTGATGACGGCCACGCGCAACGTGTGCGCCATATGGGCGGCGAGCGGCAGCTGGCCGGCTGGAGCGAAGCACATCCGGCCGCAACGGGCGCGTCGCCGTGGAAGGACCACGGCGTCTACCTGATCACCGGCGGCGCCGGCGGGCTGGGACTGATCTTCGCCCGCGCCATCGCCAGCGAAGTGCGCAACCCGGTGCTGGTGCTGACTGGACGTTCGGTGCTGGACGAAACGATCAAGGGCCGCGTGCGCGAGCTGGAAGCGCTCGGCGCGGTGGTGCGCTACCACGCGGTGGACGTCGCGGATGCCGAGGCGATCGATGCGCTGGTGCGTGGCGTCCCGGAGGAGTTCGAGAGCCTCGATGGGATCGTGCACAGCGCGGGCGTGGTGCGCGACAGCTTCCTGCTGGCGAAGACGCGCGACGAACTGCGCCAGGTGCTGCGCGCCAAGGTGGCGGGCACGCTGAATCTCGACCGGGCCAGCCAGGACATCGCGCTGGACGCCTTTATCTGCTTCGCCTCCATCGCGGGCGCGTTGGGCAGCGTGGGGCAGGCCGACTATGCGACGGCGAATGCGTTCATGGATGCCTTCGTGCATGAGCGCACGGAGCGGGTGGGGCGCGGCGAACGTCACGGGCGCACGCTGTCGATCGACTGGCCGCTGTGGGCCGAGGGCGGCATGCAGGTGGATGCCGCCACGCAGACCATGATGCGTCAGCAACTGGGCATGCATCCCTTGTCGACCGCGGAAGGCGTGCGGATCCTGCGCGAGGCGTGGGCCAGCGATGCCCACCAGTGGCTGGTGGTGGCCGGGGAACCCGCGCGCATCCGCGAGGGTGTGCTGGGGACGGCTGCGCCGCAGGTGCTCGAATCGACGGCCACGATGGCCGAACAAACGGAGATCGCCGTGACCGCCGAGTCCTCGCGCGAAGCCGTGTGGGCTGCGCTGGTGGACCTCGTATCGAGCCTGATCAAGGTAGCCCCGGACGATCTGGACGGCGACACCACCTTCAGCGAATACGGCTTCGATTCCGTCTCGCTGACCGAGTTCGGCAACGCCTTGAACCAGCGCTACCAGCTGCGGCTGACGCCGACGGTGTTCTTCGAGCATCCCACGCTGGATCGCCTGGTCGACCATCTGGTCCGCGAGCAAGGCGTGGTCATCGCAGCGCCGGTGCGCAGCCGCGCGGTGGCGAGCGCCTCCGTCGCCTCAGTGAGCGCACCGGTGCCGGTAGCGTCGCCGGTCTCTGCGCCGGTGATCGACGAACCGATCGCCATCATCGGCATGAGCGGCCGCTTCCCCCATGCGGCAGATATCGACGCGTTCTGGCAGAACCTGCGCGAGGGCCGTGACTGCATCGACGAGATTCCGCCCGCGCGCTGGGACTGGCGCAGCCTGCACGGCGATCAGGGTCGCGAGGCACACCGAACGCGGATTATCTGGGGTGGCTTTATCGACGGTGTCGACGAGTTCGATCCGATGTTCTTCGGCATCTCGCCGAAGGAAGCCGAGCTGATGGATCCGCAGCAGCGGCTCGCGATGATCCATGTATGGAAAGCGCTGGAAGACGCCGGTTATGCCGGCGGCGCGCTGGCCGGCAGCGATACGGCCGTCTATGTCGGCACGGGAGCCACCGGCTATGGCCGGCTGGTCGACCGTGCGGGGCTGGGTGGCGAGGCGTATGCCGCGACCGGCGGCGTGCCGTCGGTCGGTCCGAACCGGATCAGCTTCATGTACGACTGGCATGGGCCGAGCGAGCCGGTGGAAACGGCGTGTTCGAGTTCACTGGTGGCGCTGGCGCGCGGTGTTGCCGCGATCCGCAGCGGGCAGGCGGCCATTGCGGTGGTCGGTGGCGTCAACACCATCGTGACGCCGGAAGCGCATATCAGCTTCAGCAAGGCGGGCATGCTCAGCGCGGATGGCCGCTGCAAGACCTTCGCCGCCGAAGCCGATGGCTACGTGCGCGGCGAAGGCGTAGCGATGCTGGTGCTGAAGAAGTTGTCCGATGCCGAGCGCGATGGCGACCGGATTCATGGCCTGGTGCGCGGCGTGGCGGAGAACCATGGCGGCCACGCCAACTCGCTGACCGCGCCCAATCCCGTGGCGCAGGCCGAGGTGATCCGCAAGGCGCAGCGGCAGGCGGGCATCGATCCGCGCACGGTGAGCTATATCGAGGCGCACGGTACAGGCACGCGGCTCGGCGACCCGGTCGAAGTGCAAGGCCTGAAAGCGGCATTCGGCGGCGACATCGTGGCTGCACCGTACTGCGGCCTGGGTTCGGTCAAGACCAATATCGGCCATCTCGAACTGGCAGCCGGCGTGGCCGGCGTGGTGAAGGTGCTGCTGCAGATGAAGCACCGCACGCTGGTGCGCAGCCTGCACAGCGAGAGTCTCAATCCGTATCTCGAACTGGACGGCAGTCCGTTCTACGTGGTGCGCGAAGCGCGGGAATGGGCGGCGTTGCGCGATGCGCAGGGCCAGGCGCTGCCGCGCCGCGCGGGAGTGAGTTCGTTCGGCTTCGGCGGCGTGAACGCGCATGTCGTGCTGGAGGAATATCTCGCCCCGGTGACGCAGCGGTTGGCGGTGAAGCTGCCGGCGCCGGTGCTGCTGTCGGCGCGTAACGAAGCACAGCTGCGCGAGCAGGTTCGCCTGCTGCTGGATTTCGTCACGCAGTCCGAGGTCGACCTGGGCGATCTCGCCTACACGCTGCAGGTGGGGCGCGAGGCGATGGAGACGCGCCTGGCGCTGGCGGTGATGTCGATGGATGAACTGCGCGAGCGCTTGCGGTCGATCGTCGATAGTGGCGAGCGGACCGGGCAGGTCCACCGCGGCGTGGCATCGCGTGGACGCCGGGATGCTACGCCGGAAGCATCGGCGCTTACCGCTGGGATCGAGGCGCGTGATATCCACAAGCTGCTCGATGCCTGGGTGAAGGGTGCCACGGTTGACTGGCGTCAACTCTACGGATCGCACACGCCGCGTCGCATCGGCCTGCCCACGTATCCATTCGCACGTGGCCGTTACTGGGTGTCGGAAGCGCCGGCACCGGTCCGCAGCGAGCCGGTGGAACCCGTCGCCAGCGGTCACGAATGGTTGCTGATGCCAACCTGGGAAGTGGTCGAGCCGAAGCTCGCCCCACCCGTGTCGGACGGGCGCAGCCTGATCGTCGGCGGCTCGCGCGCGCAGCACGCGATGCTGCTCGACGCACTGCCGGATGCGGCGGTGTTCGAATGGCCGGCCGCGGCCGATATCGCGGCGCTCGAGGAGCGCCTGCGCGCGTGCGGCAGCTTCGACCGGCTGGTCTGGCTGGTCGACGAAGCCGGTACGGCCGATGACGACGAGGCACTGGTCGCCGCGCAGGAGCATGGCGTCATCGCCGGCTTCCGCCTGGTCAAGGCTTTGCTTGCGTTGGGCCTGGACCGCCGCGCGCTCGACTGGACCGTGGTGACGGTGCAGGCGCAGGCCGTGCATGGCGCCGACGCCATCGCGCCGCGGCATGCGGCGATCCATGGCTTTATGGGGGCGGTGGCGAAGGAATTCGCTCAGTGGCGGCTGCGCCTGCTCGACATGTCGCGCGCGGATGCCTGGCCCATCGACAGCATGTATCGGCTCGGCGACGACAGCCGCGGCGCCAGCCTGGCATGGCGTGGCGGCCAGTGGTTCCGCCAGGTGCTGGCGCCGGTGGATGCAGCGAGCGTCGAACAAGGCGCCTCGCCGTATCGCGAGGGCGGCGTCTATGTCGTCGTCGGTGGCGCGGGCGGGATCGGCCAGGCCTGGAGCGAGCACATGATCCACACGCAGCGCGCGCGCATCGTGTGGATCGGCCGCCGGCCGGAGGATGCCGCGATCGCGCAGGCGCGGACGCGGCTGGGTGCGCTGGGCCCGATGCCGCTGTATATCGCGGCCGATGCCGCCGACCGCGCGGCGCTGGAACGGGCGCGCGAGGAAGTGCTCGCGCGGCATGGCGCGATCCACGGCGTGGTGCACGCGGCGATCGACCTGCTCGACAAGAGCGTGGCGCAGATGGACGAGGCGCGCTTGCGCGCGGGGCTGTCGGCCAAAGTCGCGGCGAGCGTGCGGATCGCGCAGGTGTTCAGTGCGCAGCCGTTGGATTTCATGCTGTTCCTGTCCTCGCTGGCCGGCTTCGTGCGTGCGGCGGGGCAGGGCAACTATGCGGCGGGCTGCACCTTCAAGGACGCCTACGCGCTGCATCTGGCCGCGCGTTCGCCGTTCCCCGTGAAGGTGATGAACTGGGGTTACTGGGGCAGCGTGGGCGTGGTCGCCTCCGACGACTACCGAGAGCGCATGGCGCGGCAGGGGATCGGTTCGATCGAACCGGCCGAAGGCATGCGCGCGCTGGACCGGCTGCTGCGTTCGCCGATGCCGCAGCTCGGCTTTATGAAGGCGACGCGGGAGGATGTGCGCGGCGGCGTGTTCGACCTGGTCGGCAACGCGCAGGTGCACCTGCACCCGGCCCGTTTCGATTCGCTGGCGAACACGCTGAGCGCGGCGCCGGCGTTCCAGGGCGATGCCGTGCATCTGGCCGCCGAGGGCCGGGAGATCGACCGCCTGGCGCTGGCGATCCTGCACGGCGAACTGCAGGCGCTGGGCCTGGCCGATCCTGCGTCGGCCTCCCCACGCTATGCGCGCTGGCTGCAGCACAGCTTGCGCATGATCGCGCAGGCCGGCTTCGCCGGTGCGCCATCGCTCGATCGCGCCTGGTCGGATTGGAATCGGCGCAAGGCGGAATGGCTCGCCGCGGGCCATGTGCGCCAGGCCCAGGTGAGCCTGGTGGACACCATGCTGCACGCGCTGCCGGCGATCCTGCGCGGCGACGTCGAGGCCACCGCGGTGATGTTCCCGGACTCGTCGATGCGGCTGGTCGAGGGCGTGTACCAGGGCAATGCAGTCGCCGATCACTTCAACGACGTGCTGTGCGATGCGGTGCTCGCCTTCGTCGCGGCCCGCGTCGCCCGCGATCCGGCGGCGCGGATCCGCATCGTCGAGATCGGCGCCGGCACCGGCGGCACCAGCGCGCGGGTGATGGCGCGGCTGGCTCCGTATGCGCAGCATATCGGCGAGTACTGCTACACCGACCTGTCGCGCGCCTTCCTGCTGCACGCGGAAGGGAAGTACGGTCCGCGCTATCCCTACCTGTCGTACCGGCTGCTGGATATCGGCAGCCCGCTGCAAGGCCAGGACATCGAGGCCGGCGGCTACGACCTCGCCATCGCCACCAATGTGCTGCACGCCACCCGTGACATCCGCGAGAGCCTGCGCAACACCAAGGCCCTGCTCGGTGCGAACGGGCTGCTGGTGCTCAACGAGCTGGCCAGCTGCGAGCTGTGGTCGCATCTGACCTTCGGCCTGCTCGACGGCTGGTGGTTGTACGAGGACGAGGCGCTGCGCATTCCCGGCTGTCCGAGCCTGTCGCCGGCACGCTGGAGTGCCGTGCTGCGCGAGGAGGGTTATCGCCAGGTGCGCTTCCCGGCCGAACCGGCGCATGGCCTGGGGCAGCAGGTGGTAGTCGCGGAGAGCGATGGCGTCAGCTTGCAGAAGCGGGTAGCGAAGGCGAGCGCGCCGGCGCGGGTGGACGTCGCCACGGTCTCGCGTCCGGCCGAAGCGGCCTCGCCGGCGGATTCGGCGTCGCTGCGCGAACGTTGCCGCGCGAAGTTCGCCAAGCTGATCGGCAAGGCGTTGAAGTTGCCGGCGGGCGAGATCGATACCGCCACAGGGCTGGACCGTTACGGCATGGACTCGATCCTGGTGCTGGAACTGACCAATGCCTTGCGTGCCGCGTTCGAGGAACTGGGCATCGAGGACCGGGTCTCCTCGACGCTGTTCTTCGAGCATTCGACCATCGATGCGCTGGTCGATCACTTCGTCGCCACCGAAGCCGACGCGATGGCACGCTGGACCGGGGCGGAGACGCGCGTTGCGCCGCCGTCTCGCCGGCATCCGCTGCTGCAGACCGCCGACCTCGCAGCGGGCCGCTTCGGCAGCCGCTTCGACGGCACCGAGTTCTTCCTCGCCGACCACCGCGTACAAGGACGCCGCGTACTGCCCGGCGTGGCCCAGCTGGAAATGGCCCGTGCCGCCATGCAGGAAGCGATACCCGCTGCCCCAGGCATTCGCCTCGGCAAGGTCACCTGGGTCCGGCCGGCGGTGGCGGACGACAGCGGACTATCGCTGCAGCTTGCGCTGACGCCGGAGCCCGATGGCGCTTTCCGTTTCGAACTGCGCGGCGATGGCGGCGCCATCCACAGCCAGGGCATCGCCTCGGCGGCCGCGCCAGCGGCGGACCGGCATGATCTCGCTGCGCTGCGTGCCCGCTGCACGGCGGCGCAGTTCGGCCACGCGCATTGCTACGCGATCTTCGAAAGCAAAGGACTGCAGTACGGGCCGGCGTTCCGTGGCATCGACGAGCTGTTCGTGGGCGCCGGCGAAGTGCTGGCGAAGATCGCCCTGCCGCCCGCGGTTGCCGCCGCGCTGCCCGACTACGTGCTGCATCCGAGCCTGCTGGATGCCGCCCTGCAGTCTTCGCTGGGCATGCATCTGGCGGCGCACGGCGAAGCCGGGATCGCGCTGGCCTTGCCGTTCGCCGTCGATGCCGTGCAGTCGTACGCACCATGCAGCGCGGATATGTGGGCCTTCGTGCGCCACGCCGCCGGCGCGGCCGCCGGCGGCGACATCCGCCAACTCGATATCGATCTGTGCGACGCGGGCGGCAAGGTTTGCGTCCGCATCGAAAAACTCAGCCTGCGCACCGTCCATCTCAAGCCGACACCTCCGCTGTCACGTGAAACGAACCACGAACGGAACTCACCCGCTATGAACGATTCCAAGGACTTCACCTCGCACCACGGCTACGCCAACGACACGCAGCCGGCCAGCGCCGCGCTGCGCGACAAGAGCATCCTGCAGTTCCGCAAGCTGATCAGCCGGCGCCTGTCGCTGCCGCTGGAGGCGATCGGGGCGGGGGTGGGCTTCGACGAATACGGCCTGGACTCGATCATCGTGATGGAGCTGACCGAGGCGCTGCGCCAGGTGTTCGGCGCGGAGCACATCGGGGCGACGCTGTTCTTCGAGCATCACGATATCGAAGGCCTGGTCGAGCATTTCCTGCGCACCGATCCGGCGGCTCTGGCGCGCTGGGCGGGGCTTGCCGCCGCGGCGCCGGTGGCGCCGCCGGCCATCACGGTTCACGACCAGGGTGCAGTGGCTCGCGAGGTGCAGCCGGTGCAAGCGACGATTCCCACCGTGCCGGCCGCGGTGGCGCCGTTCGAAGTGGCGATCGTCGGCCTGTCGGGCCGCTATCCGGGCGCGAACGACGTCCACCAGTACTGGGACAACCTCGCCGCCGGGCGCCATAGCGTGAGCGAAGTGCCGCCGGAGCGCTGGGCGCACGGCCGTTTCTTCGACGAGCGCAAGGGCCAGGCCGGCAAGACCTATACGCGCTGGGCCGGGTTGCTGGACGACGTGCAGGGTTTCGACCGCCTGTTCTTCAACATCGCACCGAGCGAAGCGCGCCTGATGAGCCCGCAGGAGCGGCTGTTCATGCAGGAGGTGCATGCGAGCATCGAGGACGCGGGCTATACCGCCGCGGGGCTCAGCGCGCAGCGCAAGGTCGGCGTGTTCGTCGGCGTCACCAACGAGCATTACGCCACCGGTGCGCGCTTCTGGTCGATCGCCAACCGCATTTCGCACCTGTGCAACTTCCAGGGGCCGAGCCTGGCGGTGGATACCGCCTGCTCGTCTGCGCTGACCGCGATCCATCTCGCGCTGGAAAGCCTGCGCAGCGGCGACAGCGAAGTGGCGATCGCCGGTGGCGTGAACCTGATCGTCGCGCCGACCCAGCTGATCGACCTGGCCTCGATGACGATGCTGTCCGCCGACGACAAGTGCAGATCCTTCGCCGCCGGCGCCGACGGCTTCGTCGACGCCGAAGCGGTGGGCGCGCTGGTGCTCAAGCCGCTGCATCGCGCGGTGGCCGATGGCGACCATATCTATGGCGTGATCAAGGGCAGCGCGATCAACTCGGGCGGCAAGACCAACGCTTACCTGGTGCCGAACCCGAACATGCAGGCACAGCTGGTGAGCGACGCACTGCGCCGCGCCGGCATCGATGCGCGCACCGTCAGCTATGTGGAAGCACAGGGTACCGGTAGCCACCTGGGCGATCCGATCGAAGTGGCCGGCCTGGCCAGGGCGTTCCGCCAGTGGACGCAGGACCGGCAGTTCTGCGCGCTGGGTTCGGCCAAGTCGAACCTGGGCCATAGCGAAAGCGCGAGCGGTTTCGTCGCGGTGAGCAAGGTGCTGATGCAGATGAAGCACGGCATGCTGGCGCCGAGCCTGCATGCGGCCACGCCGAATCCGGAGATCCGTTTCGCCGATACGCCGTTCTTCGTGCAGCAGGCGCTGGCGCCGTGGTCGCGGCCGCAGCTGGAGATCGACGGCCGTCGCCGCGAATTCCCGCGGCGCGCGGGCGTCTCCTCGTTTGGTGCGGGCGGCGCGAATGCGCATCTGGTGATCGAGGAGTACGTCGAGCCGGCGACGACGGTACGCGGCGGCTTGCATGGCCCGGCCATGATCGTGCTGTCGGCACGCGATCCCGAGCGCCTGAAGGCGCGCGCCGAACGCCTGCTGGCTGCGCTGGCCCCGGAGCGGCATGCCACCGATCTGACCCTGGCCGACATCGCCTACACCTTGCAGGTGGGGCGCGAGGCGATGGAGGAGCGAATCGCGCTGCTGGTGGAATCGCTGGACGAACTGCGCGCGAAGCTGACGGCGCTGGTCGCCGGCAGCAAGGACATCGATGATCTGTATGCGGGCCAGGCCAGGCGCAATGCGTTCTCGGCGCTCGCCGACGACGAGGACATGCAGGTCGCGGTGCAGGCCTGGGTGGCCAAGGGCAAGTACGGCAAATTGCTGGACCTGTGGGTGAAGGGCTTCGCGTTCGACTGGCAGGCGCTGTATGCCGGCGCCGCGCGGCCTCGCCGCGTCAGCCTGCCGAGCTATCCGTTCGCACGCGAAGCGTGCTGGACGGATGTGCGCTATCCGGATGCGCCCGAAGCGCTGCCGGCGATCGGCGCGGTGCGCACGGCCGTTGCCGCCACCGAACTACCGGCGACCGATGCCACCGGCACCATGATGCGCATCTGGTGCGAGCTGCTGGGCCGGCCATCGGTCGCGCTCGACGACGATTTCTTCGAACTCGGCGGCCAGTCCCTGCTGGCGACACGGCTGGCGTTGCGGATCCGCGATGAGTTCGGGGTGGACGTGCCGGTGAGCGCGATCCTGGAAGCACCGACGGTGGCCGCGCTGCTGGCGTGGGTGGCGGCCGCCGCGCCGTCGACGCCATGGCGCGACGTTCCGGCCAATGCCGCGCCTGCGCCGGTCGTCGTGCGGGAAGAGAGTTATCCGCTGTCGTTCGCGCAGCAGCGGCTGTGGTTCCTCGACCAGCTCGAAGGCTATAGCCCGACCTACAACATTCCCGCTGCGGTACGCCTGAAGGGCCGGCTGGATACTGCCGCGCTGGAAGGCGCGCTCAACGACGTGGCGCTGCGCCACGATGCACTGCGCGCGCGCTTCGGCAGCGCCGACGGCATGCCGGTGCAGTACATCGCCGAGCGCCTGGAGCTGGCCTTGCAGCTGCACGACCTGCGCGGCCGCGCGCCGCAGGAAAGCGCGACGCAGACGCGCCAGCTGATGCTGGACGAGGCGAGCACGCCGTTCGACCTGCACGATGGCCCGCTGGTGCGCGGCCGCCTGCTGCGGCTGGCCGACGACGAACACCTGCTGCTGCTGACCATGCACCACATCGTCTCCGACGGCTGGTCGATGGGCATCCTGGTGCGCGAGCTCGGCTCGCTGTACGCCAGCCGTGCGTTCGGTGCGCCGGTGGAGCTGCCGGTGCTGCCGATGCGCTATGTCGACTTCGCGCGCTGGCAGCGCGAATGGCTGAGCGGCGAGGTGCTGGAACGGCAGTTGGGTTATTGGAGGAAGCAGCTGGCCGGCGCGCCGACCTTGCTGACCTTGCCGACCGATCGCCCGCGTCCGTCCACCCAGGGCCAGGCCGGCGCCGCGCTGGCCTATGCGCTGCCGGCCGAGCTGAGCGCGAAGCTGCAGGTGCTGAGCCGCAAGGCGCAGGGCACCTTGTTCATGACGCTGTGCGCCGCCTTCAACGTGCTGCTGGCGCGTTACTCCGGGCAGAGCGATATCTGCATCGGCACGCCGATCGCCAACCGCAATCGCAGCGAGATCGAGGACCTGATCGGCTTCTTCGTCAACACCCTGGTGCTGCGCAACCAGGTCGACCTGCATGCCGGCTTCACCGACCTGCTCAAGCAGGTACGCGCTTCCACGCTGGACGCCTATGCCCACCAGGACGTGCAGTTCGAGCAGTTGGTCGGCGCGGTGCAGCCGGAGCGGCATACCAGCTATTCGCCGCTGTTCCAGGTGATGCTGGTGCTGCAGAACTCGCCGCTGAACCTGGCGCTGCCAGGGCTGGAACTGGAACTGGTGCCGCACGAGACGGTGACCGCCAAGTTCGATCTCACGCTGACCTTCAGCGAAGGCCCGCAAGGCCTGTTCGGCAGCTTCGAGTACAACACCGACCTGTTCGACCGCGCGACCATCGAGCGCATGGGCGTGCATTTCACCCATCTGCTGCAGGCGATCGTGGCGGAGCCGGAGCGGCCGTTGGGCGAGCTGTCGATGCTGGGCGAAGCCGAGCACAGGCATCTGGTCTACGGCTTCAACGACACCGCGAAGGTCTATCCGCGTGTGACGCCGGAAACGCATACGCTGCACCAGTTGTTCGAGGCGCAGGTGAAGCGCACGCCGGACCAGGCGGCCGTGGTGTACGCAAACACTACGCTGACTTACGCCGAGCTCAACGCGCAAGCCAATCGCCTGGCCCGGCATCTGCGCCAGCTTGGCGTCGGGCCGGACGTGCTGGTGGGGCTGTGCACCGAGCGCTCGATCGAGATGATCGTGGGCCTGTACGCGATCGAGAAGGCCGGCGGCGCCTACGTGCCGCTGGACCCGAGCTATCCGGCCGAGCGCCTCGCCACCATCGTGGAGGATGCGGCGCCCGCCGCGATCCTCACCCAGAGCCATCTGCGCCACGCCGCGCCGGCGCTACCCGGCCTGCCGGTGCTGTGCATCGATGGCGACGCCGCGATCTGGGCGGCCGAGGATGCGGGCGATCCCGTCAATGCCACCCAGCCGGGGCATCTGGCCTATGTGATCTACACCTCCGGTTCGACCGGCAAGCCGAAGGGCGTGGGCATCGACCATCGCGGCATCGTCAACCGCCTGCAATGGATGCAGGAGGCGTATCCGCTGACGGCCGCCGACCGCGTGCTGCAGAAGACGCCTTTCAGCTTCGACGTCTCGGTGTGGGAGTTCTTCTGGCCGCTGCTGGAAGGCGCCACCCTGGTGGTGGCCAAGCCGGGCGGCCATCAGGACGTGGCCTACCTGGCCGGTCTGATCGATGCCGAACGGATCACCACCACCCACTTCGTGCCGCCGATGCTCGAAGTGTTCCTCAACGAAGTGGAGCCCGGCAGCGGGCGTTCGCTGCGCCAGGTGATGTGCAGCGGCCAGGCCCTGCCGCTGGATCTGCAGCAGCGCTTCTTCGCCACCTGGGACCACGTGGAACTGCACAATCTGTATGGCCCGACCGAAGCCTCGGTCGACGTCACCTATTGGCAGTGCCGCCAGGACAGTCCGCTGAACTGCGTGCCGATCGGCAAGCCGATCGCCAATATCCAGATCCATATCCTGGACGACTTCTTCAATCCGGTGCCGGTGGGCGTGGTGGGCCATCTATACATCGCCGGTGTCGGCCTGGCCCGCGGTTACGTCAACCGGCCGGATCTCACCGCGCAGACCTTTATCCCCAATCCGTTCAGCGCCACGCCCGGCGCGCGCATGTACCTGTCGGGCGACCTGGCGCGCTATCTGCCGGACGGCACCATCGAGTACCTGGGCCGCAGCGACCATCAGGTGAAGATCCGCGGCCTGCGCATCGAGCTGGGCGAGATCGAATCGACGCTGGCGGCACTGGATGCGGTGCGCGACGTGGTGGTGCTGGCGCGGCCGGACGAGCGCGGCGTGCAGCGCCTGGTGGCCTACCTGGTGGCGCATGACGGCCAGGTGCTGCCCGACCCGGCGGTGCTGCGCCGGACCCTGGCGCAGAGCTTGCCCGACTACATGGTGCCGGAGTACTTCGTGGCGCTGGCGGTGATGCCGCTGACCTCCAACGGCAAGGTCGACCGCAAGACGCTGCCGGCGCCGGAGATGGCGCAGGGCGAAGCCGAGCACGTCGCTCCGCGTACGGCGATGGAGAAGGCGATCGCCGCGGTGTGGTCGGAGTTGCTGAAGGTGGAGAAGGTCGGGCTGACCGACGACTTCTTCGAACTGGGCGGCCATTCGCTGCTGGCGACGCAGCTGGTCTCGCAGCTGCGCAAGCGGCACGTGGCCGAGATCGAGCTGCGCGACCTGTTCTCGCACGCCACGCTGGGTGCGCTGGCGGCCTTCGTCGATACGCGCAAGCAGGGCGGCCTGCATCCGAACCTGGTACCGATCCGCGCGAAGGGCGCGGCCGCGCCGCTGTTCCTGATCCATCCGATCGGCGGCGGCGTGCAGTACGCGTTCGACCTGGCGCAGCACCTGGATGCCAACCAGCCGGTGTATGGCCTGGCGGTGAGCGGGACGCTGCACCAGAGCATCGATGCCATGGCCACGGCGTATCTGGATGCCATCCGCGAAGTGCGGCCGTCCGGGCCTTACCTGCTGGCCGGCTGGTCGCTGGGCGGCATGGTGGCGTACGAGATTGCCCACCGGCTGTTGGCGGCGGGCGAGGACGTGCAGTTCGTCGGCATGATCGATACCAGCGCTCCATCGATGCGCGCGAAGGAGCGCGATGGACATCCGATCAAGCACGATGCCTGCCGCGCGCTGCTGAACTGGGTGCTCGACCTGAACCTGGCCGGCGACTGGCGCCGCCATCCCGGCTATCCCGAATTGATGGCGCGTGCGCAGCGCGGCGATCTGGACGGCATGATCGCGCTGTGCATGGGCGCGGGGCTGGTGCCTCCCGGCCTGGACGCGGACGAGGTGAAGCAGACGGTGGCCCTGTATGAAGCCTGCGGCCGCGCGGCCGACGACTATCGGCCGCCTGCCGCGCAGTTGCCGGTGACCTACTTCGCCGCCGATCGCCGCGAGGGCGAGGATGTCGCGCTGGGTTGGCGCGAGGTGCTGGGCCGGCAGTTGGAGGTATCGCGGATCGGCGGTTCGCACCTGTCGATCGTGTCGGCGCCGCTCAATGAAAAGCTGGCACGCGACATCTCGACGCGGATCGGCCGCTACACGCCTAATCTCTCCTTCACGGCTGCCAATCCGTGAGTGACCCACAGGGGAATGCCATGAACGACGCCGCCGCCGCGGACACTATCGGCCTGGCCACGGAAGCGCCGGCCGAACTTCGCTATACCCGCCGCATCGAGGATCTGCCGAGCCCGAAGGGGCAGCCCTTCGTCGGCAATGCGCTGCAGTTGAGCGGCCGCCAGATGCACCAGAAGTTCAGTGCCTGGGTGCGCGAGTACGGGCCGATGTTCCGCTTGCAGGTGTTCGGCCACACTCTCGTGATCGTTTCCGATGCCGCGACCGCGCATGGCGTGATGCGCGAGCGCCCCGATGGCTTTCGCCGCAACGGCGGCCTGAAGACGATCATGAACGAGCTGCATATCGGCGGCGTGTTCACCGCCGAGGGTGCGGCGTGGCGCAAGCAGCGCAAGCTGGTGATGAGCGGGCTCAATGCCGAGGTGATCCGCAACTTCTTCCCGAAGATGGTCACCCTGACCGAGCGCATGCTCGAACGCTGGAAGAAGGCGGTGAGCGAAGGCCGTCCCGTCGACCTGCGCCGCGACCTGAAGGCAATGGCGCTGGACACCATCGTCGGCATCGCCATGGGCCACGATATCGACGCGGTAAACCAGGACGGCGATCCGCTGCAACGCGATATCGACAATATGTTCCAGCGCCTGGGCCAGCGCACCACGGCAGCGTTCCCGTACTGGCGTTATTTCAAGCTGCCGGTGGATCGCGCGGCGGAGCGTTCGTTCGCCGATATCGAAACGCGGGTGCGGGAGTTCATCCGCGGCACGCGCGAGCGCATGGAGCGGCAGCGCGAGCAGCAGCGCAAGCCGGCCAACATGCTGGAGGCGATGATTGCGGCGAGCGAGGATCCGGAGTCCGAGTTCACCGACGAGGAGCTGGTGGCCAATGCCATCCTCAGCGTGATCGGCGGCGAGGACACCACCGCCAACTCGATCGGCTGGATGCTGTGCCTGCTGGCACACAACCCGGCGGCGGCCGCGGCGCTGGCGGCGGAAGCGGACCAGGTGCTGGGCGCTGCGCCGCTGCCGCGCGAGTGGGAGCAGATGAAGGCGTTCCACTATCTGGAGGCGGCGCACAGCGAGACGCAGCGATTGAAGGCGGTGGCGCCATACCTGGGCTTGACCGCCAATGCCGACTGCGTGGTTGCCGATACGCTGATCCCGAAGAACACCGCGATTATCGTGGCCACGTCGGGCGAGGGCTACGACGAGGCGCAGTTCCCGGGGCCCGAGCGGTTCCGGCCGGAACGGTGGGTGGCGGAGCTGCGCGACGCCGGCGAGGAGGACCCCAGCCGCAAGCTGTTCCCGTTCGGCGGCGGTGCGCGCCTGTGTCCGGGGCGGTTCCTGGCGCTGACCGAGATCAAGGTGGTGGTCTCCATGATCATGCGCAACTTCGAACTGGAGCCCGACCCCACGGCGCCGCCGGCGAAGGAGTTGCTGAATTTCTTCATGGCGCCGAGCTCGGTGCCGGTGCGCCTGAAACTGCGGGTGCCGCCGGCGGGAGGCGTGGCTTGAACGCCATCGCCTCCACGGCGGGTTCGTCCGCGTCGAACCTCGGGATCGCCCGGCGCATCCTGAAGGTGTCGCTGCCCTTGATGGGTTCGATGATCGGCAACCTGATCATGATGCTGGTCGACCGGATCTGCCTGGCGCGGTATTCGGCGGACACGCTCGCCGCATCCGGTCCGGCGGTGTACACGGCGATGGCGATCGTCGGTTTCTTCGTGGCGGTAGTGGGCTTCTCGCGTTCCTGCGTGGCGCAGGCCTATGGCCGTTCGGGGCATGCGGATGCAGCCTGGCAGGCGGCGATCGGGGTGGTGGTCGGCGTGGTGTTCGCCGTGCTGCTGTGGCTGCTGGCGCCGCTGATGGCGTGGATTCCGGAGCTGAGCGAGCGGCCGCCGAACCTGACCCGGCTGGAATCGCAGTTCCTGTATTGGTCGGCGTATTTCGGCGCGGCGATGACCTTCAACATGGCGCTGTCGTCGTACTTCAACGGCATCGGCAAGACGCGCATCACCCTGGTGGCGGGACTGGTCGGGCAGGCGGTGGGCATCATGGCGACGATCGGACTGGTGTTCGGCCGCTTCGGCCTGCCGGAGCTGGGCATGCGCGGCTCGGCACTGGGTACGCTGGCCGGCACGCTGGCGATCACGCTGATCTACGTGGCGTACATGCCCAGGGAGGTGTGGAGCGACGTGCGGCGGCTGCTGGCGGCGCGTGGGCTGCATCGCGGCGATCTGATGCCGCGCATCAGGAAAGGTATCGCGCTGGGCGTGACGGCGGGCATCGGCAACTTCGGCAATGCGGCGTTTATCTGGATCATCGCGGGGCTGGGCGCGATTGCGCTGGCGGCCAATAACGTCAACCTCACGGTGAGCTATATCGGCGTGATTCCGCTGCTGGGCTTAGGGATCGGCTGCAGCGTGCTATGCGGGAACGCGCTGGGGCAGGGCGAGTTCGAACAGGTGCCGCGGATCATGCTGGTGACGCTGGGCATCGAGCTGCTGTATGTGGCGTTTACGGCTTATCTGCAGATCGTCACGCCGAGCGTGTTGCTCGATCCGTTCGGGCTGGCCGACAAGCCCGACGAGATTCGTCACGCGGCGGTAGCCACCTCGAAGGTGTTGTGGACGTATTCGCTGGCCTTCGCGTTCTCGATGACGGGACAGGCGGTGCTGGAGGCGTTTGGTCTGACCCGGTTCTTGTTCGCGGTGCGCTTTGTGATGATGTGGGTGTTGAGCATTCCGACCATTTACCTGATCACGCTGGGTCACGTGGGCGATCCGGAATATCTGCCGACCGCGTGGGTGATCGGTTCGTCGTTCGAGGCGGGTATCGGCATCCTGTATTTCTGGCGGATCTGGGTGGCGGTAAGGCGGCGGCAGAATGAGATTGTGTTGAGGCCGCAGGTGGAGGCGTAGGTTGGGGTGAGCGTAGCGAACCCCAACGTGGCGGTGATGGTGCGAGGTTTGTTGGGGTTCGCCTTTGGCTCACCCCAACCTACGCCGGTGCTCGGCGACAAGGAGGAGGGCATGCCGCAATTGCAGTGCTTGTCGCTTGCGCGACATCCAGGGAACCTGCCCGATGCCTTTCTGCTGGCGTTCGACGCTAACGAGAGTGAAGTCGCGCGCTTCAACCTCCATGGCATCGCCTGCCCGTCGTCCGTAGCGCGCAGCGTGCCCAAGCGCAGGGCGGAATATCTCGCCGGACGGCGTGCCGCAATGGCAGCGCTCGCGGACGCTGGCGCTGATCTAGTCGATCTGGCTATCGGGCCATCGCGCGCACCGGTCTGGCCGGCGGGATTCATCGGCAGCATCACTCACGCAGCGGGCATCGCGGCGGCCGTGGCGCTGCGCGACGGTGCTCTGCGCGGCGTCGGGATCGATCTGGAGCGCATCGCCACGGCCGGAGCGCTGGATGCGATCGCACGCTCGGTGGTCGATGCTGCGGAGCGCAGCGTACTCGACGAACTCGCGCGCCGGTTCGGCGAGCCGATGGCGCTGACCGTCGCCTTCTCGGCCAAGGAAAGCTTCTACAAAGCCACCGCGGCCACCGTCGGGCGCGTGTTCGATTTCAGCGCGCTTAAGCTCGTAAATTTGAATGAAGAAATGATCGTGGCGGAAACGCCGGAGCCGTTGGCCGCGGCACTGCCGAAAGGCATGCGCTTCGAGCTGGGTTACTCGCTGCTCGACGAAACTACCGTCATCACGAGCTGTGCGTGGAAGCGCTGACCGCGCTCAGTGCATCCAATGCATCAGCGGCAGCAGCCACAGCGACAGCGAACCCAGCGCGCCGCCGATGGCGGTGGCGGCGATCACGTCGCTCGGATAGTGCAGGCCGAGGATCACCCGCGAAGCACCCACCAGCGCGGTGAAGGTCAGCAGCAGCGGCGCCAGCAGCGGATACCAGGCCAGCGCGACGACGGTGAAGCTCACCGCCTGCAGGGTATGGCCGGAGGGGAAGCTGAATTCGTCCAGCGGCGGCACGTGGGCGATCACCCCGGGGCAGGCGCGGAACGGGCGCGGGCGGCGCGTCCAGCGCTTGAGCACGCGGTACAGCAGCAAAGCGGTGAGGCCGGTGATCGCCATCTGCGCGGCGGCGGCGAGGCCGCGGCGGCCGTCGAACAGGGCCAGCGCCAGCATCAGCGAATACCAGAACACCCCGTCGCCAAGGCGGCTGACCAGGCCGAAGAACACGCCGACCGCGCGGCGCGCGCCCCAGTGATTGGCGGCGACGCAGATGCGCCGGTCGATCGCCAGGCGCGGTCCGTTGGAAAGTTCAGGCGTGTGCAGCGGCGGCAGCGTGCTCATCGCGATGCTCCTTGGCCAGTTCACGCAACAGGGATTCGAATTCGCGGATCACCGCATCGGGCGAGAGGTTGGCGATGCTGGCCTGCGCCGCGCGGCCCATATGGCGGATCAGGCTGGCGTTGGCGGTCAGCGTGCAGGCGGCCTCGATAAAGGCGCGCTCGTTGCCGGCCTCGATGCGGAAGCCGTTGACGCCGGAGAACAGGTGCTCGCGTGCAGCGCCTTCCTCGTAGGCCACCACCGGCAGGCCGGCGGCCAGCGCTTCGAGAATCACGTTGCCGAAGGTTTCGCTGAGGCTGGGGAAGGAGAACACGTCGGCGCTGGCGTAGTGGCGGGCAAGCGCCTCGCCGCGCTGCACGCCGGCGAAGATGAAGTCCGGATTGGCCGCCTGCAGCGCCGCGCGCGAGGGGCCGTCGCCGACCCACACATAGCGCGCCTTGGGCACTTCGCGCTGGATCGCGCGGAAGCTGCGCACGGCGAGGTCGAGGTTCTTTTCCGCCGCGATGCGGCCGACATAGAGCACCACCGGCGTATTGCCATCCACGCCCCAGGAGGCACGCAGCGCGGCATCGCGATAGCTGGGATTGAACAGCTGCGTGTCCACCGCGCGGCGCAGCAGGCGTACCGAGTCCACGCCCAGCTCCGCCAGTTCGCGCGCCAGCGCGTCGGTGGGCACCAGGGTGGCGGCGGCGCGGCAGTGGAAGCGGCGCAGGTAGCCGCGCACGATCGGGGTCAGGAAGCCGACGCCGTAGTGGTTGGCATAGGTATCGAAGCGGGTATGGAAGCCGGTGGCGGCGGGGATGCCCAGCGCCTTGGCCGCGCGCACCGCCGACCAGCCCAGCGGGCCTTCGGTGGCGACGTAGATGGCGTCGGGGCGCAGCCGCGTCCAGCGCTCGCGCAGGTTGCGGCCGGCCGGCAGGCCGAAGCGCAGGCCGGGATAGCGCGGCAGGTTGGCGCCGCGCATTTCGACGGGAAAGATGCCGGGTTCGTCGTGGAACGGTTCGGCCTGGCGCGGCCGGGTCAGTTCGACCGTGTGGCCGCGAGCGGCGAGGCCGGCGGCGAGGCTGTGCACGGTCAGTGCAACCCCATTGATTTCCGGCGGATACGTCTCAGTGACAATGCCGATGCGCATGGCGATACCTGTGCTGGCCCGGCATAGATTCGTCCTGCGGCGTTGCGGGGGCGTGGCGCGTTCATGACGCCAGCGTTACGACTAGTCCTAGGTACGCGTCGGTGCGGCGCTTTCCCGATGACGATGCGCTTACACTGGCGGCCCCCTTCATGCCAAGGAGATCCCACGATGAAGCGCATGCTGTTCGCTCTGGCCCTGGCCTCGACCGCCGCTGCCGCGATTGCCGCCGACGCCCCCGGCCTGCCGGTCACCAAGGCGCCCGCCGGTGCCGAGGTCTACATCATCAGTCCGAAGGACGGCGCCAGCGTCGGCCAGGAATTCACCGTCACGTTCGGCCTGAAGGGCATGGGCGTGGCCCCCGCCGGAGTGAAGAAGGAAGGCACCGGCCATCACCATCTGTTGATCGACGTGAAGGACCTGCCGGCCGCCGGTCAGGTGATTCCGAAGGACGAAACCCACCTGCATTTCGGTAACGGCCAGACCGAGACCACGCTGAAGCTCAAGCCCGGTACGCATACGCTGCAGCTGGAGCTGGGCGACGAGAACCACATTCCGTTCGATCCGGCGGTGGTCTCGAAGAAGATCACCGTGCATGTGAAGTAAGGCCACGGCTGACACGCCCGGCGTAGGTTGGGGTGAGCCAAAGGCGAACCCCAACGTTGCAGCACACGCATCGCACGAATGTTGGGGTTCGCCTTTGGCTCACCCCAACCTACGCCACAGGTTTTGCCTCAGCGCCCGAAGAACATCGCCACGCCGAGGCCGGCCTCCCAGCTCGGCGCATGGCCGCCGAGGCGGTGGCGCAGCCAGCTGTCGAACTGCAGGTTGGCCAGCGGCTGCCAGACCAGGCCGGTGCCGGCCTCGCTGCCGAAACCTTGGCTCCCGTCGTGCTGGACCGAGGCTTCCAGATAGGTGCCGAACTGCGGATTGAACTGGTAGCCGATGCTGGGCGCGAACTGCACGCTGTCCTTGCCGCCGCTGCGCTGCCATTGCGCGTAATAGCCGAAGGCGAGCTTGCCGCCGGTCTGCTGGGTGACGTCCAGGCCCAGGGTGTAGGCGGGGTGGTCGTTGCGGAAGGCGCGCGCGCCGTCGGTGAATTCCGCCGTGCCGAGCAGGCCCCAGGACCACACCTCGCCGATCACCGGCACCCACTTCAGGCCCAGCGTGGTGTCGCCGCGGCCGTGCACGGAGGCCTGTCCGGTCTGGCGCAGGCGGTTGTACGGCGTGCTGCCGAGCTGCAGCTCGGTGCCGCCGCCCATGCCCAGGCGCAGCAGGCTGTCATAGGTATAGAGGTCGCTGGTCGCGCCGGCGCTGCGCTGGCGGTTCCAGTCGGGCAGGCCCTGTTCGTAGCCGAACTGGCCGGCATGCAGCGGATTGGTGGCGAAGCCCCAGCCGGGGCGGTCGAAGCCGGGCGCGTCGTCCGCCAGGGCGGTTGCGGCGCAACAGGCCAGCAAGGCCGGCAGCAGGGCGCGGTGCCAACGGCCGATTCGGCTAAAATCCATCGCTTCGCTCCATCCATTCCAAGAAGATCCAATGACCGTCCGCACCCGCTTCGCCCCCAGTCCCACCGGTTTCCTGCACATCGGCGGCGCCCGCACCGCGCTTTATTGCTGGCTGGAAGCGCGCCGCCGCGGCGGCCAGTTCGTGCTGCGCATCGAGGATACCGACCGCGAGCGCTCCACGCAGGAAGCCGTGCAGGCGATCCTGGACGGCATGCGCTGGCTGGGCCTGGTCCACGACGAGGGCCCGGTCTACCAGACCCATCGCCTGGAGCGCTACCGGCAGGTGGCCGACGAGCTGCTCAAGGCCGGCAAGGCGTACTACGCCTACGAGAGCAAGGAAGAGATCGAGCAGATGCGCGAGGCTGCTATGGCCCGCGGCGAGAAGCCGCGCTACAACGGCTATTACCGCGAGCGCAACGAGCCGTACCGCGACGATCCCAACCGGGTGATCCGCTTCAAGAACCCGCTGGAAGGCTCGGTGGTGTTCGAGGACAAGGTGAAGGGCCGGGTGGAGTGGGCCAATGCGGAACTGGACGACCTGGTGATCTTCCGCTCCGACGGCTGGCCGACCTACAACTTCGCGGTGGTGGTCGACGATATCGACATGGGCATCACTGAGGTGATCCGCGGCGACGACCACGTCAACAACACGCCGCGCCAGATCAATATCTACAAGGCGCTGGACAAGCCGGTGCCGGAGTTCGCGCACCTGCCGATGATCCTCGGTCCCGACGGCCAGAAGCTGAGCAAGCGCCACGGCGCGGTGAGCGTGATGCAGTACCGCGACGACGGCTTCCTGCCGCACGCGCTGCTCAACTACCTGGTGCGCCTGGGCTGGTCGCATGGCGACCAGGAGATCTTCTCCGGGCAGGAGATGGTCGCGCTGTTCGATATCGGCGACGTCAACAAGGCGGCCTCGCGCTTCGACGTGACCAAGCTCTCCTGGCTCAACCAGCATTACCTGAAGACCGACGAGCCGCAGGCGATCGCGCCGGAGTTCGAGCACCAGCTGCAACTGGCCGGCATCGACTACAGCAAGGGCCCGGCGCCGGCCGAGGTGATCGTGGCGCTGCGCGACCGCGTGCAGACGCTGAAGGAAATGGCCGAGCGCGCGAAGATCTGGTACGGCCCGATCGTCGAATGGGACGAGAAGGCGGTGGTCAAGCACCTGCAGAACGACAGCGCCATCGCGGTGCTGGACGAAGCGAAGGCGCTGTTCGCCGCGTGCGAGTGGAAACCCGAAGCGATCCACCTGGTGGTGGAGCAGATCGCGGCCAGGCTGGAGCTGGGCATGGGCAAGATCGCCCAGCCGCTGCGCGTGGCGATGACCGGCACCCAGGTGTCGCCGTCGATCGACCACACCGTGTATCTGACCGGCCGCGAGGAAGCGCTGCGGCGCATCGACCACGCCATCGCGCGCGCGCGCGGCTAAGGCGCGGCGGCCGCCGTGGACGAGCTGCTCGCCAGGGCCACCCAGGGCGTGGACATGGATGCGCCGGACGCGAGCTGGCACATCTTCTGGAACATCATGTCGATGGTGCCGTGGGCGCCGATGTTCTGGTGGTCGCTGCTGTTCGTGGCGGTCGGCGCACTGCTGGGCTGGTGGCGCGGACGGCTATGGGAAGGCGTGGTGTGGGCGGCGGTGCTGGGGCCGTTCGGCTGGGTGGCGATCCTGCTGCGGCCGCGGCGGATGCTGCCGCCACCGTTGCCGCCCGGCCGCCGGCGGCCCTGAACGGGCTCTTACCTGAGCCGGTGTATGATCGCGCCCCGAGGTGAATCCATGAGCCACTCCGCTACCGACAAGCCGCATGACCATCACCACCACGACGATGCCAAGGGCTTCGTGCGTGCGGTGGAACATGCCAGCGAGGAACGCGGGCTGCGCCTGACCCCGCTGCGCAAGGAAGTGCTGGAACTGGTTGCCGCCGCAGGCAAGCCGGTGAAGGCCTACGACCTGCTCGACCACCTGCGCGAGCGTCACGGCAATGCGGCACCGCCCACGGTTTACCGCGCGCTCGACTTCCTGCTCGAGCACGGCTTCATCCACAAGCTGGAATCGATCAACGCCTTCGTCTCCTGCCACCATCCGGCGGAAGCGCACCAGGTGCCGTTCCTGATCTGCGACGTGTGCTCCAGCGCCCAGGAAGTGTGCGACGAGCGCGTGGCCGAACTGATCGAAGCGCAGGCCAAGGCCTTCGGCTTCCGCCCGCAGGCGCAGACGCTGGAAGTGCACGGCATCTGCAAGAACTGCCGCAAGGGCTGAGGCCCGCTTTCTCGTTCGGATAAAAGGCGGGGCGCGATGCATTGCGCATCGCGCCCCTTGGTTTCGGCCGCGCCTGGGGGAGAGGGGGGCGGCGCGACCGAGAACGCGGTGGTGCTTTAGAAGAAGGCGCGCACGCCCATCGATACGCTGCGGCCGGGCAGCAGCACCTGGTCCTTGAACAGCGACGTCGCCAGGCGGCCCTTGCGGTTGGTGAGGTTGCTGCCGTCGAGGAAGGCTTCCCACTGGCTGCTCTCGCCGTTGTGGAAAGTCCACGCGGCATGGGCGTTCACCAGGGTGTAGCCGGCGGTGCGCGTTTCGAAGGCGGCGGTGTGGTCCTGCGCGAAGTAGCGCACGGCGCCGACGCTGGCGCGCAGGTCATCGCGGCTCCAGCTCAGCTGGCCGCCGAGGCGTCCGGCCGGAATGCGCGGCAGATTGCCGCCGCCGTGTTCCAGGTCGGCGCGCACGGTGTCGCCATAGGCGCGGAAATCCCAGGCGCCGCTGCTGTTGCGGGCGAGGTGGAAGGTGGCTTCGGCTTCGGCGCCGCGGAACCTGGCGTCGCGCTGCGACCAGGTGCGCACCGGCATGCCGTCTTCGACTTCGCCGGTATCGGCCAGGTAGATGAAGTCGTGATAGCGGTTGCTGTAGACCGCGACTTTGCCTTCGACGAAGTCGCCGTGGTAATGCAGCGCCAGTTCGGCCTGGTTGGCGGTTTCCTCTTTCAGCTTGGCGTCGCCGATCTCGAAACTGTTGGATGCGGCGTGCGGGCCGTGGGCGAACAGCTCCTCCTCGGCCGGCGCGCGCTGTGCGCGATCGAGATTGAGGCTGAGGTGCCAGCGCTCGGTGAAGCGCCACGATGCGCCGGCGGAGAAGCTGGACGGGGAAAACGTGCGGCGCGGCTGGTCGTCCGGGGTGACGGTGTGGCGGTCGGTGCGCGCGCCGAGTTCCAGCTTCACCGGGCCGAACTGGCGCTGCTCGGTGAGGAACAGGCCCCAGGCCTTGGTCGTGGTGGGCGGCACGAAGGTTTCTTCGCCGACGGCGGAGAAGTCGCGATGGATGTACTGCAGGCCGAAGGCGCCTTCCCAGCCGGCCAGCGGTTCGTGGGTGAACAGCAGGCGGCCTTCGTTGGCCTTGGTCTTGAAGGTGGTGCCGGCGGCTTCGCCTTCGTATTCCACGTGCTGGTAGTCGTTGTGGCCGAAGCTCACTTCCGCTTTGGCGATGCCGGGCAACGGATGGTTGAAGCCGCCCTTCATGTCGTAACGGGTCTGTTCGAGCTTGATATGTACGGGCGGCTCGCCTTTCTCGGCGTCGCCCGGTTCGGCGGGGCTGCCATACTGGTCGAGATAGCGCGAGACCGAGAGGCCGAAATAGCCCCAGTCGCCGAGCAGCGAAGCGCCGGCCGCACCGGAGGTGGTCTTCACCTGGCTGTTGGCCTGAGTGCCGCCGGGGATGTCGTAATTGCCGTCGTCGCGGCGCATGCCGTCGACATGCAGGGCGAACTGCTGATTGCCGGCGTCGGCGCGGAACACGCCGGTCTTGCCTTCGGTGCCGGTGTCGTAGCGGCCTTCGGCACGTCCGCTGAAACCTTTCTGCGGCGCGGCCATGGGGATGCGGCCATCGACCACGTTCACCACGCCGCCGATGGCGCCGGACCCGTAGAGCAGGGTGGACGGGCCTTTCAGCACTTCGATCTGGTCGGCCAGGAACGGCTCGACCGAGGTGGCGTGGTCCTGGCTGATGTTGGATACGTCCTGCGAGCCCAGGCCGTTTTCCAGCACCGCGACGCGCGGGCCGTCCATGCCGCGGATCACCGGGCGGCCGACCGCCTTGCCCAGGCCGGTGGTCTGCACGCCGGGGATCGCGGAGACCGTCTCGCCGAGGGTGCCGGCCTTGACCTCGTCCAGCGCGGAGCCGGCCAGCACGGCCACCGGGGCGACGATCTGGTCGGCCTGCTGGCCCAGCGGCACGGCGTTGACGGTGATCGCGTCGAGATTCTTGGCCTTGGCCTTGTGGTCGTCCTTGTCCGCCGCGATATCGGTGCGTTCTTCGGCAGCGTGCAGCGGCGGGGCGATAGCGCCCAGGCTGGCGGCGAGGGCGATGGCGAGGATGGTTTTGCGCATGGGAGGTGCTGCTCCTGGGGGAGTGGATTCCTGTATTGTTATAAAGTAACATCAACTCCCGTTGCCCAGGCAAGAAGTCACGCTTGACGCATTTTTTTACGAGTCGACCGATGGACCAGGACCGCAAAACCCGTTGGTGGCGCATCGCCGATCGCATTGGCGCGACGGCTTCGTTCCTGTGCGCGATCCACTGCGCCGCGCTGCCGTTCGTGCTGGCCTTGCTGCCGCTGCTCGGCCTCGGCTTTCTCGCCGATCACCGTTTCGAGCGCGCCTTCGTGCTGTTCGCCTGCGTGCTGGCGCTGGTCAGCCTGCTCAGCGGCTATCGCCGCCATCGCCGCGTACTGCCGTTGCGGCTGGCCCTGCCGGGACTGGCCCTGCTGGTGCTCGGCGTCACCGTGGCGGAGGGCTATTCGATCGGCGTGCACAGTGTGCTGGTCACCTGCGGTGGCCTGCTCGTCGCGGCCGCGCACTTCATCAACCTGCGCGCGGACCGCGAGCAGGGGCATGTGCACAGCGTGGATTGCGCGCATTGATGCGGCGTCGTGATTGTGTAACGGCGAGTGCGCTTTCTAGCATTCGCGTATGAGTCATACGCACGACCACTCCCACGATCATGGCGATCATGCGCACGCGCATGGCGCACACGATGACGCGCGCGCCGGCAAGGGCTTGAACGCCCGCGAGCGCAAGCTCGCCTTCGCCTTCGTGCTCACCACCTTGATGATGATCGCCGAGGCCTTCGGCGGCCTGTGGTCAGGCTCGCTGGCCTTGCTGGCCGACGCCGGCCACATGCTGGTGGATGCGCTGGCCTTGCTGCTCGCCGTACTCGGCGCATGGATGGCGCGCCGCCCCGCGGATGCGCGGCGCAGCTACGGCTATGGACGCGTGGAAGTGCTGGCCGGTTTCCTCAATGCGCTGACCCAGTTCGCGCTGGTGGCGTTCATCGCGTATGAGGCGATCGAGCGCCTGTTCACGCCCACGCCGATTCTCTCCGGCGTGATGTTTATCGTGGCGCTGGTCGGCCTGCTGGTGAACGTGGTGGTCCTGCGCACGCTGCATGGCCATGACCATGACGACGTGAACGTGGCCGGCGCGGCGCTGCACGTGCTGGGCGACCTGCTCGGTTCGGTGGCCGCGGTGCTCGCTGCATTGGCGGTGCGCTGGATGGGCTGGCTGTGGGCCGACCCGGTGCTGTCGCTGCTGGTGTCCTTGCTGATCCTCAACAGCGCCTGGCATTTGTTGCGCCGCTCGGCGCACATCCTGCTGGAGGGCGTGCCGGAAGGACTGGACACCGGCGAGATCGAGACCGCGCTGCGCGAGGCCGATGCTTCGATCAGCAACGTGCATCACCTGCATGTATGGCAGCTCGCTTCCGGCTCGCGCATGGCTACGGTGCATGCGCAGTTGCATGACGAGGGCGAGGGCGCCAGCGCCGTTGCCGCGATCAACCGCGTGCTCGGCGAACGCTTCGGCATCCGGCATGTGACGGTGCAGATCGATCCCGGTCCGTGTCCGGATCACAGCCAAGACTGCGCCTCCGGGCAACGCCGGCACTGAGCTGGCTGGCGTCCGGCGCCTATTGCGCTTTGGGCCGCCACTGATACGATGATCGGCCGTTCAACCTACGTCGAATCAAGCTCGACCAACCAAGGAGTTCCCCATGGGCAAGGGCGATCGCAAGACCCGTCGCGGCAAGACCAACCGTGGCAGCTACGGCAATACTCGCGTGCATGGCGCGCAGCCGGCCGTGGTTGGCACGAAGGAGACCGTGACCAAGCCGGCCGCCGCCAAGAAGGCCGCGCCGGTAAAGAAGAAGTCGGCCTGAGAATAGGCCGGTCTCGATACCGGCCCATCTCGATAAGGGACTCGTCCTGGTCGAAAAACCCCGCTACGGCGGGGTTTTTTCTTTGGGGGAGCGGCAGCGGGTTGCCGCTCATTGCCATTGGGCGGCAATGCGCCGCTGACGTTCGTTCTCCTGCCAGTCGGCATGCTCATGTGCGGAAACGAGCTGGTTCTGCCAGGCGGTACCCGCTTGCCGCCATGCGGCGGACAAGGTGCGGAAACGCGTGCCGGCCAGCCATGCCCTGGCGCACAGGCGGCAGGCTCGTGCGTACTCGCCGTGGCGGATAAAGGTCTGGGCCATGCCTTCGATCGCTTCGCCCGGCGGCAGGGACTGATGCTCCAGCTTGCGCGCCAGGTCGAGTGCGACATGGCCCTGCGGCGACATCTCCGGCAAGGACTCGTAAGCGAGCTGGATGGCGAGACGGCATCGCAGGCTCTTCGGCTGCCAGCGCGGGTCGCAGCCGGCGATAAAAGCGTGGGCCAGTGCGTGGGAAAAGATTTCCTTGGCGGCATCGGGCAGCGCTGCGCGCCCTCGCTCCAATGCCACCTCAGCCACGGCCATGGCGACACGCGCATCCGACGCGCGTTCGAACAGCGCATCCAGCAGGCGCTGCGCCTGAGCCAGGGTTTGCATGCGCGTATCGTCATGCTCGCAGTCCGCGCGGCGAAGCAGCACCCGGGCCAGCAGATACTCGCCTTCGTCGGCCATGCCCGGCAGCGTGCACAGGCGCTGGGCCGCCAGGGTGGCTTCGGCAAGCTTGTCGAGCGCGACAGCGCCCAGCTGCTGTTGCGCCACATACAGCAGCACCTCGATCCAGGCCATCAGCACCGCCGCCGAACCATGCTCGACCTGGACGGCATGGCGTACGCACATGTCGTGCAAGGCGAACCGTCTTGAGGCACCGCTCAGCCGCTTGGCCAGGGCCAGATCCAGCTCGATGCCGCGCGCCCTCCAGACCGCCCTGGTCTGCTCTGGCGCCTGCTCCTCGCCGCGCAAGGCATGCGCCTGTGCGGTGCGATGCAGGGCGTGCACCTGTGGCATGCCGGTATAGGCCAGCCGCAGCGCGAGCACCTGGGTGAGCAGCCAGCGGGCTTCCTGCTCGCCTGCTTCGCAGGCTTCGAGCAGGGCCGTTTCCCACGCTTCGAGCAGGGTGGCCGTTACCTGGCGCGGATCGGCAGCTTCGATCAGCGGAAAGCCTGCCACGCCTTCGATCCGAACCGGGGTGCCCGGCACGATGGCCATCGCCAGCGCTTCAAGATGGGAGGCTAGCGAAGAGCGTTGCTCATCCGTGGCCGGGACAGCGTGCGGCTGTGCCATCTGATACGACATGCTGTCCTCCGACCCGATGCGTATGACGTAGAGCGCAGGGACAGAAAAAGCCGGCTCCGTCACGGCGCGAGGCACGTCGTCCCGCGGCGCGTGCACGGACCCGTCCTCACACAACCAGGGCCCGAGCAGGGATTCCCCCGCAAGCGAGTTCACGCCGCCTGCGCCCGGGGAAAGTGGCACCGGGCCGACGTACTGCATCTTCGAGGATGGATCGACGTTCACGACTGCGCCTCCTGCATGCACCCGCACGCTCCGTGTGGGACTGCAAATACAGGCTAGCGAGAAGGGCGATCGGAATGTTCCGAAAAGCAGCGGCCTAGGCTGCGGCGTATCTCCGCCCGCCGCGATACACCGCGCGCACCAGCTCGCCGCCGATCCAGTAGCACAGCTGCGCCGGCCGCTGCACCTGCCACGCGACGAGATCCGCGCGCTTGCCCACGGCAAGCGTGCCGCGGTCATCCAGCCCGAGCGCGCGTGCCGCGTTGACGGTCACGCCGCGCAGCGCTTCTTCCGGCGTAAGGCGGAACAGCGTGCAGGCCATGCCGGCCGCCATGCGCAGCGAGAGCAGCGGCGAGGTGCCGGGATTGCAGTCGGTCGCGACCGCCATCGCCACGCCGTGCGCGCGCAGCGCGGCCAGCGGCGGCAGCCGGGTTTCGCGCAGCGTATAGAACGCGCCCGGCAGCAGCACTGCCACCGTGCCCTTCGCCGCCATCGCGCGCGCACCGTCCTCGCTCAGGTATTCCAGATGGTCGGCGGAAAGGCCGCCGTATTCGGCCACCAGCGCCGCACCTTCCAGATTGGACAGCTGTTCGGCATGCAGCTTGACCGGCAGGCCAAGCGCACGGGCGCGTTCGAACACCCGACGCGTTTCCTCGCGCGTGAAGCCGATGCCCTCGCAGAACGCATCCACCGCATCGACCAGCCCCTCCGCCGCCAGCGCGGGCAGCATCCGGTCGCACACCAGCGCAACGTAGGCGTCGCGGTCGTCCCTGTATTCCGGCGGCAGTGCGTGCAGGCCGAGGAAGGTCGTGCGCACCGTGATGCCCAGTTCGTCGCCGAGCCGGCGCGCCACGCGCAGCATGCGGCGCTCGCTCTCCAGCTCCAGCCCATAGCCGGACTTGATCTCGATGGTGGTGACGCCATCGGCAAGCAGTGCACGCGCGCGTGGCAGCGCCTGCGCGAGCAGCTCTTCCTCATCGGCCTCGCGCGTGGCCTTGACGGTGGAAGCGATGCCGCCGCCGGCGCGCGCGATCTCCTCGTAGCTGGCGCCGTTGAGGCGCAGATCGAACTCGTGCGCGCGGTCGCCGCCGAACACCAGGTGCGTATGGCAGTCGATCAATCCGGGCGTCACCAGTGCGCCATCCAGTTGTTCGACGCGGGCGGCGCGCGTCAGTGCATCGGCCGGAAGCTGTGCGCGCGGCCCGACCCAGGCGATGCGCCCATCGGCGATGGCGAGTGCGCCATCCTCGATCAAGCCGTACGGCTGTTCGCCTTCGAAGGTGGCCAGCGTGGCGCCGGTCAGCAACAGATCCCAGGATGCAGTATTCATGTCGGCTCGCGTGGTTCGGGTGGCGTCGGCGTGGCGGGGTCTTCGACCAGCGCCGGTTCGCCGATGTCGACCTCGGCGCCGGCATCGACGTCGGCGTCGGCAGAAGAGGGCGGCGTTTCGCGCAGCGCCAGTTCCTGTTCGTAACCTTCGATCAGCCGTTCGGCCAGCGCGCGATACACCGGCTTGCGGCACAGCAGCGAGGACGCGGCGCGCGCCAGCAGGCAGGTGGCCATGATCGGCAGCGCCATCTGCTGGTTGGCGGTCAGCTCCATCGAGATCACGGTGGCGGTGAGCGGTGCCTGCGTCACGCCGGACAGATACGCGGCCATCGCCAGCAGCACCACCGCCGGCGCATCCGCACCCGGCAGCAGCGCCGCGATGTTGTCGCCCAGGCCTGCACCCACCGCCAGCGCCGGCGAGAAGATGCCGCCAGGAATGCCGGCCCAGTACGAAGCGATATTGCCGAGGAATTTCAGCGCGCCGAACGCGCCCGTGGTTTCGTGCTGCCCTTCCAGGATCGCCCTGGCTTGCGCATAGCCGGTGCCGTAAAGCCCGGTGCGGGTGAGCTGGCTGAGCAATACCAGGGCCAGGCCGCAGGCGGCCGCGAACAGTACCGGGTGGCGCGCACGCAGGCGGCCCATGGCGCCGCGCAGGCCGCGGTCGTGCGGCAGGATCAGCCGCGCGAACAGGCCGCCGGCCAGGCCGCAGCCGATGCCGGTGGCGAGCACCGCCCACCATGCGCGGCCCAGTGGCAGTCCGATGTCGAGGCGGCCGAAGTACGCGTAATTGCCGAGGATGCCCAGCGACACCACGCCAGCGATGATCACCGCCGTCAGCAGGATGCCGCTCATGCGGTGCTCGAACGCGCCGCTCATTTCCTCGATGGCGAACACCACGCCCGCCAGCGGCGTATTGAATGCGGCTGCCAGGCCCGCGGCGGAACCGGCCAGGATGAAACGCCCGGCCGCGGCGGCATCGGCGAAGCCGAAGCGCCGGCCCAGCGAATACAGGAGCCCCGCGCCCACGTGCACCGTGGGGCCTTCGCGTCCGACCGAGGCGCCGCCGAGCAGCGCGGCCAGCGTCAGCGCCATCTTGCCGAGCGCGACGCGCAGCGACAGCAGGCTTTTGCGGAAGTCTTCGTCCTCGACTTTCAGCGCCGCGATCGCCTGCGGAATGCCCGAGCCGCGCGTGGGCTTGAGCGCGCCCGAGGTGAGCCAGGCGAGCAGGGCGAAGGTCGACGGCGTCACCACGAAGGCCCACCAGCGGCTGTGCTCCAGCATGCGGTGGAACAGCCCGAAGGCGGCGTCGGCGGCCTGCGCGAAACCCACCGCGGCCAGGCCCACCATCACCGCGCCGCTCCAGAACAGCACGCGGCGGCGCCACTGCGTGGGCGAGAACAGATCCGAATCGGCCAGCCGCCGCAAACGGCTGGGCGGTGTTTCAGCGTCCGGCTCGCTCATGCCTTGCCGTCGCGCTTGGTGGTCCAGCGCGTCTCGTACAGATCGAAACGGCGGTCCTTCAGGTTCTGCACCGCGCCGGCATTACGCGCGCGGGCCAGGCTTTCCAGGCGCAGGTCGGCGAACAGCACGGTCTCGATGTTCGGCGTCGAATCGGCGGCGATGCCGTCGCGCGCGAACGGGAAGTCGCTGGGCGTGAGGATGCAGCTCTGGCCGTACTGGATGTCGAAGTTGTTCACGCCCGGGAGATTACCCACATTGCCGGAGAGCACCACGTAGCACTGGTTCTCGATCGCACGCGCCTGCGAGCAGTAGCGCACGCGCAGATAGCCTTCGCGCACGTCGGTGCAGAACGGCACGAACAGGATCAGCGCGCCCTGGTCGGTGAGATGGCGCGCCACTTCCGGGAATTCCGAGTCGTAGCAGATCATCACGCCGATCGGACCGCAGTCGGTCTGGATCGTCGCCGCGCTGTCGCCGCCGGTGATGTTCCATACGGTGCGCTCGCTGGGCGTGGGGTGCAGCTTTTCCTGCTCGTGGATCGAGCCGTCGCGCAGGCATACGTAGCAGACGTTGTGGATGTCGCCGTTGGCCTGCTCGGTGGGATGCGAGCCGGCGATGATGTTGATGTTGTAGTGCACCGCCAGCCGGCTGAAGAGTTCCTTCACCTGCGGCGTGTACTGGCTGAGCTTGCGGATCGACTCGACCGGCGACAGCTCGGCGTTCTCGATCGACAGCAGCTGCAGGGTGATGAGTTCGGGGAAGGTGACGAAGTCCGCGCTGTAGTCCGCCGCGATATCGGTGAAGTATTCGACCTGGGTGGCGAATTCCTCGAACGACTGGATGCGCCGCTGCAGGTATTGCACCGAGGCCACGCGCACCGAATCGGGCAGGCGCTGCGGCGAGGGGATCGACGGCACGTCGGGCTGGTTGAGCAGCTGCGGGTTGCGCCACACCAGGTGCGCCGCGTAGCCCAGCGATTCGTAGTCCGACGGCACGTAGCCGCGCAGCACGCCGATCAGCTGGAAATCGTTGGACAGCTGGAAGCTGAGGGTGGGATCGCGCCGCTTGCCTTCCACCACCGCCTGCACGTAGCCCTCGGCGCTGCCATAGCGCTGGATGGCGCGGGCCAGGCCGGGCACGCGCCCGCCGAACACGATGCCGCGCAGCTTCAGGTCGGTGCACAGCCGCTTGCGTGCCTGGTACAGGCGCTGGCCGATGCGCATGCCGCGGTAGTCCGGATGCACCACCACTTCCATCCCGTACAGCCAGTTGCCGTCCGGCTTGTGGCGCGAGCCCATGCCGCCGCCGGTGATCTGCATCCAGGTATGCGGCGCCAGCGCACTGGCCTCGTCGATGCGGAAAGTGGCGCAGTAGCCGACGATGCGCCCTTCGTACTCGACCACGAACTGGCCTTCCGGGAAGTGCGTCTGCTGCGAACGCAGCATCTCGCCGGAATGGCCCCACTCGGGGGTGTACACGCGGCCGGTCAGCTCGACCAGGGCGGGAACGTCGGCTGGTCGCGCCTGGCGCACCAGCAGCTTCGCTGTGTGTTCATTCTTCTTGGCCATGCCAGACATTATGCCGTAGCCATCCGTGCAGGGCCGGTTACACTCCGCGCAACGCATTCGGAGCCCTGTCGATGAGCGATGCCACCCGTACCTACAGCGCCGACCAGCTCTGGCTGGCCGAAGGGTGGAGCGCCGACGGCGCCTTCGCGGTCGACGCCAGCGGCCGCGTCGCGCCGCCCCTCGCTGAGCATGGCGGGGGCGCGGCCGAGCGGCTTGGCGCCTGGGTGCTGCCGGGCATGCCGAACCTGCATTCGCACGCGTTCCAGCGCGCCATGGCCGGCCTGGCCGAGCGCAAGGGCCGCAGCGACGACAGTTTCTGGACCTGGCGCGAGACCATGTACGCGTTCGCCGCGGCGATCGGGCCGGAGGAACTGAAGGCGATCGCCGCGCAGCTCTACGTGGAGATGCTCAAGGCCGGCTACACGCAGGTGTGCGAATTCCATTATCTGCACCACCAGCCCGACGGCACCCCGTATGCGCAGCCGGAGGCGATGTCGCTGGCCCTGATCGAAGCGGCGCGCGAGACCGGCATCGCCTTGACCCTGCTGCCGGTGCTGTACATGACCGGCGGTTTCGACGGGCGCCCGCTCAGCGCGCGGCAGCGCCGCTTCGGCCATGACTTGTCCTCCTACGTAAGCATGCTCGAAGCCTTGCGCCGCCACGAAGGCGACGGCCTGCGCATCGGCATCGCGCTGCACTCGCTGCGCGCGGTGCCGGAAGAAGCGATGCGCGGCCTGCTCGCCACCCGCATCGCGCAGGACCTGCCGATCCATATCCATATCGCCGAGCAGATCGGCGAAGTGCAGGATTGCCTGGCCACGCGCGGCGCGCGCCCGGTCGAATGGCTGCTCGATCATGCGCCGGTGGACCAGCGCTGGACCCTGGTGCATGCCACGCACCTCACCGGCCACGAAACCTCGCGGCTGGCGCGCAGCGGCGCGGTGGCAGGGCTGTGTCCGACCACCGAAGCGAATCTCGGCGACGGCTTGTTCCCGCTGAGCGATTACCTCGACGCCAAGGGTGTGCTGGGTGTCGGTTCGGATTCGCATATCTCCATTTCGCCGGTGGAAGAACTGCGCTGGCTGGAATACGGCCAGCGCCTGTCCACGCGCCATCGCAATATCGCCGCGCGGCGCGAAGGCGACAGCGTCGGCGAGACCTTGTGGCGCGCCGCGCTGCAAGGCGGCGCGCGTGCAGCCGGCCTGCCGCTTGGGGCGCTGAGTGCGAACGCGCGCGCCGACCTGCTGGTGCTGGACGACGAAGCACCGCTGCTGGCCGCGCGCGACACGCGCTCGCTGCTGGACAGCTTCCTGTTCGCCGGCAATACGCCACTGGTGCGCCACGTGATGTGCGGCGGCCGCTGGGTGGTGCGCGATTTCCGTCATCACGACGAAGCCGGTATCGCCGCGCGTTATCGCGTGGTGGTGGAACGCCTGGCGCGCGGCTGAGCCGGCGCGCCAGTGTCACGACGCGCGGCCGCGCGGGGCGGCTGCCACTTCGAGCGGAGAGCCTTCCATGCAGTCTTCATCCAATGAACTGGGCAAGCTGGTTTTGCGCGTGGTGCTGGGCGCGCTGATCCTGTTCCATGGCGTGTCGAAGCTGATCCACGGTCCGGGCTTCGTGGTGCAGGTACTGGCGCAGCAGGGCTTGCCGTCGTTTCTCGCCTACGGCGTCTACGTCGGCGAAGTGGTGGCGCCGGTGCTGTTGATCCTGGGCCTGTGGGCACGCGTCGGTGCGCTGATCGTCGCGATCAACATGGTGGTGGCCTTGCTGCTGGTGCACACCAGCCAGTTCATGTCGCTGGCCGACACGGGCGGCTGGGCGCTGGAGCTGCAGGGCATGTACCTGGGCGGCGCCATCGCCGTCATGCTGCTGGGGGCGGGGCGTTTCGCGTTCGGCAATACGTACAGCCGCTGGCATTAGCGTCGGGCAGGCTGGGGTGAGCGCAGCGAACCCCAACGTATCGTGCATATCTGCCGCCATGTTGGGGTTCGCTGCGCTCTCCCCAACCTACGCCGCAGGTGTTCAGCACGCTGAACGCGCGGCATCCGTCGCTGCGCGTGTTCGTCATCGCCATTTCACATCCGCCGTTTTCCTGCCCACCTCCCCACTCGGAGCACGTCATGGGCCGGACCAGGATCTTCCTCTGCACCGCTTTGCTTGCCGCCACCGCCGCGCTGAGCGGTTGCATCGTCGTCCCCGCGCGCGGACATGTCTGGGTGCCGGGTTATTGGTCCGGCCCGCACGTGTGGGTCGAAGGCCATTACCGCTATCGCTGAAGCGCCATGCGCTCGCGCAGGAAATCGATGAAGGCGCGCAGCTTCGGCGGCACCTGGAAGCGGCTGGGGTAGTACAGATAGAAACCGTCGTAAGGCGGCAGCCAGGTGTCCAGCACGGTTTCCAGGCGGCCGGCGGTGAGGTGTTCGTGCACCGCCGGCTGCAAGGTGTGAGTCAGGCCTAATCCATCCAGCGCGGCGCGAATAGCCAGCGAAGGGGCGTTGACGATCAACGGCCCACCCACGTCGATATCGAACCAGCGCCCGCGCTGTGCGAATTCCCAGCGATAGATCGCGCCGCTGCTGACGTAGCGGTTGCGGATGCAGGCATGCTGCTGCAACTCGCGCGGATGCTGCGGCCGGCCATGCTGGTCCAGGTAAGCCGGCGCGGCCGCCACGATCGAGCGCACCTTGCCGCCCAGCGGCACCGCCACCATGTCGCGCGCCACGCGTTCGCCCAGGCGGATGCCGCAGTCGTAGCCAGCGGCCACCAGGTCGACCAGGCCGCCGGTGACGTCGATGTCCAGCGTGATGTCGGGCCAGCGTCGCAGGAAATCCGCCTGCATCGGCGCCATCAGCCAGTCCAGCACGATCTCCGGCACGGTCACGCGCAAGGTGCCGGCGGGGCGGTCGCCGTGCTGGCGCAGTTCGTCCAGGGCGCCGTCGATCGCGCCCAGCGCCGGCGTGATGCGTTCCAGGAACTGCCGGCCCGCTTCGGTGAGGCCGACCTTGCGCGTGGTCCGCTGCAGCAGGCGCACGCCGACGCGCTGCTCCAGCTGGCGCATGGTCTGGCTCAGCGCCGAGGCGGTCACCTCCATGTCGGCGGCGGCGCGGGTGAAGCTGCCGTAGCGGGCGATCAGGTGGAAGGCGCGCAGGGTGGGCGAGTGGTCGTCGCGCATTGATTAGTTATCCTAAATAACGCATCAACAGAATCCGTATTTTTCTACGCAATGGCAAGGGCCAGACTGCGTCCATCCCAACGGAGGACAGCCCCATGCCGCTCGATCGCTACTACACCCTCGGCCGCTCCGGCCTGCGCGTCAGCCGCCTCTCGCTCGGCACCATGACCTTCGGCGAGGACTGGGGCTGGGGCTCCGACGCCGCCGAGTCGCACCGCATCTTCGATCTGTACGTGGAGCGCGGCGGCAATTTCATCGACACCGCCAATTTCTATACCGGCGGCAGTTCGGAACGCCTGCTGGGCCAGTTCATCGGCGAGCGCCGCGACTCGCTGGTGGTCGCCACCAAGTACTCGCTCAACATGCGGCCGGACGATCCGAACGGCGGCGGTAACCACCGCAAGAACATGATGCGTTCGGTCGAAGCCAGCCTGCGCCGCCTCAACACCGACTACATCGACCTGCTCTACCTGCACGCCTGGGACGATCTCACCCCGGTGGAAGAAGTGATGCGCGGCTTCGACGACCTGGTGCGCTCGGGCAAGGTGCTGTACGCCGGCATCTCCGACGCACCGGCATGGCAGATCGCGCGCATGCAGACCATCGCCGACCTGCGCGGCTGGGCGCCGCTGGTGGCGCTGCAGGTGCAGTACAACCTGGCCGAGCGCACGGTGGAGCGCGAGCTGCTGCCAATGGCGAAAGAGCTGGGCCTGGGCGTGCTGGCCTGGTCGCCGCTGGCCAGCGGCGTGCTTACCGGCAAGTACAGCCGCGCGGACCTGGCGCACGTCGGCCAGGTGGTCGGCAGCGACGTCACCGGCACGCGCAAGGATGTCGCCGCCGGTATCGGTGCCTTGACGGCGCGCGCTCTCGATATCGCCGAGGTGGTCAAGCAGGTGGCGGAAGAACTGGCGTGCAAGCCGTCGCAGGTGGCATTGGCGTGGACGCTGCTGCATCCCGCCGTGACCGGTCCGATCATCGGCGCGCGCACGCTCAAGCAGCTGGAGGACAACCTCGGTGCGCTGGAGATCGAATTCAGCGACGAACAGCGCCGCCGCCTCGATGCAGCCAGCGCGATCGAACTCGGTTTTCCGCACGACTTCATGCAACTCGAACAGACACGCCAGGTGCTGTTCGGCAACGCCAAGGTCAGCCGCCTTCCCTGATTTCCTGCTCCCCCCACGTCTTGTAAGGAACAGCACGATGTCACTCGACCAGTACTACACCCTGGGCCGCTCCGGCCTGCGCGTCAGCCGTCTCTCGCTCGGCACCATGACCTTCGGCGAGGACTGGGGCTGGGGTGCCGCGGAAGACACCGCGCGCGCCATGTTCGATCGCTATCTCGATGCCGGCGGCAACTTCATCGACACCGCCGACATGTATACCGAAGGCAGCAGCGAAAGCCTGCTCGGCAAGTTCGTGGAGCAGGCCGGCGTGCGCGACCGCGTGGTGATCTCCACCAAGTTCACCTACAACGCGCAGCCCGGCAATCCCAATGCGGGCGGCAACGGACGCAAGAACATCATGCGTGCGGTGGAGGGCTCGCTGCGCCGCCTGCGCACCGACTACATCGATCTGTACCTGCTGCACACCTGGGACCGGCTCACCCCGGCCGAGGAAGTGGTGCGCACGCTGGACGACCTGGTGCGCGCCGGCAAGATCCGCTACGCCGGCCTGTCCGACACGCCGGCCTGGTACGCCGCACGTGCGCAGACCTACGCCGAGGCGCATGCGCTGACGCCGCTGGTGAACATGCAATTGGAATACTCGATGGTCGAGCGCCACATCGAGCACGAGTTCGTGCCGCTGGCCACCGAACTGGGCATGGGCATCACCGCGTGGAGTCCGCTGGGCATGGGCCTGCTGTCGGGCAAGTACCGTCCGAGCGAGGCGGGCGGCGAAGGCGATGGCCGCCTGGCCAAGGTCACCGCGGTGCCGGGCTTCGAGCGCTTCACCGAACGCAACTGGCGCATCGTCGCCGCGCTGGAAGCGGTGGCGCGCGAAAGCGGCCGCAGCATGGCGCAGGTGGCGCTGAACTGGGCGGCGAACCGGCCCGGCATTGCCGCGCTGATCGTCGGCGCGACCAAGCTGGCGCAGCTCGACGACAATCTCGCCGCGCTCGACTTCACGCTGTCCGATGCCTTGCGTCAGCGGCTGGATGAAGCGAGCACGCCGGATGCGCCGTTCCCGTACTACATGTTCGCCGACCGCCAGCAGACCCGCATCCACGGCGGTGTGGCGGTGGGCGACAAGCCGGCCAGCTATGCGCCGCCGGTGTGGGTCGGCGCGGTGGAAGCGCGCGATGTTCGCGCCAGCCGCTGAGGAGCAGCCGTCATGTCAGCCACTTTCTCGCACAAGAAAACCGGCGCGCCGCAGGCGCGCTGGATCGAGGCCGGCGGCGTGCATTTCCATGCCGAGCTGGCCGGGCGCGGCGATGCCGTGACGATGCTGCACGGTTTCCTGGTCGACAGCGGTCAATGGGACGAGGAGTTCGACGCCTTGGCCGCCGATCATCGCGTGCTGCGCTACGACCTGCGCGGTTTCGGCCGATCGTCGATGCCGGACACGCCGTTCGCGCACCATGAAGACCTGGCGCGCGTGCTCGACGACAGCGGCATCGAACGCACGGCCCTGATCGGCTGCTCCGGCGGCGCCGGCAGCGCGCTCGATTTCGCGCTGCAGCAGCCGGAGCGGGTGAGTGCGCTGGCTTTCATCGGCGCCGGCTACTGGGGTCACTACGCCACGCGCACGCCGCAGGCGCAGGCATTCTGGGCGGCGGTGCAGAGCGGGGATTCGGATGCCTTGCTGGAGACTTCGCTGCGCAGCTTCGTGGATGGGCCGCGTCGTAGCCAGGAACAGAGTCATCCGCAAGCACGCGCGCGCATTGCCGCGATGAGCGCATGGAACTTCGGCCGCGCGGATGGCTATTGGAAGCACGCCACGCTGCAACGCAATCCGGCGATCCCCGCCCCGGAGCGGCTGGCGGAATTGCGCATGCCGGTGCTGCTGATCGTCGGCGAGGAGGACCAGCCGGAAGTGATCGAGCTGTCCGAATGCCTCGCCGCGGGCTTGCCGCATGCACGACTGGTGCGCGTGGCGGATGCGGGCCATCACGTGAATATCGAGCGGCCCGACGTGGTGCTGCCGCTGCTGCGCGATTTCCTCGCCGAGGTGCGCGCATGAGCCGCCCGCCTGCCTATGGCGCACCGATCACTCTGGCCGCCGCCGCGCGCGTGATGGCGGCGGCGCAGGCCGAGGCGGAGCGCAACGACTGGCCGATGGCGATCGCCATCGTCGGCAGCGGCGGCCATCTGGTGATGCTGCATGCGCTGGACGATGTGCAGCACGCCAGCGTGGCGGTGGCGCAGGCGAAAGCCGGGACGGCGGTGAATTTCCGCCGCCCGTCGAAGCTGTTCGAGGATGCCGTGCGCGATGGCGGCCTGGGGTTGCGCCTGCTTGGCATGAGCGACCTGCTGCCGCTGGATGGAGGCTTGCCGTTGTATGAGGACGGCAAGGTGGTCGGCGCGATCGGCGTCTCCGGCATGCAGTCCACCCAGGATGCACAAGTGGCCGCCGCTGGTGCGGCTTTGATGCCGCACTAGAAAAAAGAAAGGCCGCGTCCGCACGGGGCGGACGCGGCTTTCACCGGGGCACTACCTTTCCAACCAACTTACTGGGCCGTCGTCGAACTCGAAGCGGCGGCCTTCTGCTGCGCCTTGAGCTGCATCCACTGCTGGCGGCGCTGTTCGCGCTCCTGCTTCAGGGTGACCCACTGCGCCTTCTGCTGCGTGGTCAGCAGGGCGTAGATCTGCGCCTTCAGCTGGGCCTGCTGCTGCACGCGGGTCTGCGTGGCGGTGCCTTCGGCCTGGGCCAGCTGGACCGCGGCGGCCTGGTAGCCGACCTGGTCCGGGGTCATCGACTCGAAAGCCTGGCGCTGCGCGCGCAGGGAGTCGCGCTGGGGCTTGTTCTGGCCGAAGCTGTTCTTGACCAGGTCGTGGATGCTGGCCTTCTGCGCGTCGGTGAGGTTGAGCTTCTGCATGCCCATGCCGAAGCTGTGGTGACCGTGCTCGCCGCCGAAACGCGGGCCGCCGTCCTGGCCGGCCGCGAACGCCGCGGTGCCGAGGGTCATGGCGGAAGCGAGGGCCAGGCCGAGGAAGAGGGACTTGCGCATGTTCTTCACCTTTCGGGTTGGGGGGACTTGCGGAGTATTTGACGACAAGCCCGTGTGTATGTTTTTTGCCGATGGGTAAAGAAGCGTAAAGCCCGTGGTTCCTGGGCTCCCGCGCCGTTTGAATGGCGCAAAAAACCACGCTCATCAAAACCCACGGCCATTGCCCTGCATGCAACGCATTCTTCTAGCCGACGACGATCGCGCCCTGACCGACCTGCTGGCCGAATACCTGCGCCGGGAGGGTTTCGCGGTCGACGTCGCCCATGACGGCGAGGAAGCGCTGGCCCGTCTCAGCAACGCGGCGCAGCGGCCGGACCTGCTGATCCTCGATGTGATGATGCCCGGCCGCGACGGCCTGGAAACCCTGCGCGAGCTGCGCCTGCAGCACCGGCTGCCGGTGATCATGCTGTCCGCCCGCGGCGAGCCGGTGGACCGGGTGATCGGGCTGGAGCTGGGCGCCGACGACTACCTTTCCAAACCCTGCCTGCCGCGCGAGCTGCTGGCCCGCGTGCGGGTGCAGCTGCGCCGCCATTCGCCGGCGGCGGCCGGCACGGTGGAGGTGGGTGTGCTGCGCCTGCTGCCGGGCGAGCGGCGCGCCTATGCGGGCGAGGCGGAGCTGTCGCTGACCGGCGCGGAATTCGGCCTGCTGCTGGCGCTGGCGCAGCGCGCCGGCCAGTTGGTGGACAAGGCCGCGCTTACCCGCATGGCGCTGGGGCGCGAACTGGAACGCTTCGACCGCAGCATCGACGTGCACGTCAGCCGGCTGCGCCACAAGCTGGCGGAGGCTTCCGAACAGGCGCCGCGGATCGAATCGGTGCGTGGCGCGGGCTATGTGCTGGTGACGGGGGCCACATGAATCCGTTCAAGACTTCGCTGTTCTGGCGGCTGCTGGTGTGGTTCGTATTGGCCAACCTGGCGGTGCTGCTGCTGGGCGGCTATGTGACGCGCAGCTTTATCGAATACACCACCGAGAAAGAGATCAACTGGACGGCGCTTGCAGACAGCGCGAACGAGGCTTATACGAGCGGCGGCGCCGACGCGCTCCAGTCATGGATGCGCGATCAGCGCGGCGACGGCGTCGACGCCACGCTGTACGAGAACGGCGCGCCGCTGGTGCCGATCCGCTTGCCCAGCAGCGTACGCGAGCAGCTGCCGCAATGGCTGGCGGCCGGGCACGACCTGGTGATGCAGCCGTATCCGCGCATTTACCTGGCCGTGCAGCAGGTCACCGGCAGCGACGGCCACGTGCGCCAGCTGGTCGCCTTCAGCCGCACCCATTCGCGCATTCCCCTGCAGGCGCGCAGCCAGATCCTGCTGGCCGTGCAGTTCGCGCTGTCGCTGTTGTTCATCGCGCTCATCGGCTGGTGGTTCGCGCGCGGCGTGGCGCGGCCGGTGGAGGCAATGCAGCGCGCGGCACGGCGCATGGCCGCGGGCGAGCTGTCGACGCGGGTCGGCGCGGAAGGGCGGCGCGGTCCCGGCGAGCTCTCGCAGCTGGCGCAGGATTTCGACGCGATGGCGGTGCGCATCGAGGCGCTGGTCGCGCACGACCGCGCCGTGCTGCAGGACCTCTCGCACGAATTGCGCTCGCCGCTGGCGCGCCTGCAGCTGATCCTGGACCTGGCCCGGCGCAGCGACACCGAGCAGGCCGCCGCATATTTCGCCCAGGCCGAGCGCGAGATCGCCCGCCTGGACCAGATGACCGGCGAGATGCTGGCGCTGTCGCGGCTGGAAGGCGGCCTGCCGGGGATGGAGCGCGAACCGGTGGACCTCGCCGCGCTGGCGCGCGAAAGCGTGGCCAAGGCGGCGATCGAGACCTCGGCGCGCGGGCTGCGGCTCAACGCCGCCATCGAGGCGCCGGCCTGGGTCTCCGGCAGCGGCCAGCTGCTCGAGCGCGCGCTGGACAACCTGCTCGGCAACGCCCTCAAGTACAGCCCGGAAGGCGGCGAGGTGGAACTGGCCGTGCGGGCGGAGCAGGGGCGCGTCGAAGTGATCGTGCGCGACCACGGACCCGGCGTGCCGGAGGACGAGCTGTCCCAGCTGTTCCGGCCGTTCTTCCGCGGCAGCAATGCGCCCAAGGCCGACGGCCACGGGCTGGGCCTGGCCATCGTCAGCCGGGTGGCGCAGGTGCATGGCGGCGAGGCGAGCGCCCGCAACGCGGACGGCGGTGGCCTCGAAGTACGCCTGAGCCTGCCGATGGCGTGATTTCGGATAAGTTGGGGTACTGACATTGTCAGTACGCCTGTTAGGCTGGGGGCACTAGCCTGGAGTCTGATTCTCATGACTGATCGCAGCCCACCCGCGCCCAAGCGGGATACGCTGAACCTTCGAATCAAACCGGAGGATCGCAGCATGATCGAGCGCGCCGCCCAGGTGCTGGGCAAGACCCGCACCGATTTCGTCCTCGACGCCGCGCGTGCGTCCGCCGAGGAGGCCCTGCTGGATCAGGCCACGATCAAGATCACGCCCGAGGCGTACGCGGCCTTCCTCGAGCGCCTGGACGCGCCGCCGCAGCCCAATGACCGCCTGCGCAAGACCCTGCGCAGCAAGGCGCCGTGGGACGAGGCGACGCGGGACAAGGCGCCATGGGACAAGGCGTGACGCTTGCCGCACCGGAGCCCTTGTCCGCGCGGCACGACCTGGCTCACTTCGCCTGCGGCCACGACAGCCTGGATCACTGGCTGAAGCGCCGCGCCGCGAAAAACCAGGTGACGGGGGCCTCGCGCACCTACGTCGCCTGTGCGGACAAGCGCGCCGTGGCCTATTACGCCTTGGCGTCCAGCGCGGTCGCGGTCGGTGTCGCCACCGGCCGCTTCAGCCGCAACATGCCCGATCCCGTGCCGGCGGTGGTGCTGGGGCGTCTTGCGGTGGATCGCGCATGGCAGGGCAAAGGCCTGGGGCGTGCCCTGGTGCGCGATGCCTGCGTGCGCAGCTGCCAGGCGGCCGCTGCGATCGGCGTGCGCGGCGTGCTCGTGCATGCGCTGAGCGACAAGGCGCGCGGTTTCTACCGCCATGTGGGTTTCGATCCCTCGCCACTGGATCCGATGCTGCTGATGGTCACGCTCGCCGATCTGGACGCGAACCTCTGACCATCGGCGTGACTGATCATCGGCGCGACCTCCGCATCGCCTAAGATCGTTCTTCGTTCTACCCGCCCTGAGTCCCCCATGCGCTCCAACGCTCTCGCTGCCGTCGGGCTCGCCCTGTGCGCGGCGCTGTTCTTCACGCTGACCTATGTGCTCAACCGCAGCTTCGTCGCCGGCGGCGGGCATTGGGCGTGGGCGGGCATCCTGCGTTATCTCATCACCCTGCCGCTGCTGGCCCTGGTGCTGCCCTGGCAGGGCGGGCTGGGCGAACTGCCGCGGGAATTGCGCCGCCATCCGCGCACCTGGCTGCTGTGGAGCAGCGTGGGCTTCGTGCTGTTCGGCGTGCCGCTGACCTGGGCCGCCGGCAGCGGGCCGTCGTGGCTGGTCGCCGGCAGTTTCCAGACCACCGTGCTGGCCGGGCCGCTGATGGCGCCGCTGATCTATCGCGACGCACGCGGCCGGCTGGCCTGGCGCACGCTGGCGATCGGCGCGCTGATCGTGGCCGGCGTGTTCGCGCTGCAGTGGGGCCATGCGCAAGGTCGCCTGGGCGCGGGCGACTGGCTGGCGATCGGCGCGGTGGTGGTCTCCGCCTTCGCCTATCCGCTGGGCAACCGCATGCTGCTGCTGCACCTGGAGCACGGCCATGCGCGGCTCGGCGCGGTGCAGCGCGTGTTCGGCATGACGCTGTGCAGCTGGCCGCTGTGGCTGCTGTTCGCGGCGATCGCGTGGGCGACGATCGGCCCGCCGTCGTGGCGCGACGTGCTGCTTGCAGGCGGCGTGGCGCTGTCCTCCGGCGTGATCGCCACCGTGCTGTTCTTCCGCGCCACCGACATGGTGCGCAGCGAAGCCACCGCGCTGGCCGCGGTGGAGGCGATGCAGGCAGCGGAGCTGCTGTTCGCCACCTTGCTCGGCGCGCTGCTGCTCGGCGAGGCCTGGCCGCACGGCTATGCCGCGTTCGGTGCGGCGCTGATCGTGGCGGGCATCGCGCTGTTCGGCTGGATCAGCGGGCGCGGCGCGGCCGGCCACGATGAGGAACTACGCACATTGCGCACCGACCGGGGCGCTTGATCGCGGCCGTCCAGACGTCCGGAGCTTGCCTGCGCGGCGCGCCTCGGGTTAAACACCCTGGTTTGGCAGCATGGGCGAGGTGGGCGATGCGACAGCTTTGTGCGCGGGCAGTGTGGGCTTGCATGGTGGCCGGGGCGTCGCTGGCGCCGATGGCGGCGGCGGACGAGCACGGCGCGCCGGTATTGCGCTGGGATCCGGCCCATCTGGGCAATCACCGCTATCTGGTGCAGGTCGACGCGCCGGCCGAAGCGGTGCGCGTGGTGATTCCCTGGCGCCGGCGCGATGCGCATCCGGAGAAGGTCGCGGTCATCGTCACGGATCCCGACGGCACGCCGGTCGCCAACGTCCTGCGCGGCACGATCGACCGCGCTTCCGGCGAGCTGGTGTTCCAGGCGGCCAAGGCGGGTACTTACGCGGTGTACTACCAGCCTTATGTCGGTGGCGGGCGCAGCAATTACCCCGTGGTGAATTACGCCGCGCCGCGCGACACCGCCGACAAGGCCTGGGCCGGCAAGCTGGCCAAGGTCTCGGCCTGGAGCCGCCTTGCGCAGGCACAGGTGCAGCGCTACGAAGCGGTCGACGATTTCGACGCCTATGCCGCGATGGAGCGCACCGCCACGCCGGCCGAACAGGACGCGCTGCTGGCCGCGCACACCGAAGCGCTGCTGCTGTTCCCGGAAACGCGCGCCAACCCGGTGCGCATGTTCGACAGGTTGCCGGTGTCCTGGGCGCAGCGCGGCCCCGGCGGCACGCTGAGCGACAGTGCGCTGCGCGGCGAATACCTCAGCTTCCAGATCGGCGTGTGGGCGGCGCGCGCGCCGGTGAACGCGGTGCGCGTGGCCTTCGGCGACCTGCACGGCCCCGACGGCGCGATCATCCCAGCCACCGCGCTGACCTGCTTCAACCTGCGCGGCGTCGATTACACCGGCCGGCCGTTCAGTACTCGCGTGGACGTGGCGAAGGGGCGCGTGCAACCGCTGTGGATGGGCGTGGACATTCCCGCGGATGCCAAGCCGGGCGTGTACCAGGGCGAGGTGACGGTCAGCGCCGACGGCGTGGAAGCGCAGCGCGTGCCGCTGGCCATCACGGTCGGCGACGCGGCCGCCGTCGCACACGGCGACGACGATCCGTTCAAGCTCACCCGCCTGCGCTGGCTCGATTCCACCCTGGCGCAGGACGACGCGGTGGTGAAGCCGTTCACGCCAATCGTGGTGAAAGGCGCGAACCTGGAAATCCTCGGCCGCGATATCGCATTGGCCGACAGCGGCCTGCCGGCGCAGATCCAGAGCCGCTTCGACGAGCGCATGACCGGTTTCGCCAAGCAGTCGCGCGCGCTGCTGCAGGCGCCGATGCAGCTGCTGGTGGAAGACGCTTCCGGCATCCATCCGCTGAGCGGCAAGGGCGCACCGAAAGTGGAAACGGATGGCCCGGGCAAGGTGCACTGGACGGTGACCGGCGATGCCGGCCCGCTGCGCGGCGAACTGAAGGCGTCGCTGGAGGCGGACGGTACGCTGCAATACGCGATCGAGCTGCAAGCCGACAAGGAAACGCCGATCGGCGATATCCGCCTGGAGATCCCGCTGCGCAACGACGTCGTCCATTACCAGCTCGGCCTCGGCCAGCAGGGTGGCGAGGCGCCGGCCGGCTTCAGCTGGTACTGGAACGTGCACAACAACCAGGACGGCGCGTGGATCGGCGCCGTCAACGCGGGGCTGGAATTCCACCTGCGCGACGAGCATTACCTGCGCCCGCTCAACACCAACTTCTACCAGCAGCAGCCGTTGCGCATCCCGCAGTCCTGGGACAACGGCGGGCAGGGCGGCATCGAGCTGGAGCGCGGCAAGGAGCGCTACCTGGTCAAGGCGTTCAGCGGTTCGCGCACGCTGAAGGCGGGGCAGACGCTGCGCTATGACGTGGTGCTGCGCGTCACGCCGTTCAAGACGATCCAGCCGGCGAAACAATTCAGCGAGCGCTTCTTCCACAAGTACGGCGAGCTCGACGCGATCAAGGCCGACGGCGCCAACGTGGTGAACATCCATCACGCCACGCCGATCAATCCGTGGATCAACTATCCGTTCCTGGAAGCCGAGGCGATGCGCACGTACATCGACGCGGCCCACCAGCGCGGCATGCGCGTGAAGATCTACGACACCATCCGCGAGCTGTCCGACCGCGCTCCCGAACTGCCCATGCTCGAATCGCTGGGCCACGAGGTGATCAGCGCCGGCAAGGGCGGCGGCTTCTCCTGGCTGCAGGAGCATATGGGCGGCGACTACATCCCCGCCTGGCACGTGCCGGAGAACCGCGACGCGGCGGTGATCAATGCCGGCCAGAGCCGCTGGCACAACTACTACATCGAAGGCCTGGACTGGCTGGCGCGCAACGAAGGCATCGACGGGCTGTATCTGGATGACGTGGCCTACGACCGCACCACCATGAAGCGCGTGCGCAAGGTGTTGCAGGCGCATCGTGGCGATCCGCTGATCGACCTGCATTCGGCCAACCAGTACAACCCGCGCGACGGCTATATCAACAGCGCGCTGCTGTACATGGAGCTGTTCCCGTATATCGACCGCCTGTGGTTCGGCGAGTACTTCGACTACGAGAAGACCACGCCGGCGTACTGGCTCACCGAGATCTCCGGCATCCCCTACGGTTTGATGGGCGAGATGCTGCAGAACGACGGTAATCCGTGGCGCGGCATGGTGTTCGGCATGACCAGCCGGCTCGGCTGGTCGGCCAAGAGCGATCCGCGTCCGCTGTGGAAGCTGTGGGACGAGTTCGGCATCGCCAAGGCCGAGATGATCGGCTGGTGGGTGCACGACGCGCCGGTGCAGACCGGCCGCGACGACGTGCTCGCCACCAGCTATGTGCGCAAGGGGCAGGGCACCCTGGTCGCGCTGGCCTCGTGGGCGCCGGAGAAGACCGACGCCAAGCTCAGCATCGACTGGAAGGCGTTGGGCCTGAATCCGGCCAAGGCGAAGCTGGTGGCGGTGGCGGTGCCGGGCTTCCAGCCGGCAGCGACGTTCAAGCCCGGCGATGCGATTCCGCTGGAGCCGGGCAAGGGCTGGCTGCTGCGGGTGGAGTGAGGCTGCTCGAGCGGGCTCGCCGAGGTTTGGCTTTATCCTTGGCGGACGCGCCTCCCCCGGCGCGCCGCCAAGGATCGCCATGCAAGTGAAGGCCGCCGCGAACCGCGCGGGCGACGATTTCATCCGCCACGGTACGCCGCTGTTCCGGCGCACCAATTTCGCGCTGTTCGCCGCGGGCATCGCCACCTTCGGCCTGCTGTATTGCGTGCAGCCGCTGATGCCGGAGTTCAGCAAGGACTTCGGCGTCAACGCGGCTGGCGCGGCCTTGTCGCTGTCGCTCACCACCGGCGTGCTGGCGTTCGCGATGCTGGTGGCCGGTGCGCTGTCCGACGCCTGGGGCCGCAAGTCGGTGATGACCGTGTCGCTGTTGACCTCGTCGCTGCTGGTGATCGCCACGGCGATGGTGCGCGACTGGCACACGCTGCTGGTGCTGCGCACCCTGCTCGGGCTCACCCTGAGCGGTCTGCCGGCGGTGGCGATGACCTATCTCAGCGAAGAGATGCATCCGGAATCGATCGGCCTGGGGATGGGCCTGTACATCAGCGGCAACGCGCTCGGCGGCATGGGCGGACGCCTGGTGGCCGGCGTGCTGGCCGACTTCGTCGGCTGGCGCGCGGGCGTGGGCGCGGTCGGCGCGATCGGTCTGCTGGCGGGGCTGGTGTTCTGGCGCAGCCTGCCGCCGTCGCGGCATTTCAGCGTGCAGCCGTTCGATCGGAAAACCCTGCAGGCGCGCTTCACCGGTGCGTTCCGCGATCCGGGCCTGCCGTGGCTGTTCGCCAGCGGCTTCCTGCTGCTGGGCGCCTTCGTCACCGTCTACAACTTCATCGGCTACCGCTTGCTGGCGCCGCCGTACGGGCTGAGCCAGGCGGTGGTGGGCCTGATCTTCAGCGTCTATCTGATCGGCACCTTCAGTTCGGCCTGGATGGGCCACCTGGCCGGCAAGCTGGGGCGGCGCAAGGTGCTGTGGACTGCGTTCGCGCTGATGCTGGCGGGCGTGCTGCTCACGCTGACCACGCCGCTGCTGCTGATCGTGCTGGGCATCGTGGCGATCACCTTCGGCTTCTTCGGCGGGCATTCGATCGCCAGCAGCTGGGTCGGGCGGCGCGCGGGCGTCGCGAAGGCGCAGGCTTCGTCGATGTATCTGTTTGCGTATTACATGGGCTCGAGCCTGGCCGGCGCGGGCGGTGGCTTGTTCTACGCATCGCACGGGTGGAACGGCGTGGCGGCGTTCGTCGGTGCGCTGGTGCTGGCGGGCTTGCTGATCGCGTGGCGCCTGCGGCATCTGGCGCCGCTGCCGGGGCCGCCGTCGAAGGGCGACGAGCCGCCGCTGGCGGAGGTTTGACGGCCGTGGCTCGGCGTAGGTTGGGGTGAGCCGCAGGCGAACCCCAACGTCGTTTCATTCATGCGCTTCGCCATGTTGGGGTTCGCCTGCGGCTCACCCCAACCTGGGCGACGCGTCAGGGCTTCAGCGCACCCTTCAACGCCTGCGCATCACCATCGTTCTGCACCGGCGTCAGGTCCAGCAGCTGGGTCATCAGCGGATAGACGTCCACGTTGGAGATCGCCGGCAGCACCGTGCCCTGGCGGAACGCCGGGCCGCGCGCCACGAACAGCGCCTGCATGGTCGGATCGGCGTTGTCGTAGCCGTGTTCGCCCAGGCTCAGCTTGTCGCCTTTCTTGAGCCTCTTGGCCACGTAATCGGCGGTGGTCACGCGCCAGCCCACGTCGGCCAGGCACACCAGCTGCGGTACGCGCGGATTCTTGCCGTAGGCGAAGCGCGCGGGGATGCGCGTCTTGTCCCAGCACTGCATGTGCTGCTGGGTCTTTTCCAGTTTTGCTTCGATCTTGCCGAAGTCGTGGCCAGGCTTGGGATTGAAGCCGGCCAGCACGCCCATGCTCACCACCTGCAACTGGTTCAGCGGCACCAGCTTGTCGATCATCACGTTGTGCTTGGCGGGGACGGCGGCCATGCCGTGGTCGGACACCACGATCAGGTTGATGCGGTCGAGCAGGCCGCGCTGCTTCAGGCCGTCGACCAGACGGGCGAGCGCGCCGTCGACCTTGCCGATCGACTCGTTCACCTGCTTGGAATCCGGGCCGTAGCTGTGGCCGGCGTGGTCGACGTCGTCGAAGTACAGGGTGAGGAAGGTCGGGCGCTCGCCGGCCGGCAGGTCCAGCCAGCTCAGCACGGTGTCCACGCGCTGCTCCGGCGCCATCGCGCCGTCGAACGGCAGCCAATGATCCGGACGATAATCGTGGATCGCCGCCTCGCTGCCCGGCCAGAACATGGTCGCGGTCTTCATGCCCTGGCGGCCGGCGGTTTCCCAGATCGGCGTGGCCTGGGCCCACCAGCGGCCATCGGCGCCGGCCGCGCGGTTGCTCAGCGAGAACTCGCCCAGCTGCGGGTCGAACATGGTGTTGTTGACCATGCCGTGATGATCCGGGCGCAGGCCGGTGACGATGGTGTAGTGGTTCGGGAAGGTCAGCGACGGGAAGGAGGGCTGCATGGCCTGGGCGCGCACGCCCTGCTGGGCCAGCGCGGCCAGGGTCGGGCTCAGCCCGCGCTGGAGGTAGTCGGCGCGGAAGCCGTCGATCGAGATCAGCAGCAGCGGCAACGGCGCGGCTTTGACCACCGGGGCGGGCTTGGCCGGCGGACGGGTGGCACACCCGGCGCTGAACGCGGCGAGGGAGCAGAACAGGAGGCGAAACAGGATTTTCATGCGCGAGTCCCTACGATGTTCCAGGCAATCCCACCATCATCGCGCACTCGTATGACCATTACATCTCTGTCCATACGCCGTCTCGCCGGTCTGGCCCTGCTGGTGCTGTGCGCGGTGCCCGCTGCCGGCCTGGCGCAACAGCAGCAGCGCCAGCAGGCGCAGCAGCCCAACTACAACGCCATCAACGCGCAGCAGGCGAACCAGCAGGCGATCCTGCAGGACAAGCTCAACACCAGCCAGATGCTGGAGCAGCAGCGCCAGCGCAACGCCGCCGCGATCCGCCAGCCGCTGTCGAACAACCCCGCCGCGACGCAGTCGCTGGACCTCTCCAACCAGGCCCAGCAGGACCGCTTCAATGCGCGCCAGCGCGATGCGGTGGACCAGTACCGCGCCGCTTCCTCCACCGCGCCGGTGCTGCTGCCGCAGCCGGCACGGTCGTCGACGCCGAAGAAGCCGCCGCCGTCCGCGCTGGACCAGCTCCATCCAAAGCCGTCCACGCAGAGCCCGCCGCAGCACTGAAGCCCTACGGCAACGCGAACAGGTCGCCGTGCGCGATGCGGTCTTCCATCGACAGCAGGAAACGCTTGGTCGGCAGGCCACCGCCGAAGCCGGTGAGGCTGCCGTCGCTGCCGATCACGCGATGGCAGGGCAGGATAATCGGGATCGGATTGCGCCCGTTCGCCGCGCCCACCGCGCGCATCGCCGCGGGCTGGCCGATGCGCCGCGCCAGTTCGGCGTAGCTGATCGTCACGCCATAGGGGATACGCCCCAGTTCCTCCCACACGGCGAGCTGGAACGGCGTGCCGATGGGATGCAGTTTCAGTTCGAAACGGGTGCGCTCGCCGGCGAAGTATTCCTCCAGCTGCCGGCGCGCCTGCGCCAGCGGTTTCGCGGCGGGAATCCATTCCGGCGCCGGCGACTTGCGGTGCTTGCCGGTCTCGAACCACACCTCGCGCAGGCCTTGCGCATCGGCGACCAGGCGCAGTTGCCCGATCGGCGTGGGCAGTTCGTCGTACCAGATCGTCTCGCTCATGCGCTCTTTCCCGTGGCCTTGGCGCGCTCGGCCGCATCGGTGGCGGCGCGCCACAGGTGCATCACCGCATAGGCGCGCCAGGGGCGCCAGTCCTCGGCCAGCGCGGTGAGCGCCTTGGTGCTCAGTTCGGCGCCGTCGCCAGCAGCGACTCGGCGCAGGATCAGGTCGGCGGCGGGGAAGGCGTCCGGATGGCTCAGCGCGCGCATCGCCATGTAATGCGCGGTCCATTCGCCGATGCCGGCCAGTTCCACCCAGCTCGCGACGAAGGCGTCCAGCGGCTGCTCGCTGCGGAAATCGATGCGCCCGTCCAGCAGCGCGCGCGCCACGCCCTGCACGGTGTTCGCGCGTGCCGAGGTGAGGCCGACTTCGCGCAGGTCGACGTCGACCAGCCGCTCCGGCCCCGGAAACAAGCGTTCCAGTCCCGGCGGAAGAATGCCCGTTGCCGGCGTGCCCCAGCGCTGCACGATGCGCGTGGCCAGCGTGCGCGCCGCCGCCACGCTCACCTGCTGGCCGAGGATCGCGCGCACCGCGATCTCGAAACCGTCCCAGCCGCCGGGAAGGCGCAAGCCGGGGCGGCGTTGATGCAGCGGTTTCAGCACGCCGCCCGCGCGCATCACCGCGCCGATCGCCAGCGGATCCGCATCGAGATCGAACATGCGCCGCAGCTTCGACACCACGCCGAGCATCCGCGCCGGTTGCGGACATTGCAGTTCCAGCCTGAGCGCATGTTCGCCGTGCGGCCATGCGCTCAGGCGCAGCCAGCCGGGCGCATCCGCCGGGCCGAACACGCGCGCGTAACTGTGCGCGTCCACCTGCTCAACGCCCGGCAGCGCGCGCGTGCGCAGGAAGCCGAGGATCGCCTCGAAGTCGTACGGCGGCCGGTAATTCAGGCGCAGCACCAGTCCGCCGTCCGCCGCCTTGGCCGGATGGCGGCGCAGCTCGCGCGGCGGCATCCGGTTCGCCTGCTGGAACGCCGCGTTGAAGCGCCGCAGGCTGCGGAAACCGGAGGCGAGCGCCACGTCGGTGACCGGCAGGTCGGTCTCGGTCAGCAACTGCTTGGCGAACAGCAGGCGGCGCGTGGTGTGCACGCTGATCGGCGGCGCGCCCAGGCGTTCGACGAACACCCGGCGCAACTGGCGCGCGCCGAGCCCTAGGCGCTGCGCCATCTCTTCCAGCGAGTCGTTCTCGAGCACGCCCTGTTCCATCAGCTTCAGCGCGCGCGCGATCACATGGTCGCCGCGCTGCCAGCCGTCATTGCCCGGCGCCAGCTCCGGCCGGCAGCGCAGGCAGGGGCGGAAGCCCGCGGCTTCGGCAGCCGCTGCCGTGGCGTAGTAGCGCACGTTCTCCACTTTCGGCGACGGTGCCGGGCAGACCGGGCGGCAGTAGATGCGGGTGCTGGTGACGGCGGTGAAGAACAGGCCGTCGAAGCGCGCGTCGCGGCTGAGACGGGCTTGCTCGCAAAGGCGGTCGGGGAGGGGCGCGTGGGGGGCGGGGACGGTGGCCATGCAGCAAGGCTAGCACCGGGCGCCACGGGCGACTCGCCGTTTTCGGACATCAATAGGGGCGGCTCCCCGGTAGGTTGGGGTGAGCGCAGCGAACCCCAACGTGATCCTCCGGTGAGAGGCTTGTTGGGGTTCGCTGCGCTCACCCCAACCTACGCCGTGGCGTGTGCTGTGGAGTGCTACTTCACCGGCGCCATCAAATGCTGGTACGGCGTCCCCGCCCACATCACATACGGCACCGACGTATCCGGATCCGCGCCTTTCGGATACGCGTCGTAGAACGCTGCATCCGCGCCGACCACCATGATGTGCGGGCCGGTCTTGACCCAGTGGTTGCTCGCGTCGGGTTTCGTCGCGTACGGATCGGTGTTGCTCGCATCCGTGCCGCCCGAAAGCATGTACATCACGCCCAGCTTGCCGGTCGGCGGCGGCTTGTGGCTCATCCAGGCCTGCGCCCATTCCATCGCGTTCTTGTCCATGCACATCGGGTCCGGCCCGGGGGTTTCCGGGTTGTCCGGCATGCAGGTGAAATCGTTGCTGCCTTTGCGCAGCGTGCGCGCGGTGCCGTCCGCATTCATCGCAATGATGGTCGCACCCTTGGCGACGCCGGCCGGCGCGGCGCGCATCGCGCTGGCGATCAGTTGCGCATCGCTCGGCGCTTTCTTCGCCGCGGTCTTGTCCGCCGCGGCTGCGCTGGTGGCCATCAGCAGGCTGACGATCAGCGCCGCGAGGTAAGTCGTACGTGTCGCGTACATGGAAGCCTCCCGTTCGAACCTCGACGGTGGCCAGTGCCCGGATTCCCCTGTGCAAAAGTCTGGCCCCGCCCCGGGAGTGCGGCAATCAGCCAAAAGGACGGTGCGGCGCGGTTTTGCCGCAGTGCAGTTGGCGGCGGCGAAAACCCGCGCCCATAATTGCGATTTCCCCCCGCAGGTCAGGATTTCCCATGAATGCCCCGACGCGTATCGACACCACCCGCACCATCCGCGCGCCACGCGGCAGCGAGCTGAGCTGCAAGAGCTGGCTCACCGAGGCGCCCTTCCGCATGCTGCAGAACAACCTCGATCCGGAGGTGGCGGAAAATCCGGCGGAACTGGTGGTGTACGGCGGCATCGGCCGCGCCGCGCGCAACTGGGAATGCTTCGACGCGATCCTGCGCGCGCTGCGCGAACTGAACGACGACGAGACCCTGCTGATCCAGTCCGGCAAGCCGGTCGGTGTGTTCCCCAGCCACCCGGACGCGCCGCGCGTGCTGCTGGCCAATTCCAACCTGGTGCCGGCCTGGGCGAACTGGGAGCACTTCAACGAGCTCGATAAGAAGGGCTTGATGATGTACGGCCAGATGACGGCCGGCTCGTGGATCTATATCGGCTCGCAGGGCATCGTGCAGGGCACCTACGAGACCTTCGTCGAGATGGGCCGCCAGCACTTCGGCGGCAGCCTCAAGGGCAAGTGGATCCTCACCGCCGGCCTCGGCGGCATGGGCGGCGCGCAGCCGCTGGCGGCCTCGCTGGCCGGCGCCTGCTCGCTGAATATCGAATGCCAGCAGAGCCGCATCGATTTCCGCCTGAAGACCCGCTACGTGGACGAGCAGGCCACCGACCTGGACGACGCGCTGGCACGCATCGCCAAGTACACCGCGGCCGGCGCAGCGAAGTCGATCGCGCTGCTGGGCAACGCCGCCGACGTGCTGCCGGAACTGGTGCGCCGCGGCGTCAAGCCCGACGCGGTGACCGACCAGACCAGCGCGCACGACCCGGTCAACGGTTATCTGCCCAGCGGCTGGACGGTGGAGCAGTGGTTCGAGCGCCGCAAGAGCGACCCGGCCGGCACCGCCAAGGCCGCCAAGCACTCCATGCGCACGCATGTCGAGGCGATGCTGGCGTTCCAGCGCCTGGGCGTTGCCACCTTCGATTACGGCAACAACATCCGCCAGATGGCCAAGGACGAGGGCTGCGCGGACGCGTTCGAATTCCCCGGCTTCGTGCCGGCCTATGTGCGCCCGCTGTTCTGCCGCGGCGTGGGTCCGTTCCGCTGGGTGGCGCTGTCCGGCGACCCGGAAGACATCTACAAGACCGACGCCAAGGTGAAGGAGCTGATCCCCGACGATCCGCACCTGCACCGCTGGCTGGACATGGCGCGCGAGCGCATCAGCTTCCAGGGCCTGCCGGCGCGCATCTGCTGGGTGGGCCTGGGCCTGCGCCACAAGCTGGGCCTGGCCTTCAACGAGATGGTGCGCAACGGCGAGCTGAAGGCGCCGGTGGTGATCGGCCGCGATCACCTGGATTCCGGCTCGGTGGCCAGCCCCAACCGCGAGACCGAGGCGATGCAGGACGGCAGCGACGCCGTGTCCGATTGGCCGCTGCTCAACGCCATGCTCAACGTGGCCGGCGGCGCCACCTGGGTCTCGCTGCATCACGGCGGCGGCGTGGGCATGGGCTATTCGCAGCATTCCGGCGTGGTGATCGTGTGCGACGGCAGCGCGGCGGCGGACCAGCGCCTGGCGCGCGTGCTGTGGAACGATCCGGGCACCGGCGTGATGCGCCACGCGGATGCCGGCTACGACATCGCCGTGCAGTGCGCGAAGGAGCAGGGGCTGAAGCTGCCGATGCTGTAAGGCGGCATCGCCCTGCGCTGACCCGAAACGCCCTCCTTGCCGGGGGCGTTTTGCTTGCCGGCGCCCAGGCACGGACTCGCGCTACGGTACGCCTCCCGCGGGGGCGGATGGGGCGGCCGATGGCACTACCCCGAAGAGCCGGACACTTTTCGATGTCCTGCCACCTCCACTCCGAAGAATATGTGATCTCCGGCACCTTTCTGGCGCCGGGGTGTCGGCCGTTCGGCTGACGCCAGTCAAAACACTGGAGATCGCATCATGTCTACGCAATTTGAACGCACCGGCGCACTGATGGAGCTGAGCAGCTATCCGAGCTGGGCACAGGACATCATCCACGCCGCCGAGGAAACCAGGCGCAGGGTGGTCGGCCACGAAATATGGGAGCTGATGATGAACAGTCGTCTTCACGCGGCCTCCACACGGGATTTCATGGTCGGCATCTGGCCCGTCATCGAGCGCTTCCCGGCCTACATGGCGCTCAGCCTGCTGAAGACGCAGTACGGCCGCACCCAGGGCGACAACCTGGCCAGGCGCTGGCTGGTGCGCAACATCCGCGTCGAGCAGAACCACGCCGAGTACTGGCTGGACTGGGCCGAAGCCGCGGGCATCAGCCGCGACGAGGTCCTGCACGGGTTACCGCCCCATGGCACCGGAGCCTTGCCCGACTGGTGCGAACAGGTAAGCACCAAGGCCTCTCTGGCCGCCGGCATGATCGCCACCAATTACGCGGTGGAAGGAGCGACCGGGGAATGGTCGCAGAAGGTGTTCGAAAGTCCGTACAAGGAGACCTTTGCGGCCGAAACCCGGGGCAAGGGCTTGCGTTGGCTCCAGCTTCACGCAGCCTACGATGATACTCATCCTTGGGAGGCGCTCGAAATTGTGTGTACGCTAATGGGGACGGCGCCGACGCCGGCCGAGGTGGCGTATCTGGGGGAATGCGTGCGACGCAGCTACGTCAGCATGCAGATCACCTTGGACCGCTGCCTGGACGTGCGCCAGGATCCGTGGTCGGTCAGTGAAGCCGCAGCCTGACGCAACGCGTTTGCCGGGCAGGACGCATCGCAGGCAGTGGATGTCGGCTTGAATGAGGACACGGGACGCTATGCGTAACGCTCGTACCGGCTTGCGAAGACCCCTGCTGCAAAGGCTGCTGCCGCTGGCCTACGCACTGGCGGCAATGCTCGGGCTGGTCCTCGCCCTTACCTGGGGGGCCTTGCAGCTCCAAGTGACTCTCGCCGGTTTTCTCAACGGCGAGAGTCTTTGGTCCAAGGCGCAGAAGCAGGCGGTGGTCGACCTGGAGAACTACGCCACCAAGGGCGACCCGCTCGACCTCACCGGCTTCCGCCGCAACTACGCCGTGCTGATGACCGACCGCTATGCGCGCGACGCCATCGACAGCGGCCATTTCGACCGGGCCAAGGTGATCGAGGCGTTCCGCCGCGGCGGGGTGATTCCCTCGGCGATCCCCGGCATGGTCTTTATCCTGCAGTACTTCTCCGCCGCGCCGCATATGCGCGAGGCGCTGGTCGACTGGCATTCGGTGGACGGCCAGATCGCCGAACTGAACGTGATCGCCGGTGAACTGGAGCGCGCCTACGCGGCCGGTGCGCTGGCCCCGGCCGAGCTCGCGCGCCAGCGCGACCGCATCCACCGGCTCAACGATTTCATCGAGCCGCGCAGCAGCAGCTTCTCGCTGCACATCGCCAACGGCGCCACCTGGATGGGCCGGGTGCTGTTCGCCAGCGTGGCCCTGATCACCTTGATCGCCGGCTTGTCGTGGCTGCGCATGGCGCGCCGCATCCTGGCCGGCATCCGCGGCACCGAGGAACGCTACCGGCTGCTGTTCGACAGCGCTGCCTCGGCCATCGTGATGGTCGACGAATCCTCCGGGCAGATCCTCGACGCCAACCGCACCGCCGCGCGCTGGACCGGGCGCGATCCGGACCAGTTGCTCGGCGAGTCGTTCGCGCGCCTGTTCGCCGCGGGCGAGGCGCCGCAGGACAGCAACGTCGCGCTGCTGCGCGACGCCGGCGGCGAAGCCCGCCCGGTGGAAACGCAGAGCGCGCTGGCGCTGTGGGGCGAGCGCTTCGTGCGGCAGGCGATCATCAGCGACGTGTCCGAGCGGCTATCGATGGAGCACGAACGGCGCATCGCCTCGGAGGCGCTGGCCGGCATCGCCGAAGGCGTGGTGATCGCCGACGCCGAGCGGCGCATCACCACGGTCAATACCGCTTTCACCCGCATCACCGGCTACGACGCCGATGCGGTGCGCACGCGCCGCTTCGACGAAACGCGCTGCCTGCTCGACGGCTCGCCGCTGCCGGCCTCGATCTGGGACACCGTCGCCAACGGCGGCAACTGGAAGGGCGAGGTGTCCAGCCGGCGGCAGGACGGCAGCAGCTATCCGGAACTGCTCAGCATCAGCGCCATCCGCGATACCTACGGCCGCGTGCAGCACTACGTGGCGGTGCTGACCGACATCACCGCGATCAAGGCCGACCGCCTGCGCCTGGAACACCTGGCCACGCATGACCCGCTCACCGGCCTGGTCAACCGCGCCGAGTTCGAGCGGCTGTGCGAGCACGCCATCCTCGGCGCCACCCACGACCGCAATGCGGTGGCGGTGCTGTTCGTCGACCTGGATGCGTTCAAGGTGGTCAACGACAGCTACAGCCATGCCATCGGCGACAGCCTGCTGGTGAAGGTGGCCGAGCGCATCGACCGCGCGCTGGGGCCGCACGACGTGGCCGGGCGCATCGGCGGCGACGAGTTCACCGTGCTGCTGGGCCGGCTGCCGACGCGCGAGGATGCGCGCACCATGGCCACGCGCCTGCTGTCTTCGCTGGCCGAGCCGGTGCTGGTGGGCGACTACGAGATCGCGCTCAGCGCCAGCATCGGCATCGCCGGTTTCCCGCTGGACGGCGGCGATCCGATCACCCTGATCACCAATGCCGACGCCGCGATGTACGTGGCCAAGACCGAAGAGCGTAACGCGTTCCGCTTCTACACCCCGCTGATGCACGCCGATGCGCGCCGCCGCCTGATGCTGGGCGTGGACCTGCGCCAGGCCCTGCTGCGCGGCGAGCTGTACCTGGTCTACCAGCCGAACGTGGAACTGCGCACCAGCCGCATCGTGGCGGTGGAAGCGCTGTTGCGCTGGCGCCATCCGGAACGCGGCGTGCTGCTGCCGGACGAATTCATCCCGATGGCCGAGAGCCTGGGCCTGATCCGCCAGATCGACGAATGGGTGATGCGCGAAGCCTGCGCGCAGGTGCGCCGCTGGGACGAAGCGCAACTGCCGCCGCTGCGCATGGCGATCAACGTTTCGGCCAGCACCTTCGGCCACCGCACCTTTATCGAACGGCTGGGCGCGGCACTGGATGCCGAGCAGCTGGACGGCAAGCGCCTGCTGGTGGAGATCACCGAGAGCGCCATCCTGCGCCTGGGCGAACAGACCGACCGCACCATGCATGCCTTGCACGCGTTGGGCGTGGGCGTGGCGATCGACGACTTCGGCACCGGCTATTCCTCGCTGGCGTATCTGAAGCTGTCGGCCATCGCCTTCCTCAAGATCGACCGCTCCTTCATCAACGGCCTGCCGCAGGACGCCAACAACGCCGCGATCACCGAGGCGATGCTGGCCATCGCGCACAGCCTGGGCCTGCGGCCGATCGCCGAAGGCATCGAGACGAAGGAGCAGCACGATTTCCTGCTCAAGGCCGGTTGCGCCGAAGGCCAGGGTTTTTACTACTCGCGCCCGGAAGCGGCCGAGGAGGTCGCGCGCCAGCTGGTGCGCAACCCCAAGCCGGCGAAGCTGCGGCTGGTGCCGCCGAAGCACCGCTGACGATGCCGGCGTAGGTTGGGGTGAGCCGCAGGCGAACCCCAACGGTGCGAGGCGGCCCACGTTGGGGTTCGCCTGCGGCTCACCCCAACCTACGCCGGTTGTTTCAGTGCAGCCGCACGTCGACCACGCTTTGCTCCGGCTTGTACTCGGCCGGGAACAGCTCCTTCAGATGGCGCACCTTCGGCGCATCGTTGATCACGATGTACGGATAGTCCGGGTGCAGCCGCGCGAAATCCTGGTGGTAAGCCTCGGCCATGTAGAACGCCTTGAGCGGCGCGACCTGGGTGACGATCGGCGCGCGGAATACATGGGCCTGGTCGAGCTGGGCGATATAGGCAGTGGCGACGCGCTTCTGCTCGTCGCTGCCGTAGAAGATCGCCGAACGGTACTGCGTGCCGGTGTCCGGCCCCTGGCGGTTGAGCAGGGTGGGATTGGTGGCGACCGAGAAGAACACCTGCAGCAGCTTGCCGTAGCTGACCTTGGCCGGGTCGTACACGACCTTGACCGATTCGGCGTGGCCGGTATTGCCGCCGGAAACCTGTTCGTAGCTGGCCGTGGCGGCGTCGCCGCCGGCATAGCCGGACCAGACCTTCTTCACGCCCTTGACGTGCTCGAACACCGATTCCACGCCCCAGAAGCAGCCGCCGGCGAACACCGCGATCTGCTCGCCCTGCGCGGGCGCGGCATCGAGCGTGGGTGCCGGTGCGGTGACGGGCGCGCTGTCGGCGGCGACAACGCCGCAGGCGGTGGTGCCGGCGGCCAGCATCAGGCCGGCGAGCAGGCGAAGGCGGGGCAGGCGGATGCGCATGGTGCGGAACTCCATCGATGGACAGGGCAGCGCATGTCGAGTCAGCGCCGTTCGCTGTGTTTTCGCCCACGCATGGCACGGGGTTACCTCGGGCCGCGGTGCTATCTTGCCGCCTCCCCAGCCGTACCCCCAAGGTGCTTTCCATGAGTTATGCCATCGACCTGCCGGCCTACCTGCGGCGCATCGGTTTTGAGGGAGACGTCAGGCCCGATGCCGCCACCTTGCGTGCGCTGGCCGTGACGCATGTGGCGGCGATCCCGTTCGAGAATCTCGACCCGTTCCTGGGTATTCCGATCGCGCTTGAGCTGCCGCGGCTGGAGCGCAAGCTGCTCGAGTTCGGGCGCGGCGGTTACTGCTTCGAGCAGAATTTCGTGTTCCGCGAGGTACTGCGGGCGATCGGTTATCCGGTGCAGGGCCTGATCGCGCGCGTGCTGTGGCAGCGCGACGACAACGACATCACGGCGCAGAGCCACATGCTGCTGCGGGTGGAGATCGATGGCGAGAGCTGGCTGGCCGACGTGGGTTTCGGCGGCATGGTGCTGTCGGGCGCGCTGAAGCTGGTGCCGGGGCTGGAGCAGGCGAGCGCGCACGAGCCGTACCGGTTGCTGGAGAACGATGGCGTGTGGCGCATGCAGGCGCTGGTGCGCGGGCTGTGGCAGACGTTGTACCGCTTCGATCTGCAGCCGCGGGAGGACATCGACTATGTAGTGGCGAACCACTATTCGTCGACGTTTCCGGAGTCGCATTTCCTGCATGGGTTGAATGTTGCGCGTAGTGCGCCGGGGCGTCGGTTGGCGCTGCGGGGGCGGGATTTTGCGGTGCATACGATGGGTGGGGAGACGGTGCGGCGTACGCTGACCGATACCGACGAGATCCTGGAACTGCTGGAGCGCGAGTTTCTGCTGCGGGTGCCCCAGGTGACGCACTTGCGCGCGCGCATCGACGCGATGCCGCTGCCGACCGCCACGACTGCCTGACCGGCGTAGGTTGGGGTGAGCCGCAGGCGAACCCCAACACTGCGGGGTTTGGGTATGACGGTGTTGGGGTTCGCCTTTGGCTCACCCCAACCTACGCCATGACGTTGTCACGCCGGGGGCCGCTTCACCCGAATCCGCACGTCGTCGATGTCAACGACTTGCCCCGCATGGATCTTGCACGTCTTGCGCAACTCCTGCTGCCCGTCGACGTACACCGCTCCGCTGGCGACGATCGCCTTGCCCGCACCGCCGCTGTCGCACAGGCCGATCAGCTTCAGCAGCTGGTTGAGTTCCACGTGTTCGTGGCGTTCGTCGAGATCGAAATCGATGGACTGCATCAGAAATCCGGGTCGTTGAAGGCGCTTTCGGGCATCGCGAAGAAAGCGAAGAACGGCTTGCCGTCTTCCTGCCAGCTCTCGGCGGCTTCGTCGAGGATGTCCAGCAGGATGTCGAAGTCTTCCTCGCTGGCTTCGCGCAGGTCGTCGGCGTGGTCGAACAGCAGCAGGTAGCCGCTGCCTTCGAGCCAGTCCAGATCGTTGACGGCGTCGGCCAGGGCGTCCCAGTTGTCGCCGAATTCGGCGGGCAGGCGCCAGGAGGCTTTCAGGCGGCGCAGCAGTTCGTCCTTGCCGGTGCAGCCCTGCAGGCTGGTGCGCGCGACGAACAGGCCCTGGCTCGCGCCCTGGGCGCCGAGCGGGTCGAGGTCTTCCTCGATCACGAAGAACACGCCGCCGGCATCGGGGTCGTGCAGGTCGATGTCGTGGTCCTGGGAAGTCATCGCGACACCTCGAATGCGCGGAATGTGCGGTAGTGATCGTCGGTGTAGTAGTAGACCACCGGCGGATTACCGCCAGTGATGATGCGCCGCGCGCCGCGATAGTCGAGGCCGGGCGTGGCCACCGTGTACTCGTGGTAGTAGCCGCGCGGCTGGGCCGGCAGCAGGCCTTCGCGGTTGCCGAACACCACGCCGTCCTGGCGGTTCGGGAACGGTCCGCCGCGGGCGATCAGGGCCAGCGTGTCGCCTGCTTCGGGCGGCAGGAAGGAGGGCAGGCCGGCGGCCGGCGCGGCTGCATTCCGGGTCTGGCGCGCGGCCGGCGCGGGCATGGCGGCGGACTGCACCTGCGGCGCGGCGGCAGGAACGGGCGGCGTCGCGCGGCGGTTCCACATGAAGACCGCAAAGACCACCACGGCCAGTACGAGCAATGGTTTGAAGGAGCGCATGAGACCCCGCCGCTTGAAGTGGCGCGCAGCTTAACAGGGCCTTGTGACGCGGTACCGCCTTGGTGTTCGCAATATCTTGCGGCACACTCGAGCCTTTGGCCGGTCCCCTGGAGCCACGCATGAGCGCCGCCCCTTCCACCGCGCGCGGCCGCCTGCCGCGGCAGATTCCCTTCATCATCGGCAACGAGGGCTGCGAGCGCTTTTCGTTCTACGGGATGCGCAACATCCTCACCCCGTTCCTGATCACCTCGCTGCTGCTGCACCTGCCCGAGGCGCAGCGCCCCGGCGCGGCCAAGGACGTGTTCCACAGCTTCGTGATCGGCGTGTACTTCTTCCCGCTGCTGGGCGGCTGGCTGGCCGACCGCTTCTTCGGCAAGTACCACACCGTGCTGTGGATGAGCCTCGTGTACTGCCTGGGCCACCTGTGCCTGGCGCTGTTCGAGCACGATCCGACCGGCTTCTACATCGGCCTGGGCCTGATCGCGCTGGGCGCGGGCGGGATCAAGCCGCTGGTGGCTTCGTTCGTCGGCGACCAGTTCGACAGCGCAAACAAGCATCTGGCCAAGCCGGTGTTCGACGCTTTCTACTGGATCATCAACTTCGGCTCGTTCTTCGCCTCGCTGCTGGCGCCGATGTTCCTGCGCCACTTCGGCGCGGCGGTGGCGTTCGGTATTCCCGGCGCGCTGATGCTCGCCGCTACCTTCGTGCTGTGGCTGGGCCGCCATCGCTACGTGATGGTGCCGCCGTCGCCGCCCGATCCGGATGCGTTCTCGCGCGTGCTGCGCACGGCGCTGCTCAGCCAGGCGCCAAGGCAGGGGCCGGCGCAGGCGCGGCCGGGCCTGTGGCTGGCCGGCGCGGGCGTGCTCGCTGCCGTGGCGGCGCTGGCGATGACGCCGGCGCTGGGCGTGGTGATCGCGCTGTGCCTGGCCATCGTCGCGCTGATCGGCGGCGTGGGCGGCGGTGCCTGGCTGCAGCTGGAGCGGGCGCGCGGCCGGCATCCGGACGCGGCGGTGGACGGCGCGCGCAACGTGCTGCGCGTGCTGGTGATCTTCGCCCTGACCACGCCGTTCTTCTCGCTGTTCGACCAGAAGGCCTCGACCTGGGTGCTGCAGGGCAACGCGATGGCCGCGCCGGCTTGGTTCCATCCGGCGCAGATGCAGGCGCTGAACCCGCTGCTGGTGATGCTGCTGATCCCGTTCAACAACCTGGTGCTGTTCCCGCTGCTGCGCCGGCGCGGCAGCGAGCCCACCGCGTTGCGCAAGATGACCGCCGGCATCGCTTTCGCCGGCCTGGCCTGGATCGTGGTGGGCGGCTACCAGCTGCTGCTGGACGACGGGCAGGCGCTGTCGATCGTGTGGCAGGTGCTGCCGTACCTGCTGCTGACCTTCGGCGAAGTGCTGGTCTCCGCGACCGGGCCGGAGTTCGCCTACAGCCAGGCGCCGGCCTCGATGAAGGGCGTGATGATGAGCTTCTGGTACCTGGCCACCACCATCGGCAACCTGTGGGTGCTGATCGCCAATGCCGCGGTGCGCGACCAGGCGGTGACCGGGCATATCGCCAGCACCGGGCTCAGCGTCGACGCCTTCCAGATGTTCTTCTTCGCCGCCTTTGCGTTGCTGGCCGCGCTGGCCTTCGGCGCCTACGCGCGGCGCTACTGCGAGGTGGACAACTACCGGGCGGCCTGACCGGCCCGCGCATATGGACGGCTAGACGGATGTGCCTGCGGCGGCCCGGTCCTGCGAACGGCGCCGCATTGGAGCGCATCCGGCGTTGATCTGTTGCGATGCCGCATGTACATTTCAAAAAATTTGCGTGGGGGGGAAACCATGAATAAGCGGACGATGGCCCGTGGGGCGGGCTTGGCGGTGGTCGCGTTGGCGCTGGCCGCCTGCGGGGGACACAAGGCGCGCGAGACCGTGCCGATGGACGCGCTGGTGGTGCCGGCGTTCGCGCCGTGGATCAGCGTCGAGCCGACCCAGGGCGACCTGCAGGTGCGCGGCCTGGACGAGAAAGTGGTGCTGAGCCCGTCGCGCCCGGTGTCCGAGGTGCTGCAGGCGCAGCTGCGCCAGGCGCTGCAGCCGGCCTATATCTCCAACCTCACGGTGGCCTGCGAGCGGGTCAAGACCGACATCCGCGTGCGCCACGAGGACGACAAGCCCTCCGTCGCCACGCTGGACATCAGCATGCGCTGCACCACCAATGCGCGCGGCTTCGTCACGCGCAGCGAGCCGCGGCTGGAGCCGACGGCCGAGGTCAACGGACAGACCAACTATCCGAAGCTGTTCGTCAGCCTGCTGGACAACGCCTCGAAGGAACTGGCCACCAAGCTGCAGGCGGATATCGACGCCAGCAAGGCGAACCTGAAGTAAGCAACGCTGTAGGTTGGGGTGAGCCGCAGGCGAACCCCAACATCACCACGTTCAATCGCGCCGCACCGTTGGGGTTCGCCTGCGGCTCACCCCAACCTACGACGTTCGACGGGCCAGCGCCCAGGCCGCCGCGGCGCAGCCCGCGCGCAGCCCGCTGGCGAAGCAGGCGGTGAGCAGGTAGCCGCCGGTCGGCGCTTCCCAGTCCAGCATCTCGCCAGCGCAGAAGGTGCCGGGCAGGGCGTTGAGCATCAGCCCTTGGTCCATGGCTTCCAGGCGCACGCCGCCGGCGCTGCTGATCGCTTCGGCGATGGGGCGCGGTTGTTTCAGGCGCAGGTCCAGGCGCTTGATCGCGCGGGCCAACCTGGCGTGGTCGTGCAAGCTGCCCTTGTCCACCAGCTCGTGCAGCAGGGCGGCCTTGACCCCGGTAATGCCGGCCTGGCGGCGCAGGTGGTCGCTCAGCGAGTGGCTGCCGCGCGGCTTGGCCAGGTCTTTTTCCAGGCGCTCCAGCGTTCGGTCCGGTGCCAGGTCCAGGGTCAGCGTGGCGTGGCCGTCGCGCACGATCGCATGGCGCAGCTGCGCCGACAACGCATACACCAGGCTGCCCTCGATGCCGGTGGCGGTGATCACGCACTCGCCCTGGCGCTGCTGCTCGCGCCCGTCGGCATCGCGCCAGTGCGCTATCACCGGCTTCAGCGGGGCGCCGGCATGGCGTTCGGCCAGATGCGCGCTCCAGCCGATATCGAAACCGCAGTTGGCCGGCTGCAGCGGAGCCACGTCCACGCTGCGCGTGGCCAGCCACGGCTGCCAGGCGCCATCCGAGCCGAGCTGCGGCCAGCTGCCGCCGCCCAGCGCAAGCACCGTGGCATCAGCGCGCACCGCCAGTTCGCCGCCGGGCGCGGCGAAGCGCAGCGCGCCGTCGTCCGTCCAGCCCAGCCAGCGATGCTGTACGTGGAAGCGCACCCCGCTCTCGCGCAGGCGGTGCACCCAGGCGCGCAGCAGCGGTGCGGCCTTGAGGTCGGCCGGAAAGACGCGCCCGGAAGTGCCGATGAAGGTGTCTACGCCGAGGCCGCGGGCCCAGTCGCGCAAGGCATCGGCGTCGAAATCGTCCAGCCAGCGCCCGACCTCCGCCGCGCGTTCGCGGTAGCGCTGGTCGAAGGCAGGGCGGGGCTCGCCATGGGTGAGGTTCATGCCGCCCACGCCGGCGAGCAGGAATTTCCGCCCGACCGAGCCCTTGCCTTCGTACACGTCGACGTCGAGGCCGGCAGCGCGGGCGGTTTCGGCGGCCATCAGGCCGGCGGGGCCGGCGCCGACGATGGCGAGGGTGGGCATGGGCGTAGGCATGAGGCGCGCATTGTAGGTTGGGGTGAGCCGAAGGCGAACCCCAACGCTGCAGCAGCCTGGCAAGGTCCGTTGGGGTTCGCTGTGCTCACCCCAACCTGCGCCCACTTGCTATAGGGAAGGGCGGCCCTCAACTTGTCACTCCCCTCACCCCCGTTTCAGGCACCATGCCTCGCCTGGCATGGCAGGACCTCCCCATGATCTTCCGCTGGTTCGAATCCCTGATCGACGCCTTCAAGGAACCCGACGACGGCATGCCGCCGGATTCGGTGTGGCGTTTCTACGTGTTCTATCTGCGCCAGGTGTGGCCGGTGTTCGCCGCCGCCATCGTGGTGGGTTTCGGCGTGGCCATCGTCGAGGTGGCCATGTTCAGCTTTATCGGCCGCATCGTGGACCTGGCGAAGGGCGCGCCGGTCGCCGACTTCTTCGCCATCCACGGCAACGAATTGCTGTGGATGGTGTTCGTCACCCTGATCGCGCGCCCGGTGCTGATCCTGCTGCACGACCTGCTGGTGAACCAGGCGATCGTGCCCAACCTCACCAGCCGCATCCGCTGGCAGAACCACCGCTACGTGATCCGGCAGAGCCTGGGCTTTTTCCAGAACGACTACGCCGGCCGCATCGCCAACCGCATCATGCAGACCGCCGGTTCGCTGCGCGAATCGGCGGTGCAGATCGTGGACGCGATCTGGTACGTCACCATCTACACCGGCAGCGCGCTGGTGATGTTCGCGCACGCCGACGTGTGGCTGGCAGCGCCGTTGCTGGCGTGGCTGGTGCTCTACGTCATCACCCTGGCGTATTTCGTGCCGCGCACCAAGGAGCGCTCCTGGAAGCAGTCCGAAGCGCGCTCGCGCCTGATGGGCCGCATCGTCGACGGCTACAGCAATATCCTCACCCTGAAACTGTTCGCGCATACCCGCCGCGAAGAGGCCTATGTGGCCGAAGCGATGGGCGAGCAGATCCAGCGCATGCGTTCGATGACGCGCCTGACCACCGGCATGGACGCCACCATCGCCACCCTCAACGGCTTCCTGATCGTCGGCACCTCGGCGCTGGCGATCTGGCTGTGGAGCCAGGGCCGGGTGACGGTGGGCGCGATCGCGCTGTCCACCGGACTGGTGATCCGCATCCACAACATGTCCGGCTGGATCATGTGGGTGGTCAACGGCATCTTCGAGAACGTCGGCACCGTGCAGGACGGCCTGGAAACCATCGCCAAGCCGCGCCAGGTGCAGGACCGCCCCGGCGCCGTGCCGCTGCAGGTGAATCGCGGCGGCGTGCGCTTCGAGGCCATCCATTTCCACTACGGCAAGAAAGGCGGCGTGATCGCCGGCCTGGACCTGGCCGTGCGCCCTGGTGAAAAGATCGGCCTGGTCGGCCCCTCCGGCGCCGGTAAGTCCACCTTGGTGAACGTGCTGCTGCGCCTGTACGACCTCGAAGGCGGGCGCATCCTGATCGACGGCCAGGATATCGCCCAGGTGCAGCAGGAAAGCCTGCGCTCGCAGATCGGCGTGGTGACGCAGGACACCTCGCTGCTGCACCGCTCGATCCGCGACAACCTGCTGTACGGCCGCCCGGATGCCACCGAGGAAGAGATCCGCGAGGCGGTGCGCAAGGCGCGCGCCGACGAGTTCATTCCGCAACTGGTCGATGGCGAAGAGCGCACTGGCTACGACGCGCACGTGGGCGAGCGCGGCGTGAAGCTCAGCGGCGGCCAGCGGCAGCGCATCGCGATCGCGCGCGTGCTGTTGAAGGACGCGCCGGTCCTGATCCTGGACGAGGCTACCTCGGCCCTGGATTCCGAGGCCGAGGCAGCGATCCAGGACAGCCTGGAGCTGCTGATGCGCGGCAAGACGGTGATCGCCATCGCGCATCGTTTGTCCACCATCGCGCGGATGGATCGGCTGGTGGTGATGGACAAGGGGCAGGTCGTCGAAAGCGGGACGCATGCGGAGTTGATTGCGCATGATGGTTTGTATGCGCGGTTGTGGAAGCGGCAGACGGGTGGTTTCGTGGCTGCCGAGGACGATGCCGCGCTGGCTTGAGCTAACGCCTCGCCCCCCTCTGAGAGGGCTGGGGTGAGGGGCCGGTCGGAGTGGTGAGCTGAGTGTCGCCACAAGCTCAAGAGCTTGTCTTCGCTCCGCAGAAACGCTTCCACAAGAGCGCTCCCTCATCCGGCTGCCGCCACCTTCCTCGCTCCTCAAAGCCGCGCACGTCCCTGTGCGCTCCCCGCGTGCTCCCCGCCGGGGAGAAGGGATTCAAAGTCGCGCGGATTATCGTTGACCCATTCGCGCCAGTCAGTGAAACACCCGCCATCGCACCCGTGATGCGCCTCCAGCTTTTCTCCCTCCGCAGCAGCTTTCGCCAGCACCGCGAAAAAAACATCGCCGCATCCTTCCTCAACGTTCGCCGCGCCTAAGCTGGACATCCGTTCTTCCACGGAAGGAAACCGATGCTCATCCCAGCTTCCCAGCGCGGCGTTTCATTGCTCGAAGTCCTCGTCGCACTCGCCATCTTCGGCATCGGCGCGATCGGCATCAGCGGATGGATGCTGCTGGCCGCGCGCGCCAGCCACACCGCCTACCTGCGCACCCAGGCCAGCTTCCTCGCCAGCGACATGATCGAACGCATGCGCGCCAATCCCGCCGGCGTGCGGACCGGCGCCTACGATGGCGAAGCGCAAGCAGGCGCCGTGGCTTGCAATGCCGCAACGGCATGCCTGCCCGACGCGCTGGCGACGCATGACCGCGCCGTCTGGGCGCTGCGACTGCGCGCCGTGCTGCCGGATGGCCAGGGTGTCATCCATTGCGCACGGGATACCGGTTTCGTGCTGAGCACCGAGACGCCGGGCATGCAGCCGCCGTTCGGCGGCCTATGCACGATGACGGTGCGCTGGCTGGAGCGGGGCGCGGGCGACCAGGAGCATCGCGCTATCTCGCCGCGGACTTTCGCCTGGGTGTTCCAGCCATGAGCGCGCTGCGTTCTCCACGCCGTGCCCGCGGCCATTCGCTGATCGAACTGATGGTGGCGATGACGCTCGGCCTGATCGTGGCCGCCTGCTTCGTGTCCGTCTTCCTCGCCACCGCCGGCAGCCAGCGCACGCTGACCCAGTTCGCCCTGCTGCAGGAGAGCGCCCGCTTCGCCATCGCCCGCGTCACGGGCGACCTGCGCATGGCGAACGCGTTCTACTGCGGCCATGCCGGCGCCACGCCCACCGTGCAAGCCAGTGGCCTGATCGGCGCGTTGCACGACGTGAGCACGCGCTGGGGCCGCGCACCGTATCCGCCCGCGCCGGTTTCGCCGTATCGCTTCCCGCCGTTCCTCTTGATGCGCGGCCATGACTGCGGCAGCACGCACTGCACGCCTGCCGTGCCGGCCGGCCTGCCGGCGATGGGGCGCGCCGTCGGCCAGCGGGTAATCGGTGCCGGCCTGCTCACGCTGCGCTATCTGGACCCGGCCGGCGGATGGGCGATGGGCGCTGCGTCCACCATCGTCGGTAGCGCGGATGGCGCGATCCATCACCTCGCCATCCAGCCCGGCCAGGACGAACCAGCCGTGGTCGACGTCTATCAGCCCGGCCACCTGCTGATGCTCGCCGACTGCACGCTCACGCAGATCTTCTCGGCAAACCTGCAAGGCGACGGCGGGTTCTATCCCGATGCGGTCGAGACCGGCCGCAATCTCGCGCTGCCGCGGATGCCGCCTTCGTTCAACGCGCCGCGCCTGTTCGACTTCGATCGCGACTTCCGCACCGTCACCTACTACCTGCAGGTGGTGGATGCGGGCGACGGCAGCACCATCGGCGCCCTGGTGCGCCGCGAGAACGGCGGCGCCAGCGAGCTGGTGCGTGGCGTGGAGCGGCTGGATTTTCTGTACGGCGTGGAGGATGCGGCCGGCGCGACGCGTTATCTCAGCGCCGCCCAGGTCGACGACCGCGCCGGCGGCAGCGTCGACTGCCCGCCACCGCCCGATGGTGCCGGTAACGACTACGGCTGCCTGTGGCGCGCGGTGAAATCGATCGAGGTCCACCTGCTGATGGACGGCCAGCAAGCGCAGGGCACACTGAGCCCCGGTGCTACGCACTACACCTACAGCATCGACGGCGATGTCCTGCCCGCTGCACCCGATGCAGCCCATCGCAAGCTGCGCCCCGCCGAGCAGGGCTTCGACCCGCGCATGCTGCGCCGCGAATTCAGCGCGCTGGTGGCCGTGCGCAGCTACCACCCGTGCGAGCGACGCCACCAAGGAGCGATCCATGTCCCGATCCCATGATGCGCGGCCGATCGCCGGCCCTGCGCGACAGCGCGGCATCGTGCTGGTGCTGGCGCTGATCTTCCTGCTGCTGGCGACGCTGCTGGCGACCGGAGCCGTCGGCCAGGCGTTGCTGCTCGAACGCATGGCGGGCGGCCAGCGCAACGCCCAGCTGGCATCGATCGCGGCCGAGTCCGCGTTGCGCGGCGCGCAGTGGCGGTTATGGAAGGGCGCCGCCACAGGACCCTTGCGTTGCGGAACGGCCCCGATCGCCGACTGCCATGTCTACGATCCCGCGCTGCCCGATGCGCTGGTACGAGCTTTTCGCCGCGAGCCGGGATGGGGCGCGGAAACAGGCACGGAGTACCGGGGCAGCACCGGCCGCGACGACTTCACCGCGCCGGCGGGCAGCGGGCTGGAGCGCGATGCCGCCAGGACCGCCGTGCTGGCGAAGCCGCCGCGCTATCTGGTCGAGGATCTCGGCCCTGCATGGCCGGCCAGCGCGGGCACGACGGCAGGCGCTGGGCATCGCATCTACCGCATCACCGCACGCGCCACCGGCGGCGACGCGAAGGTCGCGCGCGTGGTGGAGAACTTTTTTGTCGCCGGAGGCGACTGACATGCACCGCCCCTCGTGCGGCTTCTCCCTGATCGAACTCCTTGCCGCGTTGGCTATCGTCGCCATCCTGGCCGCGCTCGCCGTGCCCGCCTACGGGCATTACGCGTATCGCGCACGGCGCATCGAGGGCAAGGCACTGCTGTTGCGCATTGCGCATGCGCAGGAACGCTACTACGCCACCTATAGCCGTTACGGCGAACTGGCGGAGCTGGGTTTTTCGGTCCCGGCGCGATCGGAGCACGGGTACTACCTGGCCAGGTTGAACCTGGAGACGGGCGCGAGTGTGCAGTCTTTCCTGGCGACAGCACAGCCGAAGCTGGCGCAGGAGGGCGACCGTTGCGGCACGCTCGGCCTCGACGACACCGGCCGCAAAGTTCCACTGGCCAGCGATGCATGGGCGAACGCAAATGGAGCCTGCTGGTGACGGCGTGCCGCTGCGGCATCCTTGCGGCACGCCGCCGGGAGGTCACTGCCGCGGGCAATCGTCGGTGCCCACGACATGCGAGCAGAAGCTTGCGGTGGCATTGGCTCTCGCCCCGAGCAGGTCGGTATAGCTGCGGCCTTTTTCGATCAGGTAGAACGAGTCGACATAGTCGTTGTTATTGACCAGCAGGGAGCTGGGCATGGCACCCAGGATGGCTTCGCCGATGGCCGAGACAGCGCCCGCTCCGGGTTTTGAGGTCGATACGTTGCCCTGCACGGCACCGAGGATCTTCGCGGCAAGCTCCTGGTAATTGATGCCCTCGTCGCGCTCGAACAGCTGCACGTTCGCCATGCCGAGCCCATAGTCGCTCCACGACACCATGTCCTGGTAAGGCGCATAGGTGGTTCCGCTGTAGTCCAGGTAATTCATGTCCTTCACTTCGACCTGCGGGTCGGTCCTGTTCGGTTTCATGCCGGACACGATCGCGAAGATCTCCGCCTTGCCGCTGATCCAGGGCTCCTCGTCATCCTTGAGGTGGATCTTCGTCAAGACAGTCAGTTCGGCGCCTTCGGCCGTGGCGGAGCTGTCACGCGTCTGCAGCTGCGCGCGTTGCAGCGCATCGTTCATCAGCAGGGCACCCGCGCGTGCCGATTCCTGGCCGTCCACATCCAGCACCAGCACGGGGACCGTGGGCGGCATCTTCGGGTCCAGCTCATGACGTTCGCCCTTGGCATCGAAGGCGGGTACCGAAGTCCACTTCCGTTCGTCGCCCGCTGGTTCCACGGCGACCAGAAGGTCGTCCAGCTGCGAGGGCAACTGGCCGGTGGCATGGCCGGGCAGGTACAGGCGCAGGCGCAGCACGCCTTGCGACCAGCCGGACAGGCCTTGCGCCGCGGTCACCTGCCGATCGGCATCGCCGATCCGCGAGAGCGCTTCGCCTCGTCCCGCAGCGGTCAAGGCATGCAGCGAGATGGCAGGCTCTTCGCCCGAGGAGGCCTGCATGGCGAACAGTCGGGATGCCGTGTTGGAGAAGTCCGGATCCTGCAGCTGACTGGCGATGCTTCTGGCGGTGTCCTCCTTGATCTGCTGGATCTTCTGGCTATCCGCCGCCTGCACAGAAAGCGGAATGGTCGTGGTCAGCAACGCGACCAGGAGCCTGGTTTGCATGGTCATGACGTCGTCCTCCCGGAGAGGCATAGGCGCGGTTTGTCGCGCGGCCCATGTTTGGGCGGCCGGCCCGATCCATCCATCGCCTGCGCGCCGGTATGCCGTGTCCGATCGTTCGGATTCGCGCTGAACGGGTCCAGCCCATGACGGTTCGGCTGGATGCTTTGCAGAGGCAGGGCGAAGCCGCGCATCACTGCGCGAGCAGGCGCTCCCGCAAACCCGAATGCCGCAAGGTCAACCGCTGCGTGGCGATCTCGACCACCCGCTCGCCACCGACCAGCATGAAACGCCGCCGCGCCCGCGTGATGCCGGTATACAGAAGCTCGCGCGTAAGAATCCCGCTGTCCTGCGCGGGCAGCACCAGGGCGGTGGAGTCGAACTCCGAACCCTGCGACTTGTGCACGGTCATCGCATAAACCGTCTCCAGCTCGCCCAGCCGCGACGGCAGGATGAAACGCACGCGCACGCCGTCGGGTCCTTCCGCGGGACCGGCGGCAACGAACGCCACGCGCAGGCGCGGCACGCCATCCTCGCCTGGCATCTGCAGCGCCACGCCCACGTCGCCATTCATCAGGCCGAGGTTGTAGTCGTTGCGCGTGACCAGCACCGGCCGCCCTTCGTACCAGACGTGGCCGGTATCGATCAGGCGCGCGCGGCCCAGGATCTCCTCGATCTGCCGGTTGAGTCCTTCGGTGCCGTAGTCGCCGCGCCGCAGTGCGCACAGCAACTGGAAGCGCCCGAACGCTGCGAGCACCTGGTGCGCCCAGGCCTCGTGGGCGGCATCGCCGGCATCCAGCGCCGGGCGTTCGCGCCGCAGCAACTCCAGATAGTGGCGATAACCCTGCGGTGCGGTGCTATCCGTGGCGAAGCGTTCGCCGCCGCCGCGCAGCACCAGTTCGGCCAGGTCGGCCTGGTTGGCGGCGTGCGGGAGCCAGGCGATATCGGTACGCGGTGCGGCGAGCAGCGCGCGCAGCGCGGACAGGTCGCCGGCGTTCACCGCCTGCGCCAGCCGTCCGATCCCGCTGTCCGCGCCGAAGCGATGGCTGTGGCGCAGCATGACTACTTGCTGGTCCAGCGCCTGCGCATCGGCGGCGGTCCACGCTGCCACTTCGTCGCCGGCCACGTCGTGCAGCCACGCAGCCGTGTCCTGGTCGTAATGGCCGGCCTCGGCACGCCGGCACAGATCGCCGAGCACCGCGCCGGCTTCCACAGAAGACAACTGGTCCTTGTCGCCGAGCAGCACCAGCCGCGCCGCGGGCGGCAGCGCGGCGAGCACGGCGGACATCATTTCCAGGTCCACCATCGAGGCTTCGTCGATCACCAGCACGTCCAGCGGCAGCGGATGCGCGGCGTCGTGGCGGAAGCGGCGCGTGTCCGGACGCGCGCCGAGCAGGCGATGCAGCGTATCCACCTGGGCCGGAATCACGGCGCGCGCGGCTTCGTCCACGTCGAGCCGCGCAAGCTGGCCCTGGATCGAAGCCTGCAGCCGCGCCGCGGCCTTGCCGGTGGGCGCGGCCAGGCGGATGCGCAGCGGCCGCTCGCCGGCACGCAACTGCAGCGTCTGCAGCAGGCCGAGCAGGCGCACCACGGTGGTGGTCTTGCCGGTGCCGGGGCCGCCGGTGATCACCGTGAACGCGCCTCGCGCGGCCAGCGCGCAGGCAATGCGGGGCCAGTCGGGCGCGGCTTCGCCGGGAAACAGGCGGGCCAGTTCCGCGCGCAGATGCGCCGGTGCAGCGTACGGTTGGGCGAGGCGCGTGCGGATCGCCTCGGCCACCTGGCGTTCGTGGTTCCAGTAGCGGCGCAGGTACAGCCGCGTACCTTCCAGCACCAGCGGCGTGGCGTCGTTAGCGGAGCCGATCCACGACGGCGCGTGCGCTTCGTCCAGGACCCGCGCCACCGCCTCGCGCCAGGCGGCGGGCCAGGCCTGCTCCTCGGCCAGCGGCTGCCACAGCGACAGGTCCAGGCACAGATGGCCATCCGCCACGCGCCGGCTGAGCAGCGCGGCCAGCAGCAGCCAGGCGCCGTCGGTGTCTGCATCGTGCTCGGCGAGAAAGCGCGCGAAGGCGACATCCAGCGGCCGCAGGCGCTGCTGCTCCTCGGCGGCAAGCAAGGGAGCCAGGCGCGGATCAGGCAGCATCGGCGCGGTCTCCCTCGGCGAACAGCCGGTCCATCGCCTCGACCAGGCTCAGCGGCAGGCGCTCGTGGTGCACGCCATGGCCGGTGCCATCCAGGCCGCGCAGATACAGATAAAGCACGCCGCCGACATGCCGCTGGTAGTCGTAATCCGGCAGGCGCGCGCGCAGCTGGCGGTGCAGGGCCAGGGTGTAGATCGCGTACTGCAGGTCGTAGCGTTCGCGCAGCACCGAGTCGCGCGTGGCCTCCGCGGTGTAAGCCGCGGCATCCGCACCCAGCCGGTTGGATTTGTAGTCGACCACGTAGTAGCGGCCGTCGTGTTCGAACAGCAGGTCGATAAAGCCCTTGAGCATGCCGTTGAGCCTGTCGTACAGCAGCGGCATGCGCGGACGCCCGTCCAGCGTGTGCGCGGTGACCAGGCGATCCAGTGCGCGCGTATCCACCTCGCGCACGGCAAACCAGAATTCCAGCTCGGCGCGGTAGCGCGCCGTATCGGTCAGCTCCGCCAGGGCGAGCGCGCGGCCGTCACCCAGCGGCAATCGCGTGCGCAGCAGCGCCGGCACCCATTGCGCGAGCAGCGCGCTGTGCGCCTGCCAGCCGTGGCGCTGCACGCGGCGTGCGATCAGTTCGGCCAGCGCCTGCGGATCGGCCGCGACCTCGGCGAAGCCTTGCTCGGCCGCCCATTCCAGCAGGTCGTGCAGGAAGGTGCCGGCCACGGCGCCGCGCGGGAAGGCGTGGATGCCGCTGCCCGCGGTGTCGGCGACCGGGGCGGGCTTCTCCGCGCCGGCTTCGGCCAGCACGTCCTGCGCCGGTGTTTCGGGGGCGGCCGGCGCGTCGCCGGAAAGCTGCGCGTCCTCGTCGTACTTCAGCGCGCTGTAGCTGGCGATCCACCAGCGCTCGCCGGGGCGGCCGGCGTAGGTGCGCGCCGGGCGGGTGTCTTCTTGCTCGTGCGCGGCGGGCGCGACGAGGCGCGGCGGTGGCGTCTGCGGCAGGCCGTCGACAGCGATGGCGGTGACGCCGCCACGCATGGCCAGCAGCGCGGGAAGCAGGGCGGACGCTTCGATCGGCGTGCCGCCGGCAAGCAGATAGCCGAACGCGGATTTATGCAGCGACGAGGCTTTCGCATTGCCCACGCTCACGCTGGCCACGCCGACCCAGCAGGCGTAGCGCGCGCGGGTCAGCGCCACATAGAGCAGGCGCAGGTCTTCCTGCAGGCGTTCGCGTTCGGCCTGGCTCCAGGCCGCATCGTCCGGTTCCAGGTCCATATGCGCCTGACCGTCGGCGTCGTGCCAGACGAACAGATCGTCGCGCTTCACCTCCCGCGCGGCACAAACGAACGGCAGCAGCACCAGCGGATATTCCAGGCCCTTGGACTTATGCACCGTCACCACCTTGACCAGTTCGGCCTCGCTCTCCAGCCGCACGATCTGCTCCTCGGCGGCTTCGGCCTGGCCTGCGCGCGCCTCGGCGACCTGCTCGGCCAGATGGCGGATCAGCGCATGCTCGCCATCCAGTGCGCCGGCCGCCTGCTGCAGCAGTTCGGCCAGGTGCAGAAGATTGGTCAGCGCGCGCTCGCCGCCGTCATGCGCCAGCAGCCGTGCGGGCAGGTCGAAGGCGTGCAGCAGGTCGTGCAGCATGGCCAGCACGCCGTGGCGGCGCCAGCTCTGCTGCAGTTCGCGCAGGCGTTCGCCGCAGGCTTCCCACCAGCGTTCGTCGGTATTGAGGCGATCGAGTTCGGCTTCGTCGCGGTCGAGGCTGCGGGTGGCCAGCGCGGCGCGCATGGCGCGATCGGAGCCCGGTTCGGCGCAGGCCTTCAGCCACAGCAGCAGGTCGGCGGCTTCGGGCGAGCTGAACACCGAATCGCGGTCGGACAGATAGACACTGCGCAGCCCGGACTCGCGCAGCGCCGCGCGCACCATCGCCGCCTCGCGGCCGCTGCGCACCAGGATGGCGACGTCGCCCGGGGCCAGCGGCTTGAACGGCCGATCCGGTGCAGCGAAGCCGCAGCAGCCTGCGCGCGCCGCATCGAACAATCCGGCCAGCCACGCGGCAGCGTGATCGGCCACGCGCTGGCGATACGCGGTGCTGCCCACGTTCTGGCCTTCGTCCAGCAGCGCCAGCTGCAGCGCGGGCAGCGGCGCGCCGTCGAGCAGCAGGGTAGCCTCGCGGCCGCGTGCCGCGACCGGATGGAAGGGCAGGCCGCGCTCGCCGCGGCCAAACGCGAAGGCGCCTTCGGCGTGGCGATCGGCATGCTCGAACACGCGATTGACCGCACTCACCAGGGCCGCGGTGGAGCGATGGTTGGTGCCCAGCGTCCACACCGGCGGCGCCGCGGTTTCGCGTGCCTGCAGGTAGGTGTGGATATCGGCGCCGCGGAAGGCATAGATCGCCTGCTTGGGATCGCCGATCAGCAGCAGGCCCAGCTCCGCGCGCGCGGCATAGAGGCGATGGAAGATGCGCCACTGCAGCGGATCGGTGTCCTGGAATTCGTCGATCAGCGCCACCGGGTATTGCGTGGCAATGGTGGCGGCCAGGCGCGCACCGGCCGGGCCGTGCAGCGCTTCGTCCAGGCGGCGCAGCATGTCGTCGAAGCCGAGCAGGGCGCGGCGGCGCTTGGCCAGGTCGATCCTCTCGGCCACCCATGGCGTGGCATGGGCGAGGATCAGCGGGCGCGCCAGCTCGAGTTCGGCCGCGCTGGCCAGCAGCGCGTCGATGGCGGCGAACGCGTCGTGCGCCGGCGCGCGGCGGTTCTTGTTGACCGCACCGTCCAGCCGCGACTGCGCGTAGCGGGCAAGCAGCTTGTCGTCGGCCTCGCCGCCCGCGGCCCAGGCGCGCAGCGCGGCCAGCTCCGGCGGCAGGCGTTCGGCGGGATAGCTGCGGCCGTTGAGCGCCTTTTCGCGCAGCGTGTCTTCCAGTTGGCGTTCGATGCTTTCGAGATCCGCCAGCCACAACGTGCGCGCGCGCTGCAGCGCGGCCTGGGCGCGCGCCAGCGGTGCTTCCAGGATCGCGCGCACGTCCGCCGTTGCCGGCAACGGCTGGCCGTGCAGGCGCAGGTGGGCGACGTTCTGGCGCAGCAGCGGGCGCAGGCTGTGCTGCAGTTCGCGCGGGTCGCTCCACCAGCGCGCCAGCAGGGCGGCGGCGTCGCGGCCGAGCGGCAGGCATTGCAGGCGCCAGTAGTCGCGCACCGCTTCGGCCAGCAATTCGCCGTCGTCAGTCTGGATCTGCTGCACGAAGGGATGGCCGCTGTCGAATGCGTGCTGGGCCAGCATGCGCTGCGCCCAGCCGTGGATGGTGTGCACCGCGGCCTCGTCCATCCATTGCGCGGCCAGTTCGAGCTGGCGCGCGGCGGCTGCGCGCGCATCGGCGTGCGGGTATTCGGCGATCAGCGCGGCGAGAAACTCGTCCGGCGCCTGCTGTGCGCGAAAGACCGCGGCCGCTTCGGTGAGGCGCGCGCGGATGCGCTCGCGCAGTTCCGCGGTGGCGGCCTTGGTAAAGGTCAGCACCAGGATCTGCGCCGGCAGCAGCGGCGCGGCGCCGCCATGGCCAAGCACCAGGCGCAGGTACAGCGCGGCGATGGTCCAGGTCTTGCCGGTGCCGGCGCTGGCTTCGATCAGGCGCACGCCGTGCAGCGGCAGGCGCAGGGGATCGAGCGTGGTTGCGCCGGAAGCCATGGCGCCGGGCGGCAGCGCAGTGTTCATGCGCCGTCCTCCCAGCGCAGGTTCTGCGCCATCGCGCGGTACGGCGGCAGCCAGCGTTCGAAGCCGGCCTCGAGCATGGCCTCGAAGCTGGGCCAGGCGCGCTGCAGGTAGGGATCTTCGTCCACTTCGGCGAAGCGCTGGCCGCTGTCGTCGTGGTCGTAGCTCAGGCGCGCGGCGGCGCTGGCGTCGCGGCCTTCGTGCTCGGCCTGGATCCAGGCGAAGGCGCTCTTGCGCGCGATCGGCAGCGGCGCACGCATACCCTCGCGCAGCGCGTCGAGGATGGCATCCAGCAAGGCGCGCGCCTGCAGCGGATCCAGTGCGGGAAAATACGGCTGCGCATCCGCCGCCACCACGCGCGTTTCCACCCTCGCGCCGCCGGCATGCGCGAACAGATGCGCGACCCAGGCGGCGATGAGTTTCTCCAGCCGGCGTCCGCGCGGGCGCGCCAGCAGCGGGCCCTGGATCAGTTCCAGCCGCACGTAGTCGACGCCGGCCTGCGCCGGATCGGGGCGGCGCAGCCCGGTCAGCCAGTCTTCCAGCACCAGGCCGTGCGCCGCGTGGCGCAGCTCGAACTTGTCGTCCACCCGCGGCCAGCGCCGGTCGGCGGCATGCCAGTGCGCGGCGAGCACGCCGGCTTCGCTGGCGATCTTGTCCTGCCACAGCTCGCCGAAACCGCCGGTGGGCAGGCGGCCTTGTTCGCCCAGCCGCTGCACCGCCGCGGCCACCGCGCGCGGCGCGCCGGCAGCGTCCGCGAGCAGCGCCGCCTGCAGCACGCCGTGGATCGCCTGGTAGCGTTCCAGGCCGTCGAGCGCGAACGGTTCGTCGTTCAGCGTGTCCCCATCCTCGCCGCCGAAGTGGACCTTGAGGCGCTGGTTGAAGAAATGGCGCACGGGGCGGGCGAGAAAGCTTTGCAGCGCATCCAGCGCGAGCGGGGCCTCGGGCAGCCAGGGCGCGAGCGGTTCGGGCGCCGCGGCTTGCGTGCCGGGCGCATGCGCGCGCTGCCACTCGTGCGCGTAGGTGAACAGGCGTGGATCGCTGTCCGCACCGAAGTAGCGCCGGCTGAAGGGCTGCAGCGGATAGTCGGTGGTGAGTGCGTCGAGCAGCTTGCCGTCCGCCACCTGCCAGCCGGCCGCCAGGTAATCGCGCAACTGGCCCACCAGCACCGATGGCGGCAGCAGCGCGTTGTCGCGCACGCTGCGGCCGACCCAGCTCACGTGCAGGGTGTCGCGCGCGGACAGCAGGGCTTCCAGGAACAGGTAACGGTCGTCCTCGCGGCGCGAGCGGTCGCCCGGCAAGGCCTGGCCCGGCTGAGCCATCAGGTCGAAATCGGCCGGTGCCTGCTGGCGCGGGTAATCGCCGTCGTTCATGCCGAGCAGGCAGACCACGCGGAACGGGATCGCGCGCATCGGCATCAAGGTGCCGAAACTCACCGCGCCGCCCATGAAGCGCTGCGACAGGCGGCTGGCGTCGATGCTTTCCAGCCAGTGCTCGCGCACGATCTCCAGCGGCAGCGGTTCGTCCAGCGCCGCTTCCGCGCAGGCTTCCAGCCAGGCGTCGAGCGCTTCGTCGAGGCGGCGCAGGCGGTCGCCGTCGGTGTGGTCTTCGCTGTCGAAGAACGCGGCGAGCAGCTCGCGCAGCCGTGTTGCCCACAACGTGGGCGTGGCCGGCGCGCGCAAGGCATGCCAATGCAGTTCCAGCTGGTCGAGCAGGCGGCTGAGCGGGCCGAGCAGGCTGGCGTCGAGGCCGCCGACTTCGCCATAGGGCGCCATCTCCTGCCAGCTGTCGCCATGGCCGACCGCGTAGCCGAGCAGCAGCCGGCGCAGGCCGAAGGACCAGCTGTTCTGCGCCTGCGGCGGCAGGCCCAGGCTTTCCTTCTGCGCGCCGTCCAGGCCCCAGCGGATGCCGGCGCCTTCGATCCAGCGCCGCAAGGTGGGCAGGCCGGCTTCGTCGATGCCGAAGCGCTGGCGCAGCGCCGGCACCTCGAGCAGGTCGAGGATGTCGCTGACCGTGAAGCGCGACTCCGGCAGCGCCAGCAGATGCTCCAGCGCCACCAGCAGCGGCGCGGCGCCGCGGTCCGGCTGGTCGGCGACGGCGTAGGGCAGGTAGCGCGGATCGCCGGGCGGGATCCGCCCGAACACCGCCTGCACGTGCGGTGCATAGCTCTGGATGTCCGGCACCATCACGATCACGTCGCGCGGCGCCAGCGGGCGGCCTTCGCGCTGGGCCTGCTCGAACAGCGCGAGCAGGCGGTCGTGCAGGATCTCCACCTCGCGCTGCGCGTTGTGCGCGACGTGGAAGCTCAGCGAGTCGTCGCCTGCGCGCCAGGCTTGTCGCTGCGCCGGATCGGCGGGCAAGGGTTGCAGGTCGAGCACGGCCTGCTGCACCTGCTGCAGCAGGCTGTCGCGCCCGGGGTCGGCGAACAGGTCGATGCTCGAACCCCAGGCGCTGAACCGGCGGCGGTAGCGCTCGGGCTGGTCGAAGCTGTCGAGCAGCCGGATGTAATCGCGCCCCTGCTTGCCCCAGGCGGCGAGCAGCGGGTTGGCATGCAGATGCAGTTCTTCGTAGCGCGGCTGCTCGGGCAGGCCGGGCTTGCCCGGCTGGCGGCGGTGTTCGCCGCGCAGCAGCTCGCGGTCCTCGATGATGTCGGCCCAGTAGTGGCGGCAGGGATTGGCCACCATCAACAGCACCTGGCTGTGCCGCGCCAGCGCGGTGAGCGCTTCCAGCGTCTGCAGCGGCAGCGAGGAGATGCCGAACACCACGATGCGCCGCGGCAGCCGCGCCGGCCGTTCATTCAGCGCCTGCGCGCGCTCGACGAAGGCCACATGCACGGCGGCGCGGTGGCTGTGGCGAAACGCGTCGCCGACGTCGTCCAGCAGCAAGCGCCACAAGCGCGCCTGCCAGCGCTGCCCCTCCGGCAGCGGCGCGCGCCGGCCGCGCCAGTCGTCGGCCAGTTCGTCGACGCCGCGTTCCCAGTCGGCCAGCCAGTGCGCGCGATAGACCTGGTACTGGTCGAACAGGTCGGCGATGCGTGCGGCGAGCTGGTGGCGCTTGCGCCAGTCGGGCTGCTCGCCGAGGAAGTCGCGCAGCGGGCGGAAATCGGCGTCGTCCAGATGGCGCGGGATCAGCCGCAGCAGCCGCCAGGCCAGGCGCGACTTGTCGAACGGCGAGGTCGGCGGCACCGCGTCGCGGCCAAGCACGGCGCGATACGCCTCCCATAGAAAGCGCCCGGGCAACTGCACCTGCACCGCGGCGCTGATCCCCAGGCCACCCGCTTCCGGCGGTCGCGCCAGCGCCAGCTTCAGCCACTGCGCGATGCCGTTGCTCTGCACCAGCATCAGTTCGTCTTCCAGCGGACGCAGCGGCGTGCGCTGGATCCACGCGGTGAGCAGGTCGCGCAGATCCTCCAGGCGGTTGCCATGGATGACCATCAGGCCCGGTTCGATCGGCACGTCGAGGGGCAGGGCCAGGGAAGAGGTCATGCGGGAATTGTGGCGGACATCGGCGCGGCGGGCGAGTGGTGGCGGCACGCGGCATGCGCTTGCATGGCCAAGTCCTGAAACGAACATCGCCGCATGCGGTGAGGCATGCGGCGATGGGTGTTGCGGGTGAAGCTTGGCAGTGGGCCCACGCGTATGAGTGCGAGGGTGGTGCATTGTGCGCCAACGTATGTGGTAGGTGTCAATACTTTAGTTGCGCGAGCGGTTGCTGTCGGTGGTCGTTGCGGACACCGCTGCGTGTCCGCAACGACGTGCATCGGCCATCGCGCGCGACGGTTTTCATGATCAGAATGTGTAGCGCGCGCGGCCATACCCATACGCGCCGTTGACGCCGATCGGCGAAATCACGTCGTAAGGAAAATTGCCGGCGTAGTTGATATCGCTGTTGGAGCGCGTCGGATACTGGTTGGTGAGGTTGTAGCCGCCCAGCGCCAGGCTGAAGCGCTCGGTGACGTGCAGTTCCACCTCGGCATCGAGCTGCCAGCGTGCGGCATAGACCTGGCGCGGTTCGAAGCCGCCGCCGAAATCGAACACGCGCACGGTCGAACCCTGCCGCGTGACGCGGCCGAGCAGGGACCAGCGGTGGTTGTTCCAGTTGGCGGTGAAGGAGCCGCGCTGGCGCGGGGCGGCGTCGGTGAGGGTGTTGCGCTCCTCGTCGCCGAACAGCACGTTGCCGGCGCCGGTGGCGGCAAGTTCCGGCGGCGTGGCGCGCACGCTGCGGATATCGGTGTGGTTGCGGCTGTAGGCGAGGGTGAGCAGCAGCTTGCCGCCGGCCCAGGGCGTGCGGTAGTTGCCGACCAGCTCGGCGCCGCGGGTGCGCGTGTCCACCGCATTGGTGAAGAACGACACGCTTTGCACGCCGGGCACGCCGAAGTGCTGCAGGATGTAGTCCTCCAGCCCCGCGCTGTCGATGGTCTCCGACAGGGTGACGCGGTCGTCGATGCTGATCTGGTAGGCGTCCAGGCTGAAGTCGAAGTGCTCGCCGAGCTGGCCGGTGAGGCCAAGGCTGACGTTGCGCGACTTCTCCGGCTTCAGCGCCTGCGCACCCAGGCCGCGCGCGAGCGGGTTGTTCACCGACACGATGCGGCCGGTGACCAGCTTGCCGTCGGCGCCGTAGCCGCTGGTGGTGGATTCGAAACCGATCTGGCTGAGCGAGGGCGCGCGGAAGTTATTCGAAGCGGCGCCGCGCAGCGCGAAGCCCGGCACGAACTCCCAGCGTGCGCTGAGCTTGCCGCTCCAGTTGCCGCCGAAGTCGCTGTAGTGCTCGTAGCGCGCGGCCGCATCGACGAAGAAGTGCTCGGTGATGTCGCTGGAGACTTCCGCGTAGGCGGCACTGACATTCCGCGACAGCCGCGCGGCATCCTGCGGCTGCAGGCCTCCGCCGGCCTGCGCGCCGACCGGTGCATCGAGATAGGGGCCGGCGGCGTACGAGGCCGGGTCGCCGGGCAGGGTGCGGAACTGCTCGTGGCGGTATTCAGCGCCCAGCGCCACGGTGAGATAGCGGCTGCCGAAGGCAAACTCGCGGTTGCCATCCAGATTGGCGCTGCCCTGGTTGAAGCGGTAGCTGCCGATATGGAACGAGCTCGGGCTGGCCGGGCCGAGCGAGGCGTTGAGCGAGTCGCGCAGGTCGTAATCGAAGGCATTGCTGCCCCAGTTGAGGCTGCCGTCGAGATTCCAGTCCGCCAGCTTGCCGCGGATGCCGGCGGCGCTCTGCACGTCGCGGTTGCTGCCCACCGATTCCGGGCGATAGCCATCCGGATAGATCGACGCCACGTTGGCGCTGCTGTCCGGGTAGCGGAAATAGTTGTCGCCGATGGTGTGGCGCTGGGTATAGGTGCCGAACCAGTACAGCCGGGCGTTATCGCCCAGCGGCAGCTCGCTGTTGAGCCAGCCGCTGTAGTTCTCCGACTGCGGATCGCCTGCCGCGTAGTTGCGCTTGCCGCGCAGGGCCAGGTTGGCGGGGGTGGGATCGGCCAGCCAGTCCGGCACGGTGTCCAGGCCGGCGCGGTTGGTGGCGTCGTGGTGGCCGGCTTCGATGCCGGCACGGAAGAAACCGGTGCCGGCCAGCCGGGTGCCGAACTTGGCCGCGCCATAGCTGCTGTTGCCGTCGGTGATGGTGCGGTCGGCAGGGCTGAAGCGGGTGTGGTTGGCGCCGTAGCTGCTCACCACCTCGCCGCCTTCGGGCGCGTCGTCGAGGATGATGTTGACCACGCCGGCGATCGCGTCCGAACCGTATTGCGCACCGGCACCGTCGCGCAGCACCTCCACCCGCTTGATCGCGCTGATCGGGATCGCATTGAAATCCACCGGCGTGGTGCCGCGCCCGATCTTGGTGTCGCTGTTGACCAGGGCCGAGGTGTGGAAGCGCTTGCCGTTGACCAGCACCAGCACCTGGTCCGGCGACAGCCCGCGCAACTGTGCCGAGCGCACGTGGTCCGAACCGCCGGAATTGGATTGGCGGGGGAAGTTGAACGAAGGCAGCAGGTTGGCCAGCGCCTGGCCCAGTTCGCCGTTGACCGCTCCGGCGGCGCGCAGGTCGTCCTGGCTCAGCACGTCCACCGGCACCGGCGATTCGAGCGCGGTGCGGTTGCTGGCGCGCACGCCGGTGACCACCACCTGGTCGAGCGTGCGCGCGGATTCGCCCTCGGCTTGCTGCGCCTGTACCTGGAAGGCGGACGTGGCGAGCAGCAGCGCGATGGAAAGATGGGTGCGGCGGTACTTCCGGGAAAGGGCGGACATGCGGATTCCTTGCAAGAGGCAGCAGCAGTTCGCGCCGCAGCTGGACGCGGCGTCGGCAAGCTTCGATGGAGGGCGCCGGATCAGCGCGTCGCGAACGGATTCAACAGCAACAACATCGCCGCATTCGGGCGTGACGCGGCAAGCTGCGTTGTCCGTGGGGCGAGCTGGGCACGATGAAGGTTCGCGAAGGGAGGGAAGGGCTGCGGGACTGCGATGCACAGGCGCGCCGTTCGGCATTTGTTGCATTGCGCAAGGTTCATGTCAATACTTCGTCATGAAACTTTCCGGGTGTCCGACGGTTTATCCGTCTGGACGTCCAAACGACAAGAAGGGAATCCCCATGCAACTTCAACGTGCACTGGCGGCGGTGCTGGCCTTTGGCCTGATGGCCGGTTGCGCCACGCAACCGCAGGCAACCGCCGGTTCGACCCTGCAGGGCGACCAGGCGCATCCGGCGGCGACCCAGGGCTGGGTGGAGACGCGCCTGTATTTCGGGCTGGGGCTGATTGACCAACCCAATGGCGGCGTGAGCGAGCAGGCCTGGCGTGCGTTTCTCGATCAGGAAGTGAGCTCGCGCTTTCCCGATGGGCTCAGCGTGATCGACGTGTATGGCCAGTGGCAGGGCAAGCAGCAGACCACGCCCGAGCGGCTGCGCTCGAAGCAGCTGGTGATCGATTATCCGGATACGGCGGAGAACCGTGCCAAGGTCGAGGCGATCCGCGCGGCGTGGAAGCAGCGCACGGGTGACCAGTCGGTGATGCGGGTGACGCAGCCGGCGGATGTGTCGTTCTAGCTATCAACTTTCAACGGAGGAGTCCTTCTCCCTCCGGGAGAAGGTGGCGGCAGCCGGATGAGGGTTCGGGCGGAGCGGTGTACATCATTCTTGCGCTCCGCCCGTACCCTCACCCTAACCCCTCTCTCCCACAGGGACTACCTTCGGGACGCCGGTGGGAGAGGGGCCTTACATCTTTCTATAGGTGACCTCTCCCTGTGACCGACTTGCATTCACGCCGCTGGCTCGCGCCCGGCGATCTCAACGGCTTCCTCGGCCTGGTGGTGGACAACCTGTCCATCATGGCCTTCCTCGCCACCGCCCTGATCGGCCTGTTCGGCTTCCCCGCCGACATCGTGTTCCTGCGCATGTTTCCCGGCACCGCCTTGGGCGTGCTGCTGGGCAACCTGGCGTATACCGTGATGGCGCGTCGGCTGGCCGCGCGTACGGGCCGCGACGATGTGACCGCGATGCCGCTGGGCCTGGATGCGCCGACCAGCATCGGCATGGCGCTGCTGGTGCTCGGTCCGGCCTTCGTGCATTTCAAGCAGGGCGGCATGGACGAAGCGGCTGCCGCGCAGGCCACCTGGGAACTGGGCATGGCCTCGCTGGTGGTGATGGGCGTGCTGAAGTTCGTGCTGTCGTTCTTCGGTGGCGCGGTGCAGCGGCATGTGCCGCGTGCGGGGCTGCTCGGCTCGATCGCCGGCATCGCGCTGGTGCTGATGGGTTTCCTGCCGCTGGTGGAGATCATGAAGGTGCCGCTGGTCGGCTTCGCCGGCTTAGGGGTAGTGCTGTACGCGCTGGTGGCGAAGGGGCGCCTGCCGTTCGGGGTGCCGGGCGTGCTGGCGGCGGTGGCGATCGGCGCCGCGCTGTATTACCTGCTGGGGCCGCTGGGCTGGCTGGGCAGCGGCTATCACGCGCCGGCGGGATGGACCTGGCGCTTCGCGCTGCCGCTGCCCACGCTGAAGTGGATGGATGGCATCGCCTATACCGTGCCGTACCTGCCGCTGATCCTGCCGTTCGGCCTGCTGATGGTGGTGGGCGGCATCAATGTCACCGAGAGTGCTCGCGCGGCCGGCGACGAATACCGCACCCGCGACATCCTGCTGGTGGAGGCGCTGGCCACCCTGGTCGCCGGCTGCTGCGGCGGCGTGGCGCAGACCACGCCGTATATCGGCCAGCCTTCGTACAAGGCGATGGGCGCGCGCAGCGGCTATACGCTGCTGACCGGCATCGTGATCGGGCTGGGCGGCGTATTCGGTTATTTGTCCAACATCGTGGAGCTGGTGCCGTTGTCGGTGCTGGCGCCGATCCTGGTGTTCGTGGCGATCGGCATCACCGTGCAGGCCTTCGAGGCGACGCCGATGCGCTATGCGGCGGCGGTGGTGTTCAGTTTCTTCCCGGCGATCGCGCGGATGGTGACGATCAAGCTGAGCGATCCGACCTATGTGTCGCCGCAGCACTTCGGCGAACTGTTCAACCAGCAGGGGCATGGCATCGCGGAGTTGGCGGTGATCACCATCCTGGGCAACGGCTTCATCATCACCGCGATGGTGTGGGCCAGCTTCGTGGTGGCGCTGATCGACGGCAAGACCGGGCGTGCCGCCTTGATCCTGCTGCTGGGTGCGGCGCTGACGCTGTTCGGATTGATCCATTCGGTGGATCCGGCCGGCGGCGTGTATCTGCCCTGGTTGCTCGACGCTGGAGCGCGCAGTCTGGTGTGGCAATTTGCCGGAGCTTACGGCGCACTTGCCGGCGTCCTGCTCTTGCTCAGCCTGCAGCGTGCGAAAGCATCGGCCGTATGACATAGGCCGAACGGAAGAGAGCGATGACAAGAGACCCGTCAACGACGGGTCTTTTTTTGCGTTGTGGATCACACGCACGCAGGGCACCGGAATTCAGGCAGGCTGGGCGCAACTCATTGCGCCGCGAAATGGCTAGCCTGACAATCGGAGCGCATCGTTGCGGGCGCATCCTGGCAGGGACTGCCACGTCGCGAGGCGAAGGGGTTGGAAGCCCCGGCAGTCGAGTCGGAATGCTTTGCTTGGGGGAAGTCGATGCTGCTCAACAACGCCAGCCTGGTGGTTGACGACCGCGTCGTCCTTGGACCTGGTGAGCCCTGGGATATCTTTTTCTTCGTCGGCGAAATCGTCGCCGGCGCGCGCGAGGGGCATTTCGCCTGCGCTTCGATGAGTCATGCGATGCGCAAGCACGGCCTGGCCTGCGCCAAGGCCATCCTGGCCAGCCGGCTGCCGTGGCGCCGTTCCGCCGGCAGCCGGTTTGTCGTCGCGCGCAAGGGCGGCGAAGTACTGGGCGCGATGCTGCTGAGGGACGAGAAGCTTGAGGATGGCACGCCCTCCCTCCTGCTCGAATACCTGGTGGTGGCGGCGTCCGCCCGCCGGGCCGGCGTCGGTCGGCTGCTGGTGGACTATGCGTTGCGCCGCGCGCCGGTCGGCGGGGTGGAGTGCTTCTGCACCGACTTCTCGCGCAGCATGCAGCGCCTGCTCAAGCGGCAAGGTTTCGTGCGCACGCATCGCGCCAAGGAAATCCAGGTCAACGCGGACAGCCGCATCGCGATGCCGGCGCGCTTTTTCTGGAAGCCATGATGCAAAAGGCCCGGCATCGCCGGGCCTTTTGCATATGCACGTAGCCGCTGCTCAGTCGCGCGATTCGAGCGCCCGGTTCAGGCGCAGCGCGCCCAGCGTGCAGATCGCGCCGGACAGCAGGTACACCGTCACCGCGCCCAGCCCGAACTTGCTCGACAGCCCCAGCGCCACCAGCGGCGCGAACGCGGCGCCGATCAGCCAGGCCAGGTCGGTGGTGAGGGCCGCGCCGGTGTAGCGGAAGCGGATCGGGAAGTTCGAGGTCACCGTGCCGGCGGACTGGCCGTAGGAAAGTCCCAGCAGGGCGAAGCCGATCAGGATGAAGGCATCCTGCGCGGCGCGGCTGCCGCCGAGCAGCCAGGGCGCGAAGAAGCTGAAGATGCCGATCAGGGCGGCCAGCACGCCCAGGGTGGTGCGGCGGCCGATGCGGTCGGCGACCAGGCCCGAGGCGATGGTGCCCAGGATGCCCACGCCCGCGCCGATCACCTGGATCAGCAGCACGTCGTTGACCGGCTGGGTCGAGCCCAGGCTGATCCACGACAGCGGGAACACCGTGACCAGGTGGAACAGCGCATAGCTGGCCAGGGCCGCGAACGCGCCCAGGAAGATGTTGTAGTCCTGCTTGCGCAGCATCTCGAAGATGCCGATCGGCTCGAGCGCGCTCTCTTCCATCGCCTGCGTGTATTCCTCGGTCACCACCAGGCGCAGGCGGGCGAACAGCGCCACCACGTTGATGGCGAACGCCACGAAGAACGGATAGCGCCAGCCCCAGCTGAGGAAGTCCTCGCTGGACAGCTGGCTGTGCAGGAACAGGAACAGCGCACTGGCCAGCATGAAGCCGATCGGCGCGCCGAGCTGGCCGAGCATGGCGTACCAGCCGCGGCGGCCCTTCGGCGTATTGAGCGCCAGCAGCGAGGGCAGGCCGTCCCAGGAGCCGCCGAAGGCAATGCCCTGCAGCAGGCGGAAGAACGCCAGCAGCGCGATGGCGCGCCAGCCCAGCGTCTCGAAGCCGGGCAGGAAGGCCATGCCCACGGTCGAGCTGCCCAGCAGGAACAGCGCCGCGGTGAGCTTGGTGCCGCGGCTCCAGCGGCGCTGGATGGTCATGAACAGGGCGGTGCCGAACGGGCGCGCCACGAAGGCCAGGGCGAAGATAACGAAGGACAGCAGCAGCCCGTGCAGGCGGTCGCGGAACGGGAAGAACACCTGCGGGAACACCAGCACCGAGGCGATGCCGAAGACGAAGAAGTCGAAGTACTCGGAGGCGCGCCCGATCACCACGCCGACGGCGATCTCGCCGGGGGCGACGTGCGAGTGGCCGGGGGCGGGTGTGTCCTGCTGCGCCGCGTCGGTGGATCCGTGCTGATCGAAAGTGCTCGACATCGCCATGCTTGAACTTGAGAACGGGGGAGGTTCGCGCAAGGATCGCACCGGTGGCGTTTAATCGCCATGAGACAAAGTGTCCTATTCCGCGGTGCAGCACGCGTAGGTTAACTTTCCGGGTCTCCCCACATGCTTCGGCTTCCCTTCCGGCCCATGTCCTCCAAGGCTCTCCGCGGACTGTTGCTCCCCGCCGTCCTGCTGCTGTCGGGCTGCCAGACCGTGCTTATGTCGCCCTCCGGCGACATGGCGGTGCAGCAGCGCGACATCATCATCATCTCGCTGGTGCTGATGCTGCTCATCGTCATACCGGTGATCGGCCTCACCCTGTTCTTCGCCTGGCGTTACCGGGCGTCCAACCAGAAGGCCACCTACAAGCCGGATTGGGACCACTCCACCGTGCTGGAGCTGCTGATCTGGTCGGCCCCGCTGCTGATCATCATCGCGCTGGGCGCGCTGACCTGGGTCAGCACGCACAAGCTGGACCCGTTCCGGCCGCTGGAGCGTATCTCGCAAGGCCGTGAGATTCCGGCCGGGGTCAAGCCGCTGGAAGTTGACGTGGTCGCGCTGGACTGGAAATGGTTGTTCATCTATCCGGAGCAGGGCATTGCCACGGTGAACGAGCTGGCCGCGCCGGTCGACCGCCCGATCCAGTTCAAGATCACCGCCTCGACCGTGATGAACTCCTTCTTCATCCCCACCCTGGCCGGCCAGATCTACGCCATGCCGGGCATGGAGACCAAGCTGCACGCGGTGATCAACCGGCCGGGCAGCTATGAAGGCATCTCGGCCAACTACAGCGGCGCCGGCTTCTCGGGCATGCATTTCAAGTTTTTAGGTCTTAGCGAAGGCGAGTTCGAGCAGTGGGTGGCCAAGGCGAAGGACGGCGGCGCGTTGACCCGCGAAAGCTATCTGCAGCTGGAGAAGCCCAGCGAGAACGAACCCGTGCGCCGCTATGCCAGCGTCGCGCCCGACCTGTATCCCGCTATCGTCAATCTCTGTGTCGCGCCGGGTACGCCGTGCATGCACGAGACCATGGCCAAGGACGCGGCTCGCGCCGGCAAGCCCACCGGCGAGCACGACATGTCGCACATGGAGCACTGACCGTGCGCCGTCCGATTCGCCTTACGCATTACGCCTTACCGGGTGTCCACGATGTCTGACCATCCCGATCTGACCAAACTCATCTTCGGCCGTCTCAGCTGGGACGCGCTCCCGTTGCATGAGCCCATCCTGCTGGTCACCTTCGCCGCCGTCGCCCTCGGTGGCCTGGTGCTGTTCGGCCTGATCACCAAGTACCGCCTGTGGGGCTATCTCTGGCACGAGTGGTTCACCAGCATCGACCACAAGAAGATCGGCATCATGTACATGGTGCTGGGCCTGGTGATGCTGCTGCGCGGGTTTTCCGACGCGATCATGATGCGCCTGCAGCAGGCGATCTCCTTCGGCGACAACCTGGGCTACCTGCCGCCGCACCACTACGACCAGGTCTTCACCGCCCATGGCGTGATCATGATCTTCTTCGTGGCGATGCCGATCGTGACCGGCCTGATGAACTACGTGGTGCCGCTGCAGATCGGCGCGCGCGACGTGGCGTTCCCGTTCCTCAATAACTTCAGCTTCTGGATGACCACCGCCGGCGCCGTGCTGGTGATGGCCTCGCTGTTCGTGGGCGAGTTCGCGCGCACCGGCTGGCTGGCGTATCCGCCGCTGTCGGGCATCCTGGCCAGTCCGGATGTCGGCGTGGACTACTACATATGGTCCTTGCAGATAGCCGGCGTGGGCACCTTGCTATCGGGCGTCAACCTGCTGGTGACCATCATCAAGATGCGCGCGCCGGGCATGAAGCTGATGCAGATGCCGGTGTTCACCTGGACCGCGCTGTGCACCAACGTACTGATCATCGCCGCCTTCCCGGTGCTGACCGCGGTGCTGGCGCTGCTGTCGCTGGACCGGTACCTGGGCACCCACATGTTCACCAACGAGCTTGGCGGCAACGCCATGATGTACGTGAACCTGATCTGGATCTGGGGCCATCCGGAGGTCTACATCCTGATCCTGCCGATGTTCGGCGTGTTCTCCGAGGTAGTCTCCACCTTCGCCCGCAAACGCCTGTTCGGCTACACCTCGATGGTGTACGCCTCGATCGTGATCACCGTGCTGGCCTACCTGGTGTGGCTGCATCACTTCTTCACCATGGGCTCGGGCGCGAGCGTGAACTCGTTCTTCGGCATCACCACGATGATCATCTCGATCCCCACCGGCGCGAAGATCTTCAACTGGCTGTTCACCATGTACCGCGGCCGCATCCAGTTCGAGCTGCCGATGATGTGGACGCTGGCCTTCATGGTCACCTTCGTGATCGGCGGCATGACCGGCGTGCTGCTGGCGGTGCCGCCGGCGGACTTCTCGCTGCACAACAGCCTGTTCCTGATCGCGCATTTCCATAACGTGATCATCGGCGGCGTGCTGTTCGGTGCGTTCGCGGCGATCAACTTCTGGTTCCCCAAGGCGTTCGGCTTCAAGCTCGACGTGTTCTGGGGCAAGTGCTCTTTCTGGCTGTGGGTGGTGGGCTTCTACTTCGCCTTCATGCCGCTGTACGTGCTGGGCCTGATGGGCGTGACCCGCCGCATCAGCCACTTCGAGGACTCCTCGCTGCAGATCTGGTTCCAGATCGCCGCGTTCGGCGCGGTGCTGATCGCGCTGGGCATCGGCGCGATGCTGATCCAGTTCGTGGTGAGCTTCCTGCGCCGCGACCAGTTGCGCGACGTCACCGGCGATCCCTGGGACGGCCGCACGCTGGAGTGGTCGACCTCCTCGCCGCCGCCGGCCTACAACTTCGCCTTCACCCCGGTGGTGCACGATGGCGACGCCTGGTGGCAGATGAAGCAGCTGGGCTGGCAGCGGCCGCTGTCCGGCTTTATCGATATCCACATGCCGAAGAACACCGGTGCCGGCATCATCCTGGCCGGCATCAGCACGGTGCTGGGCTTCGCCATGATCTGGCAGATGTGGCTGATCGCCGCCGTGGCCTTCGTGTCCCTGCTGGCCGTGGCGATCGGGCATACCTTCAACTACAACCGCGAGTACTACATCCAGGCCGCCGACGTGGCCCGGGTGGAGTCGGCGCGCACGGAGCAGCTGGCCAGCCATGTCTAACGCCAACGCCATGACTGCGGTTCCGGGCGAGCCGCTGAAGTTCCACCAGGAAACCGAGCACCATCCGGAGAACGGCACGCTGCTCGGTTTCTGGCTGTACCTGATGAGCGACTGCCTCATCTTCGCCTGCCTGTTCGCGGTGTACGGCGTGCTGGGCCGCAGCTATGCCGGTGGCCCGACCGGCGCGGAAGTGTTCGAGCTGCCGCTGGTGGCGCTCAACACCTCGCTGCTGCTGCTGTCGTCGATCACCTATGGCTTCGCCATGCTGGAGATGCAGCGCAACCGGGTGAACGGCACCCTGGTGTGGCTGGTCATCACCGGCCTGCTCGGCGCCGGCTTTATCGGGATCGAGCTGTACGAGTTCGGCCATCTGATCGCCGAGGGCAATGGCCCGCAGCGCAGTGCGTTCCTGTCCTCGTTCTTCACCCTGGTCGGCACGCACGGCCTGCACGTGAGCTGCGGCATCCTGTGGCTGATCACGCTGATGGTGCAGGTCAAGCGCAAGGGCCTGATCGGGCCGAACAAGCGCCGCCTGTGGTGCCTGTCGATGTTCTGGCACTTTCTCGACGTGGTGTGGATCGGCGTCTTCAGCTTTGTCTATCTGATGGGAGTGCTGCCGTGAGCGCGCATACCGACGTCCATGCTGCGCACGACGGCCATGGCCACGACGAGCATCACGACGACGGCATCGGCCACGTCTCGCTGAAGGGTTACGCCATCGGCTTCGTGCTGGCGGTGCTGCTTACCGCGGTGCCGTTCGCGCTGGTGATGAGCGGCGGCCTGAAGGATCCCAGCGCCACGGCGTTCGTGATCCTCGGCTTCGCCGCCGTGCAGATCGTGGTGCACATGGTGTACTTCCTGCACATGAACGCGAAGTCGGAGGGCGGCTGGAACATGCTGGCCCTGATCTTTACCGCGGTGCTGGTGCTGATCACCTTGAGCGGTTCGATCTGGGTGATGTATCACCTCAATCACAACATGATGCCGGCCCTGATGGACCCGCGGAACCTGCCGTGAGCTTCCCTGCGGCGGTGCCATGCCTCGGCTAGGCGCCGCCGACACGCTCGAACGCGGCCCGCGCGGGCCGCTGGCGTTATCCCTGCTGGCGCTGTTCGCACTGCTCGCTTTCGCAGGCTTTATCGCGCTCGGCACCTGGCAGGTGCAGCGTCTGGCGTGGAAGCGCGAGCTGATCGCCCGCGTCGAGCAGCGCGTGCAGGCGCCGGCGGTTGCGGCGCCCACACCGTCCGAATGGCCCGCGGTGACCGCGGCCAGCCACGAATATCGCCACGTGCGCCTGGCCGGCGCCTTCCTTTATGCGCAGCAGGTGCTGGTCACGGCGAGCACTGCGCTGGGCAGCGGCTATTGGGTGATGACGCCGCTGCGCCAGGCCGATGGTTCGATCGTGCTGGTCAACCGCGGCTTCGTGCCGACCGAGGCCTGCGGGCGCGACGGACGTTGCGCGCCGGGGCCCGAGGGCGAGGTGGTGGTCACCGGCCTGTTGCGCACGCCCGAGACGAAGGCATTCCTGCGCCACAACGATCCGGCGCATGCACGCTGGTATGCGCGCGACGTGCAGGCGATCGCCGCGGCGCGCGGGCTGGGTGCGGTGGCGCCGTTCTTCGTCGATGCGGATGCCGATCCGGCGCATGCCGATGCATGGCCGCGCGGCGGACTGACCGTCACCCGCTTTCCCAACAACCATCTGAGCTACCTGATCACCTGGTACGTGCTGGCCTTGATGGTGCTGCTGGCGGCGGGCTATGTGGGGCGCCACGAATACCGGCTGCGCAAGCGCCGGGCGGGCTAGGGCGGCGAGAATCTTCGCCCGCGGGCATTGACCTGCCTGTGAACTCCCCGTATAGTTTCGCGCTTCCGGCGGGCGGTTAGCTCAGCGGTAGAGCACTGCCTTCACACGGCAGGTGTCACAAGTTCGATCCTTGTACCGCCCACCAACCCGATCGAAAAGAAGGCCACCTCCGCGGTGGCCTTCTTGTTTTCGCGCCATGCCACCCTGCCGAAAAGGCATGGGCAGCAGCCCCGTTTACAATGCCCCGGCTGACCCGGACGGACTATCGCCATGCACGAAGCTCTCACCAACCTGCACCTGATCACGCTGACGCCGTGGAAAGTCATCGGCCTGCTCGGCACGCTGCTGTTCACCGCGCGCTGGTTCGTGCAGTTCTACGCCACCAAGAAGCAGAAGAAAGTGGTGGTGCCGATGTCGTTCTGGTACCTGTCGGTGGCCGGCAGCGTGCTGACCCTGGCTTATTTCATCTGGGGCAAGAACGATTCGGTCGGCATCATCCAGACTGCGTTCCCGATGCTGGTGTCGATCTACAACGTGTTTTCGCATTTGCGCCAGCACAAGCCGGAGACGGTGCGGCCGGGTGGTCCCGAAGAGACCTGAGGGCGCGTAGGTTGGGGTGAGCGCAGCGAACCCCAACGTCGTCACCGCCATACGCCTGGCAGCGTTGGGGTTCGCTGTGCTCACCCCAACCTACGCCGATCGCGCCCTCAATCCGGGTCGTAATCCAAATTCGGCGCCAGCCACCGCTCCGCCTCCTCGCGCGTCCAGCCCTTGCGCTTCGCGTAGTCCTCGACCTGCTCGCGGGTCAGGCGCCCCACCACGAAATACTGGCTGTCCGGATGCGAGAAGTACCAGCCGGACACCGCCGCCGTGGGATACATGGCATAGCCTTCGGTCAGCTCGATGCCGGTGTTGGCGGTCGCGTCCAGCAGCTTGAACAGCGTGCTTTTCTCGGTGTGATCCGGACAGGCCGGATAACCGGGAGCCGGGCGGATGCCGCGGTACTTCTCGTCGATCAGCGCCTCGTTGTCCAAAGCCTCGTCCGGCGCATAACCCCAGAATTCGCGGCGCACGCGCTGGTGCATGCGTTCGGCGAAGGCTTCGGCCAGGCGGTCGGCCAGGGCCTTGAGCAGGATCGACGAGTAGTCGTCGTGCTCCGCTTCGAAGCGCGCCACATGTTCTTCGATGCCGACGCCCGCGGTGACCGCGAAACCGCCGACCCAGTCGTGCTTGCCGGCTTCCTTCGGTGCGACGAAATCGCCCAGTGCGAAATCCGGACGGTCCACCGGCTTGTCCGCCTGCTGGCGCAGGTGGCGCAGCGTGGCGAGCCTGCGGCCGTCGTCGCCGTAGACCTCGGTGTCGTCGCCGACCTGGGCTGCGGGCCAGAAGCCGATCACCGCGCGTGCGGTCAGCCAGCGCTCGGCGATGATGCGGTCGAGCATCGCCTGCGCGTCGCGGAACAATTCGCTGGCCTGGGTGCCGACGATCTCGTCCGTGAGGATGGCCGGATAGCGTCCCGCCAGTTCCCAGGCCTGGAAGAACGGCGTCCAGTCGATGTAGGTGCGCAGCTCGGCCAGGTCGTAATCGTCGAACACCGTAATGCCTGGCTGGCGCGGCTGCGGTGGCTCGTACGCGGCCCAGTCGCCGCGGTAGCGCTGCGCACGGGCCTTCTCCAGCGGGACCAGGCTTTTGCCGGGGCCGCGGTTGCGATGGCGCTCGCGCACTTCTTCGTAATCGGCGCGCACCTTGGCCATGAAGTTGTCGACCAGGTCCTTGCTGACCAGCGACTGCGCCACGCCGACAGCGCGCGAGGCGTCCTTCACCCACACGGTGGGCGCCTTGTAGTGCGGGTCGATCTTCAGCGCCGTGTGCGCACGCGAGGTGGTGGCGCCGCCGATCAGCAGCGGGATGCTGAATTCCTGCCGCTGCATCTCGCGCGCGACGTGGCTCATTTCCTCCAGCGAGGGCGTGATCAGGCCGGACAGGCCGATCAGGTCGGCCTTGTGCTCGCGCGCGGCCTCCAGGATCTTCTGCGCCGGCACCATCACGCCCAGGTCGATCACCTCGAAGTTGTTGCAGCGGAGCACCACGCCGACGATGTTCTTGCCGATGTCGTGCACGTCGCCCTTGACCGTGGCCATCACGATGGTGCCGTTGTTCTTGCCGACGTCACCGGTGCGGGCCTTCTCTTCTTCGATATACGGCAGCAGGTAGGCCACCGCCTTCTTCATCACGCGGGCGGACTTGACCACCTGCGGCAGGAACATCTTGCCGGCGCCGAACAGATCGCCGACCACGTTCATGCCGTCCATCAGCGCGCCTTCGATCACATCCAGCGCGCGCGTCGAGAGCTGGCGCGCTTCTTCGGTGTCGGCGTCGACGAAGGCGTCGATGCCGTGCACCAGGGCGTGGCTGAGGCGCTCGCGCACCGGCTTCTCGCGCCAGGCCAGGTTCTCGACGACGACTTCGCCTTTCTTTGCCTTGAAGTTGTCGGCGATTTCCAGCAGGCGCTCGGTGGCGTCGGCGCGGCGGTTCAGCACCACGTCTTCGACGCGATCGCGCAGCTCGGCCGGCACGTCGTCGTAGATCATCAGCGCACCGGCGTTGACGATGCCCATGTCCATGCCGGCCTTGATGGCGTGGTACAGGAATACCGAATGGATCGCCTCGCGCACGGTGTTGTTGCCGCGGAACGAGAACGAGACGTTGGAAACGCCGCCGGAAATATGGCTGAGCGGGAAGCGCCGCTTCAGCTCGCGAGTGGCCTCGATAAAGTCCACCGCGTAGTTGTTGTGTTCCTCGATGCCGGTGGCGATGGCGAAGATGTTGGGGTCGAACACGATGTCTTCGGGCGGGAAGTCGAGCTGTTCGGTCAGCAGCGCATAGGCGCGCGAACAGATTTCCACCTTGCGCTCGCAGGTGTCGGCCTGGCCCTGCTCGTCGAAGGCCATCACCACCACCGCGGCGCCGTACTGCTGCACCTTGCGCGCGTGTTCGAGGAACAGTTCCTCGCCTTCCTTCATCGAGATCGAGTTGACGATGCCCTTGCCCTGCAGGCAGCGCAGGCCGGCTTCGAGCACGCTCCACTTGGACGAGTCGACCATCACCGGCACCCGGGCGATGTCCGGTTCGGCGGCGATCAGATTGAGGAAGCGGGTCATCGCCGCTTCCGAATCGATCAGGCCTTCGTCCATGTTGACGTCGATGATCTGCGCACCGCTGGCGACCTGCTGGCGCGCCACGTCGACGGCTTCCTCGTAGCGCTCTTCCTTGATCAGCTTGCGGAACTGCGCGGAGCCGGTGACGTTGGTGCGTTCGCCCACGTTGACGAACAGCAGGTCGGGAGTGATGACCAGCGGTTCGAGGCCGGACAGTCGGGTATGGCGTGCGCTCATCGGATCAGGCAGCTTCAGCGGCATCGGTGGAGGGGAGGGCGCGCGGCGCGCAGTCGCGCACGGCGTCGGCGATCGCCTTGATATGGGCCGGCGTGGTGCCGCAGCAGCCGCCGACCAGGTTGAGCAGGCCGTCGCGGGCGAAACCGCCGATCACCGCGGCCATCTGTTCCGGTGTTTCGTCGTATTCGCCGAAGGCGTTGGGCAGGCCGGCGTTCGGATGGGTGCTGACGAAGCAGTCGGCGACCTGGGCCAGGGTCTGCACGTGCGGACGCAGGTCGGCGGCGCCGAGCGCGCAATTGAGGCCCACGGTGAGCGGGCGCGCATGCGCGACGGAGTAGTAGAACGCTTCGGCCGTCTGGCCCGACAAGGTGCGGCCGGAACGGTCGGTGATGGTGCCGGAGATCATCACCGGCAGGCGCGCGCCGCGCGCGCGGAACAGTTCGCTGATGGCGAACAGCGCGGCCTTGGCGTTGAGCGTGTCGAAGATGGTCTCGACCATGATCAGGTCCGCGCCGCCGTCGACCAGGCCACCGGCGGCCTCGGTGTAGTTGGCGGCCAGTTCCTCGAAGCTGACGTTGCGGAAGCCCGGATCATTGACGTCCGGCGACAGCGAGGCGGTGCGGCTGGTGGGGCCGAGCACGCCGATCACGAAGCGCGGCTGGTCCGGCGTCTTTGCGGTCCACGCATCGCAGGCCGCGCGGGCCAGGCGCGCGCCTTCCAGGTTCAGCTCGTGCGCCAGGTGCTCCAGGTGGTAGTCGGCCTGGCTGATGCGCGTGCTGTTGAAGGTGTTGGTCTCGACCAGGTCGGCGCCGGCTTCGAGGTAGGCCTCGTGCACGCCGCGGATGATCGCCGGCTGGGTCAGCGTGAGCAGGTCGTTGTTGCCCTTGAGGTCGCAGCCAGGGTGATCGCCGTGCGCGTCGTCATGATGATGCGCGTGGGTGCCGTCGTGGCCGCCGGCGAAGCGCTCGCCGCGAAAGCCTTCCTCTTCCAGCCGGTGGCCCTGCAGCATGGTGCCCATGCCGCCGTCGATGATCAGGATGCGCTTGCGCAGCGCGGCGTCGAGCAGGGCGACGCGGTCGGGGTGGAGCCAGGGCAGGGCGCTCATGCGGGTGTTCTCCTTACGGCTTGCGTGCGAGCAGGCTGATCACCTCGAAATGAGGGGCCTTGCGCTCGCGGCTCAGGCGGGTACAGCTGATGTCTTCCAGGCCCGCGCGGCGCGCGTAGCCGGAGAGCTCTTCCTGGGAAAACCCCAGATTCCGGTGATCGAACGGTTCCACCACCGCGCGGTGGTCGTGCCGGCCCAGGGTCACCGCCAGCAGGCGGCCGCCCGGGCGCAGCAGGTGCGAGGCCTCGGCCACGGCCTGGGCCGGCTGCTCGGCATAAGTGAGGGCGTGCAGCATCAACACCAGGTCGAAGCGGCGCTCGCCCAGGTCCAGCGCATGCATGTCGCCCTGGCGCACCTCGACGTTGGCGAACGGCTGCAGGCGCTGGGCGGCGGCTTCGACCACGCGTTCGCTGGAGTCCACGCAGACGATCGAGCGCGCATGCGGCGCCAGCAGTTCGGCGGTGATGCCGTCGCCGGAGGCGATATCCAGCACGTCGCCGGTTTCCAGCAGTTGCAGCAGCGAGCGGGTGAGGGTTTCCCAGGTGCGGCCGGGCGAGTAGTGGCGTTCCATGTCGCCGGCCACGGTGTCGGCCCAGCCGGCCTCGCTGGCGCGCTGGGCCAGCACGGCGGGCAGGCGCGCGGCGTCCTCGCGCAGCAGGGCGTCGTCGATGCTGTCGCGCAGCGAGCGGATCAGGTCGTGCTGGCGCTCGTCGCCTTCCATGTTGGCGCGGTAGTAGGCGGACACGCCGGCGCGGCGGTCGCGCACCAGCTCGGCCTCCTTGAGCTTGGCCAGGTGGGTGGACACGCGCGGCTGCGCCAGGCGCAGCACGGCGGCCAGCTCGGCGACGGTGAGTTCTTCGCGTTCGAGCAGGGCCAGCAGGCGTACCCGGGTGGGGTCGGCCAGCAGGCGCAGAACGCTGGAAGCGGTGGCTAGATCCATGCCGCATCCTTATATCGCGATGGAGAGATGCGAAAGGCTAGGACGGGACCGGGGGGGCGTCAAGCGACAAATTCCGGAACGGGCGCGGCGGCGGCTGCGGAACAGGGCGGGCGGCCTTCTGTTGCAGCGCACACGGGCCTTTTCCCCATGCCGGCTAAAATAGCGGGCTAGCTTTTCCACCTTGCCCTCCCCGGAGTCCCCCCATGGATTTCAGCTTTACCGAAGACCAGCTTTCGATTCAGTCCATTGCCCGCGATTTCGCCCAGAAGCGGATCGTGCCGGTCGCCGCCGAGCTGGACGCCAAGGGCGAGTTCCCGCTGGAGAACATCCGCGAGATGGGCCAGCTCGGCCTGATGGGCATCGAAGTGCCGCACGAGTACGGCGGCGCCGGCATGGACCCGATCGCCTACGTGCTGGCGATGATCGAGATCGCCGCCGCCGACGCGGCCACCGCCACCGTGATGTCGGTGAACAATTCGCTGTTCTGCAACGGCATCCTCAAGCACGGCAACGAGGAGCAGAAGCAGAAGTACGTGCGCGCCATCGCCCAGGGCGAGGCGATCGGCGCCTATGCGCTGACCGAGCCGCAGTCCGGCTCCGACGCCTCGGCCATGCACACCCGCGCCACCAGGAATGCCGATGGCGACTGGGTGATCAACGGCAACAAGAGCTGGATCACCTCCGGTCCGGTGGCGCGCTACATCGTGCTGTTCGCCATCACCACGCCGGGTATCGGCGCCAAGGGTGTGTCGGCCTTCATCATCGACACGCAGCTGCCGGGCTTCGTGGCCGGCAAGACCGAACCCAAGCTCGGCATCCGCGCCTCGGCCACCTGCGAGATCGAATTCAGCGACTACGTATGCCCGAAGGAAAACCTGCTGGGCGAGGAGGGCAAGGGCTTCTCCATCGCCATGGGCGTGCTGGACGCCGGCCGCATCGGCATCGCCTCGCAGTCGGTCGGCATCGCCCGCGCTGCCTACGAAGCCACCCTGCAGTGGTCGCGCGACCGCAAGGCCTTCGGCCAGCCGATCGGCAGCTTCCAGATGACCCAGGCCAAGATCGCCGACATGAAGTGCAAGCTCGACGCGGCTACCTTGCTGACCCTGCGCGCCGCCTGGACCAAGGGCCAGACCGAGAAGCACGGCGGCCGTTTCGGCACCGAGGCTTCGGTGGCCAAGCTGGTCGCCTCCGAGGCGGCGATGTGGATCGCCCACCAGGCCGTGCAGATCCACGGCGGCATGGGCTATTCGAAGGAGATGCCGCTGGAGCGCTATTTCCGCGACGCCAAGATCACCGAGATCTACGAAGGCACCAGCGAGATCCAGCGCCTGGTGATCGCGCGCGCCGAGACCGGGCTGCGCTGAGGCGAGGATTCCGGTGTTGAAGAAAGAGGTCCGATTTTTTGGACCTCTTTTTTTTGAGCCACGAGGAAAGTGGCTCGATATTTTCGCAGCGCTGGGATGTGCTTTTCGGACTCCAGGCGATGGCAGCTGCTGCCATCGAGCGCAATAGTCGCCCGTGTGCTCATCGGCGGGAATGTCTTGCCACAAGGAGCCGGGAGGACACACTTGAAATGCATGGGGCTGTGCAAGTTTCTCGGCGCCATATCGCTCGTCTGCTTTCCGCCGCTGGCTTTGGCCGACTACGCGTGTACGCGAGACAGATGGCACCCCGATCCGGAAGTCTTTGATACCGGCCTTGGTAAGGACGTCGACACGCTGGCTTATGTTTCGTCCATGCTCTATTCGGATATCCGGAATCTCCTTAGGAATCGCTGGACCTTCCACCGCGATCCTGCACGAGGCTATGTCGAACGACCTGAAGGGAAGACGCCAGGCAAGATAACCATCCAGGACGTTGCCGCCACGGAGACGGCGACATCGGGGTTGTCGCATGAGATAGGGCACGCGTTCTACAAACCCAGGCTCAACTTTTCGTCCAGGCAAAAGTTCATCGCAGAGCGATGCCTCGACGAGGGGCATGCGCTGGTCAAGAACATCGCCGCAAGGGACGCCATCCGTGCTTGCGATGGTTTGCGGGGAGGGGGAGTGGATGTCGGTCTGGTGGCCGCCAGGCCATGGGAGCCGTACTACGAGCTTATGACCAGAAGCCGGCCGCTCGACGTCGGCACGCTGGGCATGATGTTCTGCGAGTCCAATATTGCCTCCGGGAGTGGCGGCCAGTCCTACGTCCAGATGCTTGGTGCCTGGTATGACGAGCACCACGGCCAACGTGGCGCGCGCGCGACCCCGCGTGCGGGCATAGGCGAGAGCTTCTGGCAGCGCGTGGATCAACTGGCCCGGACCCTTCCGCTTGGCTTCGATGAGCTCATCGCCATCTGGCCGTCCACGGGCATCGCGGAGGACCGCGCTGCGGCATCTACATCGGATGGGAAGGTCTATCGGAGTACGGGCTCGGCCCTTTTCAGCGGGCCGATGTCCGTCACGGCATCCCGGCTGCTGGTCGACGAACATCGCGGCGTCGAAGGAGCAAACCTGGATCTTGCCGGCGTCTGCATACGCATGCGGGATCTGACGGACCGTTATCCGGACATCGTCATGACCGACGCGCCGACTGGCCACCACATGACCGGCCCGGCGAGTTTCTCGCGTTACGGGTTGTGGGGCGAAATCACCTATACGTTCTATTTCGAGGGGCCGCGCAAGGGCTGTCTCGGCAGGATTTCGTTCGATCCTTCGCCTACCGTCGCGCAACCGCTTCCCCGCTTTATCGACCCGCCGCAACTCCGCTGGCGTTGGTAGCGCCCGGAAAGCAAAAGCCCCGGCATGACCGGGGCTTTCGCTTGTTGCATGGACTGGGGCGGTCAGTGCGCCGGGGGCGCGTCGCCGCCGTGGGCCTGGCGCACCTTGTGCGAGGACTCGTCCAGCTTGTCACCCAGCGCGCGGCGTACCACCACGTAGAACACCGGGATCAGCAGCAGGCCGAGGAAGGTGGCGAACAGCATGCCGCCGATCACGCCCGTGCCGATCGCATGGCGGGAGTTGGCACCCGCGCCGGTGGAGATCGCCAGCGGGAACACGCCCAGGATGAAGGCCATCGAGGTCATCAGGATCGGGCGCAGTCGCAGGCGCGAAGCGGTGACCACCGCGTCGAACAGCGACTTGCCCTGCTGCTGTTGTTCCACCGCGAATTCCACGATCAGGATCGCGTTCTTCGCCGCCAGACCAATCACCGTGATCATGCCGATCTTGAAGTACATGTCGTTCGGCAGGCTGCGCAGCATGGAGAACACCACCGTGCCGAGCAGGCCCAGCGGCACCACCAGCAGCACCGCCACCGGGATCGACCAGCTTTCGTACAGCGCCGCAAGGCACAGGAACACGATCACGATCGACAGCACCAGCAGCAGGGTGGCCGAGTTGCCCGCCAGGATTTCCTGGTAGGACTGGCCGGTCCAGTCGGCGCCGAAGCCCTTGGGCAGGTCCTTGTCGACGATGTTCTGCAGCGCCGCCATGGCCTGGCCGGTGGAGTAGCCCTTGCCTTCGCTGGCCACGATTTCAACGGCGGCGTAGCCGTTGTAGCGGGTCAGTGCCGGCGAGCCGGTACCCCAGTTGGTACGCACCACGCTGGAGATCGGGATCATGTTGTAGGGGTTGGTGGTCGAACGCGCGGTGCCGCTGCTGGCCGTGTTCAGCGCGCTGGGCGTGAACACGTGGTTCAACGCATCCGGACCCATGCGGAACGGCTGGTCCGCCTGCATGTAGACGCGCTTGACGCGGCCACCGTAGACGAAGTCGTTGACGTAGATCGGCGCCAGGGTGAGCTGGATCGCGGTGTACACGTCGCTGACCGACAGGCCCATCGACTCGGCCTGCACGCGGTCCACCTTGAGGTTCCACAGCGGAGCGTCGGGCAGCGAGTTCGGACGGGTGCCCAGCAGCGCCGGGTTGCCCTGCGACTTGCCCAGCACCATGCCCATCGACTGCATCAGCTCGCCATGCGTCTGGCCGGCACGTGCCTGCAGGTACATGTCGATGCCGCCGAACTGGCTGAGGCCGCGGATGGTCGGCAGGTTCACCACGAAGATCTGCGCGTCGCGGATGCCGTGCAGCACGCCGTTGGCCTGCGTGATCAGCTCATCGGCGGTGATCTTGCGTTCGCTCCAGTCCTTGAGCTTGATGAAGGCCATGCCGGCGCTTTCGCTCTGGCCGACGAAGCTGAAGCCGCTGATCTGGTACATGCCGACGATGGAGTCGTTCAGCGGGCTGTTCTTGATGCGTTCGCGCATCTCCGCCATCACCTGCTCGGAGCGCTTGAGGGTGGCGCCCGGCGGCAGGTTGACGATGGCCAGCGCGAAGCCCTGGTCTTCGCTGGGCACGAAGCTGGTGGGCAGCTTGGTGTACAGGAAGCCGGCCAGCGCGGTGATCAGCGCGAACACGATCATCCACCGCGGCGCATGCCGCGCGGCGCTGGAGATATGGCCGCTGTAGGTGTGGGTGACCTTGTCGAACATCTTGTTGAAGCCGCGGTACACGACGTTCTTCTTCTGGTCGTGGGTCGGCTTCAGCATGGTGGCGCACAGCGCTGGGGTGAACGACAGCGCGAGGAAGGCCGAGAAGCCCATCGACACCGCGATGGTCAGCGCGAACTGCTTGTAGATCACGCCCGAGGCGCCGGCCTGCAGCGCGGACGGCACGAACACCGCCGCCAGCACCACGGTGATCGCCACCACCGCGCCGGTGATCTGGCCCATCGCCTTGCGGGTGGCCTCCTTCGGCGGGAGGTGCTCCTCGGTCATGATGCGTTCGACGTTCTCGATCACCACGATCGCGTCGTCCACCACGATGCCGATCGCCAGCACCATGCCGAACAAGGTCAGCTGGTTGATGGTGAAGCCCAGCCCGATCAGGCCGATGAAGGTGCCCAGCAGCGCGACCGGGATCACCAGGGTGGGGATGATGGTGGCGCGGATGTTCTGCAGGAAGATCAGCATCACCAGGAAGACGAGGATGATCGCCTCGATCAGGGTGTGCACCACTTCGTTGATCGACACCGTCACGAACGGGGTGGTGTCGTACGGCGCGAACCAGGTGACGCCCTGCGGGAAGTCCCTGGACAGCTCGTCCATCTTGGCGCGCACGGCGGTGGCCACGTCGAGCGCGTTCGCGCCCGGCAGCAGCTGCACGCCGAGGCCGCCCACCGGCTGGCCGTTCCAGGTGGAGGTCAGGCCATAGGTCTGCGGACCGAACGACACGCGGGCCACGTCGCTCAGGCGCACCACCGTGCCGTCGCCATTGGCGCGCAGGATGATGTTGCCGAACTCCTCCGGCGAGGAGAAGCGTCCTTCCGCCGACACCGTGGCGGTGAAGCCCTGGTCGGCCGGGGCCGGATCGGCGCCGAGCGAACCGGCGGCGAACTGCACGTTCTGGCCGGACACGGCGTCGCGCACGGCGCTGGCGGAGAGGCCATAGCCCTGCAGCTTGTCCGGGTTCAGCCAGATGCGCACCGCGTACTCGGCACCGATCAGGCGGGTGCTGCCCACGCCGGGAATGCGGCCGACCTGGTCGGCCACCTGCGAGGCGATGATGTCGGCCAGGCGGTTGCCGTCGATATCCGGGTTCGTGGAGACCAGCGACACGAACATCAGGAAGTCAGGATTGCTCTTGGCCACCACCACACCCTGCTGGGTGACGGCGGTGGGCAGGCGCGGCTGGGCCAGCGAGACCTTGTTCTGCACCTGCACCTGGGCGATGTCGGCGTTGGTGCCGGTCTCGAAGGTGAGGGTGATCGAAGCGGAGCCGTTGGAGTTGGAGGACGAGGAGAAGTACAGCAGGTGGTCGATGCCGGTGAGCTGCTGCTCAATCACCTGGGTGACGTTCTTCTCCACCGTGTCGGCGTTGGCGCCGGGGAAGGTCGCGTTCACCACCACCTGCGGCGGTGCGATGTTGGGGTAGGACTCGATACCCATGTTCAGCATCGCAATCGTGCCGACCATGGTGATGAGGATCGCTACCACCCACGCGAAAATCGGGCGGTCAATGAAAAAACTGGGCATGTCGGTCGACTCCCGTCAGTGCTTGCCGGCCGCGGGCTGGCCGCCCGGCGCGCCATTCGGCGGACCGGCGTCCTTGCCCGGCTGCCACGGCGAGGCCTTGGCGGGGGCGCCCGGCTGGACGGACTGGAGGCCCGACACGATCACCTGGTCGCCGGTGGCGAGGCCGCCGGTGACGATCCAGTTGCCGTTGCTCAGGTCGTTGGCGGTGATGTCCTTGCGCTGGACCTTGCCCTCCTCGTTCACCACCAGCACGTAGGCGCCGGCGACGTCGCGCGCCACGCCCTGCTGCGGCACCAGGAACACGTTGTTCTGCTGGCCCAGGTTCGCCTTGATGGTGACGTAGGTGCCGGGCAGCAGGCGCTTGTCCGCGTTGGCGAGCTGCGCGCGCAGGTTGACCGTGCCGGTGGTCGGGTCGACCGTGGCGCCGGAGAAGTCGAGCTGGCCCTGCTGCTCGTACTTGCTGCCGTCGGGCAGGATCACGTCCACCGTGGTCTTGGTCGGGTCGGACAGGCTCACGTGGCCGGCGCTCTGGGCGCGGCGCAGGCGGTCCAGGTCGGCGGCGCCGACGGTGAAGTTGACGTACAGCGGATCGAGCTGGTCGACCGTGGTCAGCAGGGTCGAGCTGGCTCCGGCATCGGCGTTGCCGTTGCCCACGATGGCGCCTTCGGTGACCTGCTGCTGGCCGGCGCGGCCATCGATCGGCGCGGTGACGCGGGTGAAGCCGAGGCTGATGCGCGAGCTTTCCACCGCGGCCTGGGACTGCTTCACCGCGGCGGCCGAGCTGCGCTCGTTGGCCTCGGCGTTATCCAGGTCGGACTGCGACACATAGCCCTGCGGACGCAGCTGGCGGGTGCGCTCGGCCGCCTTGTGGGCGTTGGCATAAGTGGCCTGGGCCGAGACGAGGTTGGCCTGGGCCGAGTTCAGGTTGGCCTGGTAGACCGACGGATCGATCTCGAACAGCACCTGGCCCTTCTTCACGTCGGTGCCTTCTTCGTAGACGCGCTTCAACAGCACGCCGGCCACGCGGGCGCGCACGTCGGCGCTGCGGAAAGCCGAAAGGCGTCCCACCAGGTCCTTGTTGAGCGGGGCCGAAACCGGCTGGGCCTTGACTACACCGACCTCAGGGGTCGGCATCTGCGGCGGGCCTTGTTCCTTCTTGCCACCACAGGCGGCCAGCGCCAGCAGGCCAAGGCACAGCAGTGGTGTGCGCAATGACGAGGACTTCATGGGGACTCCATTTATAGGTATCGGGTGTGCGGGTCGCGCCGATCCCCGGATCGGCCATCAGGCCCGTAGCTTTCCGTGGCGCAGCATGCCTGCCTAGTGCCGCTCGTCCGGATGGCGACGGGGCGGCGCTTGTGAACAGCGCATGCGGTGCTCCGGACAGGCAGCGGGCTTGACTATACCGGTCAGTTTACAATTTGCTTTGACCAATGGTCTAGCCCTGAATTCTTCGTGTTTTCGCCGCGAAGGGGGTGTGACGGGCTGTGACAGGGACCATGCGGGGGCGCATGGTCTGAGTAGTCATCCGTAGAGAATGATCCCTCAGACAGATTCTTGGGTCTGCACGCGCCAGTGCCGCGGCCGCCGCTGCGTTCCCGCAACGATTCTTTCTTTCTACCCGGGTCGACGGGGTCCGGACCGGGCTTCGCATGCTGCAACGCAGCGATGGATGCGGGCGATGTCGTGCCCGTGCAGCGACATGACTTCACCGCACCGTCCCGACGCATTCGTCCGCGATACCGCACCCGCATCGCGCCGATCCACGCGCCACGCACATCCACACGCAGCGCGCAGCATTCGGCCGAAGCACGCGCGCATGCGAAACGATCGTTTGCCGAACCGCGAGCTGAAGTGATTGCCGCAATGCAGGTGGCTATCGCGGTGGTGCGAGCGTATTCTTTCGCGGATTTTCTGCCCCATCTCCGTCACTGCCAACATAGATGCCATGAACGCAATTCGTGCGGCCAGCGAAACATCGATCCAGGCTGAAGTTATCCAAGCTGAAGTTCTGGACGAACTGAAAAAAACCGGTTTCCCCACCCAGCGCCTTGATGAGGCGCAATTTTTTATCAGCGCTTTCTTCGCGCGCGTCGCCGCCGGCGACCTCGCACTGCACACCGCAAGCGAATGGGCGGCGTTGCTCGCCGGCCTGCTCGAGTTCGCGCAGCAGCGCCAGCCCGGCCGCGCCTCGGTGCGCGTGTTCAACCCCGAAGCCGGTCACGCCGGCCGCAGCGTGGTGCAGATCGTCACCGACGACATGCCCTTCCTGGTCGACACGGTCAGCATGATCGTGTCCACCCGCCTGCAGATCCACGCGGTGATCCATCCGGTGGTGAAGACCACGCGCGATGCCTCCGGCCGCCTGCAGCGCCTGGGCGCCGACGATGGTGCGCCCGAGTCGGTGATGCATTTCGAAATCGACCGCCTCGCCGACGAGGCCGAGATGGCCCAGCTCAAGGCGCAGCTCGAAGGCTCGCTGGAAGACGTGCGCGTCTCGGTCAACGACTGGAGCCGCATGCGCGACCAGGCGTTGGCCATCGCCGCCGACCTGCCGAAGCGCCAGTTGCCGCTGAACCACGACTCGGTGGAAGAAGCGGTCGAGTTCATGCGCTGGCTGGCCGACGACAACTTCACCTTTCTCGGCTACCGCGAATACGAAGTCATCCAGTCCGCCGGCGATGAAATGCTGCGCTCGGTGGAAGGTTCGGGTCTCGGCATCCTGCACAAGCAGGAGCGCTCGATGGCGCCGCGCTCGCTGCGCAGCATGGTGGCCAGCGAACTGCCGCAGTCCGGCTCGAGCGACGCGATCATCCTGACCAAGACCAATGCGCGCTCGCACGTGCATCGCCAGGGCCACATGGATTACGTCGGCGTGCTGCGCTTCGACGCCAGCGGCAAGCCGGTGGCCGAACAGCGTTTCCTCGGCCTGTTCTCCTCCAACGCCTATATGGCGCGTCCGCAGGACGTGCCGCTGGTGCGCCAGCGGGTGGAGGCGGTGATGGCCCGCTCGGGCCTGAAGCGCGATTCGTACTCGGGCAAGTCGCTGCGCCACATCCTGGAGACGCTGCCGCGCGACGAGCTGTTCCAGAGCAACGAGGAAGAGCTGTACGCCAACGCCGTCGGCATCCTGGAACTGCGCCAGCGCGCACGCACGCGCCTGTTCGTGCGCCGCGACCGCTACGGCCGCTTCTTCACCTGCCTGGTGTTCGTGCCGCGCGAGCGCTTCAACACCACGGTGCGCGAGCGCATCGAGAACATGCTGCGCGAAGCTTTGCATGGCGAGCAGGTCGATTCCTCGGTGCTGATGGGCGAGGCTGCGCTGGCCCGCCTGCATATCGTGGTGCGCCCGAAGATCGGCGACCACGTGAACTACGACGCCGCGGCGCTGGAGCAGAACGTCGCCGCGATCGTGCGCAACTGGCACGACGACCTGCGCGACGCCCTGGTCAAGCTGATGGGCGATCACGACGGCGTGGTGCTGGCCAACCGCTACGGCAAGGCGCTGCCGGCCGGCTACGTGGAAGACGTGCTGCCCGCCGCCGCCGCCGAGGACGTGCGCCAGCTCGCCCTGCTGAAGGGCGACGACGCGGTGCGCATGTCGTTCTATCACCCGGAACAGCGTCCGGAAGAACTGCGTTTCAAGGTCTACCGCAGCGGCGCCGACATCGCCCTGTCCGAAGTGCTGCCGCAGCTGGAAAACCTCGGCCTGCGCGTGCTCACCGAGCACGTGTACGACGTCAAGACCGGCGGCACGCCGCTGTTCATCCAGGACTTCGAGGTGCAGCCGGTCGGCAACCTCACGTTCTCGGTGGAGCAGGTCGGCACGCTGTTCGAGGACGCGTTCGAGCAGATCTGGCGAGTCAATGCCGAGAACGACGGCTTCAACCGCCTGGTGCTCGGCGCCAAGCTGAGCTGGCGCCAGGTCGCCATGCTGCGCGGCTACTGCAAATACCTGCTGCAGACCGGCGTGGCGTTCTCGCAGAACTACATGGAAGACGCCTTCAACCGCTATCCGGCCATCGCCGGCCTGCTGGTGGAGCTGTTCCTGGCCAAGTTCGACCCGCGCCGCGAAGTACTCGGCGCGGTGGAACTGAAGAACGCGCGCGCCGCGCTGGCCGGCGAGATGCAGACGCTGATTCCGGAAAGCGTGCGCCACGCGCATCCGGCCCTGATCGACGGCCTGGTGGCCGCACTGGAGCAGCCGCGCGCCGAGCAGCTCAAGGTCATCGAGGAGACCATCGGCGTGCTGCTGGAGAACGTCTCCAGCCTCGACGACGACCGCATCCTGCGCAGCTTCGTGGCGCTGATCCGCGGCACCTTGCGCACCAGCTTCTTCCAGCAGTGGGAAGGTGCGTACCGCGGCTACATCAGCTTCAAGTTCGATTCGCACCGCGTGCCCGACCTGCCCAAGCCGGTGCCGTACCGCGAGATCTTCGTGTCGGCGCCGCGGGTGGAAGGCATCCACCTGCGCTTCGGCGCGGTGGCGCGCGGCGGCCTGCGCTGGTCCGACCGCCGTGAGGATTTCCGCACCGAGGTGCTGGGCCTGGTCAAGGCGCAGATGGTGAAGAACACGGTGATCGTGCCGGTGGGTTCGAAGGGTGGCTTCGTGGTGAAGCGGCCGCCCCAGCTAACGGGCAGCAGTGGCGACCGCGACGCGCAGCTCGCCGAAGGCATCGCCTGCTACCGCATGTTCATCAACGGCCTGCTCGACATCACCGACAACCTGGTCGAAGGCAAGGTGGTGCCGCCGCACGACGTAGTGCGCCACGACCTCGACGATCCCTACCTGGTGGTGGCCGCCGACAAGGGCACGGCGACGTTCTCCGACATCGCCAATGCCATCTCGCTGGAGCACGGCTTCTGGCTGGGCGATGCATTCGCGTCGGGTGGCTCCAACGGCTACGACCACAAGGGCATGGGCATCACCGCCAAGGGCGCGTGGGAATCGGTCAAGCGCCATTTCCGTGCGCTGGGCCGCGACAGCCAGACGCAGGACTTCAGCTGCGTGGGCATCGGCGACATGTCCGGCGACGTGTTCGGCAACGGCATGCTGCTGTCGCGGCATATCCGCCTGCTGGCCGCGTTCGATCACCGGCATATCTTCCTCGACCCGCAGCCGGACCCCGAGCGTTCCTTCGTCGAGCGCGAGCGCATGTTCAAGCTGCCGCGTTCGAGCTGGGAGGATTACGACAAGTCGCTGATCTCTGCCGGTGGCGGCATCTATCCGCGCACGCTGAAGGCGATCCCCGTGTCGCCGGAGGTGCGCGCCGCGCTGGGCATCAAGGGCGACGTCACCCAGCTGGCGCCGAACGAACTGCTCAACGCCATTCTCAAGGCGCCGGTGGACCTGCTGTGGAACGGCGGCATCGGCACCTACGTGAAGGCGGCCAGCGAGAGCCACGCCGACGCGGGCGACCGCGCCAACAACGGGCTGCGCGTCAACGGCGCGGAGCTGCGCTGCAAGGTGGTGGGCGAGGGCGGCAACCTGGGCTGCACCCAGAAAGGCCGCATCGAGGCCGCGCAGCACGGCGTGCTGCTCAACACCGACTTCATCGACAACTCCGCCGGCGTGGACACCTCCGATCACGAGGTGAACATCAAGATCCTGCTCGACGACGCCGTACAGCGTGGCGAGCTCGATACCGCCGCGCGCAACCAGCAGCTGGCCTCGATGACCGACGAAGTCGGCCAGCTGGTGCTGTGGGACAACTATCGCCAGAACCAGGCGATCACCCTGATGGAGCGCCAGTCGGGCCGCCGCCTGGGTTCGATGGCGCACTTCATCCGCACCCTCGAAGGCGAGGGTCTGCTCGACCGCCAGGTCGAATACCTGCCCAGCGAAGCGGAGCTGACCGAGCGCAAGGCGCGCGGCCAGGGCATGACGCGGCCGGAGCTGTCGGTGCTGCTGTCGTACGACAAGATCAAGCTGTTCCAGCAGCTGCTCGATTCGGACGTGCCGGAAGACCCGTACCTCTCCAAGGAGCTGGTGCGCTACTTCCCCGAGCCGCTGCACGAGAAGTACGCCGAGCACATGCAGCGCCATCGCCTGAAGCGCGAGATCATCGCCACCGCGGTGACCAACTCGACCATCAACCGCATGGGCGCCACCTTCATGATGCGCATGCAGGAAGACACGGGGCAGGGCCCGGCGGCGATCGCCAAGGCCTATACCGCCGCCCGCGAGATCCTGGGCGCGCGCGACCTGTGGGCAGAGATCGAGGCGCTGGACAGCAAGGTGGACGAGGAGACCCAGCTCGACGCGATCATGCAGATCTGGTCGCTGCTGCGTCATCTCACCCGCTGGCTGCTCAGCCGTCCGGGCGGCACGCTGGAAATCGCCGCCAACGTCGATCGCTACCAGGCCGGCGTCGCGGCGCTGTACGAAGCCGTGCCCGAGACGCTCACCCCCACCGGCAAGGCCGATTTCGGCACCAGCCAGGAGAAGTGGGAAGGCCTGGGCCTGCCGACTGGTCTTTCCGTGCGTCTGGCCCGCATCCCCGAGCTGCGCGCCATGCTGGACATGGTCGAAGTGGCGCAGCAGAGCGGCCAGCCGATCGACAAGGTGGCCGGCGTGTTCTACGAGCTGGGCGAGGCGCTGGACCTGGAATGGCTGCGCAGCCAGATTGAAGCGCTGCCGGTGGAAGGCCACTGGCATGCGCAGGCGCGCGGTTCGCTGCTGGATGAGCTGAACCACCAGCATCGCGCGCTGGCGCTGCAGGTGCTGGCTTTGGCCGGCCAGGCCAAGGGCAGCTCGCCGGTGCAGGCATGGCTGCAGCGCGACGATGCGACGCTGAAGTACACGCGCAGCATGCTGGCGGAGATCCTTACGCAGAACGCGGATTATCCGATCGCCTCGGTGGCGGTACGCCGCCTGGCGCAGTTGGCCGCGGTGCCGGTGAATGGGTAAGCGATAGCTGTAGCGAAAGCTTCCGCGGTGACGCGGGAGCATGGAAAAGAAAGGCCGGCATCCTTGGGTGCCGGCCTTTTTGTTTTCACACGCTGTTGGTGAATCAGGCTCACCAACCCAGCGCGAAACCGGCTCCCATCGACGCATCGTCGCCGCTCAGCGCACCGCCCAGCGACAGGTTCATGTTCGGCTGCCACTGGTGCGAATAGCCCAGCGCCACGGCGGAGCGGTTGCCCTGCCGGCCCACGCCCACCGCCACCCGGTTGACCTGCGCCAGTCCCTGCGCGCTGAAGGCCATCTGCGCCATCGCGGCGCTCATTGCACCGATGCTTTGGACGCGGCGATCCAGCTGTTCGAAGCGGCGCTGCGCCCAGTGCCGCACGTCATCGACGGCGTCCTGCACCTGGCCCCAGTTGGCCGCGTCGGTGCGCTGGGTGCCGGCGGCCACGTGGGTGATCTGGCGTGGATGCGTGGCCGAACCCGTCGATGCGTCGCTGCCATGAGCCGGAACACGGTCGCTGATGGCGATGCTGTCGTGAGGGGCATGAAGCAGGCCGTCGGATGCGGTTTGGTCGGCGGAATCGGCCAGGCTGATCCCAGGCGTGCCGCTGTGATCGCCGTCGCCGTCAGCAGGCGTTTCCAGCTTGCCGACGCGTCCGTCCAGGCCATGAAGCCGGCCGTGCAGATCCTCGCGCAGCGCATGCAACTGGCCGCCGTTGATCGCCTGCCTGCTGTCCGCGGCGACCTGGCCGGGAGCGACATTGGCCAGCACCGTGCCGCCGACGCCGCCGAACGTGACCATGGACTTGCTGGCGCTGTCGTAGGTCACCGCATGCCGTGCACCGCCGGCGTTGTCGAACAGGCCGGTCTCCTTCAGCTGCCCGAGATTCACCGCGTCGTTGTCGGCCTTGCCGGCGGCGAGGCCGGTCAGGCCGCGATCCTTGATCTGCTTCGCGGTGCCGCCGCCCATAGTCGGTTCGTCGAACGTGCCGGCGATATTCAACTTGTTGCCGTCCAGCTCCTTGGCAAGGGTGACGTCTTCGCCCTTGCCGTTCTGCCGCAGCAGGCCCGCGGAGCCATTGCCTAGGCTGCTGTCGAGCCGGGCGATCTGCGCGTTGGCCGTATCCAGGCCGCCGTCGAGAGCGCTCAACGCACCGTCCACGCCGGTGCGGTTCTGTCCCTGGATGTTGTAGGTCGGCTGGACGATGTCGCCGGCGGCATTGACGACGGCGCCGCCACCGAGCGCACCAGCGATGTGCTTGAGCTGCTTCATGTTCACCGCGTCGTTGTCGGCTGCGCCGGCGGCGACGCCGGCCAGCACGCGATCCGCGGCCTTGCCATTGATGCCGCCGGCGAAATTCACCCTGCCGCTGTCCAGGTGCCGGGCGAAGTCGATGGCGTCGCCCTTGCCGGCCTGGCGCACGAGGCCGGCCGAGCCGTTGTCGAGGTTGCCGATAAGGCGGGTCAGGTTGGCGTTGGCGGTGCCCAGGCCGGTATGCAGCTGCGTGATGCTGCTATGAGCGGTGTCGACGCCGGTGCTGAGCGTGGCGATCTTGCCCTTGGCGGTATCGAGGTGGGTGTTGATATCGGTGATGTGGTTCTTTGCCGTGTCGAGGCCGCTGCTCAGGTTGCTGATGTTGCCGTTCGCCGCGCTCAGGCCCCGGTCCAGCGTGCCCAGCGCGCCATCCACTCGCTGCAGCGAGTTCTGCAAGGGGCGAAGCTGGCCGACATTCACCGCGTCGGCATCGGCGCTGCCGGCGGCGAGGCTGGTGATGCGGTGGCCGTTGAGCGAGGTGTTGCCGCGGATGCTCACGCCGTTATTGCCGCGCAGCGTCAGCGTGCCGTTGCTGTGGCCGTGTACGGCGACGCCGTCACCGTTGCTGGCGAGGAGGAAGGTCGTGCTGTTTTGTCCGTTGTCGTTGCATTTGCCCACTTTTGCGGTGGAGCCGGCGGTGATGGTGGTCGCGGTGTTGCCGTCGCAGACCTCGATGACGTTGGCCGTGGCCTGGGTCGAAACCCATAGCGCGAGTGCGCCGAAGCCCAGGGCGAACAAGTCGCTGTTCTTCGTTCGGCACAGGGTGGCGAGGTGGTCGGGATGGGCGTCGGAACGCGTCTGTGCTTTGGAGTGCTGGTCGATGCGGATGGGGTTGATGCGGATGGGATGGCTATGGCTCATGGGCGATATCTTGTGAGTAGGTCAACCGTGCTCGGAAAAATGGCGTGCAGCGCATCGCCGCGACTTCAGGGAAGCCGCAGTGATGCGTTGTTCGTCGTCGAGGGCTGCTGCCGCTGGCCATGTTTGCCGCATCCATCGCGCCTTGCCCCGCGCGAGTGGCATGTCCCCTGCCCAGTCGGCAGCAGCGTGGCCATGGTGACCAGGGCGCGCATGCGAGGAGGTGATGCCGATCGCGGCCTTTGCAGAAGCGGTCGGGTTCGTACCGGGAAGGGGATAAATGGGTAGCTGTTGAATGCGGCACGCAAAAAGAAAGGCGCCTTGGGCGCCTTCGTCTTCCAGCTTGCCTGGCATAAAAAAGGCCGGCATCCGCAGATGCCGGCCGAAGGAACTACCGCTCGCTTACTGCTTACCAGCCGAACGCCATACCCGCGCCCACCGACGTCTCCTTGCCGGACGACGAACCGCCGAACGACACGTTGAAGTTCGGCGAGAACTGGTGCGAAACACCCAGCGCCACGGCCGAGTGGCCACCCTGCATGCCGACGCCGACGCCGACGCGGTTGGGCGTATTCACGCCGTTCGCGCTGAACGCCATCTGCGAATAGGCCGCGCCCATCGCACCCATCCGATCGATGCGGCTGTCGACCTGTTCGAACCTGCGGTTCGCCCAGTCCTGCACGCCATGCACCGCGTCCTGCACCTGGCCCCAATTGGCCGCATCGGTGGCCTGGGTACCGGCCGCCACGTTGGTGATCTGGCGCTCGCCGCCGACCGAACCCACCGACACGGTGTTGTCGCGGTCGGCGGTCGAGTTGGCGCCCAGCGCGACCGAGTTGTTGGCGTTGGCCGTCGCACCGGAACCGATCGCCGTGCTGTTGGCGCCGTTGGCCGCCGCGTTGGCGCCGTTGGCGGTCGAGCCTTCGCCCGAAGCGATGGCGTGGGAGCCGGTGGCGGTGCTGTTGGTGCCCAGTGCCTGGGCGCCGCTGCCGTTGGCGGTGCTGTTGTTGCCCGAGGCGACCGAGTTGGCACCGGTGGCGGTGCTGCCGTCGGCGCTCGCGTTGGCGTTCTCGCCCACGGCCGTGCTGCCGATGCCGGAGGCGTTGGAGCCTTCGCCCAGCACGGTGCTGTTGACGCCGCTGCCGCTGCCGCCGGCGCCGCCCAGCGAGCCGTCATTGAGGCCCTGGTTGATGTTGTTCACCTGGTTGGTCAGCGCGCCGACCTGGCCGTTGAGCGAGTTGATCTGGTTGGTGATGTCCTGCTGCATGTCGAACAGCTGGCCGCCGTTCACCGCATCCATGCTGCCGTGCGCTACCGCACCACTGCCCAGGTTATGGATCACCGTGCCCTTGCTGCCGCCCAGCGTGGCGCTGCCCATGGTCAGGTCGTCGTAGACCAGCGACAGCAGCGGATTGCCGGTCGGGCTGATCAGGCCGGCCGCCTTCAGCTGCGCGATGGTCACCGCATCGCTATCCGCCGAACCGTTAGCGATGCCGCTCAGCACGCGGTTGCCGCCGGTACCGGCGAAGTTGATGCTGCCGCCGCCGCTGGCGCCGCCCACGGTGATGGCGTTGGTGGTGGCGTCCTGCTTGACCAGGCCGATGGTGCCGTCGTTGAGCTGGGTCTGCAGCGAGCTGATGTTGCCGGTGTTGGTGGCGATGTCCTTGGTATTGGTGGCCACGTTCTCGTTGGTGGCGTACAGCTGCGCGCCGGTCACCGCATCCGTGCTGGTGCTGGACAGCTCGCCCTTGCTGAGGCCGGTGAGCTTGCGCGACTGCGCCTTGCCGTCCTTCTTGCCGGAGAAATCGACGGTGTCGCCTTCGACCTCGGAGGCCACGCTGATCTTCTTGGTGGTGGCGTCCTGCTGCACCAGGCCGACCGAGCCGTTGTTGATCTGGCTCTGCAGGGTGGTGATGTTGGTGGCGTTGGTGGTGATGTTCTGGTTGGTGGCGTAGAGCTGGGCGCCGGTCACGGCGTCCTTGCTGGTGCCGGACAGCTCGCCATCGCTGAGGCCGGTGAGCTTGCGCGACTGCGTGGCGCCACCCTTCTTGCCGGAGAAGTCCACGGTGTCGCCGTCGAGCGCCGAGCCGATACTGATCTTCTTGGTGGTCGCATCCTGGCTGACCAGGCCCTGCAACGAGGTGATGCTGGTCTTGTTGGTGGAAATGTTGGTGTTGGCCGTGGTGATGGCCGTATCCAGACCGCTCAGCGCACCGCCGACCGTGGTCTGCGTGCCGCCGTTGGTCAGGGCGTAGCTGGGGCCGGTCACGGCGCCGGTGGTGGCGTCGATCTTGGCGCCGCCGCCGAGGGCGTTTACCGAAGGGGAAAGCTGGCCGAGATTCGCAGCGTCGGTGGAGGCTGTGCCAGCCAAAAGTGAGGTGACCTTGTGCGAGTTCAGATCAAACGCGCCATCAATAGAAAAATCGCCCTTGAGGTAAGTCCCGTTGCTATTGATCACCAAGGTGCCGGTCGCCGCCGAGCTCAATCCTGCGATACTGGTGATGTTGCATATGGCTTGCGTGACCGTTAAAGCGTCGTCAGTGTCATCGCTTTTTCCTCCATCCTTGAAGCTCCTGCATGTTCCGTCGGTGCCGTCATTTACATAGATCGACCCGGCGGAAACTGTGGTCGCAAATCCTCCCGCGAGAAATACCACGACGGCGATCGCAGTGGCCTTCTTGCGACCCTTGGCTAACTCCGACGCCACTACCCATTTGCCGGTAGCCGCGTTGCGGACAATCTTGTAAATCGTATTCACTTAAAACATCTCCACTAGATTTGAATGTGCGTGCACGCACCAAGACTTACCGCTCGACTTGGCGATAATTGGTATCGAACGAACCTCACGCACGCCCGCTGTGCGGGGAGGGTGGTGCATCGTAGGAAGCGGGCGGAGGGGGATGAACTGGAAAATGCCAGGAGTGGCAAAATCAGCACGACTTTCTCTTATGGCGCTGATTGGGCATGGCGCCTGATGTGGGGGTAGACGTCATGTGATGGGTAGCTCGCCACCCCGTCGAGCCAACCCTTGCACCCACCGCCCATCTACGCTCAACTGACCGCCCACCCACCGCCACCTAAGCCCCCATGGCCTACGCCTTCGTCGCCAGCGAAACCTCGGTTGCCCAGCAGGCTCGCCGCAAACTGGTGGAGCGTTACGGTGAAGTGCCGCCGGAACAGGCGCAGGCGATCGTGGCTTTAGGGGGTGATGGCTTCATGCTGCGCACGCTGCATGCGCATCTGCCGCTGGCCATCCCGGTCTACGGCATGAAGCTCGGCCGCGTCGGCTTCCTGATGAACAAGCATCGCCTGGACGATCTGCCCGGGCGCATCGAGCGGGCGCACGCTGCGCTGCTGTATCCGCTGGAGATGGACGTCACCTGCGCCAAGGGCAAGACGCACCATGCGCTGGCCTTCAATGAAGTGTCGCTGCTGCGCCAGAGCAACCAGGCCGCGCATCTGGAAATCAAGCTCAACGAAACGGTGAAGCTGGACACACTGGTGTGCGACGGCATCCTGGTTTCCACGCCGGCCGGTTCCACCGCGTACAACCTTTCCGCACATGGCCCGATCCTGCCGCTGGACGCCAACGTGCTGGCGCTCACCCCGATCAGCCCGTTCCGCCCGCGCCGCTGGCGTGGCGCGATCCTGCCGCATCGCACCCAGGTCAGCCTGCGCGTGCTCGATCCGAACAAGCGGCCGGTCAGCGCCACCGCGGACTTCCACGAAGTGCGCGACGTGCGCGAGGTGACGGTGAAGCAGTCGGCGGGGCCGGGCGTGCGCCTGCTGTTCGATCCGGAGCACAATCTGGAACAGCGCATCCTCGACGAGCAGTTCGCGCCGGACTAAAGCGCGGCGGGTTTGCTAGATTGGTTTATTCGTCCGTACGGCCTCGCCATGACCACCAAGCATCCCATCGCCCACGACCCTGCCGCCGCCAGCGACAACCGCCTCGTGGTGGCGATTTCCTCGCGCGCACTGTTCGACCTCGGCGACAGCCATGAACTGTTCGAGCGCGATGGCCTGGATGCGTATCGCGCGTTCCAGATCGACCACGAGAACGAGATCCTCAAGCCCGGCGTGGCCTTCCCGCTGGTGCAGAAACTGCTGGGCCTCAACAAGCTGGGCGGCGACGTGCCGCCGGTGGAAGTGATCCTGCTGTCGCGCAACTCCGGCGACACGGGTCTGCGCATCTTCAATGCGATCCAGCACTACGGCCTGGATATCAGCCGCGCGGCATTCACCAGCGGTGCGCCGACCTCCGACTACATCGCGCCGTTCAAGACCGACCTGTTCCTGTCCGCCAATGCCGAAGATGTGGGCCGTGCGCTGGTCGCTGGTGTGGCCGCCGCCACCATCCTGCCGTCGGTGGCGCCGCCGCGGGCGACCGAGCAGCTGCGTATCGCCTTCGACGGCGACGCGGTGCTGTTCGGCGACGAAGGCGAGCGGGTGTCGCGCGAGGAAGGGCTGGAGGCGTTCCATCGCAACGAGCGCGAGCGGGCGGAGGAGTCGCTGTCGGTCGGCCCTTTCCGCGGATTTCTCACCGCGGTGCATCGCCTGCAGGCGGCGTTTCCGGCGGAAACCTCGCCGATCCGCACGGCGCTGGTCACCGCGCGATCCGCGCCGGCGCACAAGCGGGTGATCCTGACCCTGCGCCGCTGGGGCGTGCGCATCGACGAGGCGCTGTTCCTCGGCGGGCGCGACAAGGGGCCGTTCCTGGAAGCGTTCGGCGCGGACATCTTTTTCGACGATTCGCCGGCCAACGTCGAATCGGCGCGCAAATACGTGGCGGCGGGGCATGTGCCGCACGGGGTCAGCAACAGCTGAGCGTGCTTAGACCAGCTTGGTCCGCCGCCACCAAGGTGTGACGCGCCCCTCGCGCACCAGCGTGAACAACCCCGACCCCAGGATCAGCGCGATGCCGAACAGCATCGGCCAGTCCAGCCGGTTGCCGAACAGCCAGTAGCCGAAGCCGATCGCCCACAGCATCTGGCTGTACTGCGTCGGCGCCACGCGATTGGCGGGCGCATGCTGGGTGGCCAGCATCAGCAGCACTCCAGCCAGCCCGGCCAGCAGGCCGTAGCCGGACAGCAGCATCCATTGATGCGCATCGGGCCAGACGAAATCCGGCAGCATCAGCAGGCCGCCCGCCAGCAGCGGGCCGATCACGCCGGCGCCATACAGGCTGATACGCTTCTCGTGCGCGCCGGCCATGCGCAGCGCCACCACCGACACCGCGCCGGACAAACCGCAGGTCATCGCCGCCAGATGCCCCACGCCGAGCGCGCGGAACCCCGGCCGCAGCACCACCAGCACGCCCAGGAAGCCGGCCAGCACCGCCGACCAGCGCCGCCAGCCGACGTGCTCCTTCAGGAACAGCACCGACAGCACGGTCACGAAGATCGGCAGCAGGAAAATCAGCGCGAAGGCCTCGGCCATCGGCAGCGCGGTAAAAGCGATCACCGCGGCGATATTGCAGATCGAGCCGGAAATCGCCCGGATCCACCACAGCACCGGCTTGCGCGCCTGGAACACCTCGATCCAGCGATCCTCCGGCCGCCGGATAAAGGGCAGGGCACTGAGCATCAGCACGGCGCCGAAAAACACCGCCTCGTAGGCCGGCAGGGTGCCGTGCAGGGATTTCACGAAGGCATCGCTGATCGCGTAGGCCGCGTAGCAGGCGAAGCCCAGGAGGACGCCTTTGAGCATGGGGATGGGGGAAGGCGGCGGGGGAAGGGGCCATGGTCCCATGGCTTGCATGCGCAATGACAGCCAAAGCCCGGCGTAGGTTGGGGTGAGCCGCAGGCGAACCCCGACACCGCGCACCGTTGGGGTTCGCCTGCGGCTCACCCCAACCTACGGCGACCGGTGGGCCATCTGCTGCACCTCGTCATGACCCCGGCCGAGCCGCCCCGCTAGAATCGGGAGCTTCCCACCGACCGCACGGAACATCCGCATGTCCGCCCGCCTGAACCCGCTCGACCTGTACGACGTCCGCTCGCTGCTCACCGACGAGGAGCGCATGGTGCAAGACACCGTGGGCCGCTTCGTGGACGAGCGCGTGCTGCCGATCATCGGCGACGCGTTCGACCAGGGCCGCTTTCCCAAGGAACTGATCCCGGAAATCGCCAGCCTGGGCCTGCTGGGCGCCACCTTGCCGGAGAAATACGGCTGCGCCGGCATGAACGGGGTCAGCTACGGCCTGATCTGCCAGGAGCTGGAGCGCGGCGATTCGGGCCTGCGCAGCTTCGCCTCGGTGCAGAGCTCGCTGTGCATGTATCCGATCTACGCCTACGGCACCGAGGAGCAGAAGCTGCAGTACCTGCCCGGGATGGCGGCGGGCGAGATCATCGGCTGCTTCGGCCTGACCGAACCGCACGGCGGCTCGGACCCGGCCAATATGAAGACCCATGCGAAGAAGGACGGCGGCGACTGGGTCATCAACGGCGCCAAGATGTGGATCACCAACGGCAACCTCGCGCATATCGCCATCGTATGGGCGCAGACCGAGGACGGCATCCAGGGCTTTATCGTGCCGACGGACACCGCCGGCTTCACCGCGCAGGAAGTGCACAAGAAGATGAGCCTGCGCGCCTCGGTCACCTCGGCGCTGTTCTTCGACAACGTGCGCGTGCCGGAAGCCAACCGCCTGCCCAGCGTCAAGGGCCTGAAGGGTCCGCTGGGCTGCCTTACCCAGGCCCGCTACGGCATCACCTGGGGCCCGATCGGCGCCGCACAGGCCTGCCTCAAGGAAGTGCTGGACTACACCCAGGAGCGCGTGCTGTTCGGCCGGCCGCTGGCCTCCAACCAGGCGATCCAGCTCAAGCTGGCCGAGATGGCCCGCCGCATCACCATGGCGCAGCTGCTGTCGCTGCAGCTGGGCCGCCTGAAGGACGCCGGCAACATGCAGCCGACCCAGGTCTCGCTGGCCAAGTGGAACAACTGCCGCATCGCCATCGACATCGCGCGCGAATGCCGCGACATCCTCGGTGGCGCCGGCATCACCACCGAGCACGTGGCGATCCGCCACGCGCTGAACCTGGAATCGGTGATCACCTACGAGGGCACCGAGACCGTGCACCAGCTCGTGGTGGGCCGCGAGCTGACCGGCATCAACGCGTTCTGACGCCGATGGGGGCGCCGGACATCGCCTGGGTCGACCTGCGCATCGAGACCGAGCGCCTGCTGCTGCGTCCGCCGCGGGCCGAGGATTTCGAGGGCTGGGCCGCGAACATGGCCGATGCGGAATCGGCGCGCTTCATCGGCGGGCAGCAGCCACGCGCGGTGGCCTGGCGCGGCTTTCTCACCATGGTCGGGGCGTGGTCGATCCAAGGCTATGGCATGTTCTCGGTGATCGAGAAGGCCACCGGCCAGTGGCTAGGCCGGCTCGGCCCCTGGCAGCCGGAAGGCTGGCCCGGCCCGGAAGTGGGCTGGGGCCTGGCGCGCGCGGCCTGGGGCAAGGGCTATGCGCTGGAAGGCGCCGCCGCGGCGATGGACTGGGCCTTCGAGCGCCTGGGCTGGACCGACGTGATCCACAGCATCGACCCCGACAACGCCGCCTCGCAGGCGCTGGCCCTGCGCCTGGGCTCGCGCAAGCGCGGCCCGGGCCGCCTGCCCGAGCCGTTCCATGAGGTGCCCATCGATATCTGGGGCCAGAGCCGCGAGGAGTGGCGCCGCCACCGGCGCACCTGAGGAGCCGCATGCGCGACGTACTGGAGCAGGTTGTGATGGAAGCGCTGCCGCCGCTGCAGCGCCTGTGCCGCGATCCGTGGCAGGTGATCGGCAGCGCCGCCGCGTATCTGGCCGGCGCCGAGGTCAGCGTGGCCGACCTCGACCTGCTGACCAGCGCCGCCGATGCCGCACGCCGGGCCGACGCCTGGCGCGACCGGCTCGACGCCGGCTACGAACCGGCCGGCGCCGAGCGTTTCCGCTCGCAGTTCGCGCGCTTCCGTTTCAGCGGCATGCCGGTGGAAGTGATGGGAGCCCTGGAGCTCAACGCCGGGCAGGGCTGGCAGCCGGTGACGGTGGGCGAGCTCGTGCTCGTCCGTATTGCCGGCCTCGATGTGCCCATTCCCAGCGTGCCCGAACAGATCCGTATCCTCGAAAGCTTCGGCCGCCCGAAAGACTTGCACCGCGCCGCGCTGCTGCGCGCGCTTGCGGCGACCGCGGGCTGACCGCAGTCAACCTGTCCTCTCCTTTCCCTTTCCCACCGAATCCGACCACGCCCATGACCGCGCTTCCGTTCTCCCTGAATGCCCGCCACAAAGGCTTCAACCGCGCCGAGATCGTCGACCAGAACTTCATCGAGTTCGTGCAGCTCTGGCAGGGGCAGGTGCATGCCGCGCCGAGCGACGGCGAGCCGGTGCTGCCCGGCAGCGCGCTGGATGCGCAGGGTTTCCGCGACCTGCTGGGATCCCAGTTGATCTCGCGCCACCTGGACCTGATGGCGCGCGTGCTGCGCGTGCAAAACAAAGTGTTCTACACCATCGGCTCCAGCGGCCATGAAGGCAATGCGATGGTGGCGCGGCTCACCCGCCATACCGATCCGGCTTTTCTGCATTACCGCTCCGGCGGCTTCATGGCCGAGCGCTTCCGCAAGCTGCCCGGCATGGACCCGGTGATGGATTCGGCGCTGTCCTTCGCTGCCAGCATGGACGATCCGGCCTCCGGCGGCCGCCACAAGGTATGGGGCAGCAAGCCGTTGTGGGTGTTGCCGCAGACGTCGACCATCGCCTCGCATCTGCCGAAGGCCTTCGGCACCGCGGTGGCGATCGAGCAGGCGCGCCGCATCGGCCACACGCTGCCGGTGCCGCAGGACAGCATCGCGATCTGCTCGTTCGGCGACGCTTCGTCCAATCACGCCACCGCGCAGACCGCGTTCAATGCGGCGGGATGGACGGCGTATCAGAAGCTGCCCGCGCCGGTGCTGTTCGTGTGCGAGGACAACGGCATCGGCATCTCGGTGAAGACGCCCAGCGGCTGGATCGCCAACAACTTCCGCCAGCGCCCCGACCTCGATTATTTCTACGCCGACGGCCTGGACCTGGCCGAAGGCTACGGCCAGGTGCGCGCAGCGGTGGAACACTGCCGCCGCACGCGCCGCCCCACCTTCCTGCATCTGCGCACCACGCGCGTGATGGGCCACGCCGGCACCGATTTCGAGATCGAGTGGCGCAGCGTGGAGGAACTGTTCGCGCTGGAAGCGACCGACCCGCTGCTGCGCTCGGCCGAGATCGCGCTGGCCTCCGGCCTGTACACGCGCGAGGCGCTGCTGGCGCTGTACGAAGCTACCCGCAAGCAATGCTTCGCCGCCGCCGAGGACGCCGACCGCCGTCCGCGCCTGGGCACGCTGGCCGAAGTGATGAAGCCGCTGGCGCCGTACACGCCCGCCGCGGTGAAGGCCGAAGCCGAGCGCGCCGACTACGCCGCGCGCCGCGCCGAAGTGTTCGGCGGCGAAGAAAAACTGCCGGAGAAGCAGCCGCCGCGTCACCTGGCGATCCAGATCGGCCAGGCGCTGCACGACGTGATGGCCAAGTACCCGGAGTCGCTGCTGTTCGGCGAGGACGTGGCGTTGAAGGGCGGCGTGTATACGGTGACCAAGGGCTTGTTCAAGACCTTCAAGGGCAACCGCGTGTTCAACACGCTGCTGGACGAGACGGTGATCCTCGGCCTGGCCCAGGGCTACGCCAACATGGGCATGCTGCCGCTGCCGGAAATCCAGTACCTGGCGTATTTCCACAACGCCTGCGACCAGATCCGCGGCGAGGCCTGCAGCCTGCAGTTCTTCTCCAACGACCAGTACCGCAATCCGCTGGTGATGCGCGTCGCCTCGCTGGGTTACCAGAAGGGCTTCGGTGGCCACTTCCACAATGACAACTCGATCACCGCGCTGCGCGATATCCCTGGCCTGGTGGTCGGCTGCCCCAGTCGCGGCGACGACGCGGCGGCGATGCTGCGCACGCTGATGGCGCTGGCCAAGGTGGACGGGCGCGTGTGCGCATTCCTGGAACCGATCGCGCTGTACATGACCAAGGACCTGTACGAAGCCGGCGACGGCCTGTGGCAATACGCCTATCCCGCACCGGGCGAGGCGCTGACGCTGGGCGAAGGCCGCGTGTATGCACAGGATGCCGACGACCTGGTGGTGTTCACCTTCGGCAACGGCGTGCCGATGGCATTGCGCGCCGCGCGCGAGATCGAAAAGCAGCATGGCTGGCGCACGCGCGTGGTGGATCTGCGCTGGCTGGCGCCGCTCAACGATGCGTTCATCGTCGAGCAGGCGCGTAGTGCCAGGCGCATCCTGGTGCTCGACGAAGGCCGCCGCAGCGCCGGCGTGGGCGAGGGCATCATCACCGCCATCGTCGAAGGAGGTTACGGCGCGACACCGCTGCAGCGCGTGGTCGGCGTCGATACGTACACGCCGCTGGCCGGCGCGGCGCTGCTGGTGCTGCCGGGCGAGGTCGATATCGTGGCCGCGGCCGGACGCATGGCCTGAGCAAAGCGCATGGCGCAGGTTGGGGTGAGCCGCAGGCGAACCCCAACATCACGATGCGCGTGAAGGCGGCAATGTTGGGGTTCGCCTGCGGCTCACCCCAACCTACGCGTGATGTGGTTCACGGCATGGCGCAACAAGGGTGGCGATTCAGCCCTCGCCCCGTATGGTCGAAGCCCTTCGCATGAATAACGAAGGGAGGCAGCCATGAAACATGCCGTTCACGCGCTCGTGATCGCCTCGGTCCTCGCCGTCGCCGCGTGCACGCAGGACGACACCGACCCTCCGGCGAAGTCGGCGCAAGCGCCTGCGATATCCACCACCTCCACCGCGGCGGCGAGCAACCAGGCATCCGCACTCGACAGCAGCGCCGCCAGCGCATCTTCCACCACTGCGCCGGCCGCCGACGGTCCTTATCTGTTCGACCTGCTGCAACGCCCCGATTTCGCCGCGGCGTTCCAGGCGCTGGGTGGAGCGAAGGATCTTCCGGAATGGACGCAGCAGGGCGGCACCTCGACCCCGGCGCAGAAAGTCGCGGTGGACGGCAAGAGCTTGCTCGCCGCCGGCGGCTGCAAGCCGCACGATTGTCCGAGCGAACGCATCGTGCTGCTCTACGACGAGAAGACGCATGCGATGTGGGGTGTGTTCGCGCGGCGCCAGGGCGAAGCGCCGGTCGACGTCAGCGACGGCAGCAACGACCAGTTGAGCTGGCTGGGCGAGCCGAGCGACGCGACGAAAGATGAGCTGAAGAAGAAGCTGTACTACCCGGAGTAGTGGCCGCGCCTGGCTATGATTCCTGGCGCAGCGAACGCGCCGCCGCCCGTTCGCGCAAACGGCACGCCATCAGTTTCTCGTCCACCCGCACGCGGTTGCGGCCTTCCAGCTTGGCGCGGTACATCGCGTGGTCGGCGCGCTCGACCAGGGTTTCCACCGTATCGTCGGGCCGGCGCATGGCGATGCCGATGCTCACCGTCAGCAACTGCTGGCGGCCATCCACGGGAATCTCCAGCCGATGCACGCGCCGGCATAGCCGCGTGGCCACGTGGATCGCCTGCGGCAGTTCCACGCCGCGCAGCACGGCCAGGAATTCTTCGCCGCCATGGCGGCCCAGCAGGTCTTGCGGACGCAGTTCGTGGCTCAGCGCCGCCGCCACGGCAGCCAGCGCGCAGTCGCCGGCATGATGGCCCTGGCTGTCGTTGAGCGCCTTGAAGCAGTCCAGGTCGAGGAACAGCAGCGCGAGCGGTTCGCTGTTGCACGACATCGCCGCCTGCAGGCTTTCGCTCAGCGCGCGGCGGTTGAGCACGCGGGTGAGCGCGTCGACATCGGCCAGTTCGCGCACCACGTCGGTGTCGTGGCGCATCGCCAGCGCGCGGTCGGCCAGGCCCAGCGCCAGCACCACCGCCTGCACCGCGCCGGCGGCCAGCGCGGCGTCGTCCAGCCAGTCCATGCCGGGCAGGGCGCCGTTGGCCTGCGCGCTGTCCAGCACGGTCAGTGCCAGCAGTGGAGTGAAACCAAGCAGGAAATAACGCGCACTGCGCGAACCGCGCACGGCGGCGACCACGCCGGCGGCCAGCAGCAGCACGGCGCCGATCAGCAGCATGGGGTAGTGCAAGGCGCGCGCCGGCGCGATCAGCGCATCCACGTGGCTGCTGCGCATCAGCACCAGCGGCGGCGCGCCCAGCGCCAGCGCGAGCGTGGCCGCGTGCAGCGCCGGGGCGAAACGCTGCAGATCGCAGAAGCGCGTCACGAAGACGGCGGCAAACGCCAGCGACAACAGCGCCGCGGTCGGCGCGGCAATCTGCGCGGTGCCGGCCAGCCACGCCCATTCCATCGGATGGAACACGTAGCCGGTCTGGATGCCCTGGATCGCCGCATAGCAGCACACATAGCCGGCGTACCAGCCGAAGGTGGCGTCGCGCAGCATCAGCGCCAGGCATAGCGCGAACGCGGCCATCGCCAGCATTACCGCGAAGCAGGCGCTGGCGAACATCAGCCAGCCGGCGTCGCCGCGCAGGTAATCGCCCCAGGGCTGCAGCCCGAAGCGCACCGGCGCGCTGCCCGCGGCATTGGCCTCGAAGCGCAGCAGGATCGGCGCCGTGGCCGCCGGCTCGGCCGGCATGCGCCACGCCAGCCGGCCGTGGCCGTGCAGCGGTGCGTCGAAATCGTCCAGCGCCAGCCGCCGCGCGGGCTCGCCGCGCGCGTACAGCGTCACCGGCGTGAGCGGCGGCGGTTCGATGGTCAGCGCGCGTTCCTCCAGCAGCGGCACCGGCAGCGGGCGCAGCACCACCCAGGCACCTTCGCCGGGGTTGAGGATCGGGGTCATCGCGGCAGGATCGAAGCTGCGCAGTTCGCCGCGGTCGAACGCGGCCAGCACGCCGGCCGGCGTGTCGCCCGGCCGCGCTTCGCACCACGCCGCTTCCATCGCCGCAGTCGATTGCGGCATGGCGCGCCATGGCACGAGCAGCAGCGCGAGGACCAGCCATCGCCGCCAGCTCTGCGTTCCTGGTATCCAGCCTGCCACCACCGCACCCCCCTGCCGGCCCGCCCGGCGTCCGCGGCCATCCTGGCCTGGACCTGCCGTGCGGTCTGGTCTCGGATTCTGGCCGAGTCGCGGCGGCGGACCCATTCGGTCGAATGGCCTAGGAAAGAAAGCATGGGGCGTGCCATCCGTTGCGCCAACGCAGGCGTCACCTTGCCTTGACCGCGGCTCCGCAAGCTTGGGCGCTCCTCCTCCGACGGAGCATTCGCCATGAGCATCAAGGTCGCCGTATTCGTGGGCAGTCTTCGCCAGGATTCGATCAACCGCAGACTCGCCCTGGCGGTGGAGAAGCTGGCGCCGCAGGATTTTTCGTTCCAGCACCTGCCGATCGGCGGGTTGCCGCTCTACAACCAGGACTTCGACGGCGACTATCCGGCCGCGTGCAAGGAGCTCAAGCGCGCGGTGGAAGCGGCGGATGCGCTGCTGTTCGTGACGCCGGAATACAACCGCTCGATACCGGGCGTGTTGAAGAACGCGATCGATATCGCGTCGCGGCCGTGGGGGACGAATTCGTTCGCGGGCAAACCCGGTGCGGTGATCGGTGCGTCGATCGGCGCCACGGGTTCGGCCTTGTCGCAGCAGCATCTGCGCAATGTGCTGACTTACGTGGACGTGGCGATGCTGGCGCAGCCGGAGGTGTTCGTGGCGTTCAAGGAAGGCTTGATCGATGCAGAGGGGAATGTGTCGAGCGATGGTACGAGGAAGTTCCTGCAGGGGTTTGTGGACAAGTACGTGGGATGGATAAAGCGTTTCCGCTGAAGTGCAACGGCGTAGGTTGGGGTGAGCGCAAGCGAACCCCAACGCTCACGTACGCCATCGCCATGTTGGGGTTCGCTTGCGCTCACCCCAACCTACGCCGGTCGTTGCGCGTCAAGCCAACTGCCTGGCCAGCCGCTCCATCCAGAGAAACGACACCAGCACCGCCGTCGGCGCACGCGCGCGGCTGCTGGCCACCGCATCGAGCAGGTTCATTACCCCACGCCGGTCGACCAGGCCAAGATCCGCCAGCGCGCATTCGTGCAACTGCTCCGCCAGCATGCCCGCCTGCGTCGCGATCAAAGCCGGAAACACCTGCTCGAACGTCTCCTTCCGATAACCGGCCGGAAACGTATCCTCGCCCAGCCGCTGCTGCAGATAGCGCTGCATCAGGGCGCGCCCGCGCCGTTGCTCGAGCGGGAGCTGATGACAGAACCGCGCCAGGCGCGGATCGCTCAATGGATTGACCGGCCACAGGCCGCGCCGCGCGATGTCCGCCGCGCGGCAAGCCTGCGCGGCGAGCGCGGTGGTCGGCACCGGGCCGGCTGGGGCGCCGAAGCTGTGCAGGCCGCGCGCGGCTTCCCGCGCACGCGGCGTGAGCAGCGTGTCGACTTGTGCGCGGTGCGTGCGCTCGCGTTGCGCTTCGAGCGTGTCGTGCTCGCTGGCTAGTTCGTGCAGGTAGTCGGGAAATAGTTCGTCGCCGCCCACGCCGGTATAGAGCCGGTCGCAACCGAGCGAAGCGGCGCGATCCCACAGCGCGGCGCAGGCCTCAAGGTAATACTCCTCATTGAAGCCCAGCCGCTGTCCCGGCACCGGGCGCAGGTCGAGGCTTGGGAGCCGCGCAGCGATCTCCACCGTTTCGTCGTGCAGGCCAAGTCGTTCCACGATGGCCCCGCGGCGCTTCAACTGCGGCTGCCGCATCTCGCCTTCGAGCAGGATGCCGAGGCTGCTGCGCGGCGCGGCGATCGCGGCCAGGCCGCAGGCCACCGTGGCCGAATCCATGCCGCCGCTGAGTTCGAGCGCGCTGCGTGCCGCGATGAACGGGCGCGCATCGACTGCTTCGCGCAATTGCGTGGCGAATGACGCGAGCCACGCGTTGCGCTCGCGCGGTTCCGCCAGCGCGGTGAGCGGCACCGGCGGCGGGTAGTGATAGCTGGCCTTGCCCGGCTCGACGGACAACGAGGCGCGTTCGGTCAACATCACGATGCCCACCGCGATCTGCCGCGCCGAGTAGATCGTGTGCAGCGCGAGGCGATGGCTCGCTATTTCGAAGTCCAGCGCGGTCGGCGCGCGGGTCAGTTCGCCGGCATCCCAGGACAGTTCCAGCCGGTCGTCCGTGGCGCGCGCATACATCGGCAGCGCGCCGAGCACGCCTGCGCGCAGCTTGAGGCGGCCCCCGGCCTGCGCCGCTTCGACCATCGCGTAATCGAGCGGCCACAGCAGGCATTCGCGGTAGCGCTGTTCGTACTCGGCGGCGTCGACGTCGAGTTGCCGTGCCGGCGCGCCGCCTTCGGTGCGGCGCTCGCGCACGGTGGCGAACCACTGGCCGTCGGTGCGCACCAGCAGGGTTTCCAGCGCGGGATGCGCGAATGGTTCGATGCGGCTCGCGCCGAAGGCGACGGCCTGGCCGTCCCAGCGCGGATCGAATGCAAGATCGGCGAGCGCGATCGTGGCCTTGAGCATGTTCCGTCCAGGAAAGGCGGGGCCAGCAACACCGGCATGAAAAAGCCGCCCCGTTGGCGGGGCGGCTTGGCGGTCACCCGTGAGGGCGCGTGGTCATGTTGCGCGGCGACTCAGCCGCCGCCGTCGTTGCGGCCGCCGAAGGTACCGATATCGCCATCGAATCGGGTCTTCGGCGCACGCTTCTGCATGGGAGCCTGTTTCTGCAACGGCGCGTCCATCGGCACGCCGAATACGTCAGCTGCAATCACGCCTTCTTCACGCACGGTGAGTTCCTGAAGTTCCATGTGAATGCCCTTTGCGATTGAGCCGCGACAATGCGGCCGACCGAGACTAGCACCCGGCTGGCGCGCCAAACCACCACGCCTGCCGGCCTTCACAAAGCCTGCACATCGCGCCCGGTCAGACCGGATTGGCGCCGAGGCCACAGATTCGCTCCAGCAGCTGCGCCTGTGCATTGCGCACCGTCTGGCCGGCCGGCGTCAGCCGGTGGTAAAGGCCATCGGCCTGCAGCACCGAGGCGCTGCTGTTGTCGGCGAGGTACAGCTCCAGCTCCTTCTTCACCCGCTGCTGCAGCTTCTTGCTCTCGATCGGGAAGCCGGTTTCGACGCGGCGGTCGAGGTTGCGTTCCATCAGGTCCGCGCTGGCCAGGAACAGTTCCTCGTCGCCGTTGTTGGCGAACCAGTACGCCCGGCTGTGTTCCAGGAAACGGTCGACGATCGAGCGCACGCGGATGTTGTGCGACACGCCCGGCACACCGGGACGCAGGCAGCACATGCCGCGCACGATCAGGTCGATCTTCACCCCGGCCGTGCTGGCCTTGTACAGCGCGCGGATCACCTTCGGATCGGTCAGCGCATTGACCTTGGCGATGATCTGCGCGGCGCGGCCGGCCTGCGCATGCGTGGTCTCGCGCGCGATCAGTTCCAGCAAGGTCTTTTTCAGGGTGAACGGCGCATGCAGCAGCTTCTTCATGCGCAGCACCTTGCCCATGCCGGTGAGCTGGCTGAACAGCTTGTGCACGTCCTCGCACAGCGCCTGATCGGAGGTGAGCAGGCTGTAGTCGGTGTACAGGCGCGCATTGCCGGTGTGGTAGTTGCCGGTGCCCAGATGCGCGTAGCGCACCAGCTCGTCGCCCTCGCGGCGCTGGATCAGCATCAGCTTGGCGTGCGTCTTCACCCCGACCACGCCGTAGATCACCATCGCGCCGGCCTGCTGCAGGCGCGAGGCGAGGGTGAGGTTGGATTCCTCGTCGAAGCGCGCGCGCAGTTCCACCACCACGGTGACTTCCTTGCCCGCGCGCGCGGCGTCCACGAGCGCGTCGACGATTTCCGAGTTGGCGCCGCTGCGGTACAGCGTCTGCTTGATCGCCAGCACGCTGGGGTCCTTGGCGGCCTGGTGCAGCAGGTCGACCACCGGCGCGAAGGATTCGAACGGATGCAGCAGCAGCACGTCCTGCTTGCCGATCACCTGGAACAGGTCTTCCTCTTTCTTCAGCGCCTTCGGGATCGCCGGCGTAAACGGCGGATACAGCAGCTGCGGCGCGTGCGACTTGTTGGCCAGTCCCATCAGGCGGGTGAGGTTGACCGGGCCGTTGACCTCGTACATCTCGGCGGCGGCCAGGCCGAACTGCTTGAGCAGATAGTCGGTGAGTTCCTTCGGGCAGTTGTCGGCGACTTCCAGCCGCACCGCGTCGCCGAAGCGCCGCGAATACAGCTCGCCGCGCAGCGCGCGGGCCAGGTCTTCGACATCTTCCGGGTCGATCGTGAGGTCGGCGTTGCGGGTCAGGCGGAACTGGTAGCAGCCGCGCACCGACATGCCGGGGAACAGTTCCTCGGTGTGCGCGTGGATGATCGAGGACAGCAGCACGAAGTTCTCGCCGCCCTCGCACACTTCGTCCGGCAGGCGGATCAGGCGCGGCAGCACGCGCGGCGCCGGCACCACGGCCAGGCCGGAGTCGCGGCCGAACGCATCGACGCCTTCCAGCTGCACGATGAAGTTGAGGCTCTTGTTGACCAGCAGCGGGAACGGGTGGGTCGGGTCCAGCCCGATCGGCGTGACCAGCGGCGCCACCTCGTGGCGGAAATAGCGGCGCACCCACAGCTTCTGTTTGTGCGACCACTCGTTGCGCCGCACGATGCGGATGCCGTGCCGAGCCAGTTCCGGCAGCACGCTCTCGTTGAGGATGGTGTACTGCCGCTCGATCTGCTTGTGCGCGATCTCGCTGATCTCGCTCAGCGCGCGGCGCGGCGCGATCGCGTCGGCGCCGACGATCTCGTGATCGAAGGCGATCTGGCTTTTCAGCCCCGCCACGCGGATCTCGAAGAACTCGTCCATGTTGCTGGAGAAGATCAGCAGGAACTTCAGGCGCTCCAGGATCGGCTTGCGCTCGTCCAGCGCCTGGTCCAGCACGCGGATGTTGAATTGCAGCTGGGACAGCTCGCGGTGGATGTACAGGCTGCTGTCGTTGAGGTCCGGCGCGGCGCCTTGGGTTTCGCCGGCGGGCGTTGCCGCGGCGGGGGCTTCTTCGACCGTCACGCTGGGGCGGGTTTCGCTGCTGGACATCATTTTCTTCCTGTCCCCGTCGACGGGGATGTGGGAATGGGCATGCTACCCCGTTCCCGCGGCAGCCACGCCAGGCGCCCGCCGGTCGTTCCGGGCCGATTTCGCAAACCGTCATATTGCTGCGGAAATTTGACGGCGCGGTGACGACGCTCAGCTTCGTGCGTAGGCATTCAAGGCATCGCCCAGGTAATCGAACAGCTTGCGCACCGCGGCCTGGCGGCGCAGGTCTTCGTGCATCACCACCCAGCATTCCATCGGAATCGACAACTCCTGCGCCAGCAGCCGCCGCATTTTCGGCGCGCGCGCGGCCAGCGGCACCTGGCAGATGCCGATGCCGTAGCCGGCGCGCATCGCCGCCAGCGCGGCCAGGTGGTGGTCGGTGCGCAGCGCGAACTGCTCGCGCGTCCAGGGCAGGTGCTTGGGACGCATCGCGCGCAGGTACGGCGGCTCCTGATCGAAACCGATCAGGCTGTGCTCGCGCAGTGCCTCCAGCGTGGCGGGTGTGCCATGCCGGCGCAGATAGCGCGGGTGCGCGAACAGGCCCAGTTCGATCCGCGCGAGCTGGCGCGCCACCAGCGCCTGCTGGGTGGGGCGCGCCATGCGGATGGCCAGGTCGGCGTCCTTGCGCAGCAGGTCCTGCGCGCGGTCGGTCACGGCCAGCTCGATGGTGACCTCCGGATGTGCGTGCCGGAACTCGGCCAGCATCGGCGGCAGCACTTCGGTGCCGATCACTTCGCTGGCGGTGACGCGCACCACGCCGCGCACCGCGTCCTCGCCCGCGCTGACCGCGCGCTGCAGCGCCGCGGTGGCCGAGGCCATCGCTTGTGCATGCGGCACCAGGCGTGCAGCCAGCTCGGTGGGCAGCAGCCCCTGCGGCGAGCGGGTGAACAGCGCGGCGTCCAGCGCCGCTTCCAGTTCGCGGATATGCCGCCCCAGGCTGGGCTGGGTCATGGCCAGGGCGCGCGCGGCGCCGGACAGGCTGCCTTCGCGCATCACGGCGAGGAAGGAGCGGTAGAGGTCCCAGGAGGGTTCGGGCTTGGTCATGCATATTTGTATAGCAGATGTTCGGTCTTCGTGGATTTTCTTATGGGTGGCGCGAGGCCAGGCTGGGTCCATTCCAAGCGAGGACGGCACGATGAAGCGCATGAAGACGGCACTGGTGGTAGGCGCCAACGGCGGCGTGGGCGGCGAGACCTGCATGGCCCTGCTGCGCCACGGTTGGCATGTGCGTGCTCTGGCGCGCCGGCCGGGCCACGGCGCGGAGGGCGTCGAATGGGTGCAGGGCAACGCCATGCTGGCGGCCGACGTGGTGCGCGCCGCGGACGGTGTGGATGTGATCGTGCATGCGGTGAACCCGCCCGGCTACCGCGGTTGGGAGACCCTGGTGCTGCCGATGCTGGAGAACACCATCGCCGCCGCGAAGGCCGCCGGCGCCCGCATCGTGCTGCCGGGCACCATCTACAACTACGGTCTCGATGCCTTTCCCGTGCTTACCGAAGCGGCGCCCCAGCATCCGGTCAGCCGCAAGGGCGAGCTGCGCGTGGCGATGGAACAGCGCCTGGCGCAGGCGGCGAACGAAGGGACGCCGGTGCTGATTTTGCGCTGCGGCGATTTCATCAGCCCGCGCAATACCGGCAACAGCTGGTTCACCCAGGGCCTGGTGAAAGCCGGTGCGCGGGTGCGTGCGGTGAACTACCCGGGGCCGCCGGAGCTGGGACATGCCTGGGCTTATCTGCCCGACGTAGCGGAAACGCTGGCGCGGCTGCTCGATCGTGCGGATGAGCTGGAGCCGTTCGCCTCGTTCCATTTCGGCGGCTATTGGCTCGATGGCCACCAGCTGCTCGACGCGGTGCGCGCGGCGACCGGCGACGCCTCGGTGCGCGCCGCACGTTTCCCCTGGTGGATGGTGGCGCTGGCGCAGCCGTTCGTGGAGACGCTGCGCGAGCTGTGGAAGATGCGCTACCTGTGGAAGAGCGAAGCGCGGCTGGAGGAAGCGAAGCTGCGCGGCTTTCTCGGCGAGGTGCCGAGGACACCGGTGGTCGAAGCGGTGCGTAGTGCGCTGGTGGGCGCCGGCTGTCTCTGACGCGTCCGGCGTAGGTTGGGGTGAGCACAGCGAACCCCAACACCGCCACCTCCATGCGCATCGCAACGTTGGGGTTCGCTGCGCTCACCCCAACCTACGCCGAGCGCTTCAGGTCGGGGCACCTTTGGCGCGCGGTCGCTGTTCCCCGGCCATGTAGCGGCTGGGCGGTTCGCCAAGCACGCGTCGGAATGCTGCGGTGAATGCGCTTGCACTGCCGTAACCGAGTTCGACCGCCACCTCGGTGATCGACTGCCCCCGCCCCAGCCGCGTCAACGCCGCCAGCAGGCACGCCTGCTGCCGCCACGCCGCATAGCTCATCCCGGTCTGCTGGCGGAACGTGCGGGTGAAGTGGCGCCGGCTCATGTCCACCTTGGCCGCCACCGCGTCGATATCCAGATCCAGCGCGGGCGCATCCAGCATCGCGCGGCAGAGCTTGTGCAGGCGCGGCTCGGCCGGCAGCGGCGTGTTGAGGGCGAGGGTGGGCATGGCGCGGATCTCGTCCAGCAGCAGCGCCATCAGACGGCCGTCGCGGCCGTCCAGCGTGTATTCGGCAGGCAGGTCGACGGCGGCTTCGAGCAGTTCGTGCAGCAGCGGCGAGACCGCGATCACCTGGCAGTGGTCCCACATGCCCTGCGCGGCGTCGCGCTGCACATAGGCGCTGCGCGTGCTGACCTCGCCGTCCATGTGCACCTCGTGCATCACGCCGCCGGGAATCCACAGCGCGCGGCGCGGCGGCACGATCCAGCTGCCTTCGGGCGTGATCGTCTTGACCACCCCGGTGGCGGCATACAGCAGCTGGTGGCGCTTGTGCGCATGGGCAGGCAGCACGAAGCGGGCGGGGTAGTCGTTACCCGTGGCGACGATGGCGCGGGGCACGTCCTCGTAGTGATTGACGCGGGTCTGGCGCATGGGGAATGGCCCGAATTCGACGGATATTGACCCACTGGCGTGAGCGGGCCGGCGGTGCCCAATTTAAGGTGCTGGCCAGGCCGCGGCAAGTCGCCGCGCGCCGACCTTCCCCGTCCAGCCATAGACCCCCGCTGCCATGCAGACCCGCGTCGACGATCTTCCCCTGCCGGCCGCCCAGGCCGCCGCCCCCAAGGCCGAGCCGAAAACCGCATTCGGCATCATCGGTGCGATCAGCTTCGCCCACCTGCTCAACGACATGATCCAGTCGTTGATCCTGGCCATCTATCCGATCCTGAAAGAAGGCTTCCACCTCAGCTTCGCCCAGGTCGGCCTGATCACGCTCACCTACCAGGTCACCGCCTCGCTGCTGCAGCCGCTGGTGGGCATGGTCACCGACCGCAAGCCGATGCCGTTCTCGCTGCCGGTGGGCATGGGCTTCACCCTGTGCGGCTTGCTGCTGCTGGCCAATGCGCCGAACTTCCCGCTGCTGCTGGTGGCCGCGGCGCTGGTCGGTACGGGTTCGTCGGTGTTCCATCCGGAGTCCTCGCGCGTGGCGCGCATGGCTTCCGGCGGGCGGCACGGCCTGGCGCAGTCGCTGTTCCAGGTCGGCGGCAATACCGGCGCCTCGCTGGGGCCGCTGCTGGCGGCGTGGATCATCGTGCCGCATGGCCGCGGCAGCGTGGCCTGGTTCGCGCTGGCGGCGCTGCTGGCGATCGTGGTGCTGCTGCAGGTGAGCGCGTGGTACCGCGACCACCATGCGGTGCGCGGCAAGGCCAAGGCGCGCCATGCGACGGTGACGCTGACGCGCGGGCGGGTGGCCGGCGCGGTGGCGATCCTGGGCCTGCTGATCTTCTCCAAGTACTTCTACATCGCCAGCATCACCAGCTATTACACCTTCTATCTGATCCACAAGTTCGGCGTGTCGGTGCAGAACGCGCAGACGCATCTGTTCGTATTCCTGTTCGCGGTGGCGGCCGGTTCGCTGATCGGCGGGCCGGTCGGCGACCGCATCGGGCGCAAGTGGGTGATCTGGGCCTCGATCCTCGGCGTGGCGCCGTTCACCCTGCTGCTGCCGCACGCCAGCCTGTTCTGGACCGGCGTGCTGACGGTGGTGATCGGCCTGATCCTGTCCTCCGCGTTCTCGGCGATCCTGGTCTATGCGCAGGAACTGATTCCCGGCCGCGTGGGCATGATTTCCGGCCTGTTCTTCGGCTTCGCCTTCGGCATGGGCGGCATCGGCGCCGCGGTGCTGGGCAAGGTGGCGGACGTGCAGGGCATCGATTTCGTCTACGGCATCTGCGCCTACCTGCCGCTGCTGGGCGTAATCACCGTGCTGCTGCCGAATCTGGACAGACCCAATCTGGACGGTCCCAGGCGCCGCACCGCCAAGGCCGGCTGAGCCCGCCGCACGCTCCGGCCTGGCCGCGACGCGCTAGCATGGCGGGCATGGCCGCGCGACGGCGCGCGGTAGCGAGAGGAGTGGGCAATGCGTTCGGGCAATCCGGTTCTACGCGATAGCACTTTCCAGGGCCTGTTCGCCGAAGGCGAACGCATGACCCTCAACGGCACGGTGGCCAAGACCGGCCTGCTGCTCCTGGCAGTGGTCACCGGTGGTTGGACCTGGCTGCGTTTCAGCCATGCCGCCGCGGAGGCGGGCAACCTGGCCGCAGGCATGGCGGCGATCGCGCCCTTCATGTGGGGCGGCCTGCTGGCCGGCTTCGTGCTGGCCCTGGTGACGGTGTTCAAGTCCAACTGGGCGGGCATCACCGCGCCGGCCTATGCGATCGCCGAAGGCTTTGCGCTCGGCGGCCTGTCGGCGATCTTCGAGCAGCGTTTTCCCGGCATCGTGCTGCAGGCGGTGATGCTTACCGCCGGCGTGATGGCAGTGATGCTGACCTTGTACCGCACGCGCATCATCCAGGTCACCGACAAGCTGCGCACCGGCATCGTGGCGGCCACCGGCGCGATCATGCTGCTGTACCTGGTGGACATGGGCCTGCGCGCCTTCACCAGCATCCAGGTGCCTTTCATCCATGAATCCGGCGCGATGGGCATCGGCTTCAGCCTGCTGGTGGTGGGCCTGGCGGCGTTCAACCTGCTGCTGGACTTCGACATGATCGAGAACGGCGTCGACCAGGGCGCGCCGAAGTACATGGAGTGGTACGGCGCGTTCGGCCTGATGGTGACGCTGGTGTGGCTGTACCTGGAGCTGCTGCGGCTGCTGTCGAAAGCGCGGCGCTGAAGCGGCATCGATGTACGAACCAAGGGCCGGCAGCTTGCCGGCCCTTTTTTCTTGGTGCTACCAGCGCATGCCGTGCATCGCAGTCAACGACATGCCGATCACGATCAGCGCGGTCAGGAACAGCGCGAACGGAATCAGCAGCAACAGCGCATACAGATGCGTGCGCGCCTGCTCGCCGCGGCCCTGCCATGCGCGCAGCAGGGCGAGTGCGATGCAGGGCAGCATCGCCGCCGCCGGCAGGAACGGCGCGACGCCGGCCCAGCGCCGGTCGAGCAGGAGCACCAGCGCCGACAGCAGCCCGGCAAAGGCGAGCAGGTGCAGCAGGATGGCGCGGATGCGCGGATGGCCAATCCGCGTGATCCACCAGCCCAGGTACAGCGGATACGTCAGGCCGCCGGCGTACAGCCAGGGCGAATCGCCGTGGACGTGCTTGGCGACCTGGTCGTAGACCAGCGGCGGGATCAGCATGACCGCGAAGATCGACAACAGGTGCAGTGCGATCTTCCCTGCCAGCTTCATGGTTTATCCCTTGCCGACGACGATCGGTTCGGGCTCTAACGTCACACCGAACTTCCCGTGCACACCCGCGATCACCTTCTGCGCAAACGCCCATAGCTGCGCGCCGCTGGCCTGGCCGTGGTTGACCAGCACCAGCGCATGGCGGTTGGAGATGCCGGCGTCGCCGTCGCGCTGGCCCTTGAAGCCGGCCGCTTCGATCAGCCACGCGGCGGACAGTTTCCAGTGGCCATCCGCGCCGGGCCATGCGGCCAGTTCCGGATGCTCGCGTTTGAGCGCTTCGCCAACGGCCGCATCGACGATCGGGTTCTTGAAGAAGCTGCCGGCGTTGCCGATCACCGCCGGGTCCGGCAGCTTGCGCGTGCGCAGGTGCACCACGGCTTCGGCGACGTGGAACGGCGCCGGCTTGTCCACGCCCATGCGCGCCAGTTCCTCGCGGATGCCGGCGTAGTCCAGGCGCAGCTCGTGCGTGCGGGGCAGGGCGAAGCGTACGGCGGTGACGATGTAGCGGCCCGGTTCGCGCTTGAAGCGCGAGTCGCGGTAGGCGAAGGCGCAGTCGTTGCGGTCGAGCACGGCCACGCGATGTTGCTGCGTATCCCAGGCTTCCACGCTTTCGACGAACTCGGCCACTTCGGTGCCGTAGGCGCCGATGTTCTGGATCGGCGCGGCACCGACCGTGCCCGGAATCAGGATCAGGTTTTCCAGGCCGGCGAAGCCCTGGCCCAGGGTCCAGCGCACGAAGTCGTCCCAGCGCTCGCCCGCGGCCACGGCGATCCGCGTGAGGTCGCCTGCCTGCTCCACCTGCACGCCGCGGTTGGCCATCGCCACCACGGTGCCGTCGACGTCGCCGGCCAGCAGCAGGTTGCTGCCTTCGCCCAGCACCAGCAGCGGGCTGCTGCGCACGGCGGGGAAGTCCAGCAGCTCCGGCAGCTTCGCCGCCTCGGTCACTTCCGCCAGCAGCCTGGCGCGCGCGTTGACGCGCAGCGTGTTGCGCTGGCCCAGCGGCGCGTTCTCGATCAGCGCGTAACCGCCCATGTCGGTGCGCTGCGGCGGCAGCGAGTACGGATCAGCCGGCATCGTCGTCCTCGCGCTGGCGGCGGATCTCGTCGACGCATTCGGCGATCAGTTCCGGGCCGCGGTAGACCATGCCCGAATAGAGCTGCACCAGTGAGGCGCCGGCTTCGATCTTGCCGGCCGCATCGGCGCCGTCCAGGATGCCGCCCACGCCGACGATGGGCACGCGCTCGCCCAGGCGCCGGCGCATGCCGCGCAGCACCTCGGTGGAGCGCGCATACAGCGGACGCCCGGACAGGCCGCCGCTTTCCTTCGCATGCGGATCGCTGGCGACCGCGCCGCGCTCGATGGTGGTGTTGGTGCAGATCAGGCCGTCGATGCCGGTGGACAGCAGCACTTCGGCGATGCCGTCGAGTTCCGCTTCGGCCAGATCCGGCGCGATCTTCAGCAGCATCGGCTTGCGCTTGCCGGACTGGGAGCCCAGGCGCTCCTGCGCCTCGCGCAGCGTTTCGATCAAGCGGCGCAGGGTGGCTTCTTCCTGCAGGTCGCGCAGGCCCTGCGTGTTCGGCGAGGAGATGTTCACCGTCACGTAGCTGGCGTGCGCGTACACGCGCTCCAGGCAGAAGAGGTAGTCGTCGACGGCCTTGTCGTTCGGCGTGTCCTTATTCTTGCCGATATTGATGCCCAGCACGCCGCGGTAGCTCGAGCGCTGCACGTTGCGCACCAGCGCATCCACGCCGGCATTGTTGAAGCCCAGGCGATTGATCACCGCCTCGTGGCGCGGCAGGCGGAACATGCGCGGCTTGTCGTTGCCCGGCTGCGGCCGCGGTGTGGTGGTGCCCACTTCGACGAAGCCGAAGCCGAGCGCACCGAGTGCGTCCAGATGATCCGCGTTCTTGTCCAGGCCGGCGGCGAGGCCGACCGGATTCGGGAAGTCGATGCCGAATACCTGGCTGGGCAGGGCCGCGGGCGGCTTGGCCACCACGTGCAGGAAGTTGCTGCGATGGGCCACGTCCAGGCCGTACAGCGTGAAGCGATGTGCCGTTTCCGCATCGAGCGCAAACAGCAGGGGGCGAATAAGGGAATACATGCCTGCTCTGGGGGTGTTCAGCCTGGGTGGCCCACGTAGACGCGGGTGTCGTAATCGAAACTGATCTTGCCGTCGACCGCGGTGGTGTCGAACAGCTCGCGCAGCGCTTGCATCATCGGCGCGTGCTGCGGATGGTCTTCCTTCGGTGCATACGAGGACGACATCAAACGGCCGCGCAGGCTGTCGAAATCCAGCTGCTGGCGATGCTCGAAGCTGCCGGTGCCGCGGTAACCGTCGCCGAACCAGGCGCGCATGCGCGGTTCGTCGGCGTAGCGCTCGGCCACGCTGGTGTAGTCGGTGCCGTAGCGCTGCAGCAGCGCCTCGTAGCGTTCCAGGAACGGCGTGCCGACCAGGCGGCGGCTGTTCCAGTAGATCGCGGCCAGGCCGTGCGGACGCAGGATGCGCGCGAACTCGTGGCGCGTGGCTTCTTCGTCGAACCAGTGGAAGGCCTGCGCCACCGAGACCAGGTCCACGCTGTGCGCGGCCAGGCCGGTGTTGTCGGCACGGCCGTCCAGCGCGCGGAAGTGCTGGTCCAGGCCCAGCCATTTCTCGGCCGCGCCGCGCATGGCGGCATTGGGCTCCACCGCGATCACGCGGTAGTCGGCATCCAGGAACAGCTTGCTGGAGATGCCGGTGCCGGCACCGATGTCGGCGACCAGCCACTGCGGCGTCACGCCGTGCTCGCGCTGCAGCCAGTCCAGCATCGCCTTCGGATAGTCGGGGCGGTAGCGGACGTAGTCCTCGACGCGGTTGCTGAATCGTTCCGTCGCTTGCAGATCGGTCATGGCACGCGTCCTGTGGATCTACGAGGGGAGCCGCCGCACATATCGAAAGCGCCCGGCGGACAGCCGGGCGCCGTCGCGTCTTACAGGTCGAACTTGATGCCCTGGGCCAGCGGCAGCGAATCCGAATAGTTGCTGGTATTGGTCTGGCGGCGCATGTACACCTTCCACGCGTCCGAACCGGACTCGCGACCGCCGCCGGTCTCCTTCTCGCCGCCGAAGGCGCCGCCGATCTCCGCGCCCGAGGTGCCGATGTTGACGTTGGCGATGCCGCAGTCCGAGCCGGCCGACGACAGATACTGCTCGGCCGACTTCAGGTCGCGCGTGAAGATCGCCGAGGACAGGCCCTGCGGCACGTCGTTCTGCAGCTCGATCGCCTCGTCCAGCGACTTGAACGGCATGATGTAGAGGATCGGCGCGAAGGTTTCCGTCTGCACCACTTCGTCGCTGTTCTTGACGCCGGTGACGATGGTCGGCAGCACGAAGTTGCCCTTGCGCCCGGTGAGCGCGGCGCCGCCGGTCAGCACCTTGCCGCCGCTGGCCTTGGCTTTCTCCACCGCGCCCAGGTAGGCCTGCACGGCGTCCTGGCTGTTGAGCGGGCCCATCAGGGTGGTGGCCAGGGTCGGATCGCCGATCTTGCCTTCCACCTGCTGGTAGGCGGCGACCAGCTTGTCGGTCACTTCGCCGACGATCGATTCGTGCACGAACAGGCGGCGCGTGCTGGTGCAGCGCTGGCCGGCAGTGCCGACGGCGCCGAACACGATGGCCGGAATGGCCAGCTTAAGGTCGGCGCTCTCGTCCAGGATGATGGCGTTGTTGCCGCCCAGCTCCAGCAGCGAACGGCCCATGCGGCGCGCCACGCGCTCGCCGACCATGCGGCCGACCTTGGTCGAACCGGTGAAGCTGATCAGCGGGATGCGCTTGTCGTCGACGAAGCCCTGCGACAGGTCGGTGCCGGCATCGTTGAACAGGAAGAAGATGTCCGGGAAGCCGCCGGCCTTCAGCGCCTCGTTGCAGATCTTGATGGTGGCGATGGCCGACAGCGGGGTCTTCGGCGACGGCTTCCAGATGCAGATGTCGCCGCAGATCGCGGCGAGGAAGGCGTTCCATGCCCACACCGCCACCGGGAAGTTGAACGCGCTGATGATGCCGACCAGGCCCAGCGGGTGGTACTGCTCGTACATGCGGTGGCCGGGGCGCTCCGAATGCATGGTGTAGCCGTAGAGCATGCGGCTCTGGCCCACCGCGAAGTCGGCGATGTCGATCATCTCCTGCACTTCGCCATCGCCCTCGGGCTTGATCTTGCCCATTTCCAGCGCGACCAGCGAACCGAGCGCGTCCTTGTGCTTGCGCAGCGCCTCGCCGCACAGGCGCACGGCTTCGCCGCGGCGTGGGGCCGGCGTGGTGCGCCAGGTCTTGAACGCTTCCTGGGCGCGCTTGACGATGGTTTCGTAGTCGGCGGCGCTGGAGGCATGCACGGTGCCGATCACCTCGCCGGTGGCCGGATTCACCGGCTGCAGCGCACCGGCATCGGCCGTGCGCGACCATTCGCCCTGGCCGAGATAGGTGCCGGAATGCTCAGCGCCGATGCCGAGCGCCTTGAGGATTTCGTGGGACATGCTTGCTCCTGGACCGTGGCGCCTCGCGGCGCGGTTGGGATGGGGGTGGAAAAGGGCGATTCTAGCAGGCGGACATGGATGAGCCCGAGACGCCCGCCGCCCGCCCGCGATGGTGCGCTGCGCCATGGGGCCGCGACGGGGCCTTGCCCGGGTGATTTACCGGCTGATTTGCAGACAGGGATACGACACGGTTCTGGCGTATTCTCCGCGCGGGAAAAAGTGGGCCGCGGGCCTGCTTGCCGTTTGCGAGGAGCACTCTTGAAGACGTTCGAAGCGATATGCGCGGAGCGCGCAGACCAACAGTCCAATAACTTCCTGCTGCTGCGCCTGCTGGCGGCGATGCTGGTGGTCTACGGGCATTCGTTCCGTCTGGCGGCGGATTGCGCTTCCTGCGTCGACCTGGCTTCGCTGCTGTCGCGCGACCCGGAAATCCTCAGCCACCGCATCGGGCTTTTCATCTTCTTCGTGATCAGCGGCTTCCTGGTCACCAAGAGCTGCGTGGAGAGCCGCTCCGCCGCCAGCTATTTCGCCAAGCGGGCGCTGCGGATTTTCCCGGGCCTGATCGTCTGCGCGCTGGTGATGACCTTCGTGCTGGGTGCTGTCTTCACTTCGTTGAGCATGTCGGACTATCTGTCCTCGCCGACCACCTGGCGCTATCTGCTCACCAATGCCACCACGTACCGGATCACCGGCGACCTGCCTGGCGTCGCCTTGCGCGATGGTGCTTTCGCCGGCGTGATCAACGGCAGCCTGTGGACGATCCCGGTCGAGCTGCGCCTGTACATCCTGGTTGGCCTGGCCGCGCTGGCGGCGTACAAGACGCGGGCCGCGCTCAATGCGCTGGCCGTGCTGCTGATCGGCGCGGCGTTCTTCGACGTGCTGCCGATGATTACGCATGGCGCCTGGGAATATAAATTGGCCGCGATGTTCTGCTTCGGCGGCCTCATCTACGTCAACCGCCGGCATATCCCGTACAGCCCGGCGCTGGCCGTGGCGCTGGTGGTGATGACCTTTCTTTCGGCGGACACCAAGGCGTTCTATCCGCTGTGCTATCTGTCGCTGGCGTACGGCACGCTGGTGGTCGGCTACGGACGCAAGCTGGCGCTGCCGCGCTGGGTCGACGACTACAGCTATGGCGTCTATCTCTACGCCTTCCCGATCCAGCAGGTGATCGCGCATTACCTGCCGTCGGCCGGGCCGTACAAGATGTTCGCGCTGGCCGCGCCGCTGGCGCTGCTCGCCGGCATGCTGTCGTGGCGGCTGGTGGAAGCACCGGCGATGGCGCTCAAGCAGCGGATCGCGCGCAAGCCGCTGGAGCCGATGGCGACGGAAGCGGCTTCGTGATGCGCCGGGGCGTCCCGGCCAGCCGCTGAGAAAGTGGTGCCCCCGATACGATTCGAACGTACGACCTTCCCCTTAGGAGGGGGACGCTCTATCCAACTGAGCTACGGGGGCAACGGGCGGCAAGTATAGAGGAAGCGGCCCCCGCGCGAGAAAGCGGCCCATTTTCCCTGTCCCATGCGCTGTCGGCCGGCGCGGCTCGGTGTGCGTTCAGCGGCATGCGCCATAGTCGGGCGGGCCGGCAGGTATCCGCCTGGCGTCACGAAACCCCAACGGTGGCTCGTCAACCATGCGGTGCTGATTCGCCGTTCGATACGCGACAAGGGAAGAGCGAATGGAGACGAAGTCCCGACCGGCCGTTGCGCTGTGGTTGACCGCGGCAGTGTTCATGCTGCTGGGCCTGGCCTTGCTGGCCGGCGGCGCCTGGCTGCTGCGGCTCGGTGGTTCGCCGTATTACGTGCTGGCCGGCGCGGTGCTGATCGCTACCGGCTGGCTGGCCTGGCGCGGCAGCGGCCTGGCGCTGGGCCTGCATGCGCTGCTGCTGCTCGCCAGCTTGCTGTGGGCGATCTACGAGGTGCGTTTCGACTGGTGGCAACTGGTGCCGCGCCTGGCCGTGTGGTTCGCGCTCGGTGCGTGGCTGCTGCTGCCGTGGGTGTCGCACCGCCTGGAGCCGGACCCCGAAGCAGCCCTGCGCTGGGCCACCGGTACGCTGCCGCTGTGGGTGGTGATGGCGGCGAGTGTGGCGGTGGGCGCGGTGGCGTATTTCACCGACTACCACACGCTGGCCGGCGCCGCGCCGGAAGACAGCATGAGTGCGGCGCCTTCGGCCGATGGCGCGGGTGCAGCGCCGAACGATTGGACCGCCTATGGCCGCTCGGGCTACGGCGACCGCTACGCCCCGGCCACGCAGATCACGCCGGAGAATGTGTCGACCCTGCAGGTGGCGTGGACGTTCCACACCGGTGACCTCAAAGGCCCGGGCGATCCCACCGAGATCGCCAACGAAGTGACGCCGCTCAAGGCCAACGGCATGCTGTACCTGTGCACGCCGCACAACATCGTGATCGCGCTGGACCCGGACACCGGCAAGGAACGCTGGCGCTACGACCCGAAGATCAACCGCGATGCCAAGGGCTATCAGCACATGATCTGCCGCGGCGTGGCGTATCACGATTCCGGTGCGTATGCAGCGGATGGCGCGGCGCCGGTGGCCGCGCCGCCACCAACGCCCAAGGGTGCGGTAGTCGCCGAGGCGATCCATTTCGACAGCTGCCCGCGCCGTATCTTCGCGCCGACCGCGGACGCGACCATCGTCGCGCTCAACGCGGATAACGGACAGCCCTGCACGGATTTCGGCGAGCACGGCGTGATCGGCCTGTACCAGGGCATGGCGATGACGCAGCGCGGCTTCCTCAATCCGACCTCGCCGCCGACGGTCACGCGCAACGTGCTGATCGTGTCGGCCAGCGTCAGCGACAACGAATCCACCAACGAACCCTCCGGCGTGATCCGCGGCTATGACATCGCCAGCGGCAAGTTGCTGTGGAACTGGGATGCGGCCAATCCCACGAGCACCGAGCCATTGCCGGCGGGCCAGCATTACCAGCGCAACTCGCCGAATTCGTGGAGCGTGTCCAGCGTCGACGAGAAGCTCGGCCTGGTCTACATCCCGATGGGCAACCAGACGCCGGACATGTGGGGCGGCGACCGCTATCCGCAAGGCGAGCGTTTCAACAGCGCGATCGTGGCGCTGGAGATCGCCACCGGCAGGTTGCGCTGGGTCTACCAGGCCGTGCACCACGACCTGTGGGACATGGATATCGGCGGGCAGCCCAGCCTGGTGGATCTGGCTACGCCGCGGGGCCGGTGGCCCGCGCTGGTGGCCTCGACCAAGCGCGGCGATATCTACGTGCTGGATCGGCGCGATGGCAAGCCGATCGTCCCCGCGCCGGAGCAGCCGGTGCCGCAAGGCGCGGCGAGCGGCGATCGCACCTCGCCCACGCAGCCGTTCTCGGAACTCAGCTTCAAGCCGGAGCGCCCGCTGCGCGAGGCCGATATGTGGGGCACCAATCCCTACGACCAGCTGATGTGCCGGATCAAGTTCAAGCGGCTGCGCTACGACGGCATCTTTACGCCGCCGTCGGAGCAGGGCTCGCTGGTGTATCCGGGCAACTATGGCGTGTTCGACTGGGGTGGCGTCGCGATCGATCCGGCGCGGCAATTGCTGGTCGGCAATCCCAACTACATGGCGTTCGTTTCGCGCCTGATCCCGCGCGAGCAGGAAGAGGCCAAGAGCGCCAAGGGTTCGACCGGCACCGAGCACGGCCTGCAGCCGATGCAGGGCACGCCGTTCGCGGTCGAGCTGCTGCCGCTGCTGTCGCCACTGGGCATTCCCTGCCAGGCCCCGCCGTGGGGCTATGTCGCCGCGGTGGATCTGCGCACCATGCGCAAGCTGTGGATGCACCGCAATGGCACGGTGGTGGACAACGCGCCCCTGCCGATTCCGTTGCCGCTGGGTGTGCCGAGCCTCGGCGGCATGATCACCACCGGCGGCGGCGTGGCTTTCATGGGCGCCTCGCTGGATGACTACCTGCGTGCCTACGACGTGCGCGATGGCAAGCAGCTGTGGCAGGCGCGCCTGCCGGCGGGTGGGCAGGCAACGCCGATGAGCTATGTCTCCGACCAGACCGGGCGGCAGTACGTGGTGATCATGGCCGGCGGCCATGGTTCGCTGGGGACGAAGATGGGCGATGCCTTGATTGCCTATGCATTGCCCAAGCCGTAGGTTGGGGTGACAACCCCAACGTCGCAGCGCTCATGCATGCCACGACGTTGGGGTTACGGGCTGCATCGGCAGCCCGCCCTTCGGGCCATCCGCTACGCGGATGTTCGCTACGGCATCCTGCCTTCGCAGTCGCCTCCGGCTCACCCCAACCTACGCCAGCGTTGATGCCTACAGCACCCGCATGAAGGCCACCAGGTCCTGCTTCTCCTGCTCGTTCAACTTCGTGCCCAGTACCAGGTTGAAATACTCCACGGTGTCGTCCAGCGTCAGCAGCCGCCCATCGTGCAGATACGGCGGGGTGTCCCTGATCCCGCGCAACGGGAAGGTCTTGATCGCCCCATCCGCGCTGGCCATCATCCCGTTGATCATGCGCGGCTTGTAGAACCGCTCCGCCTGCAGGTTATGCATGGTGTTGTCGGTGTAGTAGGGCGGCGTATGGCAGCCGCTGCATTGCCCCTTGCCGAAGAACACCGCCTGTCCGCGCAACTCCTGCTCGCCGGCCTTGGCGGGATCGAGCTTGCCGTCCCAGGCCAGCTTGGGCGCGGGCGGGAAATCCAGGATCTCCTCGAACTCCGCCATGAAATGCACCTGGCTGCCGCGTTCGAGAATGTTCACGCCTTTCTTGGTGGCGAGCACCGGATCGCCGTCGAAGTAGGCCGCGCGCTGTTCGAACTCGGTGAAGTCCTCCACGGTTTTCAACGCACGTTGCGAGCCGAACAGCCGCTGGATATTCACGCCGCGCAGGGTGGGCGTCTCGATGCGGTGGCGGAACTCCTGCGGGCGGATGTCACCCACCAGGTGGGTGGCGCCATTGGTGCTGCCATTGGCATGGCAGTCGAAACACGCCACGCCCAGGCTCGGCCGTGCGGAGCGCCGGTCGCCGGTGGCGTTGAACTGCTGCTGCGGGAACGGCGTCACCAGCAGGCGCAGGCCTTCGAGTTGCTTGGGATTGAGGATGCCGTTGAACAGCTCGTAGTAATTATCCAGCGTGACCAGCTTGCCCTTGGAGACATCGCCCAGGTCCGGGCGCGTGCTGAGGAAGATCGCTTGCGGGAACTCCGGCAGGATGTGATCCGGCAGGTCGAAGTCCAGGTCGAAGCGGGTGAGATCGCGGTTGTCCTGCTGCTTGATCCGCTCGATCTCGAAATGCGGAAACAGCATGCCGCCTTCGGGATGATTGGGATGGGGCAGGGGCAGGAAGCCGGACGGAAACAGATCCTTGTTCCTGATCTCGTCCGGCGACATGTCGGCGAGCTGTTGCCAACTGCTGCCGGACTTCAGCTTCACGCGGATGCCTTCCTGCACCGGCTTGCCGCGCGACATGGTCACGCCCTTGGCCGGCTTGTCGGCGAGGTCGTAGCGTTCCTGCAGCAGGTTCTTCTGGCGTTGCATCACGCCGGGCTTGGCTTGCGACATGTGTTGCATGGTGGTGGCGAAGTCCGGTTCGATCACCGGCGAGTAACTGCTGGGCGGCGGTTTGCGGGAAGCATCGGTTTGCTGGCTTTGCGCCGATGCGGCGACAACGAAGCTCACGGCGATCGCCAGCGCGAGTCGCCGGCCGTGCTTTACGGTTGCGCGTTTCATGGGGCCTCCCTTGGGTTGGGTTCCAGGCGGCCGAGCGTGTCCCCCTTGGTCATGAAGCCGCCGGCTTCGAGCGTATGCTTCGCAGGGAGCCATGAAAAATTGATTGATCGGATCGAATCGATCGATGCTTTCTATACGCGTGACGTGCGCGTGCAGCGCGTGTCTAAGTCGCGTCTAGCCAGGGCGGAGCACGGAAAACCCGGGAGATTCTCCGTGCTCCGGTCCGCTCAGAAGCTCAGGTCCACCGACAGGAAACCCTGCCGCGGCGCGCCGACCAGCAGCGACTGGAACGTGCCGTTCGGATCGCTGGTGGTGAAGCCGTTGCTGTCGATGGTGGCGATGTATTTCTTGTTGAGCAGATTGCTGACGTTGAGCGAGACCTTGAGGCTCTTGGCGAAGCCGACGTTCTTGCGCTCCCACGCCAGGCCGGCATCCCATAGCCAGAAACCGGCGATGCGTTGGTCGTTGACATAGGTGTAGTAGCGGGCGCCGGTGTACTTGGTGCCCAGAGTGGCGCGGAATTCGCCGAAGCGATACTGCAGTTCGCTGGCAAACATTTCCTTGGGCGAATCGACCACGGTCTTGCCCTTGGTGTGGATCAGCGTGCCGGCGTCGAGGTAATCGTCCTTGTACTTGGGATCGTTATAGGTGAGCGAGTTGAACCAGCGCAGCGAATCGAGCGGCTGCCACACGAAGGTGAATTCCGCACCCTTGGAGTTGACCTTGCCCACGTTGGCGATCTGGTTGGGGCAGCTCACCACGCCCGCGCACGGGACGATCACCAGCAGGCGGTTCTTGAAGTCGATGTTGTACAGCGCCAGCAAGGACTGCACGGTGGCATCGACATAACGCAGGCCAAGTTCGCTGTTGCTCGAACGCTCGGGACGCAGCGTATTGCGCAGGCTGTCGAAGGTTTTCTGGTTCGACGACCAGGCGCCACTGGCGCCGGGCTCGAACGCGTTCTGGTTCATCGAGAACGAGGCGAAGCCTTCCCAGCCGCCGCCGAATTTGTAGTTGGCGCCGACCTGCGGCAGGAAGCCGCTGTCCGCCTTGAGCGCGCCGCTGGCGCGGCCGGGCAGCAGGGCAATCGCATGGGTGGTGACGTTGTGGCCCTTGAAGCCGGCATCGATGCGCAGCGTGTCGTCCAGCAGCGACCAGCTGTCCTGCAGGTACCACTGGCGCGTCAAGGTCATGAAGCGCTGGCGGAACAGCGCGTGGTAGTAGGTGTCGTAGATCTCGCGCTGGCTGATCGGGCCGGACAGCGGATTGGGTTCGAAGCTGCGCGCGATGGTGTAGTGGCTGTTCTCGAACCAGAAGCCGCCTTCCAGATGATGATCGCCCAGGTCATACGACAGCGAGTTGACCATGCCGCCGCGGGTCATCAGGTAATGCGACAGGCGCAGCGCGATCGGCGCCTCGCCCGGCCCCGGCGTATAGGGCAGGTCGGAAGCCGGTGCGTACCAGTGGCCCTGGCCCAGGTCGTGGTGGTAGTACGGCTGCAGGTTCAGGGTGAGATGGTCGTTGAGGAAGAACTCGCCCTTGATCGAGGCGATCTCGTCCTGGCGGATGCCGTTGCCGTTGTAATAGGTGTCGTCGGCACTCTGCACGCAGCCGCTGTACTTGCCGTTGGCGATGTCCACCGAGCGTTGCCAATCGGGCGCGAGGTAGTCGAACTTGTAGCCGCAGCGCTTGAGCGAATCCAGCGACAGGTCCAGGTAGGCCTGCTCGACGCGGCGGGTGACGCCGAGCAGGCCGGTGACGCGGCCGCCGGTCCATTCGTAGATGGCCTTGGTATTGAGCTGGCGCTGGGTCTGCGCGTCGTCGCCCTTCCACTTCGGCGCATCGACATACATGCCCGCGATATAGGCGCTGAAGCCGCCGAAGTTGCCGGTATCGGCGCGCAGATAGCCGCGCCGGAAACCATACGAGCCACCCGTTGCATTGAGCCGCACGCCGGGCTGGCTGCCCGGGTTGTCGGTATAGAGCTGCACCGTGCCGCCGAGATTGCTGGTCGAGGCGGTGCCGAGCGCGCCCGAACCCTGCGCCAGTTCCAGCTCGGCCAGGTTCTCGCTGATCCAGGCGCGGGTGACGCTGAGGCCGTCGCCGGAGTGGTAGTCGGTATTGCCCATCGGGATGCCATCCAGCGTGTAGCCGAGCTGGGTGTGGTTGAAGCCGCGCAGGCTGATGCGCTGCGACCATTCGTCGGTGCCGAACGCGTCGTTGGAAACGAAATGCACGCCGGGCAGCTTCTGCAGCATCTGGATCGGGCTGGTGCCGGGCGCGGCCTGCTCGATCTGCGCCTTGTCGATCTGCTGTACCTGGCGGGTGGCGTTCTGGCCGACCACGGAAATGGTTTCCAGCACCTTGGCGTCCTTGGCTACCGCTGCGTCGGCGGCCGGAGGCAGGTCGTCGGCGGCGTGCGCCAGCAGCGGGAGCGCGGCGAGCAACGCCAGGCAAAGCGGGGTACGGGACGGCTTCATGGGCGAAAGGACCTTGGACGTGAGATGGCGGCGCGTCGCCGGCAGGCCGGCGGCAGGCGCGCATCTTGGTCCAGGGTGGTTGCGCCCTGTCTGCGCGGAGGCGACAGGCGGGGGTAGTTGTCTAGACCGCCGCGCAAGGCACGTGCAGGCCGGGGTGCGCTTTATGCCGTAGCGCTTGCCCACATACTGTTGGCATCGCCACGCCGCGCACGCTTCCAGCTGGCCCGCGCCAGCCACGCAAAACCAACACCCAAGGCGATACCGGTGAGATCCACCCCCAGCACCGCCACCGACTGCGGCGTCCACGGCTGCCCCCACGCTGCCCCATTGCGCAGCAGATCGGCCAGCGCCACCGCCACATACGCCACCGCGCCGAGCACCAGCAATTCGACCGCCGCCCGCGCCACCGGCCGCAGGCAGGCATACGCCACGGCCAGCGCCACCACGCCATAGCAAGCCGCCTGCTGCGGCACGCCGGGATCGATCCCCAAGCCCTGTGCGACCATCGTCGCCGCGAATGCCGCGGCGATCCCCAGGCAGGTGCCCAGGCACACGCCCAAGGTGGCGCGCGCCATCACCAGCGTCTTGCGCGGCTGCTCGGCGTGGCGCCGCTTGCGCCGCGATTCGATCCACAACAGGTTGCCGGAATAGAACAGGAAGGCCCCGGCCAGGCCGAGCAGGAAATACAGCCACTGCACCGCGCGCCCGCCGAAGTTGCCGAAGTGCAGCGCATAGATCGATGAGTTGGTCAGCCCGTTGAGGCTATGCGTATCGCCCACGTGCTGCTCCAGCACCGCGCCGGTGGCGCCATTGAGCGCGATGGTCCCGTACGTGCCCAGCGTGCGCTGCGAAACACCACGCACCTGCACCAGCGCGTTGGCATCGCCGTAGTGGTCGTAATGCACATAGTCCGGCTCGAAACTGCTGACGCCGATGACCAGCGCCGACGCCCGCGCGCGTTCGATCAGCGCCTCGGCCGACAGCATCGGCGCTGCTTGCCCACTTGCCTGCACCGTGGGCGCGGTGCTGATCGCCTTGGCGAACGCATCGCCCAGCTTGCCGTCGAATGCGATCAGGTTGAGTGCGGCAAACAGCGGCACGAACAGGCACATCAGCGCGCCGGTGACCGCGAAGATGATGTGGAACGGCAGGCTCAGCACGCCGATGGCGTTATGCGCGTCCTGCCATAGCCGCTTGAGGTTGCGCCCCGGGCGCAGCGCGAACAGGTCCCCCAGCAGTTGCGGCAGATGGATCAGCAGGCCGGAAATAAGCGCCAGTCCGTAGATCACGCTGACGATGCCCATCAGATACAGGCCGACCACCGGAATGCCCAGCGAGTCGTGCAGCGCATAGACGAAGTCGGCGAGGTTGCCGTGGGTGGCGCCTTCGTCGTCGGTAGGGCGGTCCAGCTTGTCGGCGGTAGCGAAATGTTCCTCGCCATCGTTCCAGTATGCGTACGGGCCCTGCGCCGTGCCCGGCGGCGGCAGCACGATGCCGAAATCCCTGGCCGCTTTCGGGTGCGCCGCAAGCAGGCGGTCGATCATCGTCTGCACGGAGACGTCGCGCGCCGGTTCGCTGCGCCATGGCGGGCTTTGCCACAGCGCGATGTCGTGGTGGAACACGGTCAGCGCGCCGGCATAGAACGCGACGAACAGGGCGAAGCCGGCGAGCAGGCCGGTCCAGGTGTGGACGGTCTGGAAGCTGCGGATGGTCGAGGATTTCATGCGGGCCTCATGCGCCGGCGAGGTGGCGCGACAGCCACAGCAGGGTGAACAGCGCGCCGTTGGCCGCACCCAGTGCCAGCCATGCGCGCGTGCCGTTGCGGAACATATAACTGCCCGCCATCACGCCCACCCACAACGGGAAGAACAGCAGCAGCACGGGAATCAGCCAGTCCTGTCCATGGCCGGGCAGCCAGTACAGGCCCAGCGCCAGCAGCATGCCGGACAGCGGAAAGCCGAGCAGGGTGCCGGCGAGGCAGCGCGCGATCATCGCCGCTCCTCGCGTCCGGCATACCAGGCGGCGTAGGGCAGGCCGACCCAGCCGAGCATCAACGCGGTGAGTGCGGTGAACAGGCCTGCGCCAACGCCCAGCACATCGACCCACGCGCCCGCGCCGCCGGCCGCGCAGGCCAATGCCGCCAGGCGCGTCCACTTCGGCAGCGGCGCCGCGCGCAAGCGTTGCTGCGGGCTGGCCAGGTAGCACAGCAGCGCGCTGGCGAAGCACAGCAGGAGAGCGGCGGGCAGCATGCTCAGAACCGGTACGTCACGTTCAACTGCCAGCTGGTCGGCGCGCCGTAATAGCCCTGCGCCCAGTACAGGCTGGCGATGTACTTGCGGTTGCTGAGGTTGTCCAGGTTGAGCGTGGCGCTCCACGACGGATCGAAGTCGTAGCGCGCCATCAGGCCCAGCAGCGCGTAGCTGCCCTGGGCGGTGTAGATCTCGCGGCCCTGCGTATCCAGTGCGAGCTGGTCGCGCACGATGCGGTCCTGCCAGCGCAGCGAGCCGCCGACTTTCAGGCCGGGCACCCACGGCAGGCGATAGCTGCTGTTGATGCGCAGCGTGCGGCGCGGCACATAGGTGCGCACGTTGCGGTCCTGCTGGTCCACGATGCCGAGCTGGGTGATGCCGGCGCTGGCTTCCCAGTTCGCGGTGAGCTGGCCGGCGAGATCGAATTCGTAGCCGGTGGAAGTGGCGTTGATACCGCGGTAGTAGTTCTGGCCGGTGGCCGGGTTGATGCCTACCGATTCGGCGTAGTTGTTCTGGCGCGAGCGGAACACGGCGAACGAGGCATTCAGGCGATCGTCCATCCAGGCGCCCTTGAGGCCGGCTTCGAGGTTGTCGCCGGTGACCGGATCCAGCACGCGGTTGTTGACGTCCACTTCGGTCTGCGGATTGAACAGCCTGGCGTAGCTGGCATACACCGAGTAGTTGGCATCGAGGTCGTACACCGCGCCGACGAAGGGCGTGGCCTTGGTCTTCTCGTAGGCGTGCGGCACGCCGTAGTTCTGGCCGGTGCTGGTGATGCGGGTGAGGGTAGCGCCGGTGATCAGCTTCAGCGAATCGGCCAGGTTCCAGCGCGCGGTGGCATAGGCGCTGCGGCGGCGCAGATGGAACTGCGCGCTGTTGTAGTAGGCGTTGAAGGCGGGCTTGGTGTAGCGGCCGTTCCAGTCCCATAGCGGCGGCAGCGCGGTGCCGATGTCGGCGGAGTAGCCGGAGAGCTGGTCCACGTCGCTCTTGCCGGCGTTCACGCCCAGCACCAGCTCGTGTTCGCGTCCGCCCAGCGCGAACGGGCCGCTGGCATACACGTCGGCGTAGTACTGCTTTTCCGTGCTGTCGTACTGCGAGGGATAGCTGAACAGGCCCAGCCCGGTGGCCGCATCCGGCGTGCCGTAGACGTAGAACAGCTGGCTGGCGCCGACCAGGCGGCGATAGTTGAGCGCGGCCTTCACGCTCCAGCCGTTGGCGAAGTCGTGCGAGAGCGTGAGGTAGGACTGCGTATTGCTCATGTCCCAGCGCGACCAGTCGGCGGAGGTGCTGGTGGAACGGCGGTAGTCGGTGCGTGTGCCGTCGGTGTTGTACAGCGGCAGCGCGCCCCACATCGGGCTCTTCGGCGAACTCTTCTGCCGGGTGATGCCGGCCGAAAGCAGGGTGTTCGGCGTCAGGTCCGCTTCGAGCATGCCGGCGGCGACCTTCTTGCGCACCGCATAACGATCGAGATAACTGTCGCTCTGCTGGTCCGCCAATACGACGCGGCCACGCACGCTTTTCGACGCATTGAGCGCACCGGACAGGTCGCCATCCAGCCGCCGGTTGTTCCAGCTGCCTACGGTGGCGCCGACGCTGCCCTGCAGGTCGGCGGTGGGGCGCTTGCGCACGAAATTGATGGTGGCCGAAGGATTGCCGGTGAACGACATCAGGCCGTTGGCGCCGCGCAGCACTTCGATATGGTCGTAGATGGCGGTGTCGATATCGCCTTCCTGGCCACCGTTGGCGAACGGCATGCCGAGCCCGTCGGTGAGGAAGTTGGTGATGTCGAAGCCGCGTGCGCCGTAGTAGGTGCGGTCGGTTTCGATCTTCTCGACATTGATGCCGGTGGCGCGGCCGAGCACGTCGTTGATGTTGTTCAGGCCGAAGTCGTCCATCTGCGCGCGGGTGATCACGCTGACCGACTGCGGCGTCTCGCGCAGCGACAGCGCCAGGCGGGTGGCGCCGCTCGTGGCGGGGACGGTGTAGCCGTGGTCGTCCACCGTGGCGGTGGCGCTGACGCCTTCCAGGGTGGTGACGCGGCGCTGGTCCTTGGTGGTGTCGCTATCGGTCGCGGGCGGCTCGGTGGCGAGGGCCGGTGCGGCGATGGCGAGCAGGCAGGCGAGGGTGAGCGCGCTGCGACGGAACGGGGGGAAAGCGGGGAAATAGCCGGCCACGGGTGCGTCCTTGGGCACGGGGCCGCCGTGTGGGAGGCACCGTTGAGGAGAAGGAGCGGCTGGGTCGGGGGAACGACTTGGCTTGCTGCGGGGTTGTCAGTCCCAAATGATAATGATTCTTATATGTGTGAGGCAAGCGTTTGGCCGGCTAAATGCCAGAGGGGGATCCTTCTCCCTGCGGGGGCACGCGGGGAGCGTACAGGGATGTGCGCGGCTCTGAGGAGCGAGGAAGGTGGCGGCAGCCGGATGAGGGTTCGGGCGGAGTGGGGCGCTTCGCTCTGCCCGTACCCTCACCCCAACCCCTCTCCCGACGGGAGAGGGGCTTTATCTCGAGGTATTTGTGTAGCGACTTCAGAACGTCGCCGCTCCGCCAACCCACACATTGCGCACGATCGGCAACCCATCCATCGCCCGCATCCGCACCAGATCCGCGCGCAACCCCGCGCGCAGCGAGCCGCGGTCGCTGAAGCCCAGCGCCTGTGCGGGATTGCTCGACACCGTCGCCATCGCGCGCGGCATCGACCAGCCCGCCTGTGTATGCAGCAGGAAGGCGCCGTGCAGCAGGCTGGCGGGCACGTAGTCGGAGGACAGCATGTCCAGGCGGTCGCTCGCCGCCAGCGCCAGTGCAGCCACGTTGCCGGAGTGCGAACCGCCGCGCACTACATTCGGCGCGCCCATCACCGTGGCCAGGCCCAGCTTGCGCGCGGCGTCGGCGGCTTCCTGCGTGGTGGGAAACTCGCTGATACGCACGCCGATGCGGTGCGCGTGTTCCACCTGCGCGGCATCGGTGTCGTCATGGCTGGCCAGGATCGCTGCATGCTCGCGCGCCAGCTCGAGCACGGCCTGCTCGTGCCGTGCGCTGTACACCGCCTGCTGCTCGGTGCGCTTGCGCACCACGTCGGCGAACTCGTCTTCGCTCCAGGTCATGCGGTTCTTGCTGTAGTACTTGCGGTACTGCGAGATGTCGCGGTACTGGCGCTGGCCCGGCGTGTGATCCATCAGCGAGACCAGCCGCACGCTGCGGTGGCGCATCAGTGGTTCCAGCGCTTCCATCAGGCGCGGATAGGCCAGTTCGCAGCGCAGGTGGATCCAGTGGTCGGCGCGCAGCGCGCCGCTGGCCTGGCCGGCGAGGATGGCATCGTAGGTGCCGCGCAGGGTTTCGATACGCACGCTTTCTTCTTCCAGATCGCCCACCGACAGCGCGTCGAACACGGTGGTGATGCCGGCCGCGATCACCTGGGCGTCGTGCGTGAGTACCGCCGGCAGCGCCGGCCACAGCACGCCGGCGCGCGGCATCAGGTGCTTTTCCAGATTGTCGGTGTGCAGCTCGATCAGGCCGGGGATGACGTAGTCGCCGGCGCAGTCGATCGCGCCGGGCGCCTGGGTCGGGCCTTCGTCGATCAGGCGGATAAAGCCGTTGCGGGCGATCAGCGTGCCGTGCAGCACGCGGTCGTCGAGCACGAGGTTGGCGTTGGTCAGTACCAGGTCGGTCATGGGATGGCTACGGCTCAGGTCGGCGCCAGCGGGCGCATGGGGAAAAGGCGGGTGGCGACGCGGTCGCGCATGTCCTCGTCGTGGAAGATGCCGAGGATGGCCGCGCCGGCGCGGCGCGCTTCCTCCAGCAAGCCGGCCACCACCTCGCGGTTGGCGGCGTCGAGCGAGGCGGTGGGTTCGTCCAGCAACAGCAGCGGGCGCGGCACGATCAGGCCGCGCGCGATATTCACGCGCTGCTGCTCGCCGCCGGAAAAAGTGCCCGGCGGCAGCGACCACAGCCGCGTCGGCACGTTCAGCCGCTGCAGCAGTGCGCCGGCCCGTTCGCGCGCTTCGTCCATCGCCACCCCCGCGGCGAGCAAGGGCTCGGCCACGATGTCCTGCGCCGGTACGCGCGGAATCACGCGCAGGAACTGGCTGACATAGCCCAGCGTGTGCCGGCGCACCGCCAGCACCTCGTGCGGGGTGGCGGTGGCTAGGTCTACCCAGGCGCCGTCGTGGCGCACGCGCACGGCGCCCTGGCTGGGCCGGTAGTTGGCATAGATCACCCGCAGCAGGGTGCTCTTGCCCGCGCCGGACGGGCCGGCCAGGGCGACGCATTCGCCTGCATGCAGGGTGAGGTCCACCGCGTCGAGCACGTCCAGGCGGGTGCCGTGCTGCTGGTGCAGTTCGAAGGATTTGGTGAGGCCGCGCAGTTCGAGCGCGGGCAGGGTGGTTGCGCTCATGTGGTCAGCACCGAGGAAACGAGAAGTTGCGTATAGGGATGCTGCGGGTCGTCGAGGATCTGGTCGGTCAGCCCGCTTTCCACCACGCGGCCGCCTTGCATCACCAGCGTGCGCGCGGCCAGCAGGCGCGCCACGGCCAGGTCGTGGGTGACCATCACCGCGGCCAGGCCCAGTTCGGTCACCAGCCGGCGCAGCAGGTCCAGGATGCGCGCCTGCACCGACACATCCAGGCCGGCCGTGGGCTCGTCCATGAACACCAGCCGCGGCTGCGTGACCAGGGTGCGCGCGATCTGCAGGCGCTGCTGCATGCCGCCGGAGAACGCGCCCGGTGCATCGTCGATGCGCGCCGGATCGATCTCCACCCGCTCCAGCCAGCGGCGCGCGGTGGCGCGCAGCTCGCCGTAGTTGCGCTCGCCCAGCGCCATCAGCCGTTCGGCCACGTTGGCGCCGGCGCTTACTTCCAGCCGCAGGCCATCGCGCGGGTTCTGCGTGACGAAGCCCCATTCCTCGCGCGCCAGCCGGCGCCGGTTCGCTTCGTCTAGCGCGCCCAGTTCCAGCCAGCCGCCATCGCGCTGGCGATAACGCAGGCTGCCGGCGTCCGGCGCCAGCCGGCCGGCCAGCGCGTTGAGCAGGGTCGACTTGCCCGAACCGGATTCGCCGACGATGCACAGCAGCTCGCCCGGATGCAGGTCGAAGCTCACCTCGGCGCAGCCGATGCGCGCGCCGTAGTGGCGGCTCAGTCCGCGTACTTGCAGCAGGGCGTTCATGCGGCGGCCTCCGCTTGGTCTTCGACCGTTGCGGCAGCCTCGCGGCGCTGCGTGCAGTAGTCGGTGTCGGAACACACGAACAGGCGCGTGCCGCGATCGTCCACCACCACTTCGTCCAGATAGCTTTCAGCGGAGGCGCACAGCGCGCAGACGTGCTCCCAGCGCTGGATCTCGAACGGATGGTCGTCGAAGGCCAGGCTTTCCACGCGGGTATACGGCGGGATCGCATACAGCCGCTTCTCGCGCCCGGCGCCGAACAGCAGCAGCGCCGGCGAGTTATCCAGTTTCGGGTTGTCGAATTTCGGGATCGGCGAAGGCGAGGCCAGATAGCGGCCGTCGACCAGCACCGGGTAGTCGTAGCTGGTGGCGATATGCCCGTAGCGGGCGATGTCTTCGTACAGCTTCACGTGCATCAATCCGTAGTCGGCCAGCGCATGCAGGGTGCGCGTCTCGGCCTCGCGCGGTTCCAGCGTGCGCAGCGGTTCGGGCTCGGGTACCTGGAACACCAGCAGCTGATCCTCGCGCAGCGGTGTTTCAGGAATGCGGTGGCGGGTCTGGATCAGGGTGGCCTCGCTGGTGCGCTCGGTGGTGGCCACACCGGCCACGCGGGCGAAAAAGCGCCGGATATTCACTGCATTGGTGGTGTCGTCGGCGCCCTGGTCGATCACCTTGAGCACGTCGTCCGGGCCGAGCAGGGCCGCCGTGAGCTGGATGCCGCCGGTGCCCCAGCCATAGGGCAGGGGCATCTCGCGGCTGCCGAATGGCACCTGGCAACCGGGGATCGCCACTGCCTTGAGCAGGCCGCGGCGCAGCATGCGCTTGGTGTTTTCGTCGAGGAAGGCGAAGTTGTAGGTGTTGCTCATGCGGGCTGCTCCCAGGTGGATTGCTCGCAGGTGGGCCGCTCGGTGGCGTCGGCCCGCGCCTGCGCGGCCAGCGTGCGCAGCAGCGACAGCTCGGCCTGGAAGTCCACGTAGTGCGGCAGCTTCAGGTGCTGCACGAAGCCGGAGGCCTCCACGTTGTCGGTATGCGAGAGCACGAATTCCTGGTCCTGCGCCGGCGCATGCGCGGCTTCGCCCAGCTCGTCGCAGCGCAGCGAGCGGTCGACCAGGGCCATCGCCATCGCCTTGCGCTCGCCTTCGCCCATGGCCAGCCCGTAGCCGCGGGTGAACTGCGGCGGCGTGCCGTGGCCGCCGTGGAACTGGTTGATCATCTGGCACTCGGTCAAAGTGATTTCGCCGATGGCGATGGGAAAGCCGAGTTCTTCCGGACAGATCAGCACGTCCACCTCGCCCATGCGGATTTCGCCGGCGAAAGGATGGCTTTCCGCATAACCGCGCTGGGTGGAATAGGCCAGGCCGAGCAGAAAGCCTTCGTCGCCGCGCGCCAGGTTCTGCAGGCGCGTGGCGCGGTCGGCGGGGAACAGCAGCGCGTCGCGGGTCAGATCGGCCGGCTCCGCATCGTCGCCGGGCTCGGCCGGTTCGATCAGCGCTTCGGCGTCGAGCAGGTCGAGCACGCGCGGCATGCCGTCGGGCAGCGGCTGCTCGGCGGGCGGGCAGGTGGCGATGGGCGCGTCGCCGAATTCGAGCAGGCGCTGCGTGTAGTCGTAGGTCGGCCCCAGCACCTGGCCGCCCGGGATGTCCTTGAAGGTGCCGGAGACACGGCGGCGCACGCGCATCGCTGCGGTGTCCAGCGCTTCGGTGTAGCCGAAGCGCGGCAGCGTGGTGCGGTAGGCGCGCAGCAGGAAGATCGCTTCCTGCAGGTCGCCCGCGGCCTGGCGGATCGCCAGAGCGGCCAGTTCCTCGTCGTAGAGCGAGCCTTCCTGCATCACCCGCGCCACCGCCAGGCGCAATTGCTGGCGGATCTGCGCCAGTTCCAGCTGCGGCACGGCGGGATCGCCACGGCGTGCCTCGGCCAGCAGTTCCAGCGAGCGGGCGATGGCCCGTTCGCCGCCTTTCACGGCTACGTACATTCAGTCCTCCAGCAGACGGGTCGTGCGCGGCAGCGCGAGCACCTGCCGCGCGGCGACGAAGAAGCAGTCCACGCCCAGCGGCAAGCGCGCGGCCAGTGCTGCGCGCTCGCGCCAGAAGCGTTCGGGCAGGCCGTCGATGGCGCAACGCACGCTGTCGCGGATGCCGGGGCCGGCGAAGCGCATGCCGGCCCCGGCGTGCAGGCCGTCGACCTGCACGATCAGCGTGGTGGAGCGGTCCGGATAGCGCGGATCACCCAGCGCGAACGTCTCCAGCGGCGGCATCGCCTGCGCGTCGACGATCAGCGCGAAATCGGCGGCGGCTGGCGTGTCCACCAGCGGCGTGCCGGCGTGGAAGCGCAGGTGCTGCGCCAGCGCGTCGCCGCCGGCCTGCAGCCACACCGGGGTGGCCTGGTCGCATAAGGTGAGCAGCACGGCCATCGCCTCGGGCGTGGCCGGTGCGGGGGAAGGCGGCAGCGAGGGCAGTGCGCGCGGCATGGCCGGACGGGCCATCGCCTGCAGCAGCTCGCGGAAGTTGCGCTGGCTGTCGAAAACGGGATCGGCAAAGGCGGCGAGCATCATTCCCCCCTTACCACGGTGAAGAATTCGACCTTGCTGGCCGCGGCCTTGCGGCTGGCGGCGTCGCGGCGCGCCTGCCGCGAGGCGCGTAACGGCGCCAGCAACTGGGCTTCGAGCTGCGGATGGCGTGTTTCGTCCTGCAGCCAGGCATCGGCGCAGGCGGCCAGTTCCGCATGGCGTGGGTCGCTGCCGCGCACCCAGGCATGGCCGACGTGGGCGCCGATCTGCACGCTGCAGCGGGTGACGCTGGCCTCGCCCAGGTTGAAGCGCGCGCCGGTGCCGCCGATGCGGCCGCGCAGCATGTACAGGCCGGTCTGCGCGGGGCGCAGCCAGGTCGTGTCGGCCGGCGGCGGGTAAGCCGCCATGGCTTGGGCCAGTTCGGCCGGTTCGGCCTGCGCCAGCAGTGACATCCACTGCGCGCGGGCCAGGTGACTGGAGGTGTCCATGTCTGTTCCCGGGTTTGTCACAAAGGTCTAGTTATCTAGGGAGCCTCTGATCCATTCCTACGTACCCGGCATGACGTCCAGAAGGCTCGCAGGCGGTAGCGCGCGGCGCAGGGAAGACTGGCTGTCTTGCCAAGTCGCGCGCTACCGCCTGCGAGCCTTCTGGACGTCACCCCGTCATTCAACATTTAAATGTTGGGGCCGCACTGTATGCGCGCCTCGCTTCGTCCCGGCGCCTCGACAGACGGCCAGTCTGCCTTCGTCGCCGGGACGAAGCGAGGCGCGCATACAGTGCGGTGACGGGTACGTAGGAATGGATCAGAGGCTCCCAGGGCGGGGCGTGGTGCCCCTTCCCGTCGAGGCGACATTGCAGCAGTGCCGCATGCCGCCGCCGTGACGGGCAATAGACAGGTGAGGGCAGTGGTATGAGCGGGATTGAACGCGGGCGAGGCGTGGCGCTGTGGAGCCAGATCGGCGACATCCTCGCCGACGACATCCTCAAGGGGCGGGTGCGCCAGGGCGAGCAGCTGCCCTCGGCGCACGAACTGGCCGAGCGCTTCGGGGTGAACCGGCACACCGTGCGGCGCGCGATCGCCGCGCTGGAGCAGCGCAACCTGGTGCGCACCGAGCAGGGGCGCGGCACCTTCGTGCGCGAGCACACGCTGGACTACGCCATCAGCCGGCGCACGCGCTTCACCCAGAACATGCGCAACCTCAACGTGGACACGGATATCGAATTCCTCGCCGATACGCGCGAGCATCCGCCCGCCGCGGTGGCCGAGGCGCTGGGGCTGGCGCGCCATGAATACGTCTATCGCATCGACACGCTCAGCCATGCCGACGGCCACATGGTCGACCATTCCACCGCGTATTTCCCCGCCGCACGCTTTGCCGGATTGCCCGCGGTGTATCGCCGCCTGCAGTCGGTGACGCGCACGCTGGCCGAGTTCGGCGTCAACGACTACGTGCGCAAGCACACCCGCGTGTCGGCGCGGCTGCCGGAAGCGGAGACCGCGCGCCTGATGAAAGCCCCCGCCAACCGGCCGGTGCTGCACGTGCAGTCGATCAATGCCGACACGCGTGGCGTGCCGGTGCAATACGGCATCACGCGCTTCTCCGGCGATTGGGTGCAATTGGTTCTGATGGCGGACGACTGATGCGTTATGCGATTTATTGCTGCCCGGCGGCGGACAGCGCGCTGGGGCGGTTCGGTGCGGAATGGCTGGCTGGCGTGGAGATCGCGGGGCTGGATGCCGCGCGGCGCGACGCGCTGCTCGCCGACGCGCGCCGCTACGGTTGGCATGCGACCTTGCGCGCGCCTTTTGCGCTTGCCCACGGCCATGAGCTTGGCGAGCTTTGTCGCGTACTTGTCAACGTGGCGCGCGAGCATGCCCCGTTCGCGTTGCCGTTGCGGCTGGACCGTCTCGCCGGCTTCCTCGCCCTGCGCCCCGCAGGCGATACCACCGCCATCGACGCGCTGGCCGCCGCTTGCCTCCACGCCACCGAAACCCTCCGCGCGCCGCTCGCCGCCGAAGCGCTGCGCAAGCGCGCCGCCGGCCTCGATGCGATGGAGTTCGCTCATCTGCAGGATCACGGATATCCCTACGTGCTGGACCGTTACCGTTTTCATATGACGTTGGCCGCGCCTGCGTCGACCGGCGAAGAGCAAGCCTTGCATGCGTGGTTGGCGCCGCGTGCTGCCGCGCTGCCGCCGGCAGCGATCGATGCGCTCACTATCTGCCGCGAGCCTTCACCCGGCGCGGCGTTCGAGGTGGTCGAACGCGTCGTGCTGGAGGGCTGCGCATGAGTGGACGCCTGTTCTACGTGATGGGTCCGTCCGGCGCCGGCAAGGACAGCGTGCTTGGCTGGGTGCGCGAGCATGGCATTTCGCATGGCATGGTCTGCGCGCACCGCTACATCACCCGTCCCGCGCATGCGGGTGGGGAGAACCATGTGGCGCTGAGCGTGGAAGAGTTCGAGTCGCGCGAACGGCGTGGCTTGTTCGTGCTGACCTGGCAGGCGCATGGCCTGCGCTATGGCGTGGGGCGGGAGGTCGAGCAGTGGCTGGCGCGCGATGCCGATGTGCTGGTGAATGGTTCGCGTGCGGCTTACGGGCAGGCGTGCGAGCGGTTTCCCGGCTTGCGGCCGGTGGTGATTACGGCCAGTCGCGAGGTGATGGCGGCGCGCTTGATCGGGCGTGGCCGCGAGAGCGCGGAGGACATCGCCGCCAGGCTCGATCGGGCCGAGGCCTGGCGTGCGCCGCCGGGGACGATGGTGATCCGCAACGACGGCAATCTCGCTGATGCGGGTGCACTGTTGCTCGATGCGATCAAGCAGAAGGAACCGGCGTAGGTTGGGGTGAGCCAAAAGCGAACCCCAATCCCTACCCCAGCCCCTGCGTGACATAGCGGTGCCGGGCAAAGTTGGGGTTCGCCTTGGGCTCACCCCAACCTACGTGGTCAGGGCACGACCGCCGTCGCCTCAACCTCCAGCAGCAAACCTTCGCGCGCCAGCTTGTTCACCTCGACCAAGGTGCTCGCCGGCGGATGCTGCACATCGATGTACTTGTCCCGCGCCGCACGCAGCGCCTTCAGCTGCGTCATGTCGGTGACATACATGTTGATCTTCACCACGTTGCGGAAGCTCGCGCCCGACGCTTTGAGCGCCGTATCGATATTGGCGAACACCTGCTCGGCCTGCGCCGCGAAATCGCCGGCGCCGACCAGGTTGCCTTTGGCGTCCAGCGCGATCTGGCCGGAGAGATACAAGGTGCGCGCACCGGCCGGCACTTCCACCACATGCGTATAGCCGGTGGGCTTGGACAGGCCGGCAGGGTTCAGATAGCGCACATCGGCAGCGTGGGCGGAACCGGCGGACACAACAAGGGCGAGACAGCAGGCGGTACGTATGAACACGGCACACTCCTGGCGCTTGGGGAGAACGCCGATCATAGCCAAGCTGCCGCATTCAGGCCGGCGCGGGTACGCCAATCGCCACGTGGCGCCGCGCCTTGGCGCGGAAGTACGCCGCCGAGACCAGGGTCACCAGCATGCCGAAGGTCGACAGCAGCACCACCGTCTGCGCGTAGAACGCGGCCCAGGACAGGTGCATGCCGCCGAACTCCTTGGCCAGGATGATCGCCACGCTGCCCATGTAGCCGCTGGCGTCGGCGATATACATCACGAAGCCCACGTTGCCGGTGACGCGGAAGGTCGCCAGCATGCGCTCGAAGAACGTGCTGTTGTACGGCACGTAGGCCAGGTACAGGCCGAAGCCGCTGCCGCCGATCCAGCCCAGCGGGCTGATCAGGCCGCGCTCGTGCAGCCAGGTGGCCAGCACGGCGGTGGCGAAGCCGCTGAAGATCAGCACGTGGTTGAGCATCAGCGCGCGGAAGTTGTCGCGCACCGCCATGGTCGCGGCGGTGATCAGCAGCACGGCGACCGCGATCGGCAATTCGGTGGCGGTGAACACCGAGGCATCGCCGCCGCGGCCGAGGTCCGCCCAGATCTCCGCGGCGAAGTTGTCGCGGAAATCGCGCGCCACGGTCAGCGCCACATAAGCGACCACGATCATGGCCACGCCCGGCAGGAAGCGCGCCAGGAACGCGCGGCGGGTGGCCGCGTCCATCGGCACGCGCGCATGGCGTTCGGCTACGTCGCCCGCATCCGGTGCGGGCAGGCGTTCGAGCAGCCACACCGACAGGCACAGCGGCGGCACGAACATGAGGCCGGTGGCGAACGGCATCCAGAACTCGCTTACGCCATGGCGCACCATCAGCCAGGTGCCCACCGACTTCACCACGCCGGAGCCGACGATAAAGCTGGCGCACATGCACGCGGCCATCAGCTCGGTGCCGCGGCGCCCTTCGAGATAACCGAAGATCACGCCCCACACCATGCCCAGCGGCAGGCCGTTGAGAAACAGGCAGGCGATATTCCACGGCGCCGGCAGCAGGGCGAAGCCGAGCAGCGCGAGCCAGGCGAAGGCGATCAATCCGGCCAGCGCGCGGGCGCGGCTGTGCCGCTGCATCTGCGCGATCCAGGTGATGCCGCGCACCTTGCTCAACATGTAGCCGAACACCTGGGCGATCACCAGCCACACTTTGTAATCCACGCCGGCGAAGTGCAGGCCGGCGAATTCCGCCGCAGTGAACGGCTTGCGGAAGGCGTACATCGACGCATAAGCCAGAAAGGCCGCGCCGCCGGCGAGCAGGTTGACCGCCATCGGGGGCAGCGAGGAAGCGGTCGACGGGGAGGGGGAACGCACGCGAGAGTCCTGCCGGGGAATAGCCGGCAGGGTGGGCGGCGCAGGTTACAGCGGGATGGCGATACATAGGCGCCGCCGGGCACCTGGCGCAACCAGCCGGAAGTTGCATTGTTCCGTCCCATCCGCGCGAGCACGATAAGTGTGCGAGCTGGCGGACAGGCATGACGGATAGCGATGTCTACGCGCCCGGCTCGAGCAAGGGGGCGTCGGGCTTTCCGCGCGGCGGCAGGCACGGCGCAAGGTCCAATCCATGCGGTTGCCGGGACGTTCGTTGGGGAGCGCCGATGGAAGCCGTTTCCATCGCGCGCGGCGAAGCTTCGTTCGATGCACGCCGGTGTTGCCTGCGCCATGGGCGCCAGGCGTAGCTGCAAAGCGCGCCCCCGAACGATCGGTCTATGTCATCCGCCAGGGCTTGCCATCGATAGCGCAAGTGCGGTCCCCGGCGATTGCCGCGCGTGGCCGATCGATCGACCAATAGACAGGGGTACCGTCATGAACCGTATTTATCGGCTGGTCTGGAATCGTTCGCTGCGCTTGCCGCAGGTGGCTTCCGAACTGGCGCATTCACGCCGCAGCGTGTCCGGCGCGGGCATGGCGCGCATCGCACCGGCATGGCGCCCGTTGGCGCTGGCGATCGGTCTGGCGATGCTTTCCTCGACGGCATGGGGCGCCTGCACTTCCAGCGCCAGCAATATTCCAGCCTGCAGTGCGCCAGGTGGCGCGGGCATTCCGCAGCGCACGGGTGGCGGCGGCGCCGGTAATGGCAGCGGCGGTGGTGCGAGCGTGTTCAATTCGGGTACCGGCACCACGGACCCGGTGGTCGGTTCGCCGGCCGCCGCAAACGGCACCGGCGGCGCGGGCGCGGCGGGTACGAGCGCGGGCGGCAGCGGCGGCAGCGTGGGTACTTCCGGCGGCGGCGTGCTCGATATCACCGCAACGTCAACCGGCGGCGCAGGTGCGAATGGACAGGATGCCCTGAGTTTCGCCAGCGGTGGCGGTGGTGGCGGTGCCGGCGTGGTCTTCTCGGGCATCCAGTTGAATATCGACCCCGGTGCGATAGCGGTTGGCGGCGCCGGTGGCGCGGGTGGCAACGGCAACGTCGCCTTCAGCTCGAGCAACGGCGCCGGTGGCGGTGGCGGCGGCGCGGGTGTGCTGGCCAGGGCTGACGACGGCGATCTCCAGATCAACGGCCAGGTCACCGGCGGCGCCGGTGGCGTGGGCGGTGGCGGCGGCAACAACGGTGGCGGCGGTGCTGGTGGCGACGGCGTACTCGTGCTGGGCCAGAACATTTCGACCACCAATAGCGGCGTCATCACCGGCGGCGCCGGTGCGGCGGCCGGTACCGCCACGTTCGACAACTCCGCGCAGGGCGGCAGCGGCGGCGCCGGCGTCAACCTGGTCGGCCAGTTCGCCACGCTGGAGAACGACGGCAGCATCACCGGCGGCGCGGGTGCCATGGGCGGACAGGGCGGCACCGGCGTGGTGACCTGGGGTGACAACACCATCGTCAACGGCCCTGGCGGCAGCATCAGCGGCGGGCTCAATCCCGACGGCAGCACGGCGCTGGCGATCCAGTTCAACGGCACCGGCAATGCGCTGACCATGTTCGACGGCGGCAGCATCGTCGGCGGCATCGACCTGGCGGCCGGCGCGCAGGCGCGCGTGTTCGCGCAGGACGTGAACATGGTGCTGGACAACGCGATCACCCTCGGCGCCGGTTCCACCATCACCGGCGACATGAACGGCGCGGATGGCCTGCAATTCTCCGGCCCGATTTCCGGCAGCGGCGCATTGGCCGTGACCGGCGCGGGCACGCTCACGCTTTCCGGTACCGGCACCTATACCGGCGGTACCTCGATCGACGTCGGTTCCATCTTGCAGATCGGCAATGGCGGCACCACCGGTTCGATCGTCGGCGACGTGCACAACCAGGGCACGCTCGCCTTCAACCGCAGCGATACGGTGGCGCTGGGCGGCGTCATCGACGGCAGCGGCAACCTTGAGCAGGACGGCGCCGGCACGCTGGTGCTGTCGGGCGTCAATACGTATACCGGTGCCACCACCATCAACAGCGGCACGCTGGCGCTCAGCGGCAACGGCAGCATCGCCAGCTCCAGCGGCGTGGCGGTGAACGGCACGTTCGATATCAGCGGCACCAGCAGCGGCGCTGCGGTGCAGGCGATCAGCGGGGCCGGCCATATCGTGCTCGGCAACGAGACGCTTACGCTGACCAATGCCAGCGGCAGTTTCGATGGCCTGCTCAGCGGCAGCGGCGGGCTATCGATCAGCGGCGGTTCGCAGACGCTCACCATCGCGCAGGCTTATACCGGCGCCACTGGTATCGGCGTCGGTGCCACGCTTGCGCTGACGGGTGCCGGCAGCATCGCCTCGTCGCAGGTCGTATCGGCGGATGGCACGTTCGATATTTCGGGCACCACGTCCGGCAGCAGCATCCAGTCGCTTGCGGGTGCCGGCTCGGTGGTGCTGGGCACACAGAACCTGACACTGATCCAGGCCAATGCGCTGTTCGCCGGAATCATTTCCGGTTCGGGCAATGTCACGCTGGCCGGTGGTTCGGAAACCTTGTCCGGTATCAACACGTACACCGGGCAGACCAGCATCGATGGCGGCGCCACGCTGGCGCTGAGCGGTGCCGGCAGCATCGCCGCGTCGAGTGGCGTGGTGGATGACGGCAGCTTCGATATCTCTGGGACCACCAGCGGTGCCGATATCCGCACTTTGACCGGTAGCGGTTCGGTGTTGCTGGGCGCGCAGTATCTCAATCTCACCAACGCCAGCGGCACCTTCGCGGGCAACATCTCGGGCAATGGTGGCCTGAGCATCGCCGGTGGTACGCAGACGTTGAGTGGCGCCAACACGTATACGGGCCAGACCACGGTCGCCAACGGCGCTACGCTCGCGCTTACTGGCACGGGCAGCATCGCGGACTCCGCCGGCGTGCTGTTGAACGGCGGCACATTCGATATCGCAGGCACCAGCCTGGGTGCGTCGATCACGCGTCTTGCCGGCAACGGCAATGTCACGCTCGGTGCGGAAACGCTCACCTTGACCAACGGCGGCGGCACCTATGCCGGCGTGATCGGCGGCAGCGGCGGATTGACCGTCAGCGGCGGCGCGCAGACGCTTTCGGGCGTGCAGGCCTACACCGGCGCGACCAGCATCGGCAGCGGTGCGACGCTGGCATTGAGCGGACCGGGCAGCATCGCTGCGTCGAGTGGCGTGGCGAGCGACGGCACGTTCGATATCTCCGGCACCAGCAGTGGCGCCAGCATCCGCGCGCTCACCGGCAGCGGTACGGTCAACCTCGGTGCGCAGAACCTCACGCTGACCCAGGCCAGCGGTAGCTTCAGTGGCGCCATCGGCAGCACCGGCGGCGTCGAGATCAGCGCTGGCACGCAGACCCTGAGCGGCAACAACAGCTACACCGGCGCCACCACGATCGACAGCGGCGCCACGCTGGCGTTGAGCGGTTCCGGTGGCATCGCGTCGTCCAGCGGTGTGGCGAACGACGGTACGTTCGATATCGCCGGCACCACCGCCGGCGCGAGCATCCAGCAGCTTTCCGGCAGCGGCGCCGTCACGCTCGGTGCGCAGACGCTCACCATCGCCAACGCCGGCGGTTCGTTCGGCGGCATCATCTCCGGCACGGGCGGGCTCACGGTCGCGGGCGGCGCGCAGTTCCTCGGCGGCGTCAACACGTACAGCGGCCTGACCACCATCGATGGCGGCGGGGTGCTGGCCTTGTCCGGCAACGGCAGCATCGCCGCATCCAGCGGCGTGCTGGCGAATGGCTTGTTCGACATCGCCGGCACGACCAGCGGCGCATCCATCGCCAGCCTTGGCGGCAGCGGCGCCGGCAGCCAGGTGAATCTGGGCCTGCGCACGCTGACGCTGACCCAGGCCAGCGGCAACTTCGGCGGCAGCATCGGTGGCGCTGGCGACCTGGTACTTGCCGGCGGCACGCAGTCCCTCGGTGGCAACAACACGTATACGGGCGCCACGACCATCCAGTCGGGTGCGACGCTGGCGTTGACCGGCACGGGCAGCATCGCGGCGTCGAGTGGCGTGGCGAACGGCGGGACGTTCGATATCTCGGGTACCAGCGCAGGCGCCAGCATCAAGGCCTTGACCGGCAACGGCGGAGTGAATCTCGGTGCGCAGACGCTGACGCTGACCAATGCGAGCGGCAGCTATGACGGCGTGATGGCGGGGGCCGGCGGCGTCGCCATCGCCGGCGGCACGCAGGTGTTCAGCGCTACGCAGTCGTATACCGGCCAGACCATGGTAGGCACCGGTGCCATGCTCACCTTGACCGGGGCCGGCAGCATTGCTTCCTCCGGCGCGGTGACGGTCGATGGCACGCTCGACGTGACCGCGACCAGCAGCGGCGCCACCATCCAGGGCTTGAGCGGTGGCGGTGCGGTGAGTCTCGGCAGCCAGCCGCTTACGTTGGCTGGCAGTGGCCAGTTCGCCGGCGGGATATCCGGTGCCGGCGGCTTGAATGTCACCGGCGCGCAGACGCTGTCGGGCAGCAACACCTATACCGGTGCCACCGCGATCAATGGCGGCTCTCTTTCGCTGCAAGGGGCGGGCAGTATCGCGACGTCCAGCGGGCTTACGCTGACCAGCGGCACCTTCGATATTTCGGCCGCCGGCAGCGGTGCGACGGTGGCCAACCTCACCGGCAGCGGCAGCGTGAATCTCGGCGGCAACGTGCTGAATATCGCGCAGGCCACCGGCACGTTCGACGGCATCATCGGCGGCACCGGCGGACTGACCCTGAGCGGTGGCACGCAGACGCTTACCGGGGTGAACACCTATACCGGCGCGACCACCATCAACGGCGCCACGCTCGCGCTGCAGGGCAATGGCAGCATCGCGGCGTCGAGCGGCGTCACGCTCGCCAATGGCAATCTAGATATCTCGGCGACGACATCCGGCGCGTCGATCGCCGGGCTTGCCGGAACCGGCAGCGTGAATCTCGGCGGCCAGCCGCTGACCATCACGCAAGGCAATGGCACGTTCGGCGGCGTGATCGGCGGCGCAGGCGCGCTCACCGTGAGCGGCGGCACACAGACGCTCAGTGGCGCCAATACCTATACCGGCGCGACCACCGTCACCGGCGGCACGCTGGCGCTCACCGGCGGCGGCTCGCTGGTGCCGGCGACGGTGCTTGCCTTGAACGGCAGCGGTGCAGCATTCGATATCTCCGCGGCCGGCGCGCAGACCATCGCTTCGCTGGCCGGCGTCACGGGCAGCCGCGTGGCGCTAGGCGGCAATACCTTGAACCTCGGCAGCGGCACGTTTGCGGGCAGCTTCACGGGTAGCGGCATTTTGAACAAGCAGGGCAGCGCCGTGCTTACCGTCAACGGCGACAGCAGTGCCTTCACCGGCACGACCAACGTCACCGCGGGCACGCTCGCCGTGGGCGATGCGAGTTCGCCAACTGCGGTGCTGGGCGGCAATGTAGTGGTGAGCGCGCAAGGCAAGCTGCAGGGCCATGGCAGCATCGGCGGCAGTGTGACCAACAACGGCATGGTGGCGCCAGGCGGATCCATCGGCACGCTGGCGGTCGCCGGCAACTATGTGCAGGCGGTCGGCGGAACGCTTTCGATCGAGGTCAGCCCCACCGATGCCTCGCTGCTGAAGGTCGGCGGCAATGCCAACCTGGGTGGCACGCTGGCGCTGACCTACGACCCGGGCACCTACACCGCGCACCAGTACACCATCCTCACTGCGGGTGGCAGCGTCACTGGCACCTTCGGCAATGTCACCAGCACGTTTGCCAATGGCGCCGCCCTGGGCACGCTTACGCCTGCCGTCACCTATGGCGCGAACCAGGTCGGCCTGAGCCTGGCGACGCCCAGCGCTCCCGGCGCGCCCAGCGGCCCGGTGGTGATCGCACCGACGCAGACCTCCAACTACGCCGCGCTCGGCACCGCCGCGCTGCTGCGCGCGCAATCCGCCAACGCAGCGCTGGTGGACAGTGCGGTGCTCGACGACAAATCGCGCAAGGGCGACGGCCTGTGGGTGACCGCGGCCGGTGCAGGCACCGATATCGAAAGCCGCAGCGGCCAGCCCGGTTTTCATATGAACCAGTACGGCTTGATGATGGGTGTGGATCGCCCATGGGGCGACGCCACCGTCGGCATCGCCGCGGGTTTCTCGCACAGCAACCTGCGCGAGAACGTCACCGGCGATACCGCGCAGACCGACACCGTGCGCCTCGCCCTTTACGGCGCGCAGCCGCTCGGCGCGTTGCGTTTGTCCGGCAGCGTCGGCTATGCGTTCGACGACCTGTCGCAGAAGCGCAACTTCGCCGGCATCGGCGTGGCCGAAGGCGATCACGTGGGGCACGAGTTCACCGCGGCGCTGCAGGCGGCGATGCCCATCGCCGTCGGCGGCGGCACGCTGACGCCGAGCGTCGGTGCGCGCTATGCCTACTTCCATGGCAATGCTTTTGGCGAAGACGGTGCGCGTGGGCAGAACCTGCGCGTGGGCGCGGACAGCGCGCGCAGCCTGCAACCTTATGTGGGTCTCAAGTTCGACCAGTCCTTCGACCACGACGGCAAGCCGCTCGATCTGCAACTGCGCGCCGGCTACGCCACCGAAACCGCCGGCCGCCATCGCGGCGTAACGGTAGCCGCGCAGGATGGCAGCTTGTTCGCCGCACCCGGCACGGATCTGCCGCGCTCGTACGCGACGCTGGGGGCGAGTGTGGTGATGCATCCGACCAAGGCGTCGACTTTGTCGTTGAGCTACGACGCGTTGATCAACGTGGGACATGCGTCGGCGCAGGCGGCGTCAGTGACTTTCAGCTATCGGTTCTGAGGCGATGATGGTCCGGATGGATTTGCATCCGGACGACTGGGGTGAGTTTCTGCCCACGCCGAAGCCGGAAACGAATCGCGTCGACATCCAATGGATCGGCGCTGCCGACAAAGTGGCGTGCTGCCCGGCGAAGTGGCCTTACGAACAACCGCAGTGCATGGCGGTTCCGCCATGGCGAGCGTGGCTGCTTCGCGCCGCCGCTCCTTATTTTGAGTTCCTTGAGCTTTTTAATAGCCATTAATTGGCTCGTTCGTCTTTATTATCAATCAATTTGTTGACAGTAAACATATGTGTTGATATTCATCTCCCATGATGAATATCCAGCAGCTCCTGCACCTGGTCGACGCAACCGGCGACAACCCCGAACTCGCCCAGGAACGCCTCAACCAGGTGTTCTTCGCACTCTCCGACCCGGTTCGCCGGGACATCCTGGAGCGCCTGGACGGGCAGGCGCTGCTCGTGTCCGAAATCGCCGCGGCATTCGAGATCTCGCTGCAGGCGGTCTCGCGCCATATCCAGGTGCTGGTGCGCACCGGCCTGATCCAGCAGGAACGCACCGGCAGGATCAGCCGCTGCAGCCTGGATGCCGGCCCTATGCTGGAAGCGGCGGTGTGGATGAACCGCTACAGCAAGTATTGGCAGCAGCAGTTCGACCTGCTCGCCGTCACCCTGGCGGATATCGACGAGCGCCGCGCCGCGGCGCCGGCGAAGCCCGCGCGCAAGGCAGCGAAGAAACGCACGCCAGGCAGAAAGTAGACGCGCCGCGCCGGCGCGCACGCAGCACACCTTCTTCATGCAAGCCGCAACTCCCCCCTTTATCCCGAGGTAATGGTCATGGCTCAGCATCGCATCGTCAGTCACGAGGAATGGCTACAGGCCCGCAAGCATTTCCTCGCCAAAGAGAAAGAACTCACCCATCTGCGCGACGAACTCAGCCGGCAGCGGCAGCAGCTGCCGTGGGAGCGCGTCGAAAAGAACTATGCGTTCGACACCGACCAGGGCCAGGCGACGCTGGCCGAGCTGTTCGGCGAGCGCAACCAGTTGATGGTCTATCACCTGATGTACGCGCCGGAGTGGGAGATCAGCTGCAAGAGCTGCGCGTTCTGGGCCGACCATTTCAATGGCATCGTGCCGCATCTGGCCCAGCATGGAGTGGCTTTCGCGGCGATCTCGCGCGCACCCCTGGCCAAGCTGCAGAAGCAGGCGCGGGAGTTCGGCTGGAAGTTTCCATGGATTTCGTCGCTGGACGATTTCAACTACGACTACAACGTGTCGTTCCGGCCGGAAACGCTGGAGCAGGGCGAGGCGTACTACAACTACGGCACGATCAAGGTGAGCGGCACGGATTATCCCGGCGTCAGCGCCTTTTTCAGGGATGAGAGCGGCGTGGTCTACCACACCTATTCCGCTTACTCGCGCGGCATCGACATCTTCAATGCCGCCTACCAGTACCTGGACGCCGCGCCGCTCGGGCGCAACGAGGAAGGCCTGGCCTATCCGATGGAATGGGTGAAGCACCACATTGCCTACGGCAGCTGAGCGAACGGAGGACATCGCGATGAAGTACACAGACGTCAACGGCAAGCTCGCCGACTACCGCAGCCAGATCGCGGCGATCCGCGAGCAGATGCGCGAAACCCTGGCCGGCGTCGAGCCGCAGCCAGTGGCGGATTACGAGTTCGTCGACAGCCAGGGCAAGGTGCGCTTGTCGGAACTGTTCGGCGAACACGAAGACCTGATCGTCGTACACAACATGGGCGTGACCTGTTCGCATTGCACGCTGTGGGCGGATGGCTACAACGGCATCCACCAGCATGTGGTGACGCGCGCGGGCTTCGTGGTGTCCAGCCCCGACCGGCCGTCGGTGCAGCAGCGCATGGCCGAAACGCGCGGCTGGAAATTCCCGATGGTCAGCCACGAAGGCAACAGCTTCGCCAGGGACATGGGCTATGTCTCGCCCAAGGGCGGCTGGATGCCGGGCCTGTCGGTGTTCCGCCGCGAGGGCGACAGCATCCTTCGCGTGTCCGATACCGGCTTCAATCCCGGCGACGACTTCTGCGTGCTGTGGCATTTCTTCGACATGCTGCCGGGTGGCATCGGCGCGTGGCCCGGCGTGACGGCGACCGTGCCTTCCTGCTGCACGGGACATTGAGCGGAGGACCGGATCATGTGTCCTTTATGCATCGGTACCGCCTGGCTGATCGCCAGCGGCGTGAGTTCCGCCGGTGGCGCCGCCACCGTGGCGTGGCACTCGGTAACGAAGCGGCGCCGGCGCAAAGCGCACGGCGTAGGTTGGGGTAAGCGCAGCGAACCCCAACAGACGCAGGACGTGGTCGCACCGTCCGAGTTCGCCGCACTCACCCCAACCTGCGGCGAAACGCCATGCCCATCGCCAGCACCATCAACCCCGCTGCCACCCCAAACGTGATACGCATGCCTGATGCAACCGCCGCGGCAGTGGCGTTCGCCACATCGCTGGTGCCAACCGCGAACGCAAACACCCCCGCCATCGCCGACGCGCCGCTCACGAAGCCGAGGTTGCGCGACAAGCTGAGCATGCCCGACACCACGCCGCGCTGGTCCGTGGTCACGCCGCTCATCACGGCGGTGTTGTTGGACGCCTGAAACAAGGCATAGCCCATGGTGGTGACGGCGATGGGCCCGATATAGCCGGCCACGCCGAGCCACGCCGGCGAGCGCGCCAACGCCGACAGCAGCGAGGTACCGCAGGCGATGCCGATCAAGCCAAGCAGGGTGGTCCGCCGGCTGCCGAGGCGATCCACCAGCCGCCCGGCGGGCATGCCGCTCAGCGCGGCGACGCAGGGGCCCGCCGACAGCACCAGGCCGACCCAGGTCGGCGCCAGGCCGAGCGTGCGCGACAGATAGAACGGTCCGACCACGAAGGTCGTCATCATCACCGCGCACACCAGCGCGTTGATCGCCAGGCTCGCGCTGAAGCCGGCATGGCGCAGCATCGACAGGCGGATCAGCGGCGAGGCCACGCGCGTCTGCGCGTAGGCGAACAGCGCGGCGCCGACGAAGGCGGCGAGCAGCAGCGTGAGATTGAGCGCACCGAGCTGGCCATGGCCGAGCGTCATGGCCAGCGCATACGCCGCCAGGGTGAGCGCCAGCAGCACGGTGCCGATGGGATCGAAACCGGCATGCGTTCGTTTTTGTTCGGGCCGTTCCTTGGGCATGTGCCGCGACACCAGCGCGAACGCCACGATGCCGAGCGGCACATTGACCAGGAAGATCGACGGCCAACCGAACGCCGACGCCAGCACGCCGCCCAGCGAGGGTCCAAGCGCGGTACCGATGGCGGACATGGTGCCGAGCAGGCCCATCGCGCGGCCGATCCGTTCGCGCGGCACCGCTTCGCTGACGCTGGCGATGGTGAGCGCGAGCATGATCGCCGCGCCCAGTCCCTGTTCCGCGCGCGCCGCGATCAGCAGCCACAACTGGCTGCTCAGGCCGCACAAGGCCGAAGCGAAGGTGAAGCAGAAGATGCCCACCAGCAGCAGGCGGCGCCGGCCGAGCAGATCGCCGAGCCGGCCGGCGCCGACGATCAGGGTGGTGATCGCCAGCAGATAGGCCAGCACCACCCATTGCACCTGCTGGAACGTCGCGCCGAACGCCTTCGCCAGCACCGGCAGGCTGGTGTTGGCGATGCTGGTATCCAGCGACGGCAGCAGCATGGACAGCGCCAGGCCGGCCAGCGCCCAGCGCGTGGCGGGATGGTGCGTTTCGCTTTCGGCGGCGCATTCGCCGTGGGCGGCGACGAGGGGCTTGGACATGAAACCGGCGACTCCGATGCCTTGGTTGGCAGGCAAGGTAGTGCCCGCGAAGGCATGGCGGAAGACGCAGCATTTGCACTTTATCCGTGCGTTTGACGCCAGGTATCGCCGGTGCCATGGTGGCGCGCATGTCCATGCCCGATCTCAACCTGCTGGTCACCCTCAACGTGCTGCTGGCCGAAGGCAGCGTTGCGCGCGCCGCGCGGCGCCTGCGGCTCAGCCCGTCGGCGATGAGCCGCGCGCTGGCCCGCCTGCGCGAGGCCACCGGCGATCCGCTGCTGGTGCGCGCCGGCCGCGGCCTGGTGCCGACGCCGCGCGCGCTGGAGTTGCGCGAGCAGGTCGGCCAGCTCGTGCTGGGTGCGGAGGAAGTGCTGCGCCCCGCGGTCAGGCCGCGGCTGGAGCAACTGGCCCGCACCTTTACCTTGCGCACCAGCGAGGGCTTCGTGGAGAACTTCGGCCCCGCGCTGATCGCGCGCGTCGCCGCCGAAGCGCCCGGCATCCATCTGCGTTTCATGCAGAAGCCGGACAAGGACAGCGCCCCGCTGCGCGATGGCATCGTCGACCTGGAGACCGGCGTGGTCGACGCCAACACCAGCCCCGAGCTGCGCGTGCAGTCGCTGTTCCGCGATCGCTATATCGGCGTGGTGCGCCAAGGCCATCCGTTGAGCCGCGGCAGGCTCAGCGCCGCACGCTATGCGGGTGGCCGCCATATCAGCGTGTCGCGGCGCGGGCGCGAGAAGGGCGCGATCGACGACGCTCTCGCAGAGCTGGGCCTGGCGCGCGAGGTGGTCACCATCGTCGGCGGCTTCGCCGCCGCGCTGTCGCTGGCGCGGCAGACCGACCTGGTCGCCAGCGTGCCGGAACGCCACACCGGCAACTTGCGCGACGGCATGCACAGCTTCGGATTGCCGGTGGAGACGCCGGTGCTCAACATCTCCATGCTGTGGCATCCGCGCGTGCATGCGGACCCGGTGCAGCAGTGGTTGCGGGAATGCGTACGGGAGGCTTGTGGCCAGACCGACGGCAAGCGGGCGAAGCAGGGTAGGCGTGCCGGCCGTTGAATGGGCCTTGATCGGCCGCGTCTGCCAACCGGCGCTGCAGTACTGCGTTGGGTGATGGCTGCCTGGATTTTTTCGGACGAGGAGTGTCGGATGAAGTTGCGCACATGCATGTTCGCGCTGGTGCTCGGGGCATCGTTCCTCGGTGCCGGTTGCAGCATGAAGCAGGAAGCGGACGCCAAGTTCGGCGACCAGAACTTCAAGACCGCGATCGCGCTGATCGAGTTGTACAAGGTTCGCTATGGGCACTATCCGGAGGCGTTGCGCGACATCCGCTACGCCGGCGACTGGGATGCCATCGCGCTCAACTCGGTGGCGTACAAGCGGGTGGACGGCGGCTACGAGCTGGATATCGTGCGCGGCTGGGTAGGGCAGCCTGCGCTGTCGTATCCGGCGGACTTCTGGCAGGGCCTGGGCCTGGTGTCGTCGAACGTGGCCGGTGTGCCGCATCGGGTCGCGCCGCCCTGAGTCGTTCTGTCACCCGGCCCCTTGACGTTGCCGGTGCCGCACAAAAAAGCCCCGAAACCAGGTTTCGGGGCTTTTTTTGTCTGGAATGAAATGGTGGAGCGGAAGGGGATCGAACCCTCGACCTTCGCATTGCGAACGCGACGCTCTCCCAGCTGAGCTACCGCCCCACGCGAGCCGCGAATGTTAGCAGCGCCGCCGGGGGCCGCCAAGCCCCCTTGGATGTTTTCAGCCCGGCAGCAGGCGCTCGAGGCGTTCGTGCAGGTGTTCGCGGCGCCAGCCTTCGAGGAAGTCCGGCCATTGGCAGGTGACGACGTAGGTTTCCAGCACCTTGCGCGGGCACAGCAGGCCGGGCGGCAGGTCCAGCGCCAGGGCGGTGCTGTCGACGGCGTCCTTCATCGCGGCCAGCGCTTTCTTGGCCTCGCCCTGCGGCGTGCCGGGGATCGCTGCGGTGGCGGCGACGTCCTCGTCGGTGATGGCTTGCTGCAGCAGCTGGAACAGTTCGGCGCGCTGCGGGCTGCGCAGCGCGCGCTGGCCGCGGGTGCGCTCGTCGAGTTCGGCCAGGGTCTGCGGCGGCAGCTGCGCCAGGTTCATGGCCTGGGCGTCTTCCAGCAGCCAGGGGCGCGGGCGGTCCTGCTGGCGCGCGGTGACGTCGCGCCACTGCAGGATGCGGCGCAGGCGTGCCTGCTGCGCGGGTTGCCATTCGGCGGCGCCACGGAAATTTTCCTGCGGCTGCGGATCGCCCTCGCGCACGCAGGCGCGGCGCTTGAGGCGTTCGCAGTCCTCCGCGTGCCAGGCGCTGCGGCCGCGCTGCTCGAGGCGTGCGGCGAGCTGTTCGTGCACCGGTTCGAGATAGACCACGTCGAGCGTGGCGTAGGCGCGCTGCGAATCGGTGAGCGGGCGCTGCATCCAGTCGGAGCGGGTTTCGCCCTTGTCCAGTTCGGCGCCGACCAGCTCGGCCACCAGCGCGCGATAGCTGATGCCCAGGCCCATGCCGACGAAGGCCGCGGCGATCTGCGTATCGAACAGGCGGGCAGGGCCGCCCGGCAGCAGCGGCGCGAGCGCTTCGAGGTCTTCGCTGCCGCTGTGCATGATGGTGAGCAACTGGCCGTTGCCGAGTAGCGGACGCAGCGCGTCGCCGATTTCGAAGGCCAGCGGATCGACCAGCGCGTAGCGCCGGTTCCAGCCCAGCTGCAGCAGCGCCAGTTGCGGATAGAAGGTATTGCGGCGCATGAACTCGGTGTCGAGATCGAGCGCGGCGTCGGCGGGCAGCGCGGCAAGCCATTGCTCGAGCGCAGCGCGGCTGGTGATCCAGTCCGCCGCCGGGGTAACGGGAAGTTGCATCGAAGCTTCCTTCGCAGCCTGGCGGACATGCATCGCTCATTGTCCTGTCAGGGGTTTGTGCCTATGGTTAGCGGCGCACCTTAGCAGGCCGCCCCAAGGACGCCCACCATGCCGAGCAAGGAAACCGTACGACGCCAACGCTCCCTGGGTGGAGCGCTTGGCGTGGTCGTGCTCGGGATGGCGCTGGTCTATCACTTTTTTCCGCGCGTGTTCCACGTCGACCCGACGCGGGTGCAGACGCAGCGCGCGATGAACCTCGGTCCAGCCGCCGTGCTGCCCGGCGCCGGCCGCGCGCCGGCCGGCAACGCGCAGGCCGAGCTGGATGCCGGCCCGCCGGTGACCTTGGCGCCGACCGACGTGATCGTGGCGCGCATGAGCAAACAGAACGAGAGCCTGCCCGAGCAGAAGAGCGCCGACCCGCCCGAGGTGGAGGCCTTGCTCGACAAGGCTTCCAAGGCGCTGCACAACGGACAGTTGGCCGGCGACAAGGACGGCGCGGCGGCGCTGTTCGCCGAAGCGCTGAAGCTGAAGCCGGACAGTCGCCGCGCGGCGCAGGGCCTGTACGAAGTGCGTGCGCGGCTGGTGGCGGAGATCGGCCAGGACATCCTGGTCGGCGACGAAGAGTCGGCCAAGGAATTGCTGGGCGCGCTCAAGAGCGTGCCCGACAGCAAGGACGACGTGGCGCAGGCCGAAGCGAAATTGAAGACGCTGGCCCAGGTGCGCCCGATGCTGGCGCAGGCGGCGAGCTTGCTGCAGCAGGGCAAGGTGGACGCACCCAAGGGCGGCAATGCGTTGGAGCTGTATCGCCAGGTGCAGCAGCTGGATGCGGAGAACGCGGTGGCCGCGCAGGGCATCGCGCAGGTGCAGCGTGCGGTGCTCGATCGCGCGCTCGCCGCGGTCGCCAACAACGATTTCAAGGGCGCCGGCGATGCGTTGACCGAGGCGGCGACGATCCTGCCCGGCTCGACGGCGCTGCAGGATGTGCAAGGCCGCGTCGACGGCATCCGCCACCAGCGCGCCGCCAACCTGCTGGCGCAGGCGCGTTCGGCGCTGGATGGCGGCGACCAGGCGCTGGCGCTGCAGCTGACGGAGCAGGTGAAGGAGCTGGCGCCGGATCTTCCCGGCCTGGGCGATCTGCAGGAGCGGCTGACCAATGCGCGCCTGTACGCCAGCTACAAACCCGGCCAGGTGTTCAGCGACCGCTACGTGGACCTGCCGGGGCAGACGCCGTCGATGGTGGTGATCCCCACCGGCAGCTTCAGCATGGGCGCGCCGGACAGCGAGGACGGGCATGCGGGGGCGGAGACGCCGCAGCACCAGGTGACCATCGGCAAGGGTTTCGCGCTATCGCGCGCGGAAATCACCATTGGCCAGTTCCGCGAATTCGTGCGCGCCAGCGGCTACCAGCCGGATTCGTTGAAGCTCGGCGGCGCCAGCGTGTACGACGAACGCAGCGGTGCGCTGCGCGACGATCCGGATGCCAGCTGGCAAAGCGACTACGCCGGCCGCGCCGCCAGCGACGAGCGGCTGCCGGTGGTGAACATCTCCTGGAACGACGCCAAGGCCTACGTCGACTGGCTCGGCCAGCGCACCGGCAAGCGCTACCGGCTGCCCAGCGAGGCGGAGTTCGAATACGCGCTGCGCGGCGGCACCACCACCCGCTACTGGTGGGGCAACGGCGCGCCCACCCGCAAGGTGGAAAACCTCACCGGCGCCGGCGACCGCTCGCAGAGCGGGCGGCGCTGGAGCAATGCATTCGAGAAGTACCGCGACGGTTACTGGGGCCCAGCGCCGGTAATGAGTTTCGAGGCCAACCCGTACGGGCTGTTCGACATCGACGGCAATGTGTCGGAGTGGGTGATGGACTGCTGGCACGACAGCTACGTGCGCGCGCCCACCGACGGCACCGCCTGGGTCAATCCCGGCTGCTCGACGCGGGTGGTGCGCGGCGGCTCCTGGGGCAGCTCGCCGGACCAGGTGCGCTCGGCCTACCGGCAGGGCGCGGAAGGGAATGTGCGCAGCGGACGCGTCGGCTTCCGGGTTCTGCGCGAGCTTTGAGACTCGCGCGGCGCCGGCTCCGGCGCGCAAGCCCTTGAGCGGGCGGGATCTTTACATAAAGGAGTGGACAAGCCGCCCTTGGCTTGTCTTGCCGCCGCGCGCAACCGTAAAATGGCCTGCTTTCGTGTAAGGGAATCATCGACTTAGGGCGAGGGGCCCGGGTACGGACGGGGGGTGCGGCAGGCCGTGTGCCTGGGTGAATTCCTCGTGGTATCCGCAGCTTACAGGCGTCTTTCTTCAGGTCGGTCCGAGCGAAAGTGGCGGAATTGGTAGACGCACTGGATTTAGGTTCCAGCGGGTAACACCGTGCGGGTTCGAGTCCCGCCTTTCGCACCATCCCTTATCGAATTGGTAGTTTTTTTGCGGGCGGTACGACCGCCGGGCGCGGTCGGCGCGCACTTTCGGGTATTCAGGAGACGTCATGCAGGTTTCGGTTGAAAACGTTGGCAAGCTCGAGCGCAAGCTCACGGTGAAATTCCCCGCGGAGCGCTTCGAGTCGCAGGTCAGCGCGCGCATCGCCGAGATGGGCCGCACGGTGCGCCTGAAGGGCTTCCGTCCGGGCAAGGTGCCGACCACGGTGATCCAGCAGCGCTTCGGCGCGCAGGTGCGTGGCGAAGTGCTGTCCGACCTGATCGGCAGCACCCTGCGCGACGCGGTGAACCAGGAGAACCTGCGTCCGGTCGCCAACCCGGCGGTGGACACCACCGGCCAGCCGGAAAACGGCGAGATCAGCTACACCGCCACCTTCGAGATCATGCCGGAGTTCCCGGAAGTCGACGTGGCCGCGCTGGAAATCCAGCGCCCGGTCGCCGAAGTGACCGACGCCGACATCGAGAAGATGATCGAGACCCTGCGCGCCCAGCGCCGCAGCTTCGACGACGTGTCCCGCGCCTCGGCCGAGGGCGACTTCGTGATGTTCGAGTACAGCGCCGTCGCCGGCGACTACCGCTTCCCGGCCGAGGGCCTGGAGCGCGCCGGCAGCGTGCTCGGCTCGGGCACCCTGTTCAAGGCGCTGGACGAGGCCCTGACCGGCCGCTCGGCTGGTGACGAATTCGACACCGACGTGGCGTTCCCCGCCGATTTCCGCAACGAAAGCCTGGCCGGCCAGACCGCCAAGGTCTCGTTCAAGATCGTGAAGGTGCAGGAGCCCAAGCTGCCGACCGTGGACGGCGAGTTCGCCAAGCTGTTCGGCATCGTCGATGGCGACCTCGAGCAGTTCCACAAGGAAGTGCGCAACAACCTCGAGCGCGAGCTGAAGGCCACCCTGATGGCCCGCCTGAAGTCCCAGGTGGCCGAGAAGCTGGCCGATGCCCACGACGGCCTCGAAGTGCCGAACATCATGGTGCAGTCCGAAGCCCAGCAGCTTGCCGCCGGCAGCGTGCCGCGCGGCCAGCAGCCGCCGCCGCAGCTGGTCGAGGCCGCCACCCCGATGGCCCGCAAGCGGGTGATCGCCGGCCTGCTGATGAGCGAGCTGGCCCGCAAGCAGGAGCTGAAGCTGGACCGGATCCGCCTGGCCGAGCAGCTGGCCGCGATCGCCTCGACCTACGAGGAGCCGGAAAAGGTCATTGAACTGTACAACTCCGACCCCCAACTGATGTCCGGGCTGCAGAACCGCGTGATGGAAGACCAGGTCGCGCTGTGGGTGGCGGACCACGCCAAGACCACCGACGACAAGCTGAGCTTCGACGAGGTGATGCGCCCGGTCAGCGCCTGAGGCGGGTATCGATCGACACCCGCTTGACCTTTGGTTAAAGAGTCATCGCGGCCGGCCCGTACGGGCCCGGCCGCAAAGCGGGCAACGACGAGCAACGTGCCGCGAACATGCGCGATTTCCGCCCGGATGGCGGTTTCAGGCAGTTTCCAGCACGATCCACCAGCAACATCAGGCGTATCAACCCGGAGAGCGACAAGCATGGCCATGGACCCGATCCAGAACCTCAACCTGGTCCCCATCGTCGTCGAGCAGACCGCCCGCGGCGAACGTTCGTACGACATCTATTCGCGCCTGCTGAAAGAGCGCGTGATCTTCCTGGTCGGCGAAGTCAACGACCAGGTTGCCAACCTGCTGGTCGCGCAGATGCTGTTCCTGGAGTCCGAAAACCCGGACAAGGACATCCATCTGTACATCAACAGCCCGGGCGGTGCGGTCACCGCCGGCCTGGCGATCTACGACACCATGCAGTTCGTCAAGCCCGACGTCAGCACCATGTGCGTGGGCCAGGCCTGCAGCGCCGCCTCGCTGCTGCTGATGGCCGGCGCCAAGGGCAAGCGCTATTCACTGCCCAATTCGCGCGTGATGATCCACCAGCCGTCGGGCGGCGCCCGCGGCCAGGCGACGGATATCGAGATCCAGGCCCAGGAAATCCTGTACCTGCGTCGCCGCCTTAACGATATTTACGTGCAGCACACCGGCCAGCCGCTGGACAAGATCGAGCGGGACATGGAGCGTGACCGCTTCATGAGCGCCGAGGCCGCCCGCGAATACGGCCTGATCGACCAGGTGCTCGACCGCCGCACCGGCGAAACGGTCAAGTCGGCCTGATCCGCGGCCGTTACAGTGCTTGGGAGCTAGGGTTCTGCGTCTGGAATCGGACGCGGAACCCTGTGCTATTCTCGCGTCGCAACCGATTTACAGCAGGGTTACAGCATGACTGACGAGCGGCAGGGCCGTTCCAACGACAGCGGCAAGATTCTCTACTGCTCCTTCTGCGGCAAGAGCCAGCATGAAGTGCGCAAGCTGATCGCGGGTCCCTCCGTGTTCATCTGCGATGAGTGCGTGGAGCTTTGCAACGACATCATCCGCGAGGAACTGGAGGAGAAGGCCGCCTCCGGGCGCAGCCAGCTGCCCAAGCCGCGCGAGATCATGGAAACGCTCGATCAGTACGTGGTCGGCCAGACCCGCGCGAAGAAGGCGCTGGCGGTGGCCGTGTACAACCACTACAAGCGCATGGAGTCGCGTCAGAAGAGCGACGACGTCGAGCTGGGCAAGTCCAACATCCTGCTGATCGGCCCCACCGGTTCGGGCAAGACGCTGCTCGCCGAAACGCTGGCGCGCCTGCTCAACGTGCCGTTCACCATCGCCGACGCCACCACGCTGACCGAAGCGGGCTACGTGGGCGAGGATGTGGAAAACATCATCCAGAAGCTGCTGCAGAAGTGCGACTACGACGTCGAGAAGGCGCAGTCGGGCATCGTCTACATCGACGAAATCGACAAGATCTCGCGCAAGAGCGAGAACCCGTCGATCACCCGCGACGTGTCCGGCGAAGGCGTGCAGCAGGCGCTGCTGAAGCTGATCGAGGGCACCCTGGCCTCGGTGCCGCCGCAGGGCGGCCGCAAGCATCCGCAGCAGGAATTCCTGCAGGTCGACACCAAGAACATCCTCTTCATCTGCGGCGGCGCATTCGCCGGCCTGGAGAAGGTGATCCAGCAGCGTTCCGAGACGACGGGCATCGGCTTCTCCGCCGAAGTGCGCAGCAAGGAACGCACCGAGAACCTCGGCAAGGTGCTGGCCGAGGTGGAGCCGTCGGACCTGGTGCGCTTCGGCCTGATCCCGGAATTCGTCGGCCGCCTGCCGGTGGTCGCGACCCTGGACGAGCTGGACGAGCCCGCCCTGGTGAAGATCCTCACCGAGCCGCGCAACGCCGTCACCAAGCAGTTCAAGAAACTGTTCGAGATGGAAGGCGTGGAGCTGGAATTCCGCCCGGAAGCCCTGCAGGCGATCGCCCGCAAGGCGCTGAAGCGCAAGACCGGCGCGCGCGGCCTGCGCACCATCCTGGAGCAGGTGCTGCTCGACACCATGTACGAGCTGCCCTCGCTGGAGCACGTCAGCAAGGTGGTCGTGGACGACGCCGTCATCAACGGCCAGGCCGAGCCCTACCTGATCTATCGCGGCAACCTGCAGCAGCAGCGCGTGGCGGGCGAGAGCGGCGACGCGGCCTGAACCGTGTTTCCAGGCTGAACGAACGGCTCCGGCGCAATCCGGGGCCGTTTTTTTTGGGGCCGTTGTTTAAGGCCATCTTTTTGCTCGGGGCCGTTTTGGTTTTCGTTGTCGCGCATGCACTTGTATGACGCCGTCACGGCCTCCACTTGACGATCAGATGCCTCCGGCGCAGTGTCGGGGCGTAGTCGTTTTAGTCCCCAGAGGGAACCATTTCACATGGCAAAAAATGCCCCCCTTCCAGTCGCCACCGGTGCCGCGCTGGACGCGCTTCCGGTCTTGCCGCTGCGCGACGTCGTGGTCTATCCCCACATGGTCATCCCGCTGTTCGTCGGCCGCGACAAATCGATGCGCGCGCTCGAGCGCGCCATGGAAGGCGAGCGCCAGATCCTGCTGGTGGCGCAGAAGAGCCCGGACATCGACGACCCGGCCGTGGCCGACCTGCACCAGATCGGCACGCTCGCCGGCGTGCTGCAGCTGCTGAAGCTGCCCGACGGCACCGTGAAGGTGCTGGTCGAAGGCCAGGCGCGCGTGTCCGTCGAGAAGTACCAGGAGGAGGGCGGCATGCTGATGGCCACCTCCCGCATCATCGAGCCGCAGTACAGCGCCAAGGAGCGCGAGCTCGACGTGGTCTCGCGCACGCTGGTCTCGCTGTTCGAGCAACTGGTGAAGCAGAGCCGCAAGCTGCCACCGGAAGTGCTGGCCACGTTGTCCGGCATCGACGATCCGTCGCGCCTGGCCGACTCCATCGCCGCGCATCTTTCCGTGCGCATGGCCGACAAGCAGAAAGTGCTGGAAACCTACGACGTCGGCCAGCGCCTTGAGCTGCTGATCGGCCTGGTCGACGGCGAGATGGATCTGCAGCAGGTGGAAAAGCGCATCCGCGGCCGCGTGAAGTCGCAGATGGAAAAGAGCCAGCGCGAGTACTACCTCAACGAACAGATGAAGGCCATCCAGAAGGAGCTCGGCGAGAGCGAGGAAGGCCCGAACGAAGTCGAGGAGCTGCAGAAGAAGATCGACAACGCCGGCATGCCCAAGCCGGTGCTGGCCAAGGCGCGCCAGGAATTCAGCAAGCTGCGCCAGATGTCGCCGATGTCGGCCGAAGCCACGGTGGTGCGCAACTACCTGGACTGGCTGGTCGGCGTGCCGTGGAAGAAGCGCAGCAAGGTGCGCAAGGACCTGCAGCTGGCGCAGGACGTGCTCGATGCCGACCACTTCGGCCTGGAGAAGGTCAAGGAGCGCATCCTCGAATACCTCGCCGTGCAGCAGCGCGTGAACACCATGAAGGGCCCGATCCTGTGCCTGGTCGGCCCGCCCGGCGTGGGCAAGACCTCGCTCGGCCAGTCGATCGCGAAGGCGACCAACCGCAAGTTCGTCCGCATGAGCCTCGGCGGCGTGCGCGACGAGGCCGAGATCCGCGGCCATCGCCGCACGTATATCGGCTCGATGCCGGGTCGTATCGTGCAGAACTTGAATAAGGTCGGCACCAAGAATCCGCTGTTCGTGCTCGACGAGATCGACAAGATGTCGATGGACTTCCGCGGCGATCCGTCATCGGCGCTGCTGGAAGTGCTCGATCCCGAACAGAACCACACCTTCAACGACCACTACCTCGAAGTCGATCTCGATCTGTCCGAGGTGATGTGGGTCGCCACCGCCAACTCGCTCAACATTCCCGGCCCGCTGCTGGACCGCATGGAAGTCATCCGCATCCCCGGCTACACCGAGGATGAGAAGCTGGGCATCGCGCAGAAGTACCTGCTGCCCAAGCAGCTGAAGGCCAACGGCCTGAAGCCGGACGAGCTGAGCGTGGACGGCGAAGCCATCCGCGACATCGTGCGCTACTACACGCGCGAATCCGGTGTGCGCAACCTCGAGCGCGAAGTGTCCAAGATCTGCCGCAAGGTGGTGAAGGAGCTGACCCTGGGCGAAGCGAAGAAGGCGGCCAAGTCCAAGGCGAAGGCCGAGACCGCGAAGACCGCCAAGGCGAAGAAGCCTGCGGCGATCAAGGTCACTTCCGAGAACCTCGAGCAGTACCTCGGCGTGCGCCGCTTCGATTTCGGCCGCAAGGAACTGCAGAACGAAGTGGGCCTGGTCACCGGCCTGGCGTGGACGCAGGTGGGCGGCGATCTGCTCAGCATCGAAGCCTCCATCGTGCCGGGCAAGGGCCGGCTGGTGCACACCGGCCAGCTTGGCGACGTGATGAAGGAATCGATCCAGGCGGCGCTCACGGTGGTGCGCGCGCGTGCGGATCGCTTCGGTATCGATCCGGAATTCCACCAGACCCTGGACATCCACATCCACGTGCCGGAAGGCGCGACGCCGAAGGACGGCCCGAGCGCAGGCATCGCCATGTGCACGGCGCTGGTGTCGGCGCTGACCAAGGTGCCGGTGCGCTCCGAGGTGGCGATGACCGGCGAGATCACGCTGCGCGGCCGCGTGCTGCCGATCGGTGGCCTGAAGGAAAAGCTGCTGGCGGCGCATCGCGGCGGCATCACCACGGTGATCATCCCGGAAGAGAACAAGAAGGACCTCGCGGACATTCCGTCGAACATCACCGGCCAGCTCGAGATCCACGCGGTGCGCTGGATCGACGAAGTGCTCGACATCGCGCTGGAGCTTCCGCTGCACCCGCGACAGGCGGGCGAAGCGGAAGCCGCCGCGAAGGTCGAGAAGAAGGTCGACGGCACCGAGGACTCCGGCGAGACGCCGGCTCGTCCGCACTGAGCGAGCATTGGTCGTCGCTTCGAGCGAAAGTGGCATGCCTCTGGCATGCCACTTTTTTGTTGCGCGAATGCGTCGTCGCATGTGCGTCGGCTAACGTTTCGCACCCCTTCCGGCAAGTGCCGCCGCAAGCCTTCGAAAACCCTGAAAGCCTTGGTATTGCTTGTATTGCGGACCCTAGGGGCCACTGGTATAAAGAGCGGCACCGCAATCCACGCGCGACGTCGGAAGCGCATCGATGCGGGGTCGCGGGGCGGCGCCCACCGGTCGCCAAATCATCCAAGTCGGCGTTGTCTCGTCCCAGACTGACCACGCGCGCCGCACAACGTTTAAGGGAGTGTCTCAATGAATAAAACCGATCTGATCAATGCCATTGCCGAGAAGGCCGAACTCACCAAGGCCGATGCCGGCCGCGCGCTCGAGGCGTTCTTCGAGACCGTGCAGAAGGCGCTGAAGAAGGGTGACGATGTGTCGGTCGTTGGCTTTGGCACGTTCACCGTACGCAAGCGCGCCGCCCGTACCGGTCGCAACCCGCGCACCAACGAGACGATCAAGATCAAGGCCTCGAAGGTTCCGGCTTTCAAGGCTGGCAAGACCCTGAAGGATGCCCTAAACTAAGCGGCTTATCGCTTGGTTTCGGGTGCTTAGCTCAGCGGTAGAGCACCGCCCTTACAAGGCGATGGTCGTAGGTTCGATCCCTACAGCACCCACCAGAAAACTGCGGAGCGGTAGTTCAGTCGGTTAGAATGCTGGCCTGTCACGCCGGAGGTCGCGGGTTCGAGTCCCGTCCGCTCCGCCACAGTTCGCAAGGGCGCCCGCGTGGCGCCCTTGCTTTTTATGGACCGCGCCGGGTCGGGCGCACTTGATCAACCCTGACGGGGAAGATTCCCATGTTGCAGGCACTACGTACCAAGATGCACGGCTGGCCGTCGATCCTGATCCTCGGCATCTGTGTGTTCGCCATCTCGTTCTTCGGCATCGAGTCGTATTTCATGTCGCATACCGAGACCTTCGTGGCGAAGGTGGGCAAGCATGAGATCTCCCAGCAGGACCTGCAGCAGCGCATGAACAATCTGCGCCAGCAGATGGTCCAGCAGCAGGGTGAGCAGTTCGACGCCGCCGCGTTCGAGAAGCCGGAAAACAAGCTGCGCGTGGTCAACGCGATGGTCGACCAGCGCCTGCTGGTGGATGCCGCCGAGAAGATGGGCATGCGCATCTCCGACCAGCAGCTGCGCGACGCCATCATGGCCTTCCCGGGCCTGCAGCAGAACGGCAAGTTCGACGCCGGCCTGTATCGCGCCTTCCTCGCCGGCATGGGCCGCACGCCCGGCCAGTTCGAGGCGGAGCTGCGCAACGAACTGGACGTCGCCCAGCTGCCCGACGCGATCACCGCGTCCACCCTGGTCACCGACGCCGACATCGACCGTTATCTCAACCTCAGCATGCAGCGCCGCGACCTGCGCTACTTCGCGCTGCCGCGCCCGGCGCTGACCGACACCAAGGTCGACGACGCGCAGATCGACGCTTACTACAAGTCGCACCAGGGCGACTTCATGAATCCCGAGCAGGTCTCGGTGAAGTACATCGAAGTCAGCGGCGGCGACCTGAAGCTGGACACCCAGCCCAGCGAGGACGACCTGAAGAAGCGCTACGACGAAGGCAAGCAGCGCTTCATGATGCCGGAGCAGCGCCTGGTCTCGCACATCCTGGTCAACGTGCCGAAGAACGCCACGCCGGAGCAGCAGAAGGCCGCGCTGGCCAAGGCCGAGCAGCTCGCCGGCGAAGCCAGGCCGGACAACTTCGCCAAGCTGGCCGGGCAGTCCTCCGACGACCTCGGTTCCAAGCGCACCGGCGGCGACCTGGGCTGGCTGGAGAAGGGCGTGGCCAATCCGGCCTTCGACGAGGCGCTGTTCACGCTGGCGAAGGGCCAGGTGTCCAAGCCGGTGCTGTCCGACGAGGGTTACCACGTGCTGTGGCTGCGCGACGTGCGCAATGGCCAGCCCAAGCCGTTCGCCGACGTGCGCGAGCAGCTGGTGAAGGAAGCGCTGACCGGCGACCGCGACCGCAAGTACAACGAAATCGCCGGCAAGCTCACCGACAGCGCCTACCAGAATCCGGGCTCGCTGGAGCCGGCCGCGCAGGCCCTGGGCCTGCCGATCAAGACCTCCGAGCTGTTCTCGCGCCAGGGTGGCGCGGGCATCACCGCCAACCCGAAGCTGGCGCAGGCCGCGTTCGCCGACGACGTGCTGGCGCAGGGCAACAACTCCGGCCTGATCGACCTGGGCAACGACCATGCGGTGGTGATCCACGTCGACAAGCACGTGTCCGCCGCCGTCAAGCCGCTGGCCGAGGTGCGCGACATCGTGCGCCAGAAGATCCTGGACGAGCGCGTCGCCGCCGCCGCCAAGGCCAAGTCCGACGAGCTGCTGGCCCGTCTGCAGAAGGGCGAGGACATCGCCGCCGTGGCCGCTTCGGTCGGCGCGCCGCTGAAGACCTCCAGCGAAGCGACCCGCGGCCTGGCCGACGTGTCGCCGGAACTGGTCGACGCCGCGTTCAAGCTGCCGCATCCGGCGCAGGGCAAGTCGCAGTTCACCAGCGTGGCGCAGCAGGACGGCTCGTACGACCTGCTGGCGCTGGACAAGGTGCAGGACGCCGACCTGTCCAAGCTGCCGGCCCAGCAGCGCGACATGCTGCGTCAGCAGATGGCGCGCGTGTACGGCGCTTCGGCGACGCAGGAGTTCATCGATGCGCTGAAGGCGAAGACCGAGATCAAGGTCGCCACGGATCGCATGTAAGCAAGCGATTCGGTGATACCCAAAAAGGCGACCGAAGGGTCGCCTTTTTCTTGGTGAGTTCCGGGTGCGGACAGCAGTGGTGCCCATCGATCGTCATTCCGGCGCAGGCCGGAATCCGGTAGCAACGGCATTCGATGGTGAGATATCGCGGAAATCGAGCTCTATCGCTACTGGATTCCGGCCTGCGCCGGAATGACGATGTCTGTGCGGCGACGCGATTCAAGCGCGCCTGGCACCAGGTCTCGTCAGACGCCGGTCATGCCGAGGATGTTGTACCCCGCATCGACATAGGTGATCTCACCGGTGATGCCCGAAGCGAGATCCGAGCACAGGAACGCCGCCACATTGCCTACTTCGTCGATCGTCACGCTGCGCCGCAACGGCGCGTGCTCTTCCACATGCTCCAGCATCTTGCGGAAGTTGGAGACGCCCGCAGCGGCCAGCGTCTTGATCGGTCCCGCGGAAATGGCATTCACCCGCGTGCCCTCCGGCCCGAGGTTGAAAGCGAGGTAACGCACGTTCGCTTCCAGGCTCGCCTTGGCCAGGCCCATCACGTTGTAGCTGGACAGCGCACGCTCCGCGCCGAGATAGCTGAGCGTGAGGATCGCGCCGCCGCGCCCGGCCATCAGCGGCCGCGCCGCGCGGGCTAACGCGGCGAGGCTGTAGCTGGAGATGTCGTGCGCGACGGCGAAGTTCTCGCGCGTCAGCTGGTCGAGGAATTCGCCTTGCAGCGCCTCGCGCGGCGCGTAGCCCACCGAATGCACCAGGATGTCGAAACCATCCCAGTGTCGGCCCAGCGCGGCGAAAAGCTGTTCGATCTGGCCGTCGTCCGCCACGTCGCAGGGCAGCACGATGTTGGAGCCGAAGGCGTTGGCCGCTTCGTCGACGCGATCCTTGAGCCGTTCGTTCTGATAGGTGAAGGCCAGTTGCGCGCCTTCGCGGTACATCGCATTGGCGATGCCCCAGGCGATCGAGCGTTGGCTGGCGATGCCGACGATCAGTGCGCGCTTGCCATGCAGGAATCCCATACCCAGTCCCCCATGCCCATCTCGCTAAGCGGCGGCGGCGCGCGGTGGCGCGTCGCGGCAAGTCTAGCGCGGTCCGCGCAGGGTCAACCTTGCGCGCTGAGCTTCAGCACCTGGCCCAGCCGCAGCTTGGAACCCTGCAGGCCGTTCCAGCGCTTGATCTGGTTGACGTCCAGCGAATAGTGGCGCGCGATGTTCCACAGCGTTTCGCCGGCCTTGACCGTATGCGTGTGCGAAGCCGCGGTGGAAGCGTTGTCGTCCTGCGTGGCCGACGGTCCGTTCGTCGCCGCGGCCAGGCGGTTGTCGTTCGCATCATTGCTGGCGAGGTTGTTGCCGTTCTGCAGCAGCGAGTTGCGGAACTGCTCGACGCGGCCGCTCGGCATCACCAGGTAAGAGGCGGCGCGCTTGTCGACATAGCCGTTGCGGAAACCCGCATTGAGGTTCTTCAACTCATCCACCGACATGCCGGCATGGTTGGCCGCCTGGGCCAGCGGCATCGAGCGGTCGACGTCGACCGACACCAGCTGCTGCTCCGGCGTGATCAACGGCAGCTCGACATGGAAGCGCTGCGGTTCGCGCACCACGCAGGAAATCGCCAGCAGCTTGGCCAGGTGTTCGCGGGTGACGCGCTTGACCGGCATCCTGGGCATCGCCGGCTTTTCGCCAGGCATGCCGTAGCGGCTGACCATGCCGCGCACGGCGAACTCGCCGGCGTTGAAGGCGTAGTCCGCCATGCGCCAGTCACCGAGATCGTCGTGATAGCGCTTGAGCAGCGCCATGATCGCGTCGGTCGCCGCGGGCATGTCCAGGCGGCCGTCGAAATTCTTGTCCACGCGCATGCCCAGCGCATTCGCCGTCACCGGCATGATCTGCCACATGCCGGCGGGGTTGCCCTTCACGCCGGGCACCGGGCGGTAATGGCTTTCCACCCACGGCAGCAGGGCGAACTCGCCCGCCACGTCGTGCTTGGCGGCGATCTGCTGCACATACATCAGGCGCGGCATCACCTCGCGCATCTGCGCTTCGAACGCGCTGGGGTTCTGCGTGTAGCGCCGCGCCCAATCCATGATCACCGGATCGGCATCGCAATCGGCCATCCTGAAACTGCCGCGCAACTGCTCCCACACATTGCTGCTGTCCTGCGGCGCGGCGGGCGCGTCGACGTGGCTGGCGACATTGTTCACCGCGGGCTTGGTCGAAGCGGGCTTGACCACGCGCGGCGCGCTGGCCGTCGATGACGGCTGCTGGGGCGACGTGCCGGCGCAGGCGGCGAGGCACAGCGCCAGCGACGCGGGAAGCAGGCGAAGGCTGGGGCGTGTCATGCGCGGAACTCATCCTTGGCGGCGCGCAGGGTGGCGAAGCGCGAAACGCGGTCGTCGTCGGCGCCATGGCGCGTGCACCATTGCGCCACGTCGTCGCTGTCGACGCGCAGGAACGGATTGGTGGCGCGCTCGGTGTCCAGCTCCACCGGCAAGCTCGGCTGCGCCTGTTCGCGCAAGCTGCGGACTTGCTCGATGCGTTGCGCCAGCGCCGCATTCGCCGGTTCCACCGTCTGCGCGAAGCGTCCGTTGGCCGCGGTGTATTCGTGCGCGCAGCAGACCTTGAGTTCGCCGGGCAGGTCGGCCAGGCGATCCAGCGACGCGAGCATCTGCTCCGGCGTGCCTTCGAACAGGCGGCCGCAGCCCATGCTGAAAAGCGTGTCGCCGCACAGCAGCACGCCATTACCCACATAGGCGATATGGCTGCTGGTGTGGCCGGGAATTTCCAGCACGCGCAGCTGCGCCGCCGGTTGCACGATGCGCACCTCGTCGCCGTCCGCCACGCGTTGCGTGACATGTTCGATGCGCTCGTCGCGCGGCGCGTACACCGGCACCGGGTGGCGCGCCAGCAGTTCGCCGACGCCGCCGATATGGTCGTGGTGGTGATGGGTGAGCAGGATCGCGCGCAGGCGCAGTCCGCGCTGCTCGAGCGCGGCTTCGACGGGGGCGGCTTCGCCGGGATCGACTGCGATCGCGTTGCCGGCATCGTCGTACAGCAGCCAGATGTAGTTGTCGGCGAGCGCCGGTAGCGGTACGACGTGCAAGGGGAACTCCACTGCGTTTTCGTATCGACTGGCGCAGCCATCCGGGCTTGCGCGAAGTGCGGGACTATAAAGCGGGCGGAAGGGTTGCTCGTTATCCAGGCGTTAATCGCGGTCGGCGCATTCAGTCTTGTGCGCGGCGTCAACCAAGCAGGGCGGCGCCCCTGTGAACGGAGGCAGCGTTTACACTCTCCACCTGACCGTTGGCCCCGATCTCATGCCGCAGCGCGACCCCGACATCTACGCCAGTGCGCACCTCCGCCATCTGCTGGCGGAAGAAGCCGCTGCCATGGCGCCGCTGCTGCAGCGCTGCGCGGGGTCGCATGCCTTGCTGCTGTCCGCGCTGTCGCACGACCATCCGCCGGTGCTGCCCCTGCTCGGCTACTGGACGCGCATGCGCCTGGTCGGCAAGCGCTACCAGGGCGACGTGAAGGCGAGGGCGGACGAGCCCCTGCCGTTCGCCGACGACGCCTTCGGCCTGGTCCTGCTGCGCCACGCGATGGAAGTGGCGCCCGTGCCGCAGTCGCTGCTGCAGGAGGCCTGCCGCGTGCTGGCGCCGGGCGGCGTGCTGGCGGTGACCGGCCTGCATCCGCTCAGCGCCTGGCTGCCGTGGGTCTACTGGCAGCGCCGCCACACCAGCATGCCGGCGCTCACTGCGCCGCTGACGCTGGAGCGCTGGGTGCGGGCAGGGGAGCTGGAGATCGAACGCGTCGAGCGGGTGGGGCATGTATGGCCCAACGCCGGCGCCAAGGCCCGCGGCGCGCACCCGCTGGGCGGCGCCTATGTGCTGATCGCGCGCAAGAACCGCCGCGTGGTGACCATGGCCAAGTTGAAGCCGGCGCTGGTGTCCGCCCCGGTCAATGTGAAACTGGCGCCCGGCGCGAGGCGCGAGACCTCGTCCGACGCATGACTCTCGAACAACTGCAGGTAACGATGACCGACGTGGAAGCTTTTACCGATGGCGCATGCCTCGGCAATCCGGGGCCGGGCGGCTGGGCCGCCTTGTTGCGCTCGAAGGGGACGGAACGCCTGATCGCAGGCGGTGAGCCGGACACCACCAATAATCGGATGGAACTGATGGCAGCGATCGCCGCGCTGGAGGCGCTGACGCGCCCGTGCAAGGTGACGCTGACTACCGACTCGCGCTACGTCATGCAAGGCATCGAGGAATGGGTGCCGAAGTGGCGCGCCAATGGCTGGAAGACCGCCGACAAGAAGCCGGTGAAAAACCAGGACCTGTGGCAGCGGCTGTCCGCCGCCACCGCCACCCATCAACTGCGCTGGCAGTGGGTGCGCGGCCATAATGGCCATGTGGAGAACGAGCGCGTCGACGTGGCCGCCCGCGAACAGGCCGAGCAGTACAGGAGCCCCCGATGAGGCAGATCGTCCTCGACACCGAAACCACCGGCCTGGAAGTCCGCCAGGGCCACCGCCTGATCGAAATCGCCTGCATCGAGATGGTCGAGCGCCGCCCCACCGGCCGCCATTACCAGACCTATCTCAATCCGGACCGCCTGATCGACGAAGGCGCCAAGCAGGTCACCGGCATCGAGGACGAGTTCCTGCTCGACAAGCCGCGCTTCGCCGACGTGGTGACCGAGTTCCTGGCCTTTATCGACGGCTCCGAACTGATCATCCACAACGCCACCTTCGACGTCGGCTTCCTCGACGCCGAACTCGCCCGCCTGGACGCGAACTACGGCCGGATCCGCGACCGCTGCCCGGTGATCGACACCCTGGTGATGGCGCGCGAGCGCTTCCCCGGCCAGCGCAACAGCCTGGACGCGCTATGCAAGCGCCTGGGCGTGGACAACTCCGCCCGCGACCTGCACGGCGGCCTGATCGACTCCCAGCTGCTGGCCGAGGTTTATCTGGCCATGACTTCGGGCCAGGTCGCGCTGGACCTGGCGTTCGAGTCGGCGCAGGAGCAGCAGGGTGCCACGCAGGTGGTGCTGCCTGCCGTGTTGAGCCGGCGGCCGAAGGTGTTGCGTGCGGATGCCGATGAGGTGGCGGCGCATGAGCTGAGGCTGGATGCGCTGGATAAGAGTGCGGGTGGGGTGAGTATCTGGCGCAAAGAGGAAGCGGTGGCTTCTTGAGTTGCTTTCTTTGCTAAGCGCCGGCCTGCAGAACGCCCCTTGCCGGGGCGTTTTTGTTTTTGGCTTCGATTGACGGGGCGCTTCGGTTTGGAAGGGTGGGATTGTTCGGCCCATCCATGGGCCGAACCCCTCCGCGCTGCGCGCTGCGGGGCCAGCCTGCGGCTGTCCAAATTTGTTCCAGACAAATTTGTCGAACCGGGTGGGTTCGTCCACACCACCCTCTCCGCCAGAAACGCAAACGCCCCCGCATGGGGGCGTTTGCGTTTCTGGCGGAGAGGGTGGGATTCGAACCCACGGTACGCTTACACGTACGCCTGATTTCGAGTCAGGTACATTCGACCACTCTGCCACCTCTCCAAAGGGGTCACACGGTGGTCCGCGCGAGCCGGCAATCATACGCGGGGCGATCCATCGTGACAACTCCCTATCCATGGGGCATGCTCCGCGCAGACATTTCCTGCGGATGCCCATGATCGAGTTCGGACACGGTACCCACGTCGGCCTGCGGCGTGCGCGCAATGAAGACACCTATTACGCCGATGCTGGCCAGGGCCTGTTCCTGGTCGCCGACGGCATGGGTGGCCATCAGCATGGCGAGGTGGCTTCAGCTTTGGTGCGCGACGCGGTGGCCGATCTGGTGACTCGCGGCCACAGTCTGATCGAGGCGATCAAGGGCGCCGGCGAGCGGTTGATGGCGCAGGCGCGCGGCTACCGCGACGCATTGCCGATGGGCACTACCATCGCCGCGTTGCGGCTGAGCCCGGGTAACTATGAAGTGGCATGGGTGGGCGACAGCCGCATCTATCTGTGGAAGAACGGGCTGAAGCAGATCAGCCACGACCATTCGCTGGTGCAGGAACTGGTCGCTGCCGGCACGCTCGATCCGGCCCAGGCCGCGCGCCATCCGCAGCGTAACGTCATCACCCAGGCGCTTGGCATCACCGCGGTGGATCAACTGCATATCGGCCTGGCGCGCGGCAAGCTGGAACCGGGGATGGCGTTCCTGTTGTGCAGCGATGGATTGACCGAGGAAGTGAGCGATGCGGTGATCGCCGGCATCGTGGAGCGCCGCGATCTGGCTGCGCAGGAATGCGTGGACCATCTCGTGCTTGCCGCGCTGGAAGGCGGCGGCAGCGACAACATCACGGTGATTCTCGCCCGAGCCAATTGAGCTCGCTCTGCTATTCCAGCCGGGTCCAGTAACGCCCGCTGCGTGGCAGATAGTGGTGATCCGGATCCAGCGAAATCGCCACCCGCGTCGCCCGCCCCGTGATCTCTTTCCGCGGAAAGAATCCGTAGTAGCGCGAGTCTCGACTGTTATCGCGGTTGTCGCCCATCAACAGATACTGACTCGGCGGCACCGTCACCGGCCCGAAGTTTCGATCCGCACTGGCGTTGTAATCCGACCAGCGCACCGCATGGCTGCGGCCATCGACGTTCTCGGCGACATACGTCGCCGGATCCCACGCATCGTCGCCGATGCCATCGACGTGCATCGTCCGGTAGTCCGCAAAGCGTCCATTGACGTACAGCCGATTCCCGCGCAACGCCACGACGTCGCCCGGCACGCCGATCACACGCTTCACCAATCGCTCGCCCGCCGTGCTCGATTCCAGCACCACGATGTCGCCACGCGCTGGGTCGCCCCGATGCATCAGCGACACGTGCGTAAACGGCAGGCGGATGTCATACGCCGCCTTGTCCACCATGATCCGGTCGCCAATCCGAATGGTCGGTTGCATCGACCCGGTCGGCACCACGTTCCAATCCGCCACCGCGCTGCGGAACACCAGCATGCAGAACATGAAAACAATGAAGCCGCGGTTTCTCGCGAGGAATGGCTTCAGCCGGTTCATGGTTGTTTCCCCTGGCATGGGCGAGAACCGCCCATGCGGGAAGACCTGTGCCGGGTGATGAAGTTCCGCCCTGCTGACGGACAAAAAAAGGGGCGGTGATTGACCGCCCCTTCCAAGGTCCTGCCGCAAGCCGGCCTTAGCCGGCCTTCTTCTTTGCCAGACGCAACCAGGTATCCACCACCGTATCCGGATTGAGCGACACCGACTCGATGCCCTGGTCCATCAGCCACTCGGCCAGGTCCGGATGATCCGACGGCCCCTGGCCGCAGATGCCCACGTACTTGCCCTTGTCGCGTGCGGTCTTGATCGCCATCGCCAGCAGCTTCTTCACCGCCGGGTCGCGCTCGTCGAACAGGTTGGCGACGATGCTGGAATCGCGGTCCAGGCCCAGGGTGAGCTGGGTGAGGTCGTTGGAGCCGATCGAGAAGCCGTCGAAGATGTCCAGGAACTCGTCGGCGAGCAGGGCGTTCGACGGCACCTCGCACATCATGATGATCTTCAGCGCTTCCTCGCCGTGCGCGCTGGCGCCCTGCTTGAGGCCATTCCTGGCGAGCACTTCGACCACCTTGCGGCCTTCGCCCAGGGTGCGCACGAACGGGATCATCACCCACACGTTGTCCAGGCCCATCACTTCGCGCACGCGCTTGACCGCCTTGCACTCCAGCGCGAACGATTCGGCGAAGCCGGCGTCGACATAGCGGCTGGCGCCGCGGTAGCCGATCATCGGGTTCTCTTCGTGCGGCTCGTAGCGCGCGCCGCCGAGCAGGTTGGCGTATTCGTTGGACTTGAAGTCGGACAGGCGCACGATCACCGGCTTCGGAAACACCGAGGCGGCGATGGTCGCGATGCCTTCGGCCAGGCGGTCGACGTAGAACGACACCGGGTCGGCATAGCCGGCGATGCGCTCGTCGATTTTGGCCTTGGTGGCGGCGTCCTGCTTGCCGTATTCCAGCAGGGCCTTCGGATGCACGCCGATATGGCTGGCGATGATCATCTCCAGGCGGGCCAGGCCGATGCCGGCGTTCGGCAGCTGGCCGAAGTCGAAGGCGCGCTCGGGGTTGGCCACGTTCATCATGATCTTCAGCGGCGCCTCGGGCATGGCGCCGAGATCCGCGGTGACGCGGTCGAACTTGAGGATGCCTTCGTAGATGGTGCCGGTGTCGCCTTCGGCGCAGGACACGGTGACGTCGGCGCCGTCAGGAATCTTTTCCAGCGCATTGCCGGTGCCCACCACGGCGGGCACGCCCAGTTCGCGCGCGATGATCGCCGCGTGGCAGGTGCGGCCGCCGCGGTTGGTGACGATGGCGGAGGCGCGCTTCATCACCGGCTCCCAGTCGGGATCGGTCATGTCGGCCACCAGCACGTCGCCGGGCTGCACCTTGTTCATGTCGGCCAGCGTGCGGATCACGCGCGCCTTGCCGGCGCCGATCTTCTGGCCGATGGCGCGGCCTTCGGCCAGCACCTTGCCCTTCTCGCCGAGATGGAAACGCTCGAGCTGGGTGGCATGCGCGCGCGACTTCACCGTCTCCGGGCGGGCCTGCACGATGTACAGCTTGCCGGTGTTGCCGTCCTTCGCCCATTCGATGTCCATCGGGCGGCCGTAGTGCTGCTCGATGATCAGCGCCTGCCTGGACAGCTCCTGCACGTCCTCGTCGTTGATGCAGAAGCGCTGCCGCAGTGCATCGGGAGTCGGCTCGGTCTTGACGCGCTCGCCCGGCGTGGACGAATACACCATGCGCAGCTGCTTGGCGCCGAGCTGGCGGCGCAGCACGGCCGGCTTGCCCTGCCTGAGGGTGGGCTTGAACACGTAGAACTCGTCCGGATTGACCGCGCCCTGCACGACCATCTCGCCCAGGCCGTAGGAGCCGGTGACGAAGACCACGTCGCGGAAGCCGGACTCGGTGTCCAGGGTGAACAGCACGCCGGAGGCGCCCACGTCCGAGCGCACCATCAGCTGCACGCCGGCGGACAGGAACACGTCCTCGTGCTTGAAGCCCTGGTGCACGCGGTAGGCGATGGCGCGGTCGTTGTAGAGCGAGGCGAAGACTTCCTTCACCTTGTGCAGCACGTCGTCGATGCCGACCACGTTGAGGAAGGTTTCCTGCTGGCCGGCGAAGGAGGCGTCGGGCAGGTCCTCGGCGGTGGCGGAGGAGCGCACGGCCACCGCGATATCGTCGGCGCCGGCGTCCTTGCAAAGCTTGGCGTAGGCCTCGCGGATGGCCTGGTCGAGGTCCGCCGGCAGCGGCGTCTCGGTGACCCACTCGCGGATCTCCTTGCCGGCGGCGGTGAGCGCGTCGACGTCGTCGACGTTGAGGCCGGCCAGGCGGGCCTGGATGCGCTTGGCCACGCCGCTCTTGTCCAGGTACTGCTGGAACGCGTCGGCGGTGGTGGCGAAGCCGCCGGGCACGGACACCCCAAGCTTGGCCAGGTTGCCGATCATCTCGCCGAGCGACGCATTCTTGCCGCCGACCTTGGCCAGGTCGGTCATGCGCAGCGAGTCGAGCCAAAGCACCAGATCGTTCAAGGGAGTCTCCTCAAGAGCTCGGTAGGGGTAGCCTGGAGCGGTCAAAAATCGGCCGCAAAGAACTGGTATTGTCCGCTGCCGATGGTGCACGGCACAAGAAGACCATTGCCGCCCACTGCCGCGCCAACTGCATACCAGTCAGGCGAGGGTCAAGCAAAGACAGGAATTCATGCTTGCGCTAAGGTGGCGCCCAACTTTTCTGGGCCCGGCGGAACAGCTATGCGGCGTACCGTTTTTTACATCTCCGATTCCACTGGTATTACAGCGGAGACGATCGGCAACAGCATCCTGGCCCAGTTCGAGGGCGTGCAGTTCGACAAGCATCGCCTGCCGTTCGTGGACGATGCGCAAAAAGCCGAAGCCGCCGCGCTGCGCATCAAGACGCGTTATGCCCAAAGTGGCGAGCGGCCGATCGTGGTCAACACCATGGCCTCGCGCGACCTGTGCGAGATCGTGGCGGCCAGCGGGGCGCTGATGCTGGACGTGTTCGCGCCGTTCATCGGCCCGCTGGAAGATGAACTGGGCGCCAAGCGTTCGGGGGCGGTGAACCGTTCGCACGGCCTGGTCGATTTCGACAAGTACGAGGCGCGCATCAACGCCACCAACTACGCGTTGTCACACGACGACGGCATCGATGTGGACTACGCCCAGGCCGACCTGATCCTGGTCGGCGTGTCCCGCTCGGGCAAGACGCCGACCTGCCTGTACATGGCCTTGCATTACGGGGTGAGCGCCGCCAACTACCCCCTCACCGACGACGACCTCGACAAGCTGGAGTTGCCGGTGCGGCTGCGCCCCTACCGGGACCGGTTGTTCGGCCTGACCATCGATCCGCAGCGCCTGGCGCAGATCCGCGAGCAGCGGCGCGCCGGCAGCCGGTATGCGACCCTGCAGCAGTGTCGCTGGGAGCTGGAGCAGGCCGAGAAGCTGATGCGGCGGGAAAGCATCCCCAGCCTCAACACCACGCATACCTCGATCGAAGAGATCGCGAGCAAGATCCTTGACCGCTTCGGTATCGAGCGGACCATGTTCTGACCTGAGCGGAGTAGCCAACGTCCCTATGAGTGCCGTGCTGGACAGTCGCCAGTCCCTGCTGCCGGATCGCTTCGGCTTCCTGATGGGACTGTATGCGGAGAACTACCATCGCCTGGCGCACCTGTTCGCACCGCACGAACTGGCGCCGGGGTTCTACGTATCGAGCGTGGACGACGGACTCGATGTCCGCCTGCAGGTGCAGGAACGCCACCCCTATACGCTGGAACTGGAACTGACCTACGACTTTCTCGATGCCAACACCGGGCAGCCTTCGCCGTCGGCGCAGTTGCGCATGTACACCGACGCGCATGTGGCCGAGGCGTTGCACTGCCATCCCGGCCGCCATCTGTGGCAGGTGCTGGGGCCGTTTCCGCCCGCGCACACGGTGCTGCAGCATCGGCTGCGCATGAACGGGTTCCTCTCTCGCTGGCTCGAATACCTGGCGGAGCAGGGGCATTCGCGCGGCACGCTGGAACCGCTGGCGCAGCACAAACCAGTGGAGTTGCCGCCGGGGCACGAGCTGTAAGTACGCTTCGGGAGAAGAGGGCGGACGTGCCGGATCGCAGGCAACAAAAAACCCGCGCGAGGCGGGTTTCTTGGAAAAAGTGGCGGAGCGGACGGGACTCGAACCCGCGACCTCCGGCGTGACAGGCCAGCATTCTAACCGACTGAACTACCGCTCCGCATTTTTCAAACAGCTAAAACCAGTAAAACCGAGAGGCCCCTGATTCCCAATGCTTGCCGTTACTTTTTGCAAAGTGCCGGCTTGAATTGGCGTCCCCACGGGGATTCGAACCCCGGTCGCCACCGTGAAAGGGTGATGTCCTAGGCCTCTAGACGATGGGGACGTAATCTTAAATTTAGTGGTGGAGCCAGGCGGGATCGAACCGCCGACCTCCTGCATGCCATGCAGGCGCTCTCCCAGCTGAGCTATGGCCCCACTGCTGTGGAGCCCGAAAGAATAAGTTGGGATCGGGGTTTCGTCAAGCGCTCGCGAATAAAATCTTTCACAAATGTTGGCGTCGCGTGGCAGCGGCAAGTCCGCTCGAAGCATGTGCCGGCGAGGAGCTCCGCGAAGCTGCGGTTCGGGCCTTGCCGTGTAGTCTTGCGATGACTCGTCGTCTTGCGATGACTCGACACGGATGCGCACATGCACGATCTGCACTTCATCCAGGACCTCGCCACGGTGATGCTGGTCGCCGGCCTCACCACGGTGATTTTCCAGCGGCTGCGCCAGCCGGTGGTGCTGGGTTACATCATCGCCGGCGTGCTGGTCGGGCCGTATACGTCGCCGGTGATCTTCATCCACGACGAAGACACCATCCGCACCTTGTCCGAGCTGGGCATGATCCTGCTGCTGTTCGCCTTGGGCCTGGAATTCAGCCTCAAGAAGCTCAAGGCGGTGGGCGGCGCGGCGCTGGTGGCGGCGGTGTGCGAGATCGTGCTGATGGTGTGGATCGGCTACGAAATCGGCCGCTTCTTCGGCTGGACGCCGATGGATTCGATGTTCCTCGGCGCGATGCTGTCGATCTCTTCCACCACCATCATCATGAAGGCGCTGGACGACCTCGACCTCAAGCGCGAACGCTTCGCGCAGCTGATCTTCGGCATCCTGATCATCGAGGACGTGCTCGCCGTGGTGCTGATGGCGCTGCTCACCGGCATCGCCAGCACCGGCGACCTGGAAGCAGGGCAGGCGATGGAGGCGGTCGGGCGCCTGATGCTGTTCATGGTGGTGTCGCTGGTGGTGGGCCTGCTGCTGGTGCCGCGGGTGGTGGACTACATCGCGCGGGTGGCCCGCGACGACGTGCTGCTGGTGGCGGTGCTGGGCTTGTGCTTCGGCTTCTGCCTGCTGGTGACCGAAATGGGCTACAGCATCGCGCTGGGCGCGTTCCTGATCGGCGCGATCGTCGGCGAATCCGACAGCGTGGCGCGGGTGGAGCGGATCATCACGCCGGTGCGCGACATGTTCAGCGCGGTGTTCTTCGTCGCCATCGGCATGCTGATCGATCCGGCGCTGCTGGCGCAGTACGCGCTGCCGATCACGGTGGTCACCATCGTGGTGGTGCTGGGCAAGGTGATCACCTGCAGCTTCGGCACCTTCGTCGCCGGCAACGGCGGGCGCACCTCGCTGCGGGTGGGCATGGGGCTGGCGCAGATCGGCGAGTTCTCGTTCGTGATCGCCTCGCTGGGCCTTACCTTGAAGGTGACCAGCAGCTTTCTGTATCCGGTGGCGGTGGCGGTGTCGGCCATCACCACCTTTCTTACGCCGTACCTGATCCGTGGCGCCGATCCGCTCGCCGGTTTCCTCGGGCGGCGCATGCCGTCCGGGGCCAGCGGCATGTTCAATGCCTATACCGACTGGATGGGCAACCTGAGCCTGAGCGGGCAGGGCGCGATGGTGATGAAGATGATCCGTCGCCTGGTGTGGCACGTGATCATCAACATGATGCTGGTGGTGGCGGTGTTCCTGATCATGGCCTATCTGTATCGTCGGCAATTCTTCCACTGGGAATGGTTGAACCAGCGCCCGCTGGTGGAGCGCACGCTGGCCTGGTCGGTCGCCGCGCTGCTGTCGCTGCCGATGATCGTCGCCGCATATCGCAAGGCTGCCGCGCTGGGCATGCTGCTGGCGGAGCTGAGCATTCCGGAGCGGCTGGGCGGGGCGCTCAACGTGAAAATCCGCTCGGTGCTGGCACGTCTCGTGCCACTGGCGGCGATGTGGGTGCTCGGCCTGCTGGTGGCGGCGCTGGCTTCGACCATCCTGCCGCCGCGGGAGGTGGCGCTGGTGCTGGTTCTGGTCGGCCTGGCGCTGACCTGGCTGCTGTGGCGCGTGCTGGTACAGGTGCATGCGCGACTGCAGGCCGCGCTCAGGGACACGCTGGAACGCGATGGCCGACCGAACGGGCATTCGTGAAGAAAATCGCAAAATGCCACGATGTCACGTGCTTTGAACCTTTATATGGCCTAATGGTCGACATTCGACATCGTTGCTAAGACCGGGAAGGCGCCGCACAATGCGTGGCGCTGCCTCCATCCGGGAGGCCCGTCCGGTGAGCACCGGGACATCCAAAAACGAGGGAGTTTCAAATGAAGCAATTCTTGCGTCCCACGCTGACGGCCGCCGCCCTGGCGGTTGCGCTGGGCCTCACCGCCGGCGCGCACGCCCAGGCCGCCAAAACCGCCGCTCCGGCGGCCGGCGCGGTCGACAAGACCAAGGCCAGCTATGTGGTCGGCTGGGACCTGGCCAGCCAGCTGCCTCCGCTCGTGCGCGAGGAAGTGGACCCGGCCACCGTGGCCCGCGCTGTGCAGTCCGCCCTGTCCGGCCAGAAGCCGACCATGAGCGAGGCTGAAGCGAAGCAGGTGCGCGACGCGTTCGTCGCCAATCTGCAGACCAAGGCCAAGGCTGAATACGAGAAGGTCGCCTCCAAGAACAAGACCGACGGCGACGCCTACCTGGCCAAGAACAAGTCCGCCGCCGGCGTGAAGACCACCGCCTCGGGCCTGCAGTACCAGGTGCTCAGCCAGGGCACCGGCGCCCGTCCGGGCCCGAACGACACCGTGCAGGTGAACTACGTCGGCAGCTTCGTCAATGGCGACGTGTTCGACGATTCGTCCAAGCACGAGGGCAGCACCGGTCCGGCCTCGATCCCGCTTTCCGGCGTGATCCCGGGCTTCCGCGAAGGCCTGCAGCTGATGCAGGTGGGCGGCCACTACAAGCTGTTCATCCCGTCCAACATCGCCTATGGCGCGCAGCCGCAGAACGGCTTCCCGCCGAACTCGACGATCATCTTCGACGTCACCCTGGTGAAGACCGGCGCCACGCCGGCCGGCGCCGCTGGCGATCAGGGCGGCGCGAAGTAAGCGTCAGCCGTTCGCAGCAGACATCGCGGCAAACATGGCAAGGGGCGCGAAGCGATTCGCGCCCCTTGCTCATTTGCGGCGGCGTCTTTTGCGGCGGCAGAATCAGACATCCCGAAAGCCCGATGCAGCAAGGCCCCCTGCTAGAATCTGCGGTCTAACGCATCGCGGAACCCTGCATACGATGAAAGTCACCATTTTCGGCACCGGTTACGTGGGCCTGGTCACCGGCGCCTGCCTGGCCGAGATGGGCAATCACGTGGTCTGCGTGGATATCGACGCGGCCAAGATCGAGCGCCTGAAGCGCGGCGAGATCCCGATCTACGAGCCGGGCCTGGAATCCATCGTCAAGCGCAACCACGCCAGCGGCCAGCTCGATTTCACCACCGACGCGGCGCCGGCGATCGCGCACGGCCAGGTGCTCTTCATCGCCGTCGGCACGCCGCCGGACGAAGACGGCAGCGCCGACCTCAAGTACGTGCTCGGCGTGGCGCGCACCATCGGCCAGCATCTGGATCGCTACGCCGTGGTGGTGAACAAGTCGACCGTGCCGGTGGGCACCGCCGACCGCGTGCGTGCAGCGGTCGCCGCCGAGCTTGCGGCGCGCGGCGTGCAGGTCGATTTCGACGTGGTCTCCAATCCCGAATTCCTGAAGGAGGGCGACGCGGTCGAGGACTGCCTGCGCCCGGACCGCATCATCATCGGCAGCTCCAGCGAGCGCGCGGTAGGCGTGCTGCGCAAGCTGTACGCGCCGTTCAACCGCAACCACGACCGCACAGTGGTGATGGACGAGCGCTCCGCCGAGCTGACCAAGTACGCCGCCAACGCCATGCTGGCGACCAAGATCAGCTTCATGAACGAAATCGCCAACATCGCCGAGCGCGTCGGCGCCGACGTGGAACTGGTGCGCCAGGGCATCGGCTCGGATCCGCGCATCGGCTATCACTTCATCTATCCCGGCGCCGGCTATGGCGGCTCGTGTTTCCCGAAAGACGTGCAGGCGCTGGAGCGCACCGCGCGCGGCGTCGGCTACGAGGCGCGCCTGCTCGGTGCGGTCGAGTCGGTGAACCACGACCAGAAGGGCAAGTTGTTCGAGCTGATCTCGCGCCATTTCGACGGCGACCTCAAGGGCCGCACCATCGCGCTGTGGGGCCTGGCCTTCAAGCCGAACACCGACGACATGCGCGAGGCCTCGAGCCGCCGCGTGATGGAAGCGCTGTGGGAAGCCGGCGCCAGCGTGCGCGCGTTCGACCCGGAAGCGCGCGAGGAAACCCATCGCCTCTACGGCGACCGCGCCGACCTGGTGCTGTGCGACAACGCCTACCAGGCGCTGCAGGGCGCCGACGTGCTGGCCATCGTCACCGAGTGGAAGGCGTTCCGCAGCCCGGATTTCGCACGCATCCGCGGCGCGCTGAAAAGCCCCGCGATCTTCGACGGCCGCAATCTGTACGATCCGTCCGCGGTCGAGGAAGCGGGCCTGGCCTACTACGGCATCGGCCGCGGCCGCAGCCTGAGGGTGTGAGGTGTCCGTGACGCTCGAACAACGCCTGACCGAACTGGAAGTGCGCCTCACCTTTCTCGACGACACGGTGAACGCCCTGGTCGCCACCGAGACCGAACAGGCGCAGCGCATCCTGAAACTGGAGCAGCTGCTGCGCGATCTGCGCCACGAACTGGTGGCGCTGCGCACCACGCAGTCGCTCGACTCGCACAGCGAGCCGCCGCCGCCGCATTATTGATGCGTCGGTTGTCCCCCGTTCCGATCCACACGTACGACAGGTTTATCGATCATGGCCGATTCCCTGCGCGATCAGCTGCTCAAGAGCGGCATCGTCAAACAGGTGCGCGACGAGAAGCGCGCGTCCCAGCCGCCTGCTGGCAAGCCGGCGCACACGCCCTTCCACAAGCAGGGCAACAAGCCGGTTAATTCCTCGGCCAAACCGGGCGGCAAGCCGCAGCACCCGCCCGCGCGCGCGCCGCGCGACGGCGAGATCGACCTGGCCAAGGCCTATGCGATCCGCAAGCAGGCCGAGTCCACCGAGCGCCGCCAGGCGGAGCAGGCGGCGGCCGAGGAAGCGCGCGTCAAGCGCGAGCGCAAGCAGCAGATCCAGGCCTTGCTGCAAGGCCAGGCCTTGAACAAGAAAGATGCCGAGCACGCGCGCCATTTCGAATACGGCGGCAAGATCCGCCGCGTCTACGTCGACCAGGCGCAGCTGGCCGCGATCAATGCGGGCGAGCTGGGCGTGGTGCAGCAGGGTGGCCACTATCTGGTGGTCACCCGCGCCATCGCCGAGCAGGTGCGCATCATCGACGCGCATCAGTTGGCGCTGCTGGCGGAGCCGGGTAGCAGCGGCGTGGGCGAAGACGGCGTGCCCGACGACCTGGTCTGGTAAGCGCCGCCGGAAACGCTGGGAATCGCGACAACCTATCGCTGTCATCCCGGCCTGCGCCGGGATGACGTGCAAAAAAAGGCCGGCGATGATGCCGGCCTTTTTTATTTCATGGCTTGTTTTCAAGCTTCCGGCGGCTGCGCCAGGATCGGCAGGTCCCAACCCTGCTTCGGCGCAAAACGCTCGCCATGCCGCTGCGCCAGCCGTTCCAGCTTGCCCTTGATCACGCTGGGGCCTTCGCTGCGCACGTACTGGATCGGGCCGCCGCGGAACGGTGCGAAGCCGGTGCCGAAGATCACGCCGGCATCGAGCAGGTCGGCATCGTCCACCACGCCGTCGGCGAGGCAGGCTACCGCTTCGTTGACCATCGGCAGCAGCATGCGCTCCTGCAGGTCGGCGGGAGCCGTGTAGTCCGGATCCACTTCCGGCTTCTGCGGCTTGCCTTCCTGCCACACGTAGAAACCCTGGCCGTCCTTCTTGCCGCGCTTGCCGGCGGCGAGCTTGTCCTCGATGCCCGGCGGCAGCTCCAGGCCCAGGAAGGGGGCCAGCTCCTTGCCGACCGAGGCGCATACGTCGAGGCCGACGGTGTCGGCCAGTTCGATCGGCCCCATCGGCATGCCGAACTTCTTCGCTTCCTTGTCCAGCACCGGGCCGGGTACGCCTTCGTTGTACAGGCGGATCGCTTCGAGCAGGTAAGGCATCAGGATGCGGTTGACCAGGAAGCCCGGCGTGCCCTTCACCGCCACCGGCAGCTTGCCGATCGCCTTGCAGAAGGCCAGCGCACGCTTTTCCACTTCCGGGTCGAGACCGTCGTGGCGCACCACTTCGACCAGCGGCATCTGCGCCACCGGATTGAAGAAATGCAGGCCCAGGAAACGCTGTGGCGCCTTGAGGCCCTGGCGCAGTTCGTCCAGCGGAATGCTGGAGGTGTTGGTGGCGAGCAATTCGTCGGCCTGGAACTGCGGCTCGATGGTGGCGTACAGCGCCTTCTTCGCCTCGGCGTTCTCGAAGATCGCCTCGATCGCCAGGCCCGCCGCGGCGACCCCCTTGCCCTCGACGTCGGCGCGCAGGCGGCGCGTGACTTCCTCGACCTTCTCCGGCGTCTTCAGCTTCTTTTCGTACAGCGCGCGCGCACGATCCAGCGCGGGCTGGATGAACTTCATCTCGCGGTCCTGCAGGGTCACCTGGAAACCCTTGAAGGCCGCCCAGGCCGCGATGTCGCCGCCCATCACGCCGGCGCCCACCACGTGCACGTGCTCGATGCCATGTTCGGCGCCGCTGCCCTGGCTCTTCAGGCGTTCCTGCAGCAGGAAGATGCGGATCAGATTGCGCGCGGTGCTGGTCTCGGCCAGCTTGGCCACCGAGCGCGCCTCCAGCTTCAGGCGCTGCTGGATGCTGGAACCGCCGCGCTGCCATACGCCGATCAGCGCGAACGGGGCGGGGTAGTGCTCCTTGCGCACCTTGGCCGCGGTCTGCTTGAGCACCATCGGCGCCAGGATCTTGCGCGCGGGCCAGGTATTGGTCGCCCACGCCTTCAGGCGCTGGGCGGCGGGGCGCACGTGCGGGCGGCGCAGCAGGGCGCGCGCTTCGGCCAGCAGCTCGGCCGGCGGGGCCAGGCGGTCGACCACGCCCAGCGCCGCCGCGCGCCGGGCCGACAAGGCCTTGCCGGTAAGCATCACCGGCAGCGCGTCGAGCGCGCCGATCAGGCGCGGCAGCCGCGCCGTGCCGCCCCAGCCGGGATGGATGCCGAGCATCACCTCGGGCAGGCCGATGCGGGTCTTTTCGTCGTCGGCGGCGATGCGCTGGCGGCAGGCCAGCACCAGTTCGGTGCCGCCGCCCATGCAGGCGCCGTGGATGGCGGCGACCGTGGGGCACGGCAGGCGGGCCAGCGATTCGAACACGCGCTGGCCGTTCTCGATGTTCTGCAGCACCGTGCCTTGCCTGGCGTATTCGACGAACTCCTTGATATCCGCGCCGACCGCGAAACCGCCCGGCTTGGCCGAGTGGATCAGCACACCGGCGGGCTTCTCGATCGACAGGCGCTCCACGATCTGGCCGAGCTCGTCCAGCACCTCGCGCGAAAGCGCGTTGACGCTGCTGTTGGCGCGGTCGAGCGTCAGGGTGACGATGCCGCTGTCGTCCAGGCTCGTCTTCCAGTGGTTGAAGCGCAATCCTTCGAACATGGGTCAGGTCCAGCGTGGAAAGGCTCGAACCATACCCTGCCGTAGCGTGGATTGCGAGATGGGCCAGGGGGCCACGCAAGTCCATGAAAATCGCGTAAAAGAGTGGCCTGTGCGCTGACGCAAGAAACCCGCCGGCGAATCCGGGGAGGCTGTTTCGGACGCTAGGCGAAGGCCCACGGACCGCGTAACTTACCTGCCCAATGAACACCTCCATTGCCGCCCCAGCCGTCCAGCCAGGTGCCGATATCCTCGAGCGCATCCTGGGTGCGCACGGTTGCCTGGTCTCGCTGGAGGACGCCGATGGCGATGCGCTGATCGGGCAGTTCCGCAGCCTGGTCCGCCGCACCGGCCAGGCGATCTACCTGTGGAGTCCGGAAGAAGGCCTGGGCAACCTGCGCGAGGAGCACGCCGAGAAGGCGCCGCATGCGCGGCTCAGCCAGGTGCTGCGCTATATCCAGCAGAGCAACCACTTCGGCATCTATCTGTTGCGCCGGCTGCCGTTGCCGCTGGCGGCGCCGGACGTGGCCCTGCTGCGCCAGCTCGCGCGCACGCCGACCGGTCACGTGCGCCGCGTGGTGCTGCTGGACGCGCCCGAATCGCTGGTCGAAGGACTGAGCGACGTGATCGTGCGGCTGAGCTGCCAGGTCAAGCCCGCGCACCGGCCGCGCCTGCGCGACGGCCGGTGGCTGCTTTGAACGCGGCCATGTCCGCCGCCGGCGGCATCATGGTGGTCGCCGCGCAGCGCGAGCTGCGCCGTGCGGTGTTCGACGCGCTCGACCGCGACGGGCACCTCGCCGTGCATTCCGCGCGCGACCCCACCCACGCCGGCATCCTGCTCGAAGGCCGTCCCAAGCTGGCCCTGGTGGTGATGGTGCTGGAGGGCGATGCGCGCGACGCGCTGACCTCGGTGGAACAGCTGCGGCGCCTGCCGGCCTGCGCCGAGGCGCCCGTAATCGTGGTGCTGACCGAAGGCGCGGCGATCAAGCCGGCCCAGCTGCCCGCCGGTGTCTCGGACTGGCTGTATGCCACCCAGATCGACAGCGAGCTGATCGCGCGCTGGCAGCGCCTGCAGCGCACCGGCGCGATCCTGCCGGTGTCCGCGCAGAACGGCGCGGCGCATGTCGGCGGCGACTACCGCTTCGCTTTCGACGAGGTGGACAGCGAGTGGCTGATCGTCGATGCCGAGCGCGGCCGCCTGCTCGAACTCAGTCCGGCGCTGCTGCGGCGCAGCGGCCTGCCTGGCGATCGCCTGATCGGTCAGCCACTGGCCGAACTGCTGGAATTCCAGGGTCTCGCGCCCGAACAGGCGCTGGCCGACGATTCGCGCCGCTGGCATCCCTGCCGGCGGCGTTCGCGCCAGGGCCATGACAGCGGCGAAGCCAGCGCGCGGCAGATCCGCCACGCCGGCCGCGACGCCGTGGCCTTCGTGTTCCGCAGCGACCGCGCCGGCGCGCGTGCCGAAGTGGCGCTGGCCCTGCTGGCGCGCCTGTTCGCCAGCAGCAGCGCCGACGACAGCATCGCCACCGCGGCGCAGATGCTGTTCGAGGACATGGGGCTGGACTATCTGGCGATCTGGTCGGCGCGCCCGGAAGAGGGCGGTGCACCGCTGCAGCTGGCGCAGTGCTGGAGCGGCGAGGACCAGCTGTGGCCCAGCCCGCAGCTGCAGAGTTCGCTGCGGCTGGTGCTGTCCGGGCAGGCGATGCTGCACCCGGGCGGCGCGCGCCGCCTGGCCGCGATGGACCCATTGCTGGAACAGCTGGACCTGAGCGGCTTCGCCGGCCTGCCGCTGCTGGACGAACGCCACAGCGTGCTGGGCGCGCTGCTCGCCGGCACGCGCCAGCCGTTCGGCGAGCTGGCCATCGTCGAGCCGGTGCTGCGCTGCGCGGCGGCGCGTTTCGCGCATGCGCTGGAGCTGCGCCGCACGCGCGAACAGGGCCGCGCCGAGGGCCTGCTCGACGCGCTCACCGGCCTGCCCAACCGGCTGCTGTTCAACGACCGCCTGGACACCATCATCCGCGAGGCCAACCGCACCGGCGAATGCTTCGCCATGCTGTTCGTCGACCTGGACCGCTTCAAGACCATCAACGACACCCTGGGCCACGCCGTCGGCGACCAGGTGCTGATCACCACCACCCAGCGGCTGCGCACCAGCGTGCGCGCCTCGGACACGGTGGCGCGCTACGCCGGCGACGAGTTCGTGGTGATCCTGCGCCACATCGTCAAGAGCGAGGACGTGCTGCGCGTCGCCGAGAAGATCGTGCAGGTGATGGAAGCGCCGTTCCGCATCGACGACGGCACCGAGCTGCAGGTCACCGCCTCGATCGGCGTCAGCTTCTTCCCCGACGATGCGCCGGATGCGGAAACCCTGCTCAAGCACGCCGACGAGGCGATGTACGCGGCCAAGAGCCTGGGCCGCAACAACTACCAGATCTACGAAATCAGCGCCGAGCAGGCGCAGCAGCAGAACATGGCGCTGAAGTCCGGCCTGCGCCACGCCGAGCACAACGGCGAGCTGCGCGTGTTCTACCAGCCGCAGGTGGACGCGGCCAGCGAGGACATCGTCGGCATGGAAGCGCTGGTGCGCTGGGAGCATCCGGAGCTGGGCTTCATCGGCCCCGGCTTCTTCATTCCGCTGGCCGAGGAAACCGGCCTGATCGTATCGATCGGCGAATGGGTGCTGCGCACCGCCTGCAAGCAGGCGCAGGAATGGGAGCGCAAGTTCGGCCTGCGGCTGCGCCTGGGCGTGAACCTGTCGGCGGTGCAGCTGATGCAGCCGAACCTGCTCGACATCGTGACTTCCGCGCTGCAGGACAGTGGCCTGGACCCGGGCCTGCTGGAAATGGAAGTGACCGAGAGCATCAGCATCAAGGCCGCCCCGAACCTGGTGGACAACCTGCACGGCCTGCACCGGCTGGGCTGCCGCATCGCCATCGACGACTTCGGCACCGGCGCCGCCTCGCTGGACTACCTGCGCAAGCTGCCGGCCGACCGCATCAAGATCGACCAGAGCTTCGTGCGCAATATCGGGGTGGACCCGGACGACGAGGCGATCGTGCGCGCCACCATCGAAATGGCCCATCGCCTCAAGCGCGGCGTGGTCGCCGAGGGCGTGGAGATCGAGCAGCACCTGCATTTCCTGCGCGCCAACCGCTGCGACGAACTGCAGGGCTATCTGTTCTGCCGCCCGCTGCCGCCCCCGGCCTTCGAGAAGCTGCTGCACGAGCGCCAGCGCCTGCTGGCCACGGCGGATGCCGTCGAGGAGTGAGCGGGTTGCCGCTTGCCTGCTTACGGCCCGGCCCTATATCGGGAGTTGGATCCTGGGAGCAGGGGAAGTCGGCCGCCGGGACGCTTGCCACGTTCGGTACGATGGCCCCGCAGCCGGTCAATGCCATCCTGCACTGGGCGCGGCGCGGACGCAGCGACAAGCTGCGCGACGGTACGGCTGAACTCGGCGGCTTGGTTCTTGTCCTAACGGACCATCCCGAGCTCGCGGAATCCCTCCAAGCAGGTGGCGGTAGTCAGAAGGAGACGGCCCGGATGGGCGAAAACGAACTGGACAGCGCCCTGGTCGAGCGAGTCCAAAAAGGGGACAAGCGGGCATTCGACGTGCTGGTGCGCAAGTATCAGCACAAGGTCATCGCGCTGATTTCCCGCTATGTGAACAACTACGCCGAGTGCGAGGACGTGGCCCAGGAGGCGTTCGTGCGCGCCTGGCGCGCGATCGGCTCGTTCCGCGGCGAAAGCGCTTTCTATACCTGGATGTACAAGATCGCCGTGAATACGGCGAAAAACCACCTGGTGGCGCTGGGGCGGCGTCCGCCCGCCGACGATATCTCGGTGGACGACGCGGTCTTCGTGCCCGGTTCCGACCGCATGCAGGAAACCGCTACGCCCGAGCGCGAACTCCTGCGCCAGGAAATTGAACAAACGGTTTTTTCCACTGTCCAAGCGCTGCCCGAGGAGCTGCGAACCGCAATCACGCTGCGCGAGGTGGACGGTTTGAGCTACGAAGAAATCGCCGCAACGATGGGCTGCCCGATCGGTACGGTGCGTTCGCGCATCTTCCGGGCACGCGAAGCGATCGACGAAAAACTGCGGCCCCTGTTGTCGGACCGTGAGGACGAGAAATGACTGACACTCATCGCGAAGATCCCTCCAAAGACATGCTGTCCGCCGGCATCGACGGCGAGCTGACCCAGGAGGAACTGCGCTTCCTGTTGCGCCGGCTCGACCACGACGCTGCCCTGCAGCAGGCGTGGTCGCGCTACCACGTGGCGCGCGACGGCCTGCGCCACCAGTTGCCACCGCTCGCTTCGGCCGGTTTCTCGGCTCGCGTGATGCTGGCGATCGAGCAGGAAGCCGTCGCCGTCGGCAGCGGCCGGCGCCGCCACTGGCTGCGCTGGTCCGCAGGCGGCGCGATCGCCGCGTCGGTCGCCGTGGCCGCCCTGATGGTGACCCAGCCGGTCGGCCCCGGCAGCGACAACGCGACGCCGCGCGTCGCCACCGCCGGTGGCCAGCATGCACCGGTCGTCCCGGTCGCCGGCACCGCGGCCACCGCCCGCGTGGACGTGCCGGCCGCCGCGCCGGAATGGCTCAACAACTACGCCGGCCTGCCTTCGGCGCTGACCCAGCAGGCCTCGGCCACGGTCGGCGGCGACGAGGGCGCCACCTTCCTGTATTCGCGCAACCGCCAGAACCCCTACCTGCTGGATCGCTACCGCGCGATCAACAACGGCGATGGCAGCTACCTGCTGCTCGCCCCGCAGACGCAGCGGGTGCCCCAGGCGGCGCAGGCGCAGGAAGCGCCGGCGCAGGAGCCGCTGGCTCAATAACCGCGGCGGCGCGTGCATGTCCGCCCCGGTTCCGTTTCGTCGTGTCTCCCATGCAGTGATGTCCGTCCGGCCCCCAGGGGCCGGACGTTGTATGAGTGTGCCTCGCGTGCGGGCGAAGCTGTTTCGAACCTGGTTCCCACATCTTGGAAAGGAGCAAGTCATGAGTCGAACGATCCTGCGTAGCGCGCTGTACAGCGCACTGGTCTCGCTTGCCGTGGCGAGCGCAGCGCAGGCCGAGACGGCGGACACGAAGACCAGCGCCGCGCCGACCAATGCCGCGCCGGCCATGGCCGGCCTGCCGGACTTCACCGGTATCGTGCAGAAGAACGCCCCGGCCGTGGTCCACGTCGAAGCCAAGTACAACGGCAAGAGCGCGCGCAAGGCGTCGCCGCAGGCACGCGGACGCGGCGCGATGCCGCCGGACGATCCGCAGTTGGACATGTTCCGCCGCTTCTTCGGCATGCCGATGGTGCCGTCGCCGGAAGAACAGCAGCACACCTCGCTCGGCTCGGGCTTCATCATTTCCGGCGACGGCTACATCCTCACCAACACGCATGTGGTGGACGACGCCGACCAGGTCACCGTGCGCCTGCAGGACCGCCGCACGCTCACCGCCAAGGTGATCGGCAGCGACCCGCAGTACGACATCGCCCTGCTCAAGGTCGATGCCGGCGGCAGCCTGCCGGCGGTGAGCGTCGGCGATTCGCGCAGCCTCAAAGCCGGCCAATGGGTGCTGGCGATCGGTTCGCCGTTCGGCTTCGACTACACCGTGACCCAGGGCATCGTCAGCGCCGTCGGCCGCAACCTGGGCAGCCAGGACCAGCCCTACACCTCATTCATCCAGACCGACGTGCCGATCAACCGAGGCAACTCCGGCGGCCCGCTGTTCGACCTGCAGGGGCGGGTGGTCGGCGTGAATTCGCAGATCTATTCCAGCACCGGCGGCTACCAGGGCGTGGCGTTCTCGATCCCGATCGACGTGGCCATGAATGTGGTCAAGCAGATCAAGGAAAAGGGCTATGTCACCCGCGGCCAGCTCGGCGTGATGATGCAGCCGATCACCGACGACATCGCCAAGGCGCTCAAGCTCGGCAGCAATTCCGGTGCCGCGGTGACCCAGGTCAATCCGGGCAGCGGCGCGGAGAAGGCGGGCCTCAAGCCCGGCGACATCATCGTCGGCTACAACGGCCAGCCGATCACCCAGGCCGCCGACCTGCCGCCGCTAGTCGGCATGACTGCCCCGGGCAGCAAGGCCACCGTCAGCATCCTGCGCGACGGCAAGCAGCAGGAGGTGCCGGTCACCGTCGGCGAGATGAAGCGCGACGGCAAGGCCGCGCTGGCTGCGGCCGGCGGCAAGAGCGCACCGGCGGCGAGCGGCGGTTCGACCGCGCTGGGCCTGGCGGTGGAAGACCTGGATGGCGATACCCGCCAGCAGCTCGGCCTGAAGGCGGGCGAGGGCGTGCTGATCGGCGACGTCACCGGCCCGGTGGCGACGCGGGCCGGCCTGCAGCCGGGCGACGTGATCCTGATGGTCAACCAGCACCGCGTCGGCAACGCCGCCGCATTCCGCGAGGCGACCAAGGAGCTCAAGCCCGGGGATACCGCCCTGCTGCTGGTGCGCCACGGCGACCAGAGCGGCTTCGTCGGCCTGACCCTGCCCAAGGCGGGCGCGGACGAGTGATCTCCTGAGCGGTGATACCGAGGGCGGGGCGGCCTGCGGGCCGCCCCGCTGCGTTCAGGCCCCGGGCGCGGCCGATGGGCTTTCCATGCGATAATGCCGGGTTCGTATCGCCATCCCGGGGATACGCTGCCTGTGCTCCGCGCAGGCGGTGACTGCTGCCAGCGTGTTCCATGGAACTGATCCGCAATTTCTCCATCATCGCCCACATCGACCACGGCAAGTCGACGCTCGCCGATCGCATCATCCAGATCTGTGGCGGCCTGGCCGAGCGCGAGATGGAAGCCCAGGTGCTCGACAGCAATCCGATCGAGCGCGAGCGCGGCATCACCATCAAGGCGCAGTCCGTGTCGCTGCCGTACAAGGCGCGCGACGGCAAGACCTACCAGCTGAATTTCATCGACACGCCCGGCCACGTCGACTTCTCCTATGAAGTTAGCCGCTCGCTGGCCGCCTGCGAAGGCGCGCTGCTGGTGGTCGACGCCGCCCAGGGCGTGGAAGCGCAGTCCGTCGCCAACTGCTACACCGCGGTGGAGATGGGCCTGGAAGTGGTGCCGGTGCTCAACAAGATCGACCTGCCCACCGCCGATCCGGAGAAGGTGAAAGGCGAGATCGAAGCCGTCATCGGCATCGACGCCGACAACGCCGTGTCAGTCAGCGCCAAGACCGGCCAGAACGTGGTGGAAGTGCTCGAGGCCATCGTCGCGCGCATCCCGCCGCCGAAGCCGCGCGACACCGATCGCCTGCAGGCGCTGATCATCGACTCCTGGTTCGACAACTACCTCGGCGTGGTCTCGCTGGTGCGCGTGATGCAGGGCGAGATCCGTCCCGGCGAGAAGCTGCAGGTGATGTCCACCGGCCGCACCCACGAAGTCAGCGAAGTGGGCGTGTTTACCCCCAAGCGCAAGAAGCTGGACCGGCTCGGCGCAGGCGAAGTGGGCTGGATCACCGCCTCGATCAAGGACGTGCACGGCGCGCCCGTGGGCGACACGCTCACCCACGCCGGCAAGCCTGCCGACAAGGCGCTGCCCGGCTTCCAGACCATGCAGCCGCGCGTGTTCGCCGGCCTGTTCCCGGTCGCCGCGGAAGACTACCCCGCGCTGCGCGAGGCGCTGGACAAGCTGCGCCTCAACGACGCCGCGCTGTTCTTCGAGCCGGAAAGCTCCGAAGCGATGGGCTTCGGCTTCCGCTGCGGCTTCCTCGGCATGCTGCACATGGAGATCGTGCAGGAGCGCCTGGAGCGCGAGTACGACCTGAACCTGATCACCACCGCGCCCACCGTGGTTTACGAGGTCCTCAAGAGCGACGGCTCGATCCTGCTGCTGGACAACCCGGCCAAGCTGCCGGCGTCGCCGCAGGTGGAGGAGATCCGCGAGCCGATCATCCTGGCCAGCATCCTTACGCCGGCCGACTACATCGGCAACATCATCACGCTGTGCGAGGAGAAGCGCGGCGTGCAGCGCTCGATCCAGTACCTGGCCACCCAGGTGCAGATCAACTACGAGCTGCCGCTGGCCGAGGTGGTGCTCGATTTCTTCGACCGCCTGAAGTCGGTATCGCGCGGCTACGCCTCGATGGACTACCACTTCGAGCGCTTCGACGCCGGCCCGTTCGTGCGCACCGACGTGCTGATCAACGGCGACCGCGTCGACGCGCTGTCGCTGATCGTGCACCGCAGCCACGCCGACCGCCGCGGCCGCGACCTGGTCGAGCGCATGAAGGAGCTGATCCCGCGCCAGCAGTTCGACGTGGCGATCCAGGCGGCGATCGGTGCGCAGGTGATCGCGCGCTCCACCGTGAAAGCCTTGCGCAAGAACGTTCTGGCCAAGTGCTACGGCGGCGACGTCAGCCGTAAGAAGAAGCTGCTGGAGAAGCAGAAGGAAGGCAAGAAGCGCATGAAGCAGGTGGGCCGCGTGGAGATTCCGCAGGAGGCCTTCCTCGCCGTGCTCAAGGTCGACAAGTAAGGCGCGGGCAGGACATGGAACGAACAGGGGGCCACCGCATCACCGCCAGCGCAGTGCGCTGGCATCGAAGCACCCACTGCAATTTACGTCCGGCGCGATTCACGCTTTGAAGGAGCTCTCATGGATTTCGATTTTTCGGCGATTCTGCTTGCCCTGACCGTGCTGTTCGGCGTGGTCTGGGGCCTGGACCGCCTGTTCTTCTACAAGGGGCGCAAGGCCAGGGCCGAAACGGCCGGGCAGGAGCCGCAGGACCCGATGCCGGTGGATTGGGCGCGCTCGCTGTTCCCGGTGGTGCTGGTGGTGCTGCTGCTGCGCTCGTTCGTGGCCGAGCCGTTCCGCATTCCCTCGGGCTCGATGATGCCGACCCTGGACGTGGGCGACTTCATCCTGGTCAACAAGTTCGCCTATGGCCTGCGCATGCCGGCCTTCAACACCAAGTTCCTGGCGCTGGGCGAACCCAAGCGCGGCGACGTGGTGGTGTTCCGCTTTCCCGGTTATCTGTGCCCCGTGGACGGCAAGCTGGCGCGCAGCGGCGACCAGACCTGCGCCAACCCGCAGGCGCCGGTGCCGAGCCAGAACTGGATCAAGCGCGTGATCGGCCTGCCGGGCGACCGCATCGAGATGCAGGGCGACCAGCTGCTGATCAACGGCCAGGCGGTCGAGGCCGACGAAGTCGGCCCGTACATGGGCAACCCGAAGCGCGACGAGGACCGGCTGATGCTGGAGATGGGCGCTACGGTGTGGAACGAGCACCTGCGCACCGAGGAAGGCACCGTGGTGAACCACCTCACGGCGCGCATGCCGGCCTACAACCGTCCGCCGCCGCTGCCCAACGACAAGGTGCCGTCGGTGGTCCCGCAGGGCTGCTACCTGGTGATGGGCGACAACCGCTACAACAGCACGGACAGCCGCTGGTGGGGCTGCATGCCGGAGCAGAACCTGGCCGGCAAGGCGTTCCTGATCTGGCTCAGCGTGAAGGGGCCGGACGCGGGCTGGGTCGACTTCTCGCGCATGGGTCGTGTGATTCACTAAGCAAAGCGTGATGGCGGTCGGGTCGCGCGGCGTGACGCCGGCCCGCCGTGGCGCCAGAATCCGCCTGCGCGATGCCGGCGAGCCGGCGCCGCGACACCTATCCATACAAGCGGGGCCGCCGCCGGTCGGCATAGCGAGGGGACTATGAAAGCAAAGCAGTCGGGTATCACTCTGATCGGGTTTATGGTGGTGCTGGTGGTCGTGGCCTTCTTCGGCTTCATGGCCATGAAGCTGGTGCCGTCCTACGCCGAGTTCATGGGCGTGAGCAAGGCCATGAACCAGGTGGCCAGCGCCGGCACCGAGGGCCGTACGCTGGAGGACATCCGCCGCGACCTGATGTTCAAGCTGGGCTTCCAGTACGTGGACGACGCGACCATCAAGCCCAAGGACATCACCATCTCGCGCGCCAACAATGCCGCGCTGCTGAAGATCGAATACGACAAGCGCATTCCCTTTATGTACAACATCGATTTCCTGCTGCACTTCGAGAAGACCGTGCCGCTGCAGGGCAACATCGGTTATTGAGGTTTTTTTGGCCAAGCTGACTTACCGTTTCCGCGACCCGGCGCTGGCGCAACTGGCGCTGACCCATCGCAGCGCCGGCAAGCCGAACAACGAGCGGCTTGAGTTCCTCGGCGACGCCCTGCTTGGCGTGGTGGTCGCCGAACTGCTGTACGAAGCGCATCCGAATGCCAGCGAAGGCGAGCTGTCGCGCCTGCGCGCGCAGCTGGTGAACGGCCAGGCGCTGGCCTTGATCGCGCGCGAGCTGGAACTGGGCGACGCATTGAAACTGGGCTCGGGCGAGTTGAAGAGCGGCGGCTACCGCCGCGACTCCATCCTCGCCGACGCCTTCGAGGCGCTGGTGGCCGCCGTATATCTGGACAGCGATTTCGCCCAATGCCGCGAGGTGGTGCGGGGCGTGTTCGCCGAGCGCATCGCGGCCATCCCGCGCTCGTCCAAGGATGCCAAGACCCGCCTGCAGGAATGGCTGCAGGCACGCGGCTGGCCGCTGCCGCAATACGAACTGACCGACAGCTACGGCGAGGATCACGCAAAGACGTTCGACGTCTCCTGCGTCATCGCCGAACCCATGCCGCTGAGCGCGGAGGGCCGCGGCGGCAGCCGCCGAGCCGCCGAGCAGGATGCGGCCGAGGCCGTGCTGAGCCAATTGCAGGAAACCAGACCATGAGCGACCACGATCAAGATTTCGAACCCCTCGCCCCGGCCGAGCTGCCGCACGAGGATTTCCGCTGCGGCGCCGTTGCGCTGCTGGGCCGGCCCAATGTGGGCAAGTCCACCCTGCTCAACGCGCTGATCGGCTTCCGCCTGTCCATCGTCAGCCCGCGTCCGCAGACCACGCGGCACCGCATCCTGGGCATCGCCACCAACGAGGCGGGGCAGATCCTGTATGTGGATACGCCCGGCCTGCACCGCGGCGCCAAGCGCGCGATGAACCGCAGCCTCAACCGCGCCGCGCGTTCGGCCATCGGCGAAGTCGAGCTGGCGGTGCAGGTGATCGAATCCGGCCGCTGGACCGATGAAGACCAGGCGCTGTACGACGCCCTGGCCGAGCAGAAGATCCCGCGCCTGCTGGCCATCAACAAGGTCGACCTGGCCAAGGACAAGTCGGCCATGCTGCCGTTCGTCGCCGGCCTGATGGAGCAGCACAGCTTCGACGAGGTCTATTACGTCAGCGCGCTGAAGGAAAACGGCTTGAAGGAGCTGGAGCAGGGCATCCTCAAGCGCCTGCCGGTGCGCGCGCCGATGTACGGCGAGGACGAGATCACCGACCGCAGCGAACGCTTCCTCGCCGCCGAGATGGTGCGCGAACAGCTGATGCTGCGCCTGGACCAGGAGCTGCCGTACGCCACCACGGTGGAGATCGAGCAGTTCAAGGACCGCGAGGACGGCGTGGCCGAGATCCATGCCGTGATCTGGGTCGAGCGCGACGGCCAGAAGGCGATCGTGATCGGCAACGGCGGCCAGCAGCTCAAGGCGATCGGTTCGGCCGCGCGCCGCAAGATGGAGCTGCTGTTCGAACGCAAGGTCTTCCTGCGCCTGTGGGTGAAGGTGCGCGAGGGCTGGGTCGACGACGAGAACATGCTCAAGAAGTTCGGCTACACGGACTGACGGGTGGCGGGGCAGGGCGCGCGTGCGCTCCCGTCCCCTGACTCATGCAACTCCTTCAGCAGCCCGCCTATGTGCTTCATGCGCGGCCCTACCGGGAGACTTCGCTGCTGCTGGAATGCCTCACGCTCGAACAGGGCCGCCTTGGCGTGGTGGCGCGCGGCGTGCGGCGCGAGCGCGCCAGGCTGCAGCGTTCGCAGCTGGAGCCGTTCCAGCCGCTGGCGATGGATTTGTTGCTGCGTGGCGAGCTGGCGACGTTGCAGGGCGCCGAGCACACGGGGGCGCCGCAGCGGCTCGGTGGCGATGCCGGTCTCGCCGGTCTCTATCTCAATGAACTGGTGGTGCGGCTGACCGGCCGCCAGGATCCGCTGCCGGAACTGTTCCAGGCGTATGCGGCGACGTTGGTGCGGATGGCGGGGGGCGAGCCGCTGGCGTGGACGTTGCGGCGCTTCGAGCGCGATCTGCTGGATGCGATCGGCTATGGCTTGCAGCTCGATTACGAGGGCGAGACGGGTGAGCCGGTCGATCCGGGGCGCCATTATCGCTATCGGGTGGAAGTCGGGGCGACGGCGTGCCGCGCGGATCTTCCGCATGCGTTGCGTGGCAGCGATCTGCTGGCCTTGTCGGAGGACGTGGTGCCGGATGCGGCGGGTTTGTCGGCGCTCAGGACGATGATGCGCGAGGTGATCCGCTTCCATCTCGGCGGCGCGGAGTTGCGTGCCTGGCATGTGCTTGCCGCTGCCCTGTCGCGCCGCTGAAGTGCTCGCGCAGGTTGGGGTGAGCCGAAGGCGAACCCCAACGTGGCCCGCGATGCCGACGTGATGTCCGGTTGGAGTTCGCTCCGCTCACTCCAACCTACGGCGACGTCGCCGCCAACGCCTCGATCGTCTCCAGCAACGTCCCACGAAATCGCTCGTGCATCGCCGGCGGAATCGCACGTCCCAGCTTCAGCTGCTCCTGCAGCTGCGTCACGCGCGCGGCCAGCGCGGTGGCGCCGCAGAAGCCGCAGGAGCCGCGCAGCTTGTGCAGGCGGTCGCCGAAGCCGGCTTCGGTCAGTACCGCGGTGGCGAGGTCCTGGTAGATGCCGACCAGTTCGTCGCGCAGCAGCGCGCGCATGGCGCGCATGATCGGTTCGCTGCCGGTGCTGGCCAGTCCCTGGGCATCGTCGAGCAGGGGCTGGGAGTCCGGCTGCACCAGCGCCACGATGCGGCGCAGGTCGGCGAGGTCGCAGGGTTTCTGCAGCACTTCGGTGAAGCCGCCGGAGAGCAGGCGCTGGCGTTCGGCCGCGTCCATCTCGGCGCTGGTCGCAACGGCGGTGCTTTCGGCGGATGGGGCGGCGGGGTCGCCGCGCAGTTCCAGCAGTACCTGCTGGGCGCCGGCGCCGGGCATGCGGCAGTCGAGCAGGAGCAGGTCGTAGGCCTCGCGGCGTCCTCTGGCGATCGCGGCGGCGCCGTCGTCGCAGGCTTCGGCCTCCAGCCCCAGCGTGCGCATCGCCTCCACCAGGAAGAGACGGCTGGCCGGATCGTCGTCGGCTACCAGGACACGCAAGGCATGAGTGCCGGAAGGATGGCCCGCAGGATTGCCCGAGGGATTGCCCGAGGGATTGCCCGAAAGAACGGCAGACCTGCCGTTGGAGGGGGTGTTGAACATGACGAGTCCATGTCGTTCAGCTGATTTTGGCAGAATGGCGCGACATGCGTCCGACATCAAGCCACCTTTTGCTCTATTTGTGCGTCGTGTTCGGTTTCGCCGTGGCGTTGCCGGCCCGCGCGGACATCGTGCTCGAGGCCAGGCAGGTCGCGGTGCCGGGCCTGCGCCTGCAGGACGTGCAGATGCGTATCGCCGAGGACGGCAACGGCGGCCTGCGGCTCACCGTGCGCGCGGCCAAGGCCGAGTTGCCGGTGTTGGGCTGGCGCCGCGTCGGGCTGGACATGCAGGGCGCGCTGTCGCGCGATCCGCACCTGCGCTGGCTGTTCGACGGCGACCTGCGCCTGGCCGGCGCGCCGGGCGGGGCCTGGAGCGACGCCAAGGTCAACCTGGTGCTGGACGATGCCGCCAACACCCTGCAGGTCGACATCAACCAGGGCAAGTCGCTGGCCAGCGCCGCGCTGCCGCTGGACCAGCCCACCCATGCGCAGATCAGCCTCAAGGGCCTGCCTGCCGGCTGGCTGCAGGGGCTGCTCGGCACCATGTGGTCCGGCCGCGCCACGGCCGGCCGGCTGGACGCGGAGCTGGCGCTGGACGTGCGCGATGGCGGGGTGCAGGCCTCCGGCCAGTTCGGCCTGGCGGATCTGGGCTTCGATACGCCCTCCGGCACGCTGGCGGGCCAGCGCCTCAACGGCACCGGCCGGCTCAACGTCGACACCATCGGCGGCCCGGCGCGGATCGGGCTGGACGCCAGCCTGCGCGGCGGCGAACTCCTGCTCGGGCCGATCTACGCCCGCCTGCCGGACCATCCGGTGCAACTGGGCCTGGATGCCAGCTCGCGCAACGGCGTGCTGGATTTCAGCCGCCTGCGGGTGGGCGACGCCGATGCGCTGCAGCTCGACGGCTCGCTCGCCTTCGACGCCAAGGGCGAGCTGCAGAAGCTCAAGCTCGACCGCTTCCAGGCCAGCTTCCCCGCGGCCTACCAGCGCTACGGCCAGTCCTGGCTGGCCACCATGGGCCTGCGCAACGCGCGCATCGCCGGCCAGCTCGCCGCAACGCTGGACCTGGGCGCCGACGGACTGCACGCGTTCTCGTTCGATACCGACGGCCTGGACGTCGCCGACGGCGATGGCCGCCTGGCTCTCAGCGGCCTGCGCGGCGGCATGGACTGGGCGCTGCGCGGCACGCGCCCGGCCACCACGCTGAGCTGGCGCGGCGCGCAGATCTACCGGCTCGCCCATGGCGCGGCGCAGATGGGCTGGCAGAGCCGCGACGGCAACCTCGGCCTGCAGAAGGCGGTGGACGTGCCGCTGCTCGGCGGCCGCCTGCACGTGGCCGACCTCGACTGGCGCCCGGCCGCGGCGAAGGGGCGGCGCCTGTCCACCTCGCTCGTGCTCACCGGCGTGGACATGGCGGCCTTCAGCCGCGTGATGGGCTGGCCGGAATTCCCCGGCACCCTGGGCGGCGCGATCCCGGCGCTGCGCTGGGTGGACGACCGCATCGAGCTCGAAGGCGGGCTATCGATGAACGTGTTCGACGGCTTCGTCGACGTCACCCGCATGTCGCTGCAGGACCCGTTCGGCAACAGCCCGGTGCTGGCCGGCGACCTGGCCCTGCGCCAGCTCGACCTGGGCGCGATGACCAGCGTGTTCGACATCGGCAGCATCACCGGCCGCATGGACGGCAGCGTGCAGAACCTGCGCCTGGTCAACTGGAATCCGGTCGCCTTCGACGCACGCCTGCTCGCCGGCAGCGGCGGCAAGATCAGCCAGCGCGCGGTCAACAGCCTGGTCTCGGTGGGTGGCGGCGGCATTGCTGCCGGCCTGCAGGGCGCGATGCTGCGGCTGTTCAAGAACTTCAGCTACAAGCGCATCGGCCTGAACTGCGTGCTGCAGGGCACGCTGTGCCGCATGAGCGGACTGGACAGCGACGGCGATGGCTACACTATCGTCGAAGGCAGCGGGCTGCCGCGCCTGCAGGTGGTCGGCCACCAGACCCAGGTGGACTGGCCGACCCTGGTGCGCCGGCTCAAGTCCGCCGCGGAGAGCGGCGGTCCCGAGGTTCACTGATTCCGATCATCGAACATGAAGTTCCCCATTCCCCGCCATGGAGCGTCGATCATGCGCAAACTCGTCTATGTCCTGCTGACCTCGCTGTTCGTCGCGCTGGTCGGCTGCGTCACCATCAATGTGTATTTCCCCGAGGCCGCCGCGCAGAAGGCCGCCGATCAGTTCATCGGCACGGTGCTGGACAACGCCAAGCCGGCGAACCAGGGCAATGACGACAAGAACGAGCCCAAGCCCGCCGAGAAGTCCGGCAAGCAGCCGTCGGCGATGCTGCTCGACCTGCTGATTCCGGCCGCCTATGCGGCCGACGTGCCGGACGTGCGCATCCAGACCGCCACCACCGAAGCGATCCGCGGCCGCATGCAGCAGCGCTTCCAGGGCAGCCTGGGCGCGCTGTTCGACAGCGGCGCGGTGGGCTTCACCAAGGACGGCCTGGTCGCCGTGCGCGACGCCTCCAAGCTGCCGCTGAACCAGCGCGCCGAAGTCAGCGCCAGCGTGGCCGACGAGAACCGCGACCGCAGCGCGCTGTACCGCGAAGTGGCCAATGCCAACGGCCATCCGGAATGGGAAGGGCAGATCCGCGCCACCTTCGCCAAGGGCTGGATCGAGCGGGCGCGGTCCGGCTGGTATTATCAGGACCCCTCGGGCGCCTGGAAGCAGAAGTAATCCCTGCGCGCTTCCCTGCTTTTTTCCGTGTCGCCCGGACTGCATGATCCGGGCGCGCGTTTTTTGGGGTCACGATGAACGAGTTCGAAGCCACCATCACCGATCTCAGCCACGACGGCCGCGGCGTGGCCCGCATCGACGGCAAGGCTGTGTTCGTCTCCGACGCGTTGCCGGGCGAGGAAGTGCTGCTGCGCATCCGCCGCCGCCATCGCAACTTCGACGAAGCCGAGATGGTGGAGCTGCGCACGCGCTCGCCGCACCGCGTCGAACCGCGCTGCCGCCACTACGGCCAGTGCAGCGGCTGCGCGCTGCAGCACCTGGACGCCGAGTCGCAGATCGCCGCCAAGCAGCGCGTGCTGGCCGAGAACTTCGAGCGCATCGGCAAGGTGGCGCCGGCCGCGTGGCTGCCGCCGCTGACCGACCAGCCCTGGGGCTATCGCCGCAAGGGCCGGCTGTCGGTGCGCCACGTGGTGAAGAAGGGCCGCGTGCTGGTCGGCTTCCGCGAGGAGGACAACCCGCGCTTCGTCGCCGACATCGAGCAATGCGAAGTGATGCATCCGGCGCTGGGGCCGAAGGTCGGCCTGCTCGGCGAACTGGTCGGTACGCTGGATGCCGCCGGCGAGATCGCGCAGATCGAATTCGCCGCCGGCGACGACACCGTCGCCCTGGTGTTCCGCCATCTGAAACCCTTGAGCGAGTCGGACCTGGGCAAGCTCACCGCATTCGCGCAGGCGCACGACTTCGCCATCTACCTGCAGCCCGGCGGCATCAGCAGCGTGCATCCGCTGTGGCCGGAACAGCCGCGCCTGGCCTTCCGCATCGGGGCCGGCGAAGGCGTGCCGGAGGTGGAGCTGGAATTCCGTCCGCTGGACTTCGTCCAGGTCAATGCCGGCATGAACCGCCGCATGATGGCGCGCACGCTGGAACTGCTCGACCCGCAGCCGAGCGACCGCGTGCTGGACCTGTTCTGCGGCCTGGGCAACTTCACCTTGCCGATCGCCCGCCGCGTGGGCGAAGTGGTCGGCGTGGAAGGCGAGCATGGCCTGGTCGAACGCGCGGCGCAGAACGCCATGCGCAACGGCATCGCCAATGCGCGCTTCGAAGTCGCCAACCTGTTCGAGGACCAGCGCAACACGCCGTGGGCGCGCCAGGCCTGGGACAAGCTGCTGCTCGATCCGCCGCGCGCCGGCGCCGACAAGCTGCTGGAGTACCTGCCGCACCGCGACACGCAGCGCATCGTCTACGTGTCCTGCCATCCGGGTTCGCTGGCGCGCGACGCCGGCATCCTGGTGCAGAAGCACGGCTTCCGCCTCAGCGCGGCCGGCGTGATGGACATGTTCCCGCACACCGCGCACGTCGAATCCATCGCCCTGTTCGAGCGCGGCTGACGCCATGGGCGTGGAAATCGAACGCAAGTTTCTTCTGCGCGGCGACGGCTGGCGCGGGCAGGTGGGCAGCTCGGAGCGCATCGCGCAGGGTTATCTGGTCGGCGCCGAAGCGCTGCGTGCGGGGCTGGCGCGCGCCTCGGTGCGTGCGCGCATCGCCGGCGAGCGCGCCTGGCTCAATATCAAATCGGCCGAGCTGGGCATCCAGCGCGCCGAGTTCGAATACGCCATCCCGGTGGCCGACGCCGAGGCCATGCTCGCCGGCCTGTGCGGCGGCGTGCTGGAGAAGTTTCGTCACCTTGTCACCGTCGACGGCGTAACGTTCGAGATCGACGAGTTCCTCGGCGACAACGCCGGCCTGGTGGTGGCCGAAGTGGAACTCGACGCGCCGGACGCGCCGTTCCCGCGCCCCGACTGGCTGGGGCGCGAACTGAGCGCGCTGGCGCGCTACTACAACGTCAACCTGATCGAGCATCCGTACGCGCGGTGGACCGCGGCCGAACGCGCTGCCGACGACGCCGAGGAGCAAGCCTGATGTTGATGATCGGCCTGGCCGGACTGGCACTGAGCGACACCGAGCGCCGCCAGCTGGTGGCGCCCGGCGTGTCCGGCGTGCTGCTGTTCGCGCGCAACTTCGCCACGCGCGAGCAGGTGAGCGCGCTGATCGAGGCGATCCGCGAAGTGGCCGGCGAGGACTTTCTCGTCGCGGTCGACCAGGAAGGCGGCCCGGTGCAGCGCTTCCGCGACGGCTTCACGCGCCTGCCGGCGCTGGCCCGGATCGGCGCCGTCTACGAGCGCAACCCCGACGAGGCGATCCGCCTGGCCGAGGAGCACGCCTGGGTGATGGCCAGCGAGATGCGCGCGATCGGCGTGGACTTCAGCTTCGCTCCGGTGGTGGACCTGGCCCGCGGCAATGCCGCGATCGGCGCGCGCGCCTTCCATGCCGATCCCGCCGTGGCCGCCGAGCTGGGCCAGGCCTATGTGCGCGGCATGCACCTGGGCGGCATGGCGGCGGTGCTCAAGCATTTTCCCGGGCATGGCTCGGTGGCGGTGGACACGCACAAGGCGGCGGCGGTCGATCCGCGGCCGCTAGAGCAGATCCGTCGCGAAGACCTGCATCCGTTCGCCGAAGGCATCGAGGCGCGGGTGGAAGCGGTGATGATGGCCCACGTGGTCTATCCCGCCGTCGACGCGCAGCCGGCCGGCTACTCCAGGGTATGGATCCAGCAGGTGCTGCGCGGCGAGCTGGGTTTCAATGGCGCGGTGATCAGCGACGACATCAGCATGGCCGCCGCCGGCGCGGCCGGTGGCGTGGCCGCGCGCGTGGCCGCCCACCTCGACGCCGGCTGCGACCTGGTGCTGGCCTGTTTCCCCGACGTGGTCGACGAAGCGATCGCCGCCGTGCAGGGCCGCGCCGCCGCCGCGCCGGAGCGCCTGGCCGCCATGCGCGGCGCGCTGGGCGCCACCTGGGAAGGACTGACCGACAACCCGCAGCGCGAGCGTTTCATCGCGCGCATCACGGCGCTGGACGCCGAGGAAGGCAAGGCATGAGCAGCACCGACGCTACCCGCACCATTCCCCCGTTGGCCGATGCATTGGCCAATGCCGACCTGCTGTTCGACCGCGCCACGCTGGACGGCGTGATCGCCGACATGGGGCGGCGCATCGATGCTGCCCTGGACGGCGAGCGCGCGGTGTTCCTCACCGTGATGAACGGCGCGCTGGTGTTCGGCGGGCACCTGGCGCTGGCGATCCGCACCGACCTCGAATTCGACTACGTGCACGCCACCCGCTACCGCGGAGCCACCACCGGCAACGAGCTGCACTGGCTGCGCGAGCCGCTGGTGTCGCTGCAGGACCGCACCGTGCTGCTGGTCGACGACATCCTCGACGAGGGCCACACCCTCAAGGCCGTGCGCGACGACTGCCTGCGCCGCGGCGCACGCCGCGTGCTGGTGGTCGCGCTGTGCAGCAAGCAGCACGACCGCCTGGTCGAAGGCATCGTCGCCGATTTCAACGGCGTGGAGCTGCCGGACCGCTACGTGTTCGGCTTTGGCATGGACTACTACGAGCAGGGCCGCAACCTGCCGGGCATCTACGCGCTGCGTTGAGCGGCCAGCGAAAGGAACGCATGAACATCCTCGGCATCTCCGGCAGCCTGCGCGCGGCCTCGTTCAACACCGCGCTGCTGCATGCCGCGCAGGGTCTCGCGCCGGCCGGCATGGACATCGCCGTGCATCGCCTGCACGAGCTCCCGCTGTTCGACCAGGACGTGGAAGAGCAGGGCGACCCCGCAGCGGTCAAGGCATTGAAGGACGCCGTCGCGGCGGCCGACGGCCTGCTGCTGGCCTGCCCGGAATACAACGGCGGCATCAGCGGCGTGCTGAAGAACACGATCGACTGGATCTCGCGGCCCGGCCACGAGCGCAAGGCCTCGGTGCTGGCCGGCAAGATCGTCTGCATCGTGGGAGCCAGCCCCGGCGCCACCGGCACCGTGCGTGCGCAGGACGCGCTGCGCCTGGTGCTGCGCCGCGCCGGTGCGCGCACCGAGCCGCAGGGCGAGGTGCTGGTGTTCCAGGCGCATACCAAGATCGTCGACGGGCAGCTCGCCGACGAGCGCACGCGCGAGGCGCTGGCGCGCCACCTGCAGGCTTTCGCCACGCGGCTGGCAGCAGAGGCGGGCAGGTTGGGGTGAGCGCAAGCGAAGCCCGACATCGCCACCGATCAGCGGCACCCGCATTGGGGTTCGCTTGCGCTCACCCCAACCTACGCCTTACGAAACGAAGGAAGGTCTTACCGTGACTATCGATCTGGCCGTCATCGGCGGCAGCGGTCTCTACAGCTTCCCCGGCCTGGAAAACACCACGCGCCACGGCGTCGACACGCCGTACGGTAAGACCTCGGCCGACGTGGTGGTCGGCGACTTCGCCGGCAAGCGCGTGGCCTTCCTCGCGCGCCACGGCGAAGGCCATGGCGTGCCGCCGCACCGTGTCAATTACCGTGCCAATTTGTGGGCACTGCATTCGCTTGGTGCGCGAACTGTGATCGGCGTCAATGCTGTGGGCGGTATCCGCGATGACATGGGCCCGCGCGCGATCGTCGTACCGGACCAGGTGATCGACTACACGCATGGCCGCTACACCAGCTTCTGCGACGTCGAAGGCGCCGAGGTGAAGCACATCGATTTCAGCGAGCCGTACACCGCGGCGCTGCGCCGCCGGCTGGTCGATGCGGCCGCGCAGGCCGGCATCGCGGTGATCGACGGCGGCTGCTACGGCGCCACCCAGGGCCCGCGCCTGGAGACGCGCGCCGAGATCGCGCGCATGAAGCGCGACGGCTGCGATCTGGTCGGCATGACCGGCATGCCCGAAGCGGCGCTGGCGCGCGAACTGGAACTGGCTTACGCCTGCCTGGCGCTGGTCGCGAATTTCGCCGCCGGCTGCGGCGACGAAGCGGAGATCAGCATTGACGAAATCTTCGCGCACCTTAAGGCAGCGACCGCGGAAGTGCCGCGAATCCTGGGTGCTTTGCTCAAAGCTTGAGCAGCTCAGCCTAGGCCGTCTGGCTATACGCACCCGCATATTGCGCTTTGACCTGAAACATGTTGATACTTCCGCCCGTGCCAGGGGCGGCGGACCAAGGGGTTGTGGTGGTTCTGCACGAAGCCATGGTGCATCCAATCCATGATTCAGAGGTTCACGCAATGCGTTTCGGTACGGTCAAGTGGTTCAACGACGCCAAGGGCTTTGGTTTCATCGCGCCTGAGGACGGTGGGGAGGACGTTTTCGTCCACTTTTCGGCGATCAACTCCAAGGGCTTTCGCAGCCTGCAGGAAGGCCAGCGCGTGCAGTTCGAAGTGACCCAGGGCCCGAAGGGTGCCCAGGCTTCGGGCGTCGAGATCGCAGGCTGATCCGCCGCGCCGGCGTTGCGTCGGCCACCGGTTAGATAAAGAAAATCCCGCATCGCAAGATGCGGGATTTTTTATGCACCGGCCGCCGCCGGCGCGCGGCGTTCGCGTCCCGCGCGTGGCGGCGCGGTGGAGCCGCGGATCACCAGCTCCGGCACGAAGCGCTCGCTGCCGGGCAGCGTGCCCTTCTGCAATTGCTCCAGCAGGCGCGAGGCTGCGTGCCGGCCGATCTCGCTGGTCGACTGGCTGGCGGTGGTGAGCGCGGGCCACGCCTGGCGCGAGAACGGGTTGTCCTCGAAGCCGGCGATCGACAGATCCCACGGCACGTCCAGTCCGGCCGAACGGGCCGCGGCGAGCGCGCCGGCGGCGATCTCGTCGTTGCTGCCGAAGATCGCGCTGGGCGCGTCCTTGCCGGCCAGCAGCTTGCGCGCGCGGCGGAAACCATCCTCGAAGGTGTAGGTGCCTTCCAGCACGTATTTCCTGCGCACGGGAATGCCGTGCTCCTTCATCGCGTCTGCGTAGCCCTCGTAGCGTTCCGGGCTGGAGCGGTAATGCGGGTCGCCCCACAGGAAGGCGATGGCGGTGTGGCCGAGCTGGATCAGGTAGGCGGTGATCGCATAGGCCGCCTTGTGGTCGTCGACGTAGACGCAGGGTGCGCCGTCCTTCGGGTCGCCGCGTGCGGCGATGATCCGCGCATAGGCCACGTCGTTCGCCTTGAGCTTGGCCAGCAGGCGTGCGTTCTCCGACATCGGCGGGGTCAGCACCAGGCCGGCGAGGCGCGCGTTCTTGGCCAGCAGCGAGAGTTCGTCCACCAGGCGCGGCGAACGCGGGTCGCAGGGATAGATCAGCAGCTCGTAGCCGCGCTCGCGGCAAGCGCTGAGCACGCCGTTCTGCAGGCTCAGGATGTAGTTGGCGTTGGGGTTGTCGTCGTAGACCAGGGCGATGGTGAACGAGCGCGTGCCGCGCAGGCTGCGCGCGGTGGCGTCGGGACGGTAGTGCAGGGTCTCGATCGCGCGCCGCACCTTCTGCACGGTGTCGGCATGCACGGTCGGTTCGAGGTTGATCACGCGCGACACCGTCATCGGCGAGACGCCGGCAAGGCTGGCGACGTCTTTGATCGTGGGCCTACGCAACGCAGCGCTCTCCCCTGGGCGGCGACGTTCCATCCTAGCCCAAGCGGTGGCGTGCCGGCGACGCGACTTCCGTTCTATGCGGCCGCGCACGCGCGTCGACGGTAGCGTTACCACGAATGATGTCAGCCGAGCCCGGCCACGCGAGGGACGGCCCGGTGGTGCAGGGCGGCTGCCGCGAAATCCGTTCGCGGCGAAGATCACGCAACACTGCATATATATAAGGAGTAATCGACATCGATCACGCGGCGTGACGAGGCTCACGCATGCCGCCGATCGTATCGGCAGCAACCATTGATAACGTTACCATTCCGCCTTAGCATCGATCCGATGACAAGGACACGGCACCGCCGTGTCCGGCGAATGACGGGGAGCATCGATGCAGGATCGTGCGTGGGGAGCCGTGGCGCCAAAGCCGCGGGTCATGCTGGCGGCGGACGTGGGTGGCACGCATGCGCGCATCGGCCTGATCGATGCCGCCGCGCCGGCCGGCGCCGGCGGCGTGCTGGCCTATGAGCGCTATGCGGGCGCCGACTGGCCGGGCCTGGCCGAAATCCTCGCCGACTTCCTCGCCCGCCACCCCGGCCATGCCGTCGACGAAGCCGCCATTGCGGTGGCCGGCTACGTGCGCGATGGCGAACTGGTGGCCGAGAACCTGCGCTGGCCGGTGCGCCTGGCCGAGCTGCGCGAACGCCTGCACTTGCGCAAGCTGCAGGTGGTCAACGATTTCGAGGCGCTGGCCTACGCCACGCAATACCTCGGCGCGCACGAAAGCCTTGCCGTGATCGAGGCGCCGACCGCTGCCGGCCCCGTCGCCGTGGTCGGCCCGGGCACCGGGCTGGGCTGCGCCTTGCTGTTGCCGGATGGCAACGGCGCCACCGTGCTGCCCAGCGAAGGCGGGCACGTGGCGCTGGCGCCGGGCAACGAACGCGAGATGGCGCTGCTGCGCCTGCTCGCGCGCGGACGCGACTACGTGCACACCGGCCACGTGCTGTCCGGCCCCGGCCTGGTCAATCTCTATCGCGCCATCGGCGAACTGGACGGCCAGCCTGCCGTCCATGCGCAACCCGAGCAGATCAGCGCCGCCGCACAGCAAGGTGGCGATGCGCTCGCGCTGGAAACGCTGCATACGTTCTGCGCCTTGCTCGGCGGTTTCGTCGGCGACCTGGCGGTGCTGTTCAAGGCCTCCGGCGGCGTCTACCTGGCCGGCGGCATCCTGCCGCAACTGCGCGAATTCCTGCCGCGCAGCGCGTTCCGCGAGCGCTTCTTCAACAAAGGCGTGATGCGCGAGTTCCTCGCCGGCGTGCCCGTGCGGCTGATCGAGCACGGCCGGCTGGGCGTGCTGGGCGCGGCCGGCCTGGCTGCGCGCGACGAGGTTTGAAAGGCGCGGGCCCGGCGCCCGCGCAAGGACCGGGTCCCGTTCGGCCATCCACGAACGGGACAAGACAACAACATTCATTGGGAGGTGAAGGCATGTTGGCAATCAAGCATCGCGGGCATGAGCTGTCCCGCAATATCCTGGCGTGCGTGCTGGGCCTGGCCCTGAGCGGCACCGCCTTCGCACAGTCGACCACCGGCTCGATCTTCGGCAGCGTCGGCGGCGATGCCGCCGGCAGCACCGTGGTGGTGCAGGGCGACAACGGTGTGTCGCGGCGCATCCCGGTCGGTGCGGACGGCCGCTACCAGGCCGGCGCGCTGCCGGTAGGCACCTACAAGGTGATGCTGGAACGGCAGGGCGCCGTGGTCGCCTCGCACGACGAAGTCTCGCTGCGCGTGAGCAGCGGTACCCAGGTCGATTTCGCCGGCGCCGCGGCTGCTGGTGCTACCAACCTGCAGGGCGTGCAGGTCACCGCCAGCGCACTGCCGCCGATCGACGTGAGCAGCGTGGATTCGCGCACGGTGATCACCGCGCAGCAGCTCGATGCGCTGCCGCTGTCGCGCACCGCCGAAGACATCGCGCTGCTGGCGCCGGGCACGGTCAGCTCCGGCTCCAACTTCAGCAGCCGCATCGGCGGCGGTGGCAACCTGGTCTCCTTCGGCGGCGCGTCCGGCGCGGAGAACGCGTACTACATCAACGGCTTCAACACGACCGATCCGTACAAGGGCCAGGGTGCACTGCAGCTGCCCTACGGCGCGATCGACCAGCAGGAAGTACTCACCGGCGGCTACAGCTCGATGTACGGCCGCTCCGACGGCGGCGTGCTCAGCCAGGTCGGCAAGAGCGGCACCAACGATTGGCATTACGGCGCGCAGGTGCAGTGGACGCCGCGCTCGCTGATGTCCTCCCCGGACGACATCATCTACGCACGCAACCGCTACGCCGGCACGCCGTACCAGTACCGCCAGGACGACAAGTCGTGGCGCACCACCTACAGCGCCTATGTCGGCGGCCCGCTGATCAAGGACCGCCTGTACTTCTTCGTCGCCGCCGAGGCCGACCGGCAGCAGGGCAGCACCACCTCCACCAGCGACGCCAGCAGCCCCTCGCGCAACAACTACACGTACACCACGCCGAAGTGGTACGCCAAGCTCAACTGGAACATCACCGACAGCCACCTGCTGGAACTGACCGGCATCTCCAGCAAGCAGAGCGGCTCGGGCAGCAACTATGCGTTCGACTACGGCACGCACCGCACCGGCGCGTTCCAGTCGTACTCCGACCGCACCAAGACCGGCGGCGACGCCTACATCATCAAGTACACCGGCTACCTCACCGACACCATCACGCTGAGCGCGATGTACGGCAAGATGCGCCTGCACGACTACTCGGCGCCGGTCAGCTTCGACCCCAACCTGCCGTACCTGCAGAACATCCAGGACCAGAACCTGGCGCTCACCGGCGGCCGTCCGATCGGCAACAGCCAGTCGACGTTCTCGGTGCCCGCGTCCACCCAGGGTTCGCAGAACACCAACCTGCGCATCGACCTGGAATGGCGCCTGGGCGACCACAAGCTCAATCTCGGCATCGACGACCAGACCCCGCGCACCATCGACCAGGGCAGCAACAGCCTGACCTGGACCTATGCGCACAACAACGACGCCACCGCGCCGGTCGATCCGGCCAACGGCATCGGCGCGCCGGGCGGCAACGGCTACTACGTGACCAAGGAAGTGGTGACCGGCGCAGCCGGCGTGAAAACCGTCGAGCACGCGCAGTACATCGAAGACACCTGGCAGATGACCGACCGCTTCCTGCTCAACGTCGGCCTGCGCAACGACGCCTTCGCCAACTACAACAACAGCGGGCAGAAATTCACCTCGCAGAACCGCAACTGGTCGCCGCGCCTGGGCTTCAGCTGGGACGTGTACGGCGATGCCAGCCTGAAGGTCTACGGCAACGCCGGCCGCTACTACCTGGCGATCAACAACAACACCGCCTATGACGGCGCCACCGGCTACGCCTGGAACCGCAGCTACTACACTTACAGCGGCATCGACTCCAACGGCATGCCCACCGGCCTCAAGCAGTTCGGTTATTACGACGTCAACGGCCATACCGGCCAGGCACCCGATCCGCGCACGGTGGCTTCGACCAACCTGGGCGCGGAATACCAGGATGAGTTCATCCTCGGCGCCACCAAGGCCATCACGCCGGAATGGATCACCGGCGTGAAGGGCACCTTCCGCGTACTGCGGCAGATCTCCGACGACGTTTGCGACAGCTCCAACCAGCTGATCGCCAAGACCAAGGCGCTGTACAACCTGACCGACGACCAGATCACCGCCAACCGCGGCGCCTGCTACATCTTCAACCCTGGCAAGACCAACGACTTCGACGTGCTCACCACGCGCGGCTATGTGCGCGTGCCGATGAGCAATGGCGACTGGGGCTTCGCGCAGGGACCGAAGCGCAAGTACTACGCGCTGGAGGCGTTCCTGGAGCATCCGCTGGGCAAGGACAACTGGGGCGGCCGCATCAGCTACGTGTTCTCGCGCAGCTACGGCAACTCCGAAGGCCTGCTGCAGGTGTCGCGCGGCAACGACTCGGTGGGCGTGACCCAGGACTGGGACAACTCATATGTGATGGACCACGCCAACGGCGTGCTGGGCAACAACCGCACCCACCAGATCAAGGCCTACGGCGTGTATCGCGTGTCGCCGGAGTGGATGGTCTCGGGCGTGGCCAACCTGGCCTCGGGCGGTCCGCACAACTGCCTGGGCTTCTACGGCGCCGACCAGTCGCAGCCCGACGGCTACGGCTCGTACTACCACTGGTGCAACGGCAAGCCCTCGGTGCCCGGCTCGATGGGCGACCTGCCGTGGACCTACCGCATCGACCTCAACGTCACCTACCGCCCGGCCTTCGCCGACCACAAGCTGGCTTTCAACGTCAGCGTGTTCAATGTGTTCAACCAGCAGCGCCCGGTGGTGCTGTACACCCGCTACAACAGCGGCAACACGCCGGACAAGCTCAACGACCTGTACGACACGGTCAAGGTGGCGGAGACGCCGCGCTACGTGCGCCTCGGTGTCAGCTACGACTTCTGACCGTCAAAGTCCCGCGGCCGGCCCATGCCGGCCGCGGGCGTTCGCCTGTACTCTCGGGCGACCGTTTTTCCCCCATCTATCTGGAGACACCCGATGGCCGATCGCCGCCGCTTTCTGAAGACCGCAGCACTGGGCGTGACCGCCGCGGCACTGTCCTCCCGCATCGCACCGGCGCTGGCGGATGGCAAGACTGCCGGCAAGACTGCTGGCACGACCGCCGGCGTCAGCGGCAGCCGCAAGCCGCGGGTGATCTCCACCTGGGACTTCGGCGTGCCCGCCAATCTCGCGGCCTGGACCGTCCTGGCCAAGGGCGGCCGCGCGCTGGATGCGGTGGAAGCCGGCGTGATGATCCCGGAGTCGGACCTGAAGAATCACAGCGTCGGCCGCGCCGGTTACCCCGACCGCGACGGCCACGTCAGCCTCGACGCCAGCATCATGGACGGCGACGGCAGCTGCGGCGCGGTCGCCGCGCTGGAGAACATCGCCCATCCGATCCAGGTTGCGCGCCGCGTGATGGAACGCACCCCGCACGTGCTGCTGGTGGGCGAGGGCGCGCAGCAGTTTGCGCTCGAGCAGGGCTTCAAGAAGGAAAAGCTGCTCACCCCGGAATCGGAACAAGCCTGGCACGAGTGGCTGAAGACCGCGCACTACCAGCCCAGCGCCAACAGCGAAGTGCACGACTACGGCAAGGGCGCCGGCGGCAAGGACAACCACGACACCATCGGCATGCTCGCCATCGATGCACAAGGCCGCCTGGCCGGCGCCTGCACCACCAGCGGCATGGCCTGGAAGCTGCGCGGCCGCGTCGGCGACAGCCCGATCATCGGCGCCGGCCTGTACGTGGACGGCGAGGTCGGCGGCGCCACCTCCACCGGCGTGGGCGAGGAAGTGATCCGCAATGCCGGCAGCTTCCTGGTGGTGGAACTGATGCGCCAGGGCCGCTCGCCGCAGCAGGCCTGCGAGGAGGCGGTGATGCGCATCGTCAAGAAGCGGCCGCAGGCGTCGAAGGATCTGCAGGTGGGCTTCCTCGCCATCAACCGCGAGGGCGAGGTCGGCGCATTCGCGATCCAGTCCGGTTTCAGCTATGCGGTTTGCGATGGCGCGAAGCAGGACGGCCTGTTCCCGTCCAAGAGCGTCTACTGATGAGCAGCCGCTACTTGCTCGAAGTGGCGGCCAATTCGGTCGCATCCGCGCAGGCCGCGCAGGACGGCGGCGCCGGCCGCGTGGAGTTGTGCACGGGCCTCGAACTGGGCGGTTTGACGCCGTCCGCGGCCCTGGTCGCGATGGTGCGCGAGCGCCTGCATATTCCGCTGTATGTGCTGGTGCGTCCGCGCGCCGGCGACTTTCTCTACAGCGATATCGAATGCGAAATGATGCAGCGTGATATCGAGACCTGCGCCGCGCTCGGTTGCGACGGCGTGGTGATCGGCGTGCTGGATGCGGATGGCCGCGTCGACAGCGAACGCTGCAAGCCGCTGATGCGTTCGGCCGGTGGCCTGGGCGTGACGTTCCATCGCGCGTTCGATCTCACCGCCGATCCGGAGCAGGCGCTGGAGGATCTGATCGCGCTCGGTTGCGAGCGCGTGCTGACCTCGGGTGCGCGGGCCAGCGCGATGGACGGTGCGCCGTTGCTCCGGCGACTGGTGCAGCGGGCGGATGGCTGCATCGCGGTGATGCCCGGTGCGGGTGTCACGCCGCAGAATATCGCCGCGCTGGCCGAAGCGACTGGTGCGACGGAACTACATGCGTCGGCCAAGCGGCAACTGGCGTCGGGCATGCGGCACCGGCGGCCGGAGTTGCATGATATGGAAAGTGGCGAGATCCGCAGCGACGTGGAGCAAGTGAGAGCCCTGGTGGCCGCGTTGAATGCGTAGGTTGGGGTGAGCCGCAGGCGAACCCCAACGTCGCGGCCTTCATGCGCATCGCATCGTTGGGGTTCGCCTGCGGCTCACCCCAACCTGCATCGATGCATCGCTCAGGCGACGAACTGCAGCTTCGCCAATTCCGCGTAAAGCCCACCTTCCGCCAGCAGGCTCTCATGCGTGCCCTGCGCCACGATGCGTCCGCCATCCATCACCACGATGCGGTCGGCGCGCTGCACGGTAGCGAGGCGATGCGCGATCACCAGCGTGGTGCGCCCCTTCTCCAGCCGCTCCAGGGCCTGCTGGATCGCCGCCTCCGACTGCGCATCCAGCGCCGAGGTCGCCTCGTCCAGCAACAGCAGCGGCGCATCGCGCAGGATCGCGCGTGCAATGGCCACACGCTGGCGCTGTCCGCCGGACAAGCGCACGCCGCGCTCGCCCAGCTCGGAGCCATAACCGCCCTCCAGCGCGCTGATGAACTCGTTCGCCTCGGCGGCGCGCGCGGCATCGCGCACTTCGTCGTCGCTGGCGTCCTGGCGGCCGAAGCGGATGTTGTCCGCCGCGGTGCCGCTGAAGATCACCGTCTCCTGCGGCACCAGCGCGATGACGCCGCGCAGGTCCGGCAGGGCCAGCGCGCGCAAGTCGACGCCGTCGAGCGTGATGCGGCCGTCCTGTGGGTCGTAGAAGCGCAGCAGCAGCGCCAGCACGGTGCTCTTGCCGGCGCCGGAAGGGCCGACCAGGGCCACCGTCTCGCCGGGGCGGATGTGCAGGTCGAAGTCGTGCAGCGCCGGTGCGTCGGGGCGACTGGGATAATGGAAGCCCACATTCTCGAAACGCAGCGCGCCGCTGACCGGCTTCGGCAGCACCTGGGGCTGCGGCGGGCTGGTCACTTCGGCGCGTTCGCCGAGCAGCTCGCCGATGCGCTCCATCGCGCCGCCCGCGCGCAGCACGTCGCCCCACACTTCCGCCAGGCCGGCGACCGAGCCGGCGGCGAAGATCGCGTACAGCACGAACTGGCTCAGCAGGCCGGGCGTCAGGTCGCCCGCCAGCACGTCGCGCGCGCCGATCCACAGCACCAGGGTGATCGCACCGAACATCAGCACGATTACCGCGGCGGTCAGCAGCGAACGCGTGCCGATGCGCTTGCGCGCGGTGGCCAGCGCGCGGGTGATGGCGCTGCCGTAGCGGGTGCTCTCGATGTCCTCGCGCGCATACGCCTTCACCGCGGGCGCGGCGTTGAGCGTTTCGTTGGCGATCGCGGCGGCGTCGGCCAGGCGGTCCTGGCTGGCGCGCGAGAGTTTGCGCACGCGGCGGCCGAACAGCATGATCGGCAGCATCATCGCGGGGATCACCAGGGCGGTGAAGCCGGCCAGGCGCGGGATCGTCCACACCATCGCCACCACCGCGCCGACCAGGGTCACCATGCTGCGCAGCGCGACCGAGATGCCTGAGCCGATCAGCGCCTGCACCACTTCGGTGTCGGTGCCCAGGCGCGAGATCAGTTCGCCGACGCGGCTGCGCTCGAAGAAGCCCACGTCCAGCCGGATCACATGCCCGTACAGCTTGGAGCGCATCGAGGCAAGCGCACGCTCGCCCAGCAGGGTGATGCAGAAGTAGCGCGCCGCGGTCGACGCGGCCAGCACCAGCGCCACGCCGAACAGGCCCAGGAAGGTGAGATTGATGGTCGCCGCGTTGGAGGCGCCGAAGCCCTGGTCGATCATGTGGCGGACCGCCATCGGCAGCACCAGGGTGGAGCCGGAGGAGATCGCCAGGAACACCAGCCAGCCGATCGCCAGCGAACGGTGCGGTTTCAGGAAGGGCCAGAGTTGGCGCAGGGCGCCGAGCCGGCGCTTGGGGGAGGATTCGTTCGCCTGGGATTCGCTCATGGGGTTCGCCGGGTCTGGACCGAAGGGAGATTGGGGCCCGAGCCGGCGATTCAATCACATGGCGATGGCGAAAAGGGTGACGCTCATGCGCCCGCCGAGGTCGGGGCCAGCGTCCGCCGCGCCACGTCGCGCTGGTGCAGGCGGTCGCGCAGGCGCAGGAACGGCGCTTCCACCGTGTAGTGCAGCAGCGCGCCGCCGGCCAGCACGCAGGCCGCATACAACCCGAACGCCGCCATGCCGTGGATCTGCGGATACGTGACCAGCCACGTCTGCACCGCGTGAAAGACCAGCTTGTGATCGAGGTACAGGCTGTAGGAAATCAGCGCCAGCCAAGCCGCACCCGGCACGCGATGGCGGCCCAGCCAGCACGCCGGGCTGGCAGCGGCGAACACGATCAGGGCCAGGCCCCACGACAGCAGCGGATAGCCGAGCACCGAAGCGAGCAGGCCGGCGCGGTCCTGGAAGATCGCCAGTGCGGCGCCGGTAAGCGCCAGGCCCGCCAGCAGCGCGACATTGGCCCTGGCCTGCAACCGCGCCCACAGCTCCGGCCGATACGCCTGCAGCGCCGCCAGCACCACGCCGGCGAGCAGTCCGTCGAGCCGGTTCCAGGTCGGGTAGTAGATGACCTCGACGAACGGACGCTCGCCCATGTGCAGCCACAGCCACGCACGCAGCGCCATGCCGCCGGCCAGCAGCAGCACGCACAGCGCGACGAATGCGCGCACCGAACCGCGCCGCGCCACCCACCACGCCAGCAGCGGGAACAGCAGATAGAAATGTTCTTCCACGCACAGCGACCACACGTGCGAGAACGCCTGGTTGTGCCGGTAGTCGATCAGGAAATTGATGGTGTAGCTGAGAAACTGCCACAGCGGCTGGATGCCCGGCGCCTCGCGTGCGGAGGGCAGGGCGAAGTACACCGCCAGTACCGCGAAGTAGGCCGGCATCGTGCGCAGGGCGCGGCGCAGATAGAAGCGTCCGAATGCCGGGGCCTTGCCGTCGGCCAGCGGTTTGAGCCATTGCGAGCCGATCAGGTAGCCGCTGAGCACGAAGAACAGGTCCACCCCGGCCCAGCCGTTGTCTTCCAGCCAGCTCCAGCCGTCGCCAAGGCCGCCGATGAGGAAGGAGTGGAACAGCATCACCCATACGATGGCGATGGCGCGCAGCAGGTCGAGGCCGGGCAGGCGGTGCATGAAGTCAATCCGTTGAATGCGGCGTGCGAAAGAACGCGATTCTGCGAAGCTGCCGAGGCCGTGGCAAGCGATTGGCTGTGGCGTTTTGCGGGCAATCGGCGAGGCGTGCGTGGGCGCGGGTGAAGCGTGTTGTGCGCAAACTCCCCATCCATTTTTCAGTTTCCACACTGGAATCCTTCTCCCTCCGGGAGAAGGTGGCGGCAGCCGGATGAGGGTACGGGCGAAGTGGAGCATCCGACTCCGCCCGTACCCTCACCCCAACCACTCTCCCGACGGGAGAGGGGCTCAAGCTTTTAGTCCAACCGTCGCGCCGCCGCCCGCCCACGCGTGATGTCCACAATACGCGCCTGCACTTCTGCCACACGGCTTTCCGGCAGCCGCAGTTCGAGTTCGACACCATCGGCCCCGAAGCGCTCCTCGTCGATCTGCGCCTCGCACTCCTTCAGCCGCGCCTTCAGCAAGGCCAGCTCCGCGAATTCGCAGTGCAAGCCCAGGCGTGCCATCGCCACGATCGCCACGCGTTCGGCCAGCCGCAGGCATTCGGCCGCCGTGCCGCCATAGGCGCGCACCAGCCCACCGGCGCCGAGCTTCACGCCGCCATACCAGCGCGTCACCACCACCACGGCGCGGTCGATGCCCTGGCCCTCCATCGCCTGCAGGATCGGCCGCCCCGCGGTGCCGCCGGGTTCGCCGTCGTCGTTGAAGCGATAGTCCTGGCCGATGCGGTAAGCCCAGCAGTTATGCGTGGCGTCCGGATCGCTTATCTGGCGCACGAAGGCCAGCGCCGCGTCCGGCGAATCGACCGGTGCGGCCTGGGCGAGGAAGCGGCTTTTCTTGATTTCTTCGAGGTGCTGGCACGGTCCGGCGAGGGTGTAGCTCACGCTCATGGCGTGAGCAGCAGCGCGCGCAGGTCGTCGGGCAGCGGGTAGTCCGGATGGTCGCGATGGAAGTCGGCGAGGCGCTGGCGCGCTTCATCGCGATGCTGTTCGGCGAGCAGGCGGCGGATCTTGTCCAGTTCCTGCGCGGGAGTGTCCAGCGCGTTGCGCTCGGTGTCGGCGGCGGGTGGCGCTGCGGGCGGGGGTGGGGGCGCCATCGCGGGGGTCGCCACTATGCTCGGTGCGGCTTCGACCGCCCGCTCCGCATGGGCCTGCGGTTTGGCGGCATAGCCTGCTTGGGCGACCGGTTCCGTGCGCAACGGTGCGTACGCGCGCAGCTCGCCTGCAGCGGCCTGATCGGCGGCGGCCGGTGGTGGCATGGCGATCGATGCGGCGGCGTTCGCGGCCTGCTCTTGCACAGGGGCGTTCTGCAAGGCTTCCGCTGCGGGAGCGGCGCGCTTCGCCATCGCGTTGTCGGCCTGGCGAACCCTGGTCGTCACCAGGTGTGGAGGGGCGATCTTCGCCGGTAACGGGACGGCGCTTTCCGTCGCACGGTCCTGCGCTTCTTCCATGGCCGACGGCGCCGCCGCAACCGCGGGAGTCGCCGACTTCGCCGCTTCCTGCGTGGTCACGGTCACCGCACCCGGCTGCGCGGCCGGCACGCTCGCCGGCATGTCGCGCATGCGCCAGCCCAGTCCGGCCGCGAGCACCAGCACCGCGGCGCTGCCCAGGGCGATCGGCCAGCGCGGCCGCTTCGATGCGCGCAGCGAAGCCGCGGCCGGCACCTCGGCGCGCACGGCTTGCGCCGCCGCACGCAGCACGGCTGCATCCAGCGCGGGGCCGGGCTCCTTGCGCGGGAGCTTGCGATATAGCGCGCCCAGCTCGTCTTCGCCGGGCAGGCGGCCGTTATCGGGGAGATCGTTGTCGTCGTCGGGGGGAAGATGCGTATTCATTCGGCCAGCTGCTCGCGCAGTTTGTTCATGGCATAGCGCAGGCGCGATTTCACTGTTTCGCGGCCGACGCCGGTGACCTCGGCGATGTCCTCCAGGCTCAGTTCCTGTTCCAGCCGCAGCAGCACGGCGGTGCGCTGCTCGTCCGGCAATTGCTCGATGGCACGCTGCAGGCGGCGGCGCTGTTCGAAATCCGACAGCGCATGTTCGGGCTGTTCCTGCGCCGGCGCTTCCGCCTGCGCGATCGCCAGTTCGCCAGCCTCGCCATCCAGCGTCGGCCGCTTGCGGCGATAACTGTCGACCAGCAGGTTATGCGCGATCTGCAGCAGCCAGGTGGTGAATTTCGCCTGCGGCTGGTAGCGCTCGCGCGCGGCGATCACGCGGCTCCAGGTTTCCTGGAACAGATCGTCGGCCACCGCCGGCTGGCGGCAGGCGCGCAGCAGAAAGCGGTACAGCGTGCCGCGGTGGCGCGCGTACAGGGCCTCGAACGCGCTCAGGTCGCCCTGCGCGTAGGCCAGCATCAACGTCGCGTCCTCGTCCACCGCGGTATCCATGGCGGGCGAGGGTAAGCGAAATCGGCCGCGCGGGTAAGCGGCGGGGCGGGCGGGCGCGCAGGTGGTCATCGCTGGATGCAACGCCGCCGCGCGGGCGGCGGGGTTGGCTCAGCCGATCACGGCGCCCGGGTCGGTCTTGCGGAAATCCTCGGGCGCCAGGTTCTGGGTGAGGCGGAACACGCCCTCGTGCACCTTGCGCGGCAGGATCACGTCCAGCACGGTGGTCTGGTGCGGACCCATGGCGCCGAACAGGTCGTCCACCGTCGAGGCGGGCAGGTGATGGACCAGGCCGGTGACGAGGGTGGGCTGGATCTGCGCGGTATACGGCCGGCGCCCGTCCATCACCGGCCGCAGCGTCTGCCGGCTGTTGCGCGGGTCGGCCACGCGCGAATCGCCGGCCAGCAGCGAGTAATCGAGGAAGAACGAGATCACCGCCGGCGCGCGGCTGTTGGCCTGGCGGTCGAGCATGAAGCCGCGCGGCATCCAGTCGGGATTGGCCGGCGTGCCGGCAGCGAGCAGGAAGCGTGTATCGGGCAGCGCTTCGCCCGCTTCGTCCGTCAGCCGCACGATCAGCAGGCTGCGCGGATCGTGGATATGCACGCGCGGCGGGAACGGGCCGACCGGCTCCAGTTCCACTTTGTCGCCGTCGCGCTGCAGGTTCTCCGTATCGAAGGCGTCGCACAGGGCGGTGTAGCCCTGGCGATCCGCCACGTGCAGGCAGCGCAGCACCGCGTCGATGGTGGCGGCGGGCGCAGCCGTCATGATCCCTTGCGTTTCGCCCGAATGGGACGCGCCGGGAATCAGCTTGAACGCCGAGCGTGGCGCATGTACGAGATTGAGGCCGAGCACGTCCGCATCGGCGCCGCTGCTCTTGCAGGTGAGTACCGCATGCGATGCATTGAGGTTGGCCGAAGCGATGCGCACCACGCCATCGGAGCCATCCTCGCCGGTGTAGCTGTTGACGTGGTCGTACATCGCGCGGTCGGGACGGTCGCCGGCCAGCACGAACAGGAACTGCCCCTTGTCCGCCAGGTCCGCGCCGTGGATGTGATCCACATTGAGCGACAGCGACTCCGGACTGCCCAGCTCCAGCCAATCGAGAATGCGCTGCCCGGGTTCCACGTCATTGAACGCCGAGCGCATCCGCCCCAGCAGCCCCTTGCCCAGCTGCGCCAGGGCCGAACCGAAGTTGGCCGGCGCCAGCATCACCAGATGGGTGAGCCGGATCGTACTGAACGCGCCAGGCCGTTCGCGCTGCGCGCGCAACCATTCGCGCACCAGCGGCCCACCGGTGGAATGCGTGACGCAGGCAAAGCTGGGGCCGTCCAGATGCAGGTCGCGCAGCGCGTGGTCGAACGCGCGCACCAGGTCGGCCATGGTGACCGAGTCGTCGAAGCTCACGTACTTGGACAGCCACAGGTCCGCGATGCGCACACCCATGCCTTGCGCGGCGGCCTGCTGCTGCAGGCGCTGCGGCAGGGCGCCATAGGTCGAGGTGTTGGTGACGCTCCAGCCGTGGACGAAGACGAGGGTGGTCATGGGCTTCGGGTCCTGCAGTGGGGGGATGAGCGCGCCGCCATACATGCATGATGCCAGCCAGACGTCGCGCTTCCTGCGACTGGCCGCGCCCCGTGGGCGCAGTCATCGGTTCGAGGTTACTTCAGCTTCGGCGCATTCAAACCCAGCGCGTTGTACACGTGAAACCGCGCAATCCCCACATACTCATGCAGCGCCGCATCCGTCACCGTGAAATTCCAAGACAACGGATAGAACGACCACAGCGGCTCGACCAGATCCCCGCGCACCGGCGTCGGCTCGATGCCGAAGTGGTCGAAGTACAGCAGGCTGCGGCGCATATGCAGGCCGGAGGTCACCAGTACGGTGCGTTGCGGTGCGTACGCGTCGAGCATCGGCTTGCTGTATTGAGCGTTGTGGAAGGTGCTCAGGCTGCGCTCTTCCACCAGTACGTCGGCAGCAGGAACACCAGCGCGGACCAGTGCGTCGCGATAGACCGCGGCCTCGGGCGCGCCATTACCCTGCGGGTCGCCACCGCTCGCCAGTACTTTGCAATCGCCACCTGCGAGGTGACAGGACTGGTATTGCGCCACCGCCGCGAGAATGCGGCCGTTGGCGAAGAAGCTCGGTTCCAGCGTGCCGTGTGCCGCGTCCTTGAAGCTGCCCGCGCCCAGCAGCACGATCGCGTTGCGCGCGCCCCAGTTGAACGACGGTGCGCTGGCGTAATCGCCCTGCAATCCGCGCATCAGCCAGCCCGGCACCGGTCCGCAACCGACGGCGAAGACCAGCAGCAGCGCGAGCAGGCCGAGGGTGCGGGCCAGCCGCGGACGCTTGCGGCGGCCTAGATAAGCAAGCAGGCAGAGCAACAGCAGTACGATCAGCGACACCGGTTCATTCCAATGCACGGGGAAGCTGCGCAGCTTAACCGGCGCACATGGCCGTGGCGCGCATGGCGGCTGGATCGGTAGGTAAAACGTGTTGCGCGGCAGCAAATGCTGCATACGTATTCATCCGCGCCGCCTGCGCATGCAACGCAGAATCGGCCAGGTTTTATTTCCGACACACGGCAAGGGGAGCGCCGCAGCATGAAGGCAGTGCAGATGGTCGAAGGGGAGGGCCGCGCGACGGCGCGGGTGGTGCTGATCGCCGCGGCGGCAGCGCTGGGTGGATTTCTGTTCGGTTTCGATACCGCGGTGATCAACGGCGCGGTGGATGCGGTGCGCGGCAATTTCGGGCTGGGCGCAGGAAGCATCGGTTTCGCGGTGTCGTGCGCCTTGCTGGGTTCGGCGCTGGGCGCCTGGTATGCCGGCCCGCTGGCCGACCGCTGGGGGCGCGTGCGCACCATGCAGGTGGCGGCGGTGTTGCTTGCGTTGAGCGCCGTGGGTTCGGGACTGGTGACCGGCGTATGGGACCTGGTGCTGTGGCGGCTGGTCGGCGGCATCGGCGTGGGCATGGCCTCGGTGATCGCGCCGACCTATATCGCCGAAGTCTCGCCGGCCTACGTGCGCGGGCGGCTCGGTTCGCTGCAGCAGCTGGCGATCGTGCTGGGTATCTTCGCTGCGCTGCTGAGCGATGCCTGGCTGGCCGGCACCGCCGGTGGCGCCGCGCAGAAACTATGGCTGGGCCTGGAAGCGTGGCGCTGGATGTTCCTGGTGGCGTTGGTGCCGGCGCTGATCTATGGCTCGCTGGTGCTGGGCGTGCCCGAATCGCCGCGGCATCTGGTGGCCAAGGGGCGCATGGACGAAGCGAAGCAGGTGCTGCGCCAGGTGCTCGACCTGCACGACGAGCACGCGCTCGACCACAAGCTCAACGACATCGCGCAGAGCCTGCGTTCCGAATACCGCCCCGGCCTGCGCGACCTGCGCGGCTCGATGGCCGGCCTGCTGCCGGTGGTGTGGGTAGGCATCCTGCTGTCGGTGTTCCAGCAGTTCGTCGGCATCAACGTGATCTTCTATTACTCGTCCACCTTGTGGCATTCGGTGGGCTTCAGCGAGTCGGATGCGTTCTCGATCAGCGTGGTGACCTCGGTGGTCAACGTGCTGGTGACCCTGGTGGCGATCGCGCTGGTCGACCGCATCGGGCGCAAGCCGCTGCTGGCGATCGGCTCGGCCGGCATGGCGGTGACGCTGGGCCTGATGGCGTGGTGCTTCTCGCAGGCTGCGGGCAGCGGCGCGGCGCTTAGTTTGCCGGCGCCGTGGGGCATGGTTGCGCTGGTGGCAGCCAATGCCTATGTGGTGTTTTTCGGCCTGAGTTGGGGGCCGATGGTGTGGGTGTTGCTCGGTGAGATGTTCCCCAACCGCATTCGCGCGATCGCCCTGGCAGTGGCTGCGGCGGCGCAGTGGGTGGCGAACTTCATCATTACCAGCAGTTTTCCGGTGCTGTCGGAAATGGGCCTGAGCTTCGCTTACGGCTTGTATGCGTTGTTCGCGCTGCTGTCGCTGGTGTTCGTGGTGAAGGCGGTGCGGGAGACGAAGGGAATGGAGCTGGAGGAGATGGGGCGCTGAAACCCCACCTCCATGCATGGCGTAGGTTGGGGTGAGCCGCAGGCGAACCCCAACATCGGGCGCATCGCATTGTTGGGGTTCGCCTGCGGCTCACCCCAACCTACGCCGGGCGTTACGCGGACTTTTTCAACGACGCCAGGTCGATCACGAAGCGATACCGCACATCGCTCTTCAACATGCGCTCGTACGCCTGGTTGATGTTCTGGATGTCGATCATCTCGATATCCGACACGATGCCGTGCTCGGCGCAGTAGTCCAGCATCTCCTGCGTTTCGGCGATGCCACCGATGCCGGAGCCTGCGATGGAGCGCCGGCCGAGCACCACGTTGTGCGCCGCCACGGCCGGCTCGATCGGCTCGAGCAGGCCGACCAGGCACAGCGTGCCGTCGATGTTCAGCGTTTCCAGGTAGGGGTTGAGATCGTGCGGGCTGGGCACGGTGTCGAGGATGAAGTCGAACGCGCGCGACACGGCTTTCATCTGCGCCGGATCGGTGGACAGCACCACGTGGTCGGCGCCCAGGCGGCGCGCTTCGGCCTCTTTGTCCGGCGTGCGGGTGAACAGGGTGACGTCGGCGCCCATCGCCTTGGCGAACTTCAGGCCCATATGGCCCAGGCCGCCCAGGCCGACGATGGCGACCTTGCTGCCCTGGCCGATCTTCCAGTGGCGCAGCGGCGACCAGGTGGTGATGCCGGCGCACAGCAGCGGCGCGGCGGCCTTGGGGTCGAGCTTGTCGGAGATGCTCACCACGAACTTGTCGGACGACACGATGCGTTCGGAATAGCCGCCGAAGGTCGGCATGCCGTCGCGGCGGTCGATGCCGTTGTAGGTCCAGGTGGCGCCTTCGACGCAGTACTGCTCCAGGCCCTTGTGGCAGGCGTCGCAGTGCTGGCAGGAATCGACCATGCAGCCGACGCCGACCATGTCGCCGACCTTGAACTTGCTTACCTCGGCACCGACCGCGCTGACGCGGCCGATGATTTCGTGGCCCGGCACCATCGGATAGATGCTGTTGTGCCACTCGTTGCGCGCCTGGTGGATGTCGGAATGGCAGACGCCGCAATACAGGATGTCGATCACCACGTCGTCCGGGCGCGGATCGCGCCGCTCGAAACGGTGCGCTGCCAGCGGGGTGGTGGCGGACTGTGCGGCGTAGCCTTGGATGGTCAGGGCCATGGGGACATGCTCCTCGGTCATTAGGGTGGCTGGTGACCTGAAAAGTATGGGCCGCCACCCCTGCGCGGGGTTAGCCGGATACTGCGAGATCGTTGCCCGATCCTGCAAAGTGCTTGGGCGGCGCTCGCCAGAAGGTGTAGAAATAGGCAAGATTGGCCTATCGCTTTCCGGTACAAACCCATGCAGTACAAGCCTTTATATGAATCGATCCCGGCGCAGCTTCAGCAGGATTGCGAGGATCTGACAGCGCTGATTGAACGATACGCCCCCACCGAAGGCACCCACGACACCCCCTGGGCGCCGCTGACGGTGTTCCGCGCCGACTCCACCAGCACGCCCATCTGCACCTTGTACGAGCCCAGCTTCGGCCTGGCCCTGCGCGGCGCCAAGCAGATCGTGCTGGGGCAGGAGGCGCTGGTGTTCGAGCCCGGCCGGTATTTGCTTACTTCGGTGGATATGCCAGTGCTCGCCCAGGTGCTGCGCGCGGAACCGGACGAACCGTGCCTGTGCCTCAAGCTGCGCTTCGACCTGCAGCGCCTGCGCGAGCTGTTGCCCGAGGTGCGCGCGCCGCGGACGCCGGCGGCTTCCTCGCGGGGCATCGCCTTGAGCGCGATCGACGGCGGTCTGCTCGATCCGGTGCTGCGGCTGGTGCGCCTGCTGGACCAGCCCGAGGACCTGCCGGTGCTCGGGCCGCTGCTCGAACGCGAGCTGCTGTATCGCCTGCTGACCGGCGAGCAGGGTGCGCGGCTGGCGCAGATCGCCACGGCGGGCAGCCAGGGACATCAGATCGCGCGCGCCATCCATTGGTTGCGCGAGCACTACCATCGGCCGCTGCGCATCGACGAGTTGGCGGCGCAGGTGAATATGTCCACCTCGTCGCTGCATCACCATTTTCGGGCGGTGACGGCGGTGAGCCCGTTGCAGTACCAGAAGCAGTTGCGCCTGCAGGAGGCGCGGCGGTTGTTGTTGACGGAGCGTTGCGACGTGGCGACCGCCGCGCATCGCGTGGGCTACGAAAGCCCGTCGCAGTTCAGTCGCGAATACAGCCGGCATTTCGGCGCGCCGCCGCTGCGGGATGTGGTGCGGTTGAGGGTGGAAGCGAGCGTGGCGTAGGTTGGGGTGAGCCGCAGGCGAACCCCAACATTGGACGTATCGCATCGTTGGGGTTCGCCTGCGGCTCACCCCAACCTACGCGAGAGTTGCGCTCAGCCCTCGCGCATCACCATCAGGCGAATCTCGGTCATATCCTCGATCGCATAGCGCACGCCTTCGCGCCCCGCGCCGGACAGCTTGATGCCGCCATACGGCATGTTGTCCACGCGGAAGCTCGGCACGTCGTTGACGATCACGCCGCCTTGCTCCAACTCGTTCCACGCGCGCATGGCGTTGGCCAGGCTGTCGGTGAAGATGCCCGCCTGCAGGCCATAGTCGGAATCGTTGGTCATCGCGATCGCTTCATCGAGGGTCTTGAACGGCGCCAGCAGTGCGAACGGCCCGAACACTTCCTGCCGGTTGACCTTCGCATCGCGCGAGACGTTCTCCATCAAGGTCGCTTCCAGCATCGGCCCCTTGCGCTTGCCGCCGCACAGCAGCTTGCCGCCGGCCTTGCGCGCTTCCTCGATCCAGCCATGCAACCGCTCGGCGGCCGCTTCGTCGATCATCGGCCCGAGGAAGGTTTCCTTCTTCTTCGGGTCGCCGGCTTTCAAAGCTTTGACCGCGGCGACCAGGCGCTTCTTCAATTCGTCGTACAGGCTTTCATGCACGTAGATGCGCTGCACGCTGATGCAGCTCTGGCCCGACTGATAGAACGCACCGAACACCAGCCGCTCGATCACATGATCCAGCCGCGGCTGCTGGTCCGCATCGACGATACAAGCCGCGTTGCCGCCCAGCTCCAGCGTCACCTTCTTGTGGCCGGCGCGGGTCTTCAGGTCCCAGCCGATCTGGCTGCCGGTGAAGGACAGCAGCTTGAAACGCGGGTCTTCGACCAGTGGCGACGCATGCTTGCCGTCGAGGTTGAGGATGGAGAACGCGCCCTTGGGCAGGTCGGTCTCGGCCAGCACCTCGCCGATGATCAGCGCGCCGATCGGCGTGCGCTCGGCGGGCTTCAGCACGAACGGACAGCCGGCGGCGATCGCAGGCGCCACCTTGTGCGCCACCAGGTTGAGCGGGAAGTTGAAGGGCGTGATGAAGGACACCGGGCCCAGCGGCACGCGCTTGGTGTAGCCGTGATAGCCGTCCAGGCGCTTGGCGATTTCCAGGTTGATGGTTTCGCCATTGGTGCGCACCGCTTCTTCGGCGGCGATGGTGAAGGTCTCGATCAGGCGGGTGACTTCGCCTGCGGAATCCTTGATCGGCTTGCCCGCTTCCACGCACAGCGCGTAGGCCAGTTCGTCGCGGCGCTCGGTGAAGCGCTGCGCGCAATGCTGCAGCACCGCCTGGCGCGCCCAGGGCTTGAACTGGCGCATCGGTTCGGTGGCCTTCACCGCCGCGGCGATCGCCTGTTCCATCGCCTTCGCGTCGGGCACGGCGACGCGCGTCGCCACCTTGCCGCTGTACTTGTCCAGCACGTCCATCCATTCCTTGGAGGTCTGCGCCTTGTTGGCCAGGTAATAGGGATACTTTTTCTCAAGCATGAAGGCGCTCCGGTCACACCGCCGCGCTGAGGCGGCGGATCTCTTCGTTGAGGATGCGGTGGTTGTCGCTGTAGTCGATGGCCAGGTCGATCAGGTGCACGCCGCCCTGTTCGAACGCGCGCTGCAAGGTGGGCAGGAAGGCATCGGCGCTTTCCGGCCGGTGGCCGTGCGCGCCGTGCGCTTCGGCGAACTTGACGAAGTCCGGGTTGCTGAATTGCATGCCGAAGTCGGCGTAGCCCATCTCCGCCTGCTTCCAGCGGATCATGCCGTAGGCGTCGTCGCGCAGCAGCAGGATCACCAGGTCCATCTTCAGGCGCACCGCGGTTTCCAGCTCCTGCGCATTCATCATGAAACCGCCGTCGCCGCAGATCGCCAGCACCTTGCGCTCCGGATACACCAGCTTGGCCGCCATCGCCGAGGGCAGGCCGGCGCCCATGGTGGCGAGCGCGTTGTCCAGCAGCACGGTGTTGGGCTGGCGGGCGCGGTAGTAGCGCGCGTACCAGATCTTGTACATGCCGTTGTCCAGGCACAGCACGGCATCGTCCGGCATGTAGCGGCGCGTATCGGCCACCAGGCGCACCGGATGGATCGGGAAGCGCGGGTCGTTCTCGTGTTCGGCGAGTTGAAGATGGAAGGCTTCGCGCACCTTGTCGAAGTACTTGAAGTTCCAGTGTGCTTGCCGCGTCAGCGCGTCGGTCAGGCGTTCGACCGTGTGCGCGATGTCGCCCACCACTTCGATCTGCGGGAAGTAGACCGTGTCCACTTCGGCGGAAGAGAAGTTGATGTGGATAACGGTGCGCCGGCCCTTGTGCATGAAGAACGGCGGCTTCTCCACCACGTCGTGGCCGACGTTGACGATCACGTCGGCGGCGTCGATCGCGCGATGCACGAAGTCGCCGTCGGAGAGCGCGGCGTTGCCCAGCCACAGCGGGTGATCCTCGTCGACCACGCCCTTGCCCATCTGGGTGGTGAAGAACGGGATGCCGAGCTTGTCGATAAAGGCGCGCAGGGCCGCCGCGGTGCGCTGGCGGTTGGCGGCGGCGCCGATCATCAGGATCGGGTGCCTGGCCGAGGTGATCGCCTCGCCGGCCTGCACCAGCGCGGCGTCGTCCGGCGAGGGGCGGCGCGCGTATTCGGTGGGCAGCAGGATCGCTTCGTCCACTTCGTCGCGGGCGATGTCCTCCGGCAGTTCCAGGTGCACGGCGCCGGGGCGTTCCTCTTCGGCGCGGCGGAATGCTTCGCGCACGCGCGCGGGGATGGTCGGCGCGGAGACGATCTGCCGCGTGTACTTGGTCAGCGGCTGCATCATGTCGACCACGTCGACCAGCTGGAACAGGCCCTGCTTGTGCGTGCGGATCGGTTTCTGGCCGGTGATCATCAGCATCGGCATGGCGCCGAGCTGGGCGTAGGCAGCGGCCGTGACCAGGTTGGTGGCGCCGGGGCCGAGGGTGGACAGCGCGACGCCGGTTTCGCCGGTGAGCCGGCCCCAGGTGGCGGCCATGAAGCCGGCGGCCTGCTCGTGGCGGGTGACGATCAGTTCGATCTGGGAGTTGCGCAGGGATTCGACGAAGTCGAGGTTTTCTTCGCCGGGGACGCCGAAGATTCTACGGACGCCTTCGGCTTCGAGGGCTTTGACGAACAACGCAGCAGCTTTCATGCATTGGCGTTCCATCGGGAGATGGCCGGGCAGGATGCGCTCGTTGTCGTTCAAAAGGTGTGAGGTGGGGGGCTGTCGCTTAGACGAATTGTGGTGGGCTGTTATTCGATCAACCGGCCCGTGCGCTTACGGCTCGTTGCGCAGCTTCAATTCGCCATCCGCCAGCTTTGCCCGCACGCGTGCATCCGGCGCCACGTTGGAGGCAGTGCGGATCACGCGCCCCTGTTCGTCGAACAGGATCGCGTAGCCGCGTTCGAGGGTGGCGAGGGGGCTGATGGCGTGCAGGGCGCGACCGGTCTGAGCGAGGCTGGCGCGGTGGCGTTCGAGGACGCGCGCAATGGCCTGGTGCAGGCGGCGTTCCTGTTGCGCCAACTGTTGCGTGTAAAGCGGCAGTCGTTGGCGCGGATGCTGGGTGAGCAGGCGGGCGTGCTTGCGTTCCAGTGCGCGGCTGTCTTCGCGCAGGGTTTCGCGCATGGCGGCGCTGAGGCGGTGGCGCAGGTGGGCCAGGCGTTCGCGGTCGCGCAGCAGGCGGGCTTGGGGGCGTTGGGCTTGCAGGCGGGCGAGCAGGTGGTCGGTGCGTTGGATCAGGGCCTGCAGGCGGCGTTGTTGCAAGGTTGCCAGGCGCTGGCGCAACTGGCGCAGGTGGCGGTCGATAGATTGGGCGTCGGGGACCAGCAGTTCCGCGGCGGCCGAGGGGGTGGGGGCGCGCAGGTCGGCGACGAAGTCGGCGATGCTGAAATCCACTTCGTGGCCCACCGCCGACACCACCGGCACGGCGCTGGCGTGCACGGCGCGGGCGACCTGTTCGTCGTTGAAGGCCCACAGGTCTTCCAGCGAGCCGCCGCCGCGGGTCAGCAGGAGCACGTCGTAGCGGCCGCTGGCGGAGGCGCGGCGCAGCATCGAGACGATCGCCGGCGGGGCTTCGCGGCCTTGCACCGGCACCGGCAGCACGTCGACTTCGGCCAGCGGCCAGCGGCGCGACATCACGCTCAGCACGTCGCGCACGGCGGCGCCGGTGGCCGAGGTGATCACGCCGATGCGGCGGGCGAAGGCGGGCAGGGGGCGTTTGCGCGAGCGGTCGAACAGGCCTTCGGCGTCGAGCCGGGCCTTGAGCTGTTCGAACTCGCGCTGCAGCGCGCCTTCGCCGGCCGGTTCCATATGTTCGGCGACGAGCTGGAACTCGCCGCGCGGTTCGTACAGGCCGACCCGGGCGCGCACCAGCACGTGGGTGCCGTCGACGGGACGGAAGCGCAGCGAGGCAGCCTTGGGGCGGAACATCGCGCAACGCACCTGGGCGTTGGCATCTTTCAGGGTGAAGTACAGGTGCCCGGAGGCCGGCCGCGCCACGTTGGACAGCTCGCCCTCGATCCACACCAGCGGCAGCGCATCCTCCAGCAGGTCGCGCACCAGCCGGTTGAGCGAGCTCGGCGTGAGGATGTGCCGCGAGGGCGGCGAGGGAGCGTCGGGGGCGTGCATGGAAAGCGGGAGACTAGCGCACGAACCGCAGGGCTGTCATGGGGTTGCCGGAAAGTGTTGAGGCGTAGGTTGGGGTGAGCCGCAGGCGAACCCCAAAGGTGCGACAACGTTGGGGTTCGCCTGTGGCTCACCCCAACCTACGCCAGTTCACGCGTCCTGTTCGTCCGTCGCGGCAAGGCGCTGCTGGTGCTTGCGCCGCGCCCGCCAGGCGCGGATGCCGAAGTTCAGCGCGAACCACGCCGCCAGCGCCGCGATCGGCCAGCCGACCACCGCTGGCCACAGGATGGCGATCGCCGCCAGCACCAGCAGCGCGGCGGTGCCGGCCAGCAGCGGGCCGGTCTCGGTGTCGCCCAGCACCCGGCTGTCGGTCAGGGCGGCGCCCATGGTGTTGGCGATGCGCAGGGCGCCGGCGGCGGCGCGGCTGGAGCTGCCGCCCATGCGGCCGCTGCGCGGCGGGCGGGCCGAGGCGCTGACGCGGTCCCGGTTCGGCCGGTTCGGGCGCGGGCTGAGCACGATCTCGGTGGCGTTGGCCAGGTCTTGCTCGTACTGCGCGGCCAGATGCTGGGCGAAGGTGGCGTCTTCGACCGCCACGTCGATCTCGCGGTTGCTCAGCCAGCTGGCGATATTGAGATTGGACGAACCCACCCGCGCCCACTGGCCGTCGGCCACCGCGGTCTTGGCGTGCAGCATCGAGCCGTTCCATTCGAACACGCGGATGCCGGCCTTCAGCAGCGGCCGGTAGCCGGAGCGCGACATGCCGGCGACCACCGGAATGTCGCTGCTGCCCGGCACCAGCAGGCGCACGTCGACGCCGTCCTTGGCCGCCGAGGCCAGCGCCTGCACGTACGGCGCGACGCCGACGAAGTAGGCGTCGGTCAGCCACAGCGTCTTGCGCGCCATCGCGGCGATCAGCTGGTCCATGCGGTACATGCCGGCGGTGGCCGGCTGGGTGGCGATCACGCGCAGCGCCACTTCGCCAGCCGCTTGCACTGGCGCCAGCGGAAACTCCGGCAGCGGCTCGCCGATGCTGGACCAGCTCTGCGCGAAGGCGAGTTCCAGTTCCGCGACCGCCGGGCCATGCAGCGCCACGCCGGTGTCGCGCCACGGCGCGATGCCGCGCGCCGGGTCGCCCAGCCACTTCTCGCTGATGCACACGCCGGACAGGAAGCCCACCTCGCCGTCGACCACCAGCAGCTTGCGGTGGTCGCGGCTGATCCAGCCGAACGGCTGGCCGAGCTGCGGCGGGTTGAACGTGCGCACCTGGCCGCCGGCGGCGCGCAGCGGTGCCCAGAAGCTGGCGCGCGACTGGCCGAGGCAGCCCATCCAGTCGTACACCACGGCGACGGTGACCCCGTCCCTAGCGCGTTCCACCAGCGCGTCGCGGAAGGCGCGGCCGACCGCGTCGTCGCGGATGATGTAGTTCTCCAGCAGCACGCGGCGCTGCGCCCCGCGGATCGCGGCCAGCCAGGTTTCGAAGTGCACGGCCGCATCGATCAGCAGGTCGATGCGATTGCCCGGCAGCAGCGGTGCGCCGGCGGCGCGGCTGAGCGCCTGTTCGGCCAGGCGCCGGGTGGGTGAGCTCGGGGACGCGGCAAAGTTCATGCCGGCAGTGTAGGGCATGGCCTGTGACCGCCACGGTGAGTGCAGCTGGCCCGAGTGAAGGCGGCATGAAGCGAGGCGATGCAGCATGCGCCGCGTTTCTGGCATGCTCCGCGCCCATGACGCCCGAGCAACGTCGTACCGACACGGAAGCCTGTGCACGGCAGATCGCCGAACGGCTGGGGCCCGATCTGCGCATCGCCGCGCCGCTCGGCTTGGGCAAGCCGCATGGGCTGCTCAACGCGCTGTACCGGCTGACCCAGGCCGACGGCTCGCGCTCGATGACGCTGTACACCGCCTTGTCGCTGACCCGCCCGCGGCCGCAGCCGGGCCTGGAAGAGCGCTTCGCCAAACCCTTTCTCGACCGCCATTTCGGCCTCGACGCGGAAGACCCGCAATACGCGCTGGACCAGGCGCGCAATGCCTTGCCGCCGAACGTGGCGGTGCACGAGTTCTACATGCAGTCCGGCGCGCTGCTGCAATCGGGCAGCGCGCAGCGCAACTACATCAGCCAGAACTACACGCACGTCGCGCGCGACCTGGTGGTGCAGGACATCAACCTGCTGGTGCAGCTGGTGGCGCGCCGCGAGACGCCGGAAGGCGTGCGCTACAGCCTGTCGTGCAACCCGGACCTGACCCTGGATTTCCTCGACCAGGCCAAGGCCGCCGGCCGGCCGCGGCCGCTGTGCGTCGCCGTGGTGCATCCGGACCTGCCTTATCTCAGCGGCCATGCCGAAGTGCCGGAAAGTTTCTTCGACCTGGAACTGCAACCGGAAACCAGCACGCCGCTGTTCGCCCTGCCGCGCCAGCCGGTGGACTTGGCCGAATACGCGCTGGGCCTGCACGCCAGCGCATTGGTGAAGGATGGCGGTTGCCTGCAGATCGGCATCGGCGCGCTGTCCGACGCACTGGTGCATGCGCTGCTGCTGCGCCAGCGCGACAACGTGCACTGGCGCCGCGCGCTGGTGGCGCTGGACCCGCGCGGCGCCACCCACGCGCTGGCCGCGCGCTTCGGCGGCCTGGCACCGTTCGACACTGGCCTGTACGGCGCCAGCGAAATGGTGATGGACGGTTTCATGCATCTGCAGCGCGGCGGCATCCTGCGGCGGCGCAGCTGGGACAACCTGGGCTTGGAGCGCGCGGCGGCGGCGGGGCGGCTGGCGGCGGAAACGCCCGGCGGACATTACCTGCGCGGCGCGTTCTTTCTCGGCACGCGCGAGTTGTACCGCTGGCTGGATGAAACCGAGGCGGCCGATCCCGACGCGATCGACATGTGCCGCGTCTCCAACGTCAACCAGCTATATGGCAACCACCAGGCGCTGGCCTCGCTGCAGCGGCGCGGCGCGCGCTTCTTCAACACCTGCATGATGGCGACCCTGCTGGGTTCGGCAGTGTCGGACGGATTGGAAGACGGCCGCGTGGTCAGCGGCGTGGGCGGGCAGTACAACTTCGTGGCGATGGCGCACGAACTGCCGGACGGCCGCTCGGCCCTGCTGCTGCGCGCCACCCGCAAGGTGCGCGGCACGGTGGAGACCAATATCCGTTTCAACTACGGCTACTGCACCATTCCGCGGCACCTGCGCGACCTGTTCGTCACCGAATACGGCGTGGCCGACCTGCGCGGCAAGTCCGACAACGAATGCGTGGAAGCGATGCTGGCGATCAGCGATGCGCGCTTTCTCGATGCCTTGTGCGCGGAGGCCAAGGCGGCCGGCAAGCTCTCGCCGGATTTCCAGATACCCGGCAAGTGGCGGCTCAATACGCCGGAACATCTGCGCGAGATGCTGGCGCCGATGGAGCGCAAGGGTTTGTTTCCGGCGTTCCCGTTCGGCAGCGATTTCACCGAGGTGGAGCAGCGGCTGGTGCCGGCGCTGGGCTGGTTGAAGTCCAGGATGGGATCGTGGCGCGGGCGCTGGGATCTGCTGCGCGCCCTGTTCCGTCCGGGCGAGCCGGCGCACGGCGAGGACGAGGCGCTGGTGCGGATGGAGCTGGTCGGGCAGGGCAGTCTGCAGGAGCGCGTGCTGCGGCGGCTGGTGGCGGTGGCCTTGCGGAAAACGGCACGCAAGCCGGGTTGAGCGCAGCGAACCGCGACATGCCGCCCGCCGCGCGAGGCCGCCGCGCGAGGCCGCTTGGGGTTCGCTGCGCTCACCCCAAGCTAGGCGTTACTCTCTTGCGCCCGAATGCCGGCACCGGTTCGCTCTATGTCCTCCACCGAATCCCTGAGCGGGAACCCCCGCATGTCGCGCACGCTGGCCGAGTGGCTGAGCTATCAGGAAGGCGTCAACCCGCGCAGCATCGAGCTGGGCCTGGATCGCGTGCGCGAAGTGTGGCGGCGCATGGGCGCGCCGGCGCCGGCGCGTTGGATCGTCACCGTCGGCGGCACCAACGGCAAGGGCTCCACCGTGGCCATGCTCGAAGCGATGCTGCGCGCCGCCGGCCGCCGCGTGGGCTGCTACACCTCGCCGCATCTGCTGCGCTACAACGAGCGCATCCGCATCGAGGGCCAGGACGCGGATGACCAGGCGCTGGTGGACAGCTTCGAGCGCATCGAGGCGGCGCGCGGCGAGATTGCGCTGACCTATTTCGAATTCGGCACGCTGGCGGCACTGGATCTGTTCGCGCGCGCCGAGCTGGACGCGGCGGTGCTGGAAGTGGGCCTGGGTGGACGGCTCGATGCGATCAATATCGTTGACGCCGACGTGGCGGTGATCACCACCGTCGACCTCGACCATATGGACTGGCTGGGCAACGACCGCGACAGCATCGGCCGCGAGAAAGCGGGGATCGCGCGCGACGGGCGCCCAGCGATCGTCGGCGAGCGTGCACCGCCGGCAGGTTTGCTGGATGCGCTGGCCGCGCTCGGTGCGCAGGTGGAGCGGGCCGGCCTGGATTTCGCGGTGGAACGCGGTGCGCACGGCTGGACGTGGCGCCATCGCGACGGCACCGTGTTCGAGCTGCCCGACCCCGCGCTGGCCGCACCCGTGCAATACGCCAATGCCGCCGCGGCGATCGCCGCGCTGCACGCATCGCGCGGCGCCAACGCGCCCATTCCGGCAGCGCAACTGGCCGCCGCGGCCGCGGCGGGCGTGAAGAGCGCCACCGTCGCCGCGCGGCTGCAGGCGCTGGGCGGCGATCCGGCGCTGATCGTTGACGTCGGCCACAACCCGCAGGCCGCGCGCGCGCTGGCCGAATGGCTGGATGCCCATCCTGGCGGACGCGTGCATGCGGTGTACGGCGCGCTGGCGGACAAGGACGTGGGCGGCGTGATCGCCGCGCTGGGCGAGCGCATCGGGCACTGGCATCTGGCGGGTCTGGAGCGCGACACGCCGCGTGGCCTGCCGGCACAGGCGCTGCGCAAGGAATTGCAGCAGGCGCTGCCGGACGCCACCTTCGATCTTCACGCCGACGTGCATGGCGCACTCGCCGCAGCGCGTGCGGGGGCGCTGCCCGGCGAGCGGATCCTGGCCTTCGGCTCGTTCTTCGTCGCCGCGGCGGTGCTGCAGAACTGAACGCGCGGCGCGCGCCCCGGAACGGTCATCGCGGCGCTCGCATGGGGGATCGCCGACGTCAGGTATAATCTCGCCGTTTGGTGTTTGCGCTTTTTGCTGCCTTGGAGCCTGTCTTGAAAACACGTCTGCTGGGTGCCGCCGTCCTGTTCGCGCTGGCGGTTCTGTTCGTGCCGATGTTCTTTTCCAGCACGCCGCCAAGCACCGGTGGCGACGAAACGGTCAGCCTGGCCATCCCGCCGGCCCCGGACCGCGACCTGCAGACGCGCACCATGAGCCTGACCCCGGGCGCCGCCCCGGCCGGCAGCGCCGCGCCGGCTCCGGCCGCCTCGGCCGCCGGGCAGGCCGCTACCCCGGCTGCCGGCGACAAGCTGGCCACGGTGGAGATCGGTTCCAACCGTCCGCGCGACGTCGAGACCGACCCGGCCGCCGGCCAGCCGCCCGCGCCGACCACGGTCACCCGCCCGGGCTCGCCCGGCCAGCCGGTGATCCCGAACCAGGCCGCCGCGCCGGCGCCCAAGCCGGCCGCACAGCAGCCGGTGATTCCCGCGCAGACCAAGCCCGTCGCCGCCCCGCCAGCCCCCGCCGCCGAGCTGCCGGCCGCGACCGCGGCGCACGGCCGCTTCACGCTCAATCTCAGCGCCTACGCCTCCTCTGCCAGCGCGCAAAGCTTGCTGCAGCGCGTGCGCGCCCTGGGTTATCCGGTGGCGAGCCGGCCGCTGAACCAGGCCGGCAAGCAGCTGACCCTGGTCACCGCCGGCCCGTTCGATACCCGTGCCGCCGCCGAAGCGGCGCGCCTGAAGATCACCCAGAGCATCCCCGGCGCGCCGGCCCGCCTCGAAGGCAGCGCCAGCACGCCCGCGCAGGACGACGCGCCGGCTGCCGCGGCCGCCCCGGCGCCCAGCGCCGCCAAGCCGGCCGCCACCGCTGCTGCCACCACCGCCCGCGCGGGCGGCTGGGCGGTGCAGGTCGCCGCGATGGGCAGCCAGGCCGACGCCACCGCGCTGCGCGACAAGCTGCGTTCGAACGGCTTCGACGGCTACGTGGACACGGTCAACGCCAGCGGCAAGCAGCTGTGGCGCGTGCGCGCCGGCCCGCAGACCCAGCGCGACGATGCGCTGCGCGTGCGCGACCAGATCAAGAGCAAGCTCGGCCTCGCCGGCAACGTCGTCTCCGCGCCCTGAGCATCGAGACCGGCACCGCCATGAACTGGGCTGACTACATCATTCTGGCGGTACTGGGCATCTCGGTCTTGATCGGGTTGTGGCGCGGCCTCATTTCCGAGGTCCTGGGCCTGCTGATCTGGGTCACCGCGGCATGGATCACCTGGACCTTCGGCCCGCACGTGGCGGAGTTGTACGCGAACAAGATCAACCTGCCCTCGGCGCGCCTGGCGGCCGGCTACGCCACCACTTTCGTCGGCGTGCTGGTGCTCGGCATCGTGGTGCGGTTCCTGGTGGCGAGGCTGGTGCAGGGCACCGGTTTGAGCGGCACGGATCGCCTGCTGGGCATGCTGTTCGGCCTGGCGCGCGGCGTGCTGGTGGTGACGGTGGGCGTGTTCCTGGTCAGCCTTACCGCGCTGACGCGCGATCCGTGGTGGCAGCAATCGGCGCTGTTGCCGCAGTTCACCGGCGTCGCCGGCTGGCTGAACCAGCAGGTGCCGAGCAGTGCCAGGCGCTTCCTGCAGCAGCCTTCGACGGCGATGGACCAGCTGCCGTCGCTGCCGGACAAGCTGCCGGAGCTGCGGCTGCCGACCCAGTTGCCCAGTGCGCTGCCATCATTCCCGTTGCCGAGCCAGCTGCAAGGCTTGCCGGCAGCACTGCAGGGCCTGGCGCCCGCACCGGCGCGCAGCGCAGCGCGCGCGCCGGGCGTGGACGCGCCGGTCCCGCACGACCCTGCGGCGATGAACGCCGCGCGCGACCCCAAGGCAGTGGAAGCCGCCCCGCGCCAGACCACGAATCCTTAAAGCACTTACAGGCAGCAGAACCATGTGCGGAATCATCGGCATCGTCGGTACCACCGAGGTGGCATCGGCCCTCTATGACGGCTTGACGGTGCTGCAGCACCGCGGCCAGGACGCGGCCGGCATCGCCACCGTCGAGGGCGCGCGGCTGCGCCTGCACAAGGGCAACGGCCTGGTGCGCGACGTGTTCAACCAGACCGCGATCAACAGCCTGGGCGGCCGCATCGGCCTGGGCCATTGCCGCTATCCGACGGCCGGCTCGGAAGGCTCGTCCGAGGCGCAGCCGTTCTACGTGAACTCGCCCTACGGCATCGCCTTCGCGCACAACGGCAACCTGGTCAACACCGAGGCGCTGCGGCGCGAGATGTTCGAGGACGACCGCCGCCACATCAATACCGATTCGGACTCCGAGGTGCTGCTGAACGTGCTGGCGCACGAACTGCAGATCCAGGACCGGATGGCGCTGACGCCCGACCATATCTTCAAGGCCGTGGCCGGCATGCACGCCCGCGCGCGCGGCGGCTACGCCTGCCTGGCGCTGATCCTGGGCTACGGCCTGCTGGCCTTCCGCGATCCCAACGGCATCCGCCCGCTGGTGCTGGGCGAGCGCATTTCCGCCGAAGGCCGCGAGTACGCGGTGGCATCGGAGTCGGTGGCGCTGGACATCCTGGGCTTCAAGCGCCTGCGCGACCTGGCGCCGGGCGAGGCGGTGTTCATCAGCGTCGACGGCCAGCTGTTCAGCCGCATGTGCGCCGAGGGCGCCACGCACGCGCCGTGCATCTTCGAGTACGTCTACCTGGCGCGTCCGGATTCGATGATCGAGAACGTCTCGGTCTACAAGGCGCGCCTGCGCATGGGCCAGAAGCTGGCCGAGAAGATCCTGCGCGAGCGTCCGGACCACGGCATCGAGGCGGTGATCCCGATCCCCGACACCGCCCGCACCGCCGCCAGCGCGCTGGCCGAGGCGCTGGGCGTGCCGTTCCGCGAGGGCTTCGTCAAGAACCGCTATATCGGCCGCACCTTCATCATGCCGGGGCAGGGCGAGCGGGTGAAATCGGTGCGCCGCAAGCTCAATCCGGTGGAGCTGGAATTCCGCAAGAAGAACGTGCTGCTGGTGGACGACTCGATCGTGCGCGGCACCACCTCGCGCCAGATCATCCAGATGGCCCGCGACGCCGGCGCGCGCAATGTGTTCTTCGCCTCCGCCGCGCCGCCGGTGCGCTATCCGAACGTGTACGGCATCGATATGCCGGCCGCCTCCGAACTGGTCGCCGCCGGCCACACCGAGAAGGAAGTCGAGCAGGTGCTCGGCGCCGACTGGCTGATCTACCAGGACCTGCAGGACCTGTTCTGGGCAGTGCAGGACGGCAACGAGTCGCTGACGAATTTCGACGCCTCCTGCTTCAACGGCGAGTACATCACCGGGCTGGACAAGCAGTATCTGGAGCAGATCGAGATGCTGCGCTCGGATGATGCCAAAGCCGCGCGCCGGAGCGCGTAAGTCTTCAATGTTGGAATCCTTCTCCCTTCGGGAGAAGGTGGCGGCAGCCGGATGAGGGTTCGGCCGGAGCGGCGCACATCACTCTTGCTACTCCGCCCGTACCCTCACCCCAACCCCTCTCCCGGCGGGAGAGGGGCTTAAAATTCTCGCTATGACCGACCTGCACCAAGCCGCCAAACGCTGCCTCGACGCCACCGATCCGGCCGAAAAAGTGCGCCTGACCCGCGATGCCTGGGCGGCTCTGCTGGCCGGCGAACTGCAGCCTGATACGGCTTCGCCTGCGCCCGAGCCGATCGGTGCGCCGGGCCGCCCCGAGCGTCCGCTGCTGGTGCACCCGAGCAAGGTGCCCAGCCGCGGCCTCGGCAGCTCCGAAGGCCGCGCGGCGCTGGTGCATGCCGTCGCCCATATCGAATTCAACGCGATCAACCTGGCCTGGGACGCGGTCTACCGCTTCCGCGGCAAGCCGCCGGCGTACTACCGCGACTGGGCCAGCTGCGCCCACGACGAGGCGCGCCACTTCGACATGCTCAGCGGCCGCCTGGCCGAACTCGGCCATGCCTACGGCGATTTCGACGCGCACAACGGCCTGTGGGAAATGGCCGAGAAAACCGCCCATCACGACACCGCGCGCATGGCGCTGGTACCGCGCGTGCTTGAGGCGCGCGGGCTGGACGTGACGCCCGGCATCATCGAGCGCCTGCGCGGCGCGGGCGACGAGCGCACCATCGCGATCCTCGAGCTGATCCTGCGCGAGGAAGTCGCCCACGTGGCCGCCGGCACGCGCTGGTTCCGCCATTGCTGCGAGCGCGACGGGCTGGAGCCGCGCCAGGCCTTCCTGGATCTGCTGCGCGAGTACATGGGCCGCACGCCGCGCGGACCGTTCAACCGGCCGGCGCGATTGGCTGCCGGCTTCGATGCCGAGGAAATGGACCGGTTGGCGGAGCTGGCCCTGCTCGATTGAGTCTGTCTGGCCGGGTGCTCAGGCCTTGCGTCGCCCGAAGCGGCGCCACAGCCACAGCCAGAGCAGCAGCAGCGGGAAGCCCAGCAGCACGAACGGCAGGCCGTAGCTGATCGCCTCGACCGCATTGGCCAGGCCATCCACGAACTGGTCGAACACGCCGCTGAAGGATTCGCGCAGACGCGAGCCGCGCGTATCGGCATCGGCCCGGCGCAGCTTCATGGTCAGCAGGTTGGTGGCGATGCGGTGCTGCTGGCCGGCGGCGGTCTGTTCCAGCGCCTGCAGCTCGCTTTCGACCGCAGCCTGTTCCTTGCCCAGGGCGATCAGATCGGCGACGGCCAGATCCTTGCGCGCGGCCAGTTCGTCCAGGCGTTTCTGCTGCGCCTGCAGGCGTTGCTGGTTGCGCTGGTTGTCGGCCACGGCGGGCGCGAGGTCTTCGGCACTGGTCTCCCGCTCGCCCACTTCGCCGCCCTTGGCGGCCAGCGCCACCAGCGGCTCGACGCCGCCAGGCACGATGCGCACGGTGATCGAAGCGTCCCAGCTCGACTGCTCGATGCGCAGCACATTGCATTCGCCGAAGCGCGCCGACTCGCAGGCCGCGCGTGCTTCGTTCAGTCGCGGGGCGATGGTGTCGGCGGGCAGGCGCAGGGTGAGGCGGTGCTCGTAGGCCAGCAGCGCGCCGGCCTTGTTCTTCTCGCCGCCGATGCCGGCCTGCGGGGTGACTTCCTGCTTCTTCGAGCACGCCGCCAGCAGCGGCACCAACAGCAGGGCGAGGACGATCGTCCGGATCGATGCGAGACGGGGCACGGCGCGTTCCTTGCGTCAGCGAAGGGAAGGTGGCGCCGAGTATGTTGGATGGCCCGCATGGCTGTCGCGCGGGCATGAAAAAGCCGGCGCTGGGCCGGCTTTTTCATCGAATTTGGTCGGGGTGACAGGATTCGAACCTGCGACTTCTACGTCCCGAACGTAGCGCTCTACCAGGCTGAGCTACACCCCGTGGGAGCCGCGTATCTTAATGACCCTGGGGGGACTTCGCAACAGGTGCGGATCATTCGGATTCGACGGCGCGCTCGCCGAAGGGGCGCGCAGGCCTTCTGCTAACCTATGCGGCTACCGCTGAGCGCCATCGGCGCCGGCCCGATTCAATGGCACGTCCCCTTTCGACGCAGAGGATTTCATGGCGCTTACCCCGGCCCGCACCATGCCCGGTGTACTCGAGCTGCTGCCGCTCGACCAGATCGCGTTCCAGCGCATGCTCGACACGATCCGCCGCAACTACGAGCGCTTCGGTTTCCTGCCGGTGGAAACGCCGGTGATGGAGTTCTCCGACGTGCTGCTGACCAAGACCGGCGGCGAGACCGAGCGCCAGGTTTATTTCGTGCAGTCGACCGGTTCGCTCGAGCAAGGTGAGAAGCCCGACCTGGCCCTGCGCTTCGACCTCACCGTGCCGCTGGCGCGCTACGTGGCCGAGCACGAGCACGACTTGAGCTTCCCGTTCCGCCGCTACCAGATGCAGCGCGTGTACCGCGGCGAGCGCGCCCAGCGCGGCCGCTTCCGCGAGTTCTACCAGTGCGACATCGACGTGATCGGCAAGGACGGCCTCTCGGTGCGCTACGACGCCGAGCTGCCGGCAGTCATCTACAGCGTGTTCCGCGAGCTGAACATCGGCGCGTTCACCATCCAGCTCAACAACCGCAAGCTGATGCGCGGCTTCTTCGAAAGCCTGGGCGTGATCGACGCGGAACAGCAGACCCTGGTGCTGCGCGAAGTGGACAAGCTGGACAAGCGCGGCGCCGACTACGTGCGCGAAACGCTTACCGGCGATGCGTTCGGCCTCGACGCCGAGGTGGCGAACAAGATCCTCGCCTTCGTGCAGGTGCGCTCCAGCACCGTGCAGGAAGCATTCGACCAGCTCGACGCGCTCGGCCCCGGTCCGGAGTCGATGGAGCAGGGCCGCGCGGAACTGAAGGAAGTGCTGGGCCTGATCCGCGACTTCGGTGTGCCGGAAACGCATTTCGCGCTGAACCTGTCGATCGCGCGCGGCCTGGACTACTACACCGGCACCGTCTACGAGACCACCCTCAACGACTACCTGCAGATCGGCTCGATCTGCTCCGGCGGCCGCTACGAGAACCTCGCCGGCCAGTACACCAAGTCGCGCCTGCCGGGCGTCGGCATCTCGATCGGCCTCACCCGCCTGTACTGGCAGTTGCGCGAAGCCGGCCTGGTCGGCACCGCGCGCAGCACGGTGGAAGTGCTGGTGACGCAGATGGACGAAGCGCGCATGGCCGACTACCTGGCCGTGGCCAGCGAACTGCGCGGCGCCGGCATCGCCACCGAGGTGGTGCTGGAGGGCGGCAAGCTGGCCAGGCAGTTCAAGTACGCCGACCGCGCCGGCATCCGCTTCGTGCTAGTGCTGGGCGAGGACGAGCTGGCCAAGGGCGCGGTCACGGTCAAGGACATGCGCCGCCAGGACCAGTTCGAAGTCGCCCGCGCGGACCTGATCAAGACCCTGCGCGTGGAGCTGGCCCAGGCCGAGATCGCGCCGTGAGCCCGGCGCGGACGCCATCGCCGATGGCGTCCGCGCGCGTTGCCTTCAAGCACTCCCATTCCCCACTTCGACCGGCGCCCGTGGGCGCGGAGCATCCGTATGAGCGTTGATCTTATGAACGTCGAGCCGATCCGGCTCGATGGCAGCAGCCTCACCCGCGCGCAACTGGTCGCCGCCGCGCGCGAACGCGTGCCGGTGGTGCTGGACGAGGCCAAGCTGGTGCGCGTGCAGCGCGCGGCGGATTTCCTGGCCGACAAGGTGAGCTGCGGCGAGCCGACCTATGGCGTCACCACCGGCTTCGGCAGCAATGCCGACAAGCTGCTCGGCGCGCATCGCCTGCGCGACGAATTGCCGGGAGGGCATCCCGACAAGCCGGAAGGCACGCTGCTCGACGAACTGCAGCACAACCTCATCACCACCCATGCCGTGTGCGTGGGCAAGCCGTTCGCCGAGGACGTGGTGCGCGCCATGCTGGTGATCCGCATCAACACCTTGATGCGCGGCCATTCGGGCATCCGCGTGGAAACCCTGCGCGCGCTCGCCGCGCTGCTCAACAGCGGCGTGGTGCCGGTGGTGCCGGAGAAGGGCTCGGTCGGTGCCAGCGGCGACCTCGCACCGCTGTCGCACCTGGCCATCGTGCTGCTCGGCGGTGGCGAAGCGTTCTACCAGGGCGAGCGCCTGTCCGGCGCCGATGCGCTGGAGCGCGTCGGCCTCACGCCGATCCGGCTGTCGTTCAAGGAAGGCCTGGCGCTGAACAACGGCACCGCGCAGATGCTGGCCACCGCCGCGCTGGCGCTGGACACGCTGGAATACCTGCTCGACACCGCCGACCTCGCCGCCGCCATGACGCTGGACGCCTTCGCCGGCCGCAGCGGCGCGCTGCGCCCGGAAGTGCACGCGCTGCGTCCGCACCCCGGCCAGGTCGAAACGGCCGAGCACGTGCGCGAGCTGCTGACCGAAAGCACCCTGGTCGATATCCCTTACCACCTGGTGCCGCGCTTCAAGCAGTGGGCTGCCGATGCGTGGGCCGCGCCGGAAGACCAGGCGCTGAGCTTCGACATCGGCTGGGACTGGGTGCCGGCCAACCAGCGCCACGGGCGCGAGGCGTTCTACAGCCGCTTCCTGCCGTTCAAGGGCGGCAAGAAGCACCAGCCGCAGGACGCCTATTGCCTGCGCTGCATGCCGCAGGTGCATGGCGCCGTGCGCGATGCCTGGGCGCAGGCCTGCCGCGTGATCGATATCGAACTCAATGCGGTGACCGACAATCCGCTGATCTTTCCGGATGCCGAAGGCGCGCAGTTCATCGAGGAGCAGGTGATTTCCGCCGGCCATTTCCACGGCATGCCGCTGGCGCTGGCGATGAGCTACGTGAAGGCGGCGATTCCGGTGCTGGCGTCGATCTCCGAGCGCCGGCTCAACAAGCTGGTGGATCCGGCGACCAATGATGGCTTGCCGGCCTTCCTGACCGGCAATGAGGACGGCACCGATTCGGGTTTCATGATCGTGCAGTACACGGCGGCGGCGCTGGTCAACGATCTGGCCACGCGGGCGCATCCGGCGAGCGTGTATTCGGTGCCGACCAGTGCGAATGCCGAGGATCATGTTTCGATGGGCGCCAATGAGGCGCGGCATGTGCTGGAGATGCTGGACGATCTCAGTCATGTGATTGCGCTGGAGTTGTATACGGCGGCGCAGGCGCTGGATTTCCGTCAGGCGATGCTGAATGCCGCGCGTCGGTTGGCTGCGCGGGGCGATTGGAAGGCGCTGGCGGCGAAGGTGGCGAATGCGCCGCGTGAGGATCATGCGCATTACGCGCAGTTTGCTGCGGAGGTGCAGCAGTTGACTTCGGCGTTGGCGGGGGTGGGGGATTTCCACGCGGGTGAGGCGGTGCGCAAGGCGCATGATGTGTTGCGTGGGCATATCGGGTTTATGTCGCGCGATCGCGCGATGGATGGGGATGTGCGCACGGTGTGCGAACTGGTGCAGCGGCGGGCTGTGGGCTGATTGCTCGTCATTCCGGGGTAGGACGGAGTCCGCTCTGTTCGTCATTCCGGCGTAGGCCGGACGAGCGCGTAGCGCGAAGAACGCCCGCAGGGCGGCCCCGAAGGGGTGAGCGAAGCGAATCATCCAGTAGCGGTGATACTCGATTGTCGTGCTATCGCTAGGTTGTCTCGCCTGTCGGCGAGTATTTCGCCCCGCTGCCGCGGGGCGACTTACTTTCTCTTGCTTGCCCAAGAGAACGTAAGCAAAGAGAAGGGCACCCTGCTTGGCGCCCTCCGGTGGCTACGCCACCTACGGGTTCGTGAGGGCTGGCCGGGCTTTTTGATCGGGCATCCTGCCCGAGTCAAAAAGGCGAGGACGTCCTGTCCTCGCCCCCTGCGGGGCCTGATCGTCCAGCCCTCACCGCCGGCGCCAAGGGGACCCGGTAGATCAAGAGCAACGGCAAAAGCGCGCAAGCGGAACGCAGCGGCTGCGCCGCTTGCTCATAGCTTTTGGTGAGGGCGCGGGGCTTGCGATACCGCTAGTTGAGGCAGGGCGCGCTACGCATGAACCGCGCGGCGCACGTGCCTGGCAGCCCACACCAGCCACACTAGAATCAACCCGATCGTCAGCTTCTGCATCAGCCCGTGCGGTAGATCGCGCAGGAAGACTTGTAGCCAGAGCACGATGGTCGCGGCCCACGCGATGATCCAGCCTGGCATGCTGCCAGTTCCTAGTACGGCATCGCGCCGCCAGCGCGCACTCGACAACAGCATCCCGAAACTCAGCCAAAGAAACGTGGCCTGGGCGGCCAGGCCGTGGATCAGCCGTGCCTGGTTTTCATGCGGTGAATCGATAAATAGTTCGGTGATCGCAACCAGCGGCAGCGCCAGGCCCGCGCCAGCGAACAGCACCGACGCCAGCCGACTGCGCAACCGCGGCGAAGTCGCCCGATAACCGCCCAAGGCAAACCCCAGCAAACCCATCGAGATCAGGTAATACGCCAGCCGCACGTACTCGCCGCCGGGGCCGGTGAGGTAGAGGCTCAGGGGGATGGCGATGGGATCGAGGTCGTGGCGCCAGAACTGGGCGGCGCCGCAGACCAGGGCGAAAACCGTCACGGTGAACAGCAGCAGGCGGGCGGTCGGTAGGACGGGGCGGGTATCGGTCATGGGGTGCGGGTGGGGAGCGGGAAGTCGCGGATTGTAGGGGCTGGCCGGGTGAAGTGGCCGTTGCGGGGCGCGGCTGTCCGGGCGCAGATAAAGCCCGGGTGGAGGACTTGCTGCAAACGCACAAGCCGGCTATAGTCTGTTCCACTGTATTAACGCGTTAGTACATTATGAAGCGTCGATCGCTGGATCCCGAACTGCCTGCCGAGTCCGCCGAGCTCAGTCTGAGCGAGGCCTTGCTGTCGCTGAAGAACACCGAGGAGATGGGCGCCTTCCTGCGCGACCTGTGCACGCCGGCGGAGCTGGAAGTGCTGGTCGACCGCTGGCGGGTGGTGCCGTATCTGCTCGACGAGGTGCCGTATCGCGAGATCCACGAGCGCACCGCGGTGAGCATCACCACCATCGGGCGGGTGGCGCGCTTTCTCAATCAAGGCAATGGCGGCTACCTGGCCGCCGCGGCGCGCGCCTCGCGTCGCCGTGCGGCAAAGAAGGGCAAGGCATGAAACCGCGTGATCGTTTGCGTATCGCCATGCAGAAGTCCGGCCGGCTGACCGAGCCGGCGCTGGATCTGCTCAACCGCTGCGGCCTCAGCTTCCGCCAGAGCCGCGACAAGCTGTTCCTGTTCGGCGAAGGCGAGCCGGTGGACTTGCTGCTGGTGCGCGACGACGATATCCCGGGGCTGATCGCGCAGGGCGTGTGCGACCTGGGCATCGTCGGCCGCAATGTGCTGAGCGAGTACTCGCTCACCGACGGACGCGAGGCCGGGCCGCTGGCCGAATGGCGTGCCTTGGGTTTCGGCCGCTGCCGGCTGTCGATCGCGGTGCCGCAGGAGCTGGACTACGAGCGGCCGCAGCAGCTCGACGGCCTGCGCATTGCCACTTCTTATCCGGGCCTGCTGCGCGACTGGCTGCGCAGGAACGGCGTGGATGCCGGCGTGGTGACGCTGGCCGGTTCGGTGGAGATCGCGCCGCGGCTGGGCACGGCAGACCTGATCTGCGATCTGGTGCAGAGCGGTGGCACCCTGGTCGCCAACCAGTTGCGCGAAGCCGACGTGCTGCTGGAAAGCGAGGCGGTGCTGGCCGGCCCCAAGCTGCTGCCCACGGACGAGCGCGGCGACATGATCGAGCTGCTGCTCAAGCGCCTCGATGGCGTGATGCAGGTACGCGAATCGCGCCTGCTGCTGCTGCAGACCTCGCGCCAGCACCTGGAGGCGGTGACCCGCCTGCTGCCGGGCGGTCCGCAGCCGACCTTGCTGCCGGTGGCGGGACAACCGGATCAGCTGATGCTGCAGGCGCTGTGTGCCGGTGAAGTGAGCTGGCGGCAGTTGGAAGAGATCAAGAAGGCCGGTGCGCGCGAGATGTTCGTGCTGCCGGTGGAGAAGATGCTGGCATGAAACGACTGGACTGGAACGCGCTCGATGCCGCGGCGCAGCTGCAGGCCCTGGCTCGCCCCGCGCAGTCGCGTGCGGAGGAACTGCGCCGTGGCGTGGAGGCGATCGTCGCCAAGGTGCGCGCCGAGGGTGATGCCGCGCTGCGCGAGCTGAGCGCGAAGTACGACCGCTGCAGCATCGAGGCGATCGAAGTCAGCGCGGAAGAATTCGCGGCCGCCGAAGCCATGCTGGCGCCGGAACTGAAAGCCGCCATCGAAGAAGCCGCCACGCGCATCGCCACCTTCCATCGCGCATCCGCGCCGCGTCCCGTCGCGGTGGACACCGCGCCTGGCGTGCGGGTGGAGCGTGTGCTGCGTCCGATCGCCAAGGTCGGCCTATACGTGCCAGCCGGCAGCGCGCCGCTGCCGTCGACAGCCTTGATGCTCGGCGTACCGGCGCAACTCGCCGGTTGCCGCGAGGTGGTGCTGTGTTCCCCCGCCCGCGCCGACGGCCGCTGCGACGAGGCGGTGCTGTATGCCGCGCGCATCACCGGCGTGCACCGGGTGTTCAAGCTCGGCGGCGCGCAGGCGATCGCCGCGATGGCTTATGGCACGGCGACAGTGCCGCGTTGCGACAAGCTGTTCGGCCCGGGCAATGCCTGGGTCACCGAGGCCAAGCTGCAGGTGTCCGGCGATCCGGAGGGCGCGGCCATCGATATGCCGGCCGGCCCCTCGGAAGTGCTGGTGATCGCCGACAGCGAGGCCGATCCGGAATTCGTCGCCGCCGACCTGCTGTCGCAGGCCGAGCACGGCCCGGACTCGCAGGTGATCCTGCTCAGCCCCTCCGATGCGCTGCTCGACCGCGTCGCGGTGGAAGTCGAACGTCAATGCGCCGCGCTGCCGCGCGCAGCGATCGCTACCCAGGCGCTGGCGCAGAGCCGGCTGATCCTGGTCGATTCGTTGGCGCAGGCGGTGGCGGTGAGCAATCGCTACGCGCCGGAACACCTGATCCTGCAGGTGGCCGAACCGCGCGCGCTGCTGGACGGTATCGACAGCGCCGGTTCGATCTTCCTCGGTGCGTGGACGCCGGAGTCGGTCGGCGACTACTGCAGCGGCAGCAACCACGTGCTGCCGACTTACGGCTATGCACGCAGCTACAGCGGCGTGTCGGTGGCCAGTTTCCAGAAGCAGATCACCGTGCAGGAATTGAGCGCGGATGGCCTGCGCGCGATCGGCCCGTGCGCCGCGACGCTGGCCGCGGCCGAGCAACTGGAAGCGCACCGCCGCGCGGTGACGCTGCGCCTGGCCGCGCTGGAGGCAAGGGCATGAGCGTGCTCGATCTGGCGCGCCCGGAGATCCGCGCCATGCAGCCGTATTCCTCGGCGCGCATGGAGGCCAGCGGCGGCGCGATCCTGCTGAATGCCAACGAATCGGCCTGGGCGCCGACGGGTACGGCGGGACGCGGCTGCAATCGCTATCCCGACCCGCAGCCGGCGGCGCTGGTGCGCGCGCTGGCCGAACTTTACGGCGTGCGCGAGGACCAGCTGCTGGTCGCCCGCGGCAGCGACGAGGCGATCGACCTGCTGGTGCGTGCGTTCTGCCGCGCGGGGCGCGATGCCATCGCGATCCAGCCGCCGACCTTCGGCATGTACTCGGTATGCGCGCGCATCCAGGATGCGGGCATCGTGGAAGTGCCGCTGGCGGCCGACTTCAGCGTGGATGCCGACGCCTTGCTCGCCGCCCTCACGCCGGCGGTGAAGCTGGTCTTCGTCTGCACCCCGAACAATCCCACCGGGCAGCCGGTGCCGCAGGCCACCATCGAACAACTGGCGCGCGCGCTGGCCGGCCGCGCGCTGCTGGTGGTGGACGAGGCCTATGTCGAGTTTGCCGACGGCGGCAGCGTGGCCGGGCTGATCGATCGCTACGACCACCTCGCCGTGCTGCGCACCTTGTCCAAGGCCTGGGCGCTGGCCGGTGCGCGCGTGGGCACGCTGCTGGCGAATGCCGAGGTGATCGCCTTGCTACGGCGGATCATCCCGCCGTATCCGCTGCCGCTGCCTTGCGTGACGGCAGCGCTGGAAGGCCTGTCGGCGCAAGGGCAGGCCGAGGCGGCGGAGCATATCCGCAAGGTACGGACGGAACGCACGCGCATGGCCGCCGCACTGGCCGCCGTGCCCGGCGTGCGCGAGGTGCTGCCCTCGCAGGCCAATTTCCTCGCCGTGCGCTTCGACGATGCCGGCGCCGCCTATCGGCGCCTGTTCGCGGCCGGCATCGTGGTCCGCGACGTACGGCGTTATCCCAATCTGGGTGATGCACTGCGCATCACCATCGGTGCGCCGGATGAGAATACGCGTGTACTCGACGTACTGAACGGAGACCGCGTATGAGCCGCAAGATGCTTTTCGTCGACCGCGACGGCTGCCTGATCGAGGAGCCGGCGGACGAGCAGATCGACAGCTACGAAAAACTGGCCCTGCTGCCCGGGGTGATCGCCGCGCTGCAACGCTGCGTGGCCGCCGGCTACGAGCTGGTGATGGTCACCAACCAGGACGGCCTGGGCACCGACAGCTTTCCCGAAGCGCATTTCACCGGGCCGCACGAGCTGCTGCTGCGCATCCTCGCCTCGCAGGGCATCCGCTTTCGCGAGGTGCTGATCGACCGCAGTTTCCCGCGCGACGGCCTGGACACGCGCAAGCCCGGCGTCGGCATGCTGCGCCACTATCTGGCGGACGATGGCTGGAGCCGTGGCGCCGCGGCGATGGTGGGCGATCGCCAGACCGACCTGCAGTTCGCCGCCAATATGGGCGTGCGCGGTTTCCTGGTCGGTCCGCAAGGGCTGTCGTGGGAGGAGATCGCCCATCAGCTGCTGGATGCGCCGCGTACCGCCAACGTCACGCGCAACACCAAGGAAACGCGCATCAGCGTGCGGGTGGACCTGGACCGCGTGGCCGAACCGAAGGCGCGCACCGGCCTGGGCTTCTTCGACCATATGCTGGAGCAGATCGGCAAGCACGGCGGCTTCGCGCTGGAACTGGAGTGCGACGGCGACACGCATATCGACGAACACCACACCATCGAGGACTGCGCGCTGGCCCTGGGTCAGGCATTGCGCCAGGCGCTTGGCGACAAGCGCGGCATCGCGCGCTACGGCTTCACCCTGCCGATGGACGAGTCGGAAGCGAGCGCCGCGCTGGACCTGTCCGGCCGCCCGTACTTCGTGTTCGACGGCAACTTCCCGCGCGAGCGCGTGGGCGAGGTGCCGACCGAACTGGTGCCGCATTTCTTCCGCTCGCTGTGCGAGACGCTGGGCGCCAACCTGCACCTGAGCGTGTACGGCGAGAATGCGCACCACATGGTCGAGGCCTGCTTCAAGGCGGTGGCGCGCGCGCTGCGCGAGGCGATCCGCCGCGAGGGCAGCGAGCTGCCCAGCACCAAGGGAGCGCTGTGATGTCCGTGGTGCTGGTCGATGCCGGCGGCACCAATATCGGTTCGGTGCGCTATGCCTTGGCGCGCCTGGGCGCGGATGCGGCGCTCACTGCCGACGCCGACACCATCCGCCGCGCCGACAAGGTGATCCTGCCCGGCGTCGGCGCGGCCGGTCCCGGCATGGCGCGTCTGCGCGAGCTTGGCCTGGTGGATCTGATGCGTTCGCTGACGCAGCCGGTGCTGGGCGTGTGCCTGGGCATGCAACTGCTGTTCGAGCATTCGGAAGAGGGCGCGACCGAGTGCCTGGGGGTGATCCCGGGTACGGCGCGCCGCTTCGCCGACACACCGGAGCTGCGCGTGCCGCACATGGGCTGGAACCGCCTGCACATCGAGCGCCAGCATCCGCTGGTGGCGGGGCTGGACGGCGCGCACGGCGCGCACGGAGGGCATGACCGCTGGGCTTACTTCGTGCACAGCTACGCCCTGCCGCCCGGCGAGCACACGCTGGCCACCGCCGACTTCGGCGGCGCGTTCTCCGCCGTGGTCGCGCGCGAGAATTTCCACGGCATGCAATTCCATCCCGAGCGCTCCGCCGCCGTCGGCGCGAGGCTCCTCAAGAACTTCCTCGAACTATGAGCTTCAGCGTCATTCCCGCCATCGATCTGCGCGCCGGCCGCGTGGTGCGCCTGCGCCAGGGCGACTACGACCAGCAGACCACCTACGAGTTCGAGCCGCGCTCGCTGGCCCTGCGCTACGCCGGTGCGGGAGCCATGTGGCTGCACGTGGTGGATCTGGACGGCGCGCGTTCCGGCAGCCTGGACAACCTGCGGGTGATCGAAGCGATCGCGCGCGACGGCATGTATGTGCAGGCCGGCGGCGGCGTGCGTGGCGAGGACGATCTGCGCCGGCTGTTCGAGGCCGGCGTCGCGCGCGTGGTCATCGGCAGCCTGGCGATCCGCGAGCCCGAGCGGGTCGCTGCCTGGCTGGAGGAGTACGGCGCGGAGAAGCTCACCATCGCGCTGGACACCCGCCGCATCGATGGCCGCTGGGCGCTGCCGAGCGCTGGCTGGACCGAGCTGGAAGCGCGCTCGCTGGACGAGCTGGCGCCCTGGTATGCCGGCCGCGGCGCGCAGCACCTGCTGTGCACGGACATCGACCGCGACGGCATGCTGGCCGGTTTCAATCTGGAGCTTTACCGCGATCTTGCGCGCAGCGTGCCGGCCCTGGCCGTGCAGGCGTCCGGCGGCGTGCGCTCGGTGGACGACATCGTCGCCGCGCGCACGGCAGGCGCGCAGGGTGTGATCCTCGGCCGGGCGCTGCTGGAAGGCCGCTTCAGTATCGAGGAGGCGTTGGCATGCTGAGCCGCCGCATCATTCCCTGCCTGGACGTGCGCGACGGCAAGGTGGTCAAGGGCGTGCGCTTTCGCGACCACGTGGTGATGGGCGAGATCGTCGAGCTGGCCATGCGCTATCGCGACGAAGGCGCCGACGAGCTGGTGTTCTACGACATCACCGCCAGCCCGGAAGGCCGCAGCGTGGATCGCGGCTGGGTGGAGCGGGTGGCGCGCGAGATCGACATTCCGTTCTGCGTGGCCGGTGGCATCCGCAGCGTGGAGGATGCGCGCGCCGTGCTGTATGCGGGCGCCGACAAGATCTCGGTGAACTCGCCTGCGCTGGAGCGCCCGGCCCTGATCGGCGAACTGGCCGAGGCCTTCGGCGTGCAATGCGTGGTGGTGGGCGTGGACAGCCTGCGCGATGCCGACGGCGAATGGCGCGTGCGCCAGTACACCGGCGACCCCAACAAGACGCAGGCGCTGGCCTGGCGCACGCTGGACTGGATCGAACAGGCGCAGCGCCTGGGCGCCGGCGAGATCGTGCTCAACTGCATGGGCAGCGACGGCGTGCGCGAAGGCTACGACCTCGAACAACTGCGCGCCGCGCGTGCGCTTTGCCGGGTGCCCCTGGTGGCCTCGGGCGGTGCGGGCGCGCCGGAGCATTTCCGCGACGCGTTCGCGCTGGCCGATGTCGACGGCGCGCTGGCGGCCAGCGTGTTCCACAGCGGGACGATCGCCGTGCCCGCCTTGAAGCAATACCTGCGCGGCGCGGGCATCGCGACGCGCCTCTGACCGGGACCGAGCATGAGCGACTTCAACACCGACTTCGCACGACTGGACTGGAGCAAGGGCGACGGCCTGCTGCCTGCGGTCGTGCAGCATTGGCTGACTGGCGAAGTGCTGATGCTCGGCTATATGAATGCCGAAGCGCTGGCGCGGACCCTGGACCTGGGCCAGGTCACCTTCTTCAGCCGCAGCAAACAGCGCCTGTGGACCAAGGGCGAGAGTTCGGGCCACGTGCTGGCGCTGAAGTCGGCGCGCGTGGATTGCGACGGCGACACGCTGCTGCTGCAGGTCGAGCCGCAAGGGCCGACCTGCCATCTCGGCACGTCCAGCTGCTTCGGCGAACGTGCGCAGGTGGCGCCGCCGCTGGGTTTTCTCGCCACGCTGGATCGCCTGGTGGAGCAACGCAACGACGAGCGCCCCGAAGGCAGCTACACCACGCGGTTGTTCGAAGGCGGCATCCGCCGCATCGCGCAGAAAGTCGGCGAGGAAGGCGTGGAAACCGCACTCGCTGCCGTGGTGCAGGACGATGAAGCCTTGCTCGGCGAGGCGGCCGACCTGGTCTTCCATCTGATGGTGGCGCTGCGTGCGCGCGGTCTCGGCATGCGCGAGGTATGCCAGGTTCTGCAGGCGCGGCACGCGTCACGTCCTTGACGTTTTTCTCACAAGAGAAAACTTGCGCAATAGTATTCATGCAGCTACAACTGCCCGCGCGGCGATCGAATGCAAGCGAATTCGCCGTGTTGTGTCGTTCGGAGAAACGACCATCCGGTCAGGGGGCTTGAGCCAGTCGGGTTCGTGCGGGTGCGTTTCGATGTGAGAGGCAGGGACTCCCGTGGAGTCTCTCCGCGGCCATGGTGCCGCTGGAACATCGAAAGAGGGCCGCATGAATACTGTCTATCGGGTGGTGTGGAGCGCCGTGCGCGGCGCCTGGGTGGTCGCTTCCGAGCTGGCGTTCCGGCGCGGGCGCCAGGGCCGGGGAAAGCGGCGGCGTGCCGCCTTGCGTATCGCGCTTCCTGTGCTGTGCGGTGCTGTCGCCGGCCATGCCGCGGCGCAGTCCGTGGCGCTCGGCGTCTACGATCCGCAGCTCAACGACAACAAGGTCGGCGCGACGGTCGTCGCTGCCGGGGCCACGGTCACCCTGCAGGGGCCGCAGCAATTCCTCGCGGGCGACAGCGGCTCGCGCAACACCACGCTGGGGCAGCTCAATGCGATCGGCCGCATCGTCAGCGGCTGGCAGTGGGTGGGTGCGGCGCGGCTCAATCCGGGCACGCAGAACTTCGGCGCCACCGTGCCGGACCCGATCACCGGCGGTACCCGTGTGGCGTCGACTTATGCCACCGCCAATCTCACCCCGACGGCAGCGGTCGATGCGAGTGCGACGGTGCCGGACGAGGTCAACGTCAACGGCGCGCAGTACATCGATGCGCGCGTGGGCACGGTCAACAGCGGCGGCGGTACGCTCAACGTCAATATCGGCACGGCCGGCGCGGCGTCCACCGCCAGCACCAATGGCTGGACCATGGCGGCCAAGCAGTCCTCGCTGTTCTATGCCGATGGCAGCGGCGGCAATGCCAGTGCACTGCATTGGCAGTCGTCCAATCGCATCACCTTTATCGGCGCGGTCGCCAATCCGGCGCAGCCGGAGACCTACCAGGTCACCTATGTGTCCAGCTACGGCGGCAGCTTCAGCGTCACCACCCTGGATGGCGTGAGCAATGCGAAGACGGTCAACAACGACAGCGACCTGCGCACCTATAACGACTGGCTGATCAAGCAGCTGCAGGCAGGCAACCTCGATCCGGCGCAGTACAGCACGGAGTTCGGCAAGGCCTACAGCTCGTCGACGCAGACCATCGGCTACAACGTCAGCGCCAACAATGCGGCCGACGAAGTCGCCCAGCCGATCGGCTTGCGCGTGGCGATGCATGCGATCGGCAATAACGGCACCGCCACCGTCGATGCCGGCGGCAAGCTGGAAGTGGCCAACTCCAACGGTGGCGCGATGCGCGCGGAAAGCGGTGGCACGCTGACCAACAACGGCACGCTGGCGGTCACGCATACCACCGGCGACGGCTCGGCGATGTTCATCACCGGCAGCAGTTCGGGCATCAACAACGGCGTGATCAACGGCAACTTCTTTCTCAATCCGAACGGCAGCACGGTCGACAGCGCCTATGGCGCCTATGTAGTGGACTTGGCCGCGTCCAGCGCCTTCACCAACAACGGCATCCTCAACCTGGCCACTGGCGCCACCAATGGCGCGGGACAATCGGCGGGCATCCGCCTCAATGGCAACAGCAATGCCAACAACAGCGGCATCGTCAATGTCGGCGTCACCGGCAATAAATCGAATGGCTCGATGACGGGCGTGCTGTTGGCGGACGGCACCGGGCAATTCACCAACAACGCCGCGGGCAATATCTATATCGGCCGCGGCGCGCAGACCGATCCGAACGTGGCGCCGGCCGACGTGGCGATCAACCAGGGCTCGCTGACCGCGGGCATCACCGTCAACGGCAATGCGACGGCCTTGAACCAGGGCACCATCACCATCGGCAGCCGCACGCAGAATGCCGCGGCCATCGTAGTGAGCAATGCGCCCAATGCCACGGTCACCAACAGCGGCACCATCAATATCAACGGCAAGGCGGCCACGGTGCCGCGCGAGAACGACGGCATCCTGGTCACCAACTCCGGTGCGGGTGGCGGCATCAGCAACAGCGGCACGATCAATCTCAATGGCGTGAACGGCGTGGGCATCAAGGTGCTCAGCACCAACAGCAGCGCGTCGACGGCCAGTTCCAGCGGCGTGATCAATGTCGCCGGCGGCGCCGATCCGGGCAGCGGCACGCGCAACTTCGGCGTGTGGGTGGAAGGGCAGGCGTCCGGCACGGCGACGGCCAATGTCAGCGGTCCGGTGAACCTGCTGGGCGACGGCGCGATCGGCATCCATGCACGCGGCCGCGCGACGGTGGACGTATTGGCCGGTGCGGAGCCGACCTTCGCCGGCGGCAGCAAGCAGATCGCCTTCTTCGCCTTTGGCGCCAACGCGAAGATCAATGTGGCCAGCTCGGTGCTCGATGTCACCACCACCGGTTCCACCCTGTTCCGGGTGGAGAACGGCGCGGTGTTCGATGGCACGGGACTGAGCCTTACCGCATCGGGTGCGAACTCGCAGGCGGTCATCGGCACCGGCGCGCCGTCGACGGTCAGCACCAACGATGCGCAGATCCAGGTGACCGGCGCCGGTGCCACGGGCGTAGTGATCGAAGGCGGCGCCACCGGCGCGATCGATGCGGCCACCACCGTGCATCTGTCCGGTGCGGGTTCGGTGGCGGGCATCGTCGATGGCCAGAAGCACAGCCTGACCGGTGCCAATACCGGTTCGCCGACAGGCAGCACCTCGTTGACCACGGCGGCGACGTTGACCGAGAGCCAGGCCGCGCTCACCGGCTATATCGCGCGCAACAGCGGCAAGCTCACCAATACCGGCGATATCAGCTTTACCGGCGCGCACGCCACCGGCATCCGGGTCGAGACGGGTGCGACGGCGAACAACAGCGGCAATATCACGGTGCAGGATGGCGGCACCGGCATCCTGGTCGACGGCAGCAGCGGCAACAGCGCGACGACGGCCAATACCACCGGCATCATCGCCGCCAATGGCGGCAGCGTCGCGGATCGCACGCGCGGCGTGAGCGCGACCGGCGCCAAGGCGGTGGTGAATCTGCAGAACGGCGCGCAGGTGCGGATGAATGGCGTGGGTGCGATCGGCGCCGAGGCGATCAATGCGGGAACGGTGAATGTGTCGGCGACGGCGTTGCCGGTGTTTGCCAACACCGATCAGATCGCGTTCCATGCGCTGGGCGCGGGAGCGCGGATCAACAGCGCCGCCAATGCCATCGATGCCAGCACCGCCAACGCCACCATCTATCGCATCGACGACGGCGCGACGCTGGCCTTGAGCGGTACGCCCACGCTGACCTCGTCGGGTGCCGGTGCGCGCGGCATTACCGGTTCGGGCCCGGGCACTACGGTGACCAGCGGCACCGCGACGTTCAATGTCAGCGGTGCGAATGCGACGGGCGTGGAAGTGGATGGTGGCGCAAGCGGAACCTTGAGCGCCGGTTCGACGGTGAACCTCAGCGGCAACGGCAGCATCGGTGGCATCGTCGATGGACAGAAGACCGACATCTCGGGCGCGGCAGCAGGGACACCGGTAGCTACCACCCTGACCAACAACGGCGCGGTGAGCGGCGCGGGCGCCAATGCGATCGGCTTCGTGGCGAAGAACCTCGGTACGCTGGTGAATACCGGCACGCTCGACTTGAGCGGTGCCGGCGCTACGGGCGTGTGGGTGCAGAGCGCCGGCACGCTCACCAACAGCAGCAGCATCCACGTCGCCAATGGCACCGGCGTGCGGGTCGAGGGTGCGCAGTCGCAGATCCTCGGCCTGGGCACGGTCACCGTCGACAACGGCCTGGCCGGCATCCGGCTGCTGGGCGGCGCGCAGGCCAGCATCGATGGACAAGGCGGCAGCGTGGCCGCACATGGCAGCGCGCATGGCGTGCTGCTGGACGCGGGTGCATCGTCGCTGACGGTGGCCAACGCCACCATCACCGCCGACGGCAGCGGCAACGGTATCGAGAATGCGGCGGAAATCGGCGCGGTGTCGTTGCAGGGCGTGACGGTGCAGGCGGGTAATGGGGCGGGCATCCGCACGGCGACGGCGTTCGATCCGGCATCGACGGTGACGATCAACGTGGCGGGCGCAGGGACCGGTTTCGCGTTCCGCCACGCCGATGGTTCCGCCACCACCGGCGCGCTGGACCTGAGCAAGAACTATGTGGTGAATGCCAACGGTGCGGGCGCGACGGGCATCCAGGCTTTGACCACCGGCGCGGTGACCACGGCGGCATCGGTGAATGTCAGCAGCGCAGCGGGCGGTTCGGCGCTGGTGGCGGGCACGGCCTCCAGCACCAGCAACACCGGCAAGCTGATTTCGGCCAGCAGCGCGGCGCCGGTGGTCGATCTTGCCAACGGCGCCGGCACCCGCTTTACCAACACCGGCACGATCCAGGCCGCCAGCGCGCGCGGCCCGGCCCTGCGCGGCAGCGCCGGCAACGATACGGTGACGCTGTCCGGCGGCGCGGTGCAGGGCGATCTCGCCACCGGCGATGGCAGCGACACCTTCAATTGGACTGCCGGCACGCTCAACGGCAGCCTCAGCATGGGCAACGGCGCGAACAACAGCGCGCTGGTCAAGGGCGTGGATCTGTCCAGCACCTACCATCTCACCGCCGGCAGCGGCGGCGGCAATACACTGACCCTGGATGGCATCGAATCGCGCGGCGGTTCGTTCGCCGCAGACGATCTGGGCAAGGGCGTGAACCTGGGCAGCGGCTGGAACACCATCAATTTCACCGGCACCCGCTTCACCCTGACCGACAACCTGCAGTTGGCCAACAGCGACGTCGTTATCGATGCGGCATCCACGCTGTTCGCCGGCAACAACGTGCACCCGGTAATCTCCGGCGCCACGGCGACCAGCGCGCATGTCAGCAATGCAGGCGTGATCGATCTCACCAACGGCGCCGGCTCGCCGGGCAATAGCCTCACGGTAGGTGGCGATTACATCGGGCAGAACGGCCGGATCGAGCTGATCACCACGCTCAATCTCGGCAGCGCGCTCAGCAATCAATTCAGCGATCGCTTGCTGGTACAGGGCAATGCCAGCGGCAGCACCGTGTTGAACATCGCGCCATCGGCGGCGAGCACGGGCGAGCTGACCGACTTCAATCACAACAGCGCGGTGGATGCGACGGAAGGCATTTCGGTGGTGCAGGTGGCGGGCAGCTCCACGGCCGATGCGTTCCATCTGGCCAGCGGTTATCTCGCGGCGGGTCCGTGGAAGTACGGCTTGTACGCGTTCGCACCGGGTTCGTCCGTGGCGGGGCAGCGCGTGGTCGCCGGCAGCGGCAACGCGTTCTGGGATTACCGCTTGGCCAATGTCTATATCTGCGAAACCGACTGCGAACCGGCACCGACGCCACCGCCCGCCGTCACCGAAGCACCGGACGACGGCTGCCTGGTGAACGGTATCGACACCTGCGCGCCGGGCCGCCCCGAGGTGACGCCGCAGGTGCCCGCGTATATTTCCGCGCCGGGTGCTCTCGCCGCCTACGGCTTCCGCATGCTGGACAACCTGCACAAGCGCCTGGGCGAGATCCGCCACGAGAACGTCCTGGACGATGGCGCGGGCGGCGAAGCGTTCGCGCGCGTGATCGGCGGCGACTACACCTATCACACCGACGTGAGCTTCCGCCGCTTCGGCTACGACTACGACCAGCACGTGCGCGCGCTGCAGGTGGGCGCGAACATTTTCAATATCGACAACGAGAAGTCGGCGATGCGCGCCGGCCTGGCCTTCACCCATGGGCGCACGCGGCTGGAGCCGAAGGCCGCCGACGGTACCAGCCGCACGAAGTTCTACAGCAACAGTGTTGCCGCCTTCCTGACCTGGCAGCACGTCAACGGTTTCTACGTGGATGCGGTGGTATCCGGCGATCGCCACCAGGGCGACGTGGACGTGGCGCGCATGCAGGACGTCGCGCGCCTGCGCGCCACGGGTTGGACCGCTTCCGTGGAGACGGGCTATCCGTGGCGCTTCGACAGCGGCTATACGCTGGAACCGCAACTGCAACTGGCGCGGCTGCACGAGCGGGTGGACAGCCTGGTGGACCAGGACGGCACGCGGGTGAACTTCCACGACTACGACCAGAACGTCGGCCGCATCGGCGTGCGCTTCTATCGCACCTGGGATCGCGGCGAGCAGCGTTTCGCTACGCCGTATGTGCGCTTGAATTACACCAAGGGCTGGGGCGGGCGTTCGCGCGTGACCATCGGTGCCGACAGCGCGCCCGGTCTGGAGCAGACCTTCGTCGGCGGTGCGTATGGCCAGGGTGTGGAGCTGGGCCTGGGCGGCACGTATTCACTGGGACGGCAGTGGTCGTTCTACGGCGAGGCCGATTACCAGAAGGAGGTTGGCAACGCCGGTGCGCGCGGTTGGGGTGCCAACTTCGGGGTGCGCTGGAATTTCCAGTAGCGATATCGTCATTCCGGCCTGCGCCGGAATGACGGGTTTAACGCTGTCCCGCCGGTGCAAGCTCCGCATGCGCCGGATCGAACGCCACCGCCGCGCCGGGCTTCACATGCCCGCGCCAGCGCGCAAGCTGGTCGGCGATGCCGCTGCCGATGTCGATCTGCGGTTCGGATGGGGTGAGATGGTCGCGGGTTTCCCACTGCGCGATCTCGCTCCTGGCCTGCTGGAAGGCGGCGATGAAATCGGAGGTTCGGTTCATCGCATCGACCAGCCAGGCGCGGCCGAAATACGTGATGTCGGAATCGCTGCCGCAGCCGAACGAGCTGCGGTCGGCGCGCGCGGCGGTGAGCACCAGGGTGCCGGGGCCTTTCAGCGGCGGCACGAAGCCGCCGGAGTAGCAGGCGTTCACCACCACCACTTTCCACTTGAAGGCGTGCTTGGCCAGGATGCCGGCCAGGTCCGGCGCGCCGATCTGGTCCAGCGGCAGCGGGTCCATGTCGACCAGCAGGTTGTGGTCCGGGTCGCCGTGCGAGGTGAGGTAGAGCACGAGGATGTCCTCGTCCTTCTTCATCACGCCGGACAGCGCATCCAGCGCGTTGTCGAGGTTGCTCCAGGTGGCCAGCGGGCGGGTGTCGAGCGTGTCCGGGCTGTTGGCCAGCAGCAGCGGGTGCACGCTGGCGCCGAAGCGGTCGGCGAACAGCTTGCCGGCGTATTCGACCTCGTTGTGGAACACGTCTTCGCCGCCGTCGCCGGCGAAGGCCACGACGTAGAGGTTCGGCGTGCCCGCCACGCGCGGTCCCAGTCTGGCCAAGGCGTCGTGCAGCAGGCGCGGCTGGGCGTAGGCGACCTGTTCGGGTGTCGAGGCTTTTTCCGGCCAGCGGTCGGCTTCGTCATCCGCGGGCGCGGGCAGCTCGGCCGAGTTGGCGATGGCGGGCAGCGCGCGGGCTGGAGCCGCGCTTGCCGCGACGGCCGGTACGGCGGCGTGGCGCGCCTCGCCCAGTGCGGGTGCGGCGTGGTGTGCCAGCAGGGTCAGCAGCACGCCGGCGGCGAAGGCGAGCAGGGCGGTCAGGGCAATGCGCATGGCGGCGGACGCGGAGCTCAGGGGTTGATGGCGTCGAAGTCGGTATAGGCGGGATGGCGCGGCTCGGCCGGCAGCGCCAGCGGCGGGCGCAGCAGCCAGGCGGTGTGCAGGCCGGCGGCCTTGGCGGCGTCCAGTTCCTCCACGATGTCGGAGAGGAACAGCAGGTGCTCCGGCAGTTCGCCGATCGCCGCGGCGATCTTCTCGTAGGAAGCCTGCTCGCGCTTGGGGCCGGTCTCGGTATCGAAATAGCCGGCGAACAGCGGGGTGAGGTCACCGGCCTCGCTGTACTGGAACAGCAGCTTCTGCGCGGCCACCGAGCCGGAGGAATACACGTACAGGCGCAGGCCATCGCCGCGCCATTGGCGCAGGCGCGCGGCGACTTCCGGGTACATGTGCGAGCGGTATTCGCCACCGGCGTAGCCGTCCTTCCAGATCATGCCCTGCAGCGCCTTGAGCGCGGTGGACTTGCGGTCCTCGTCGATCCAGCGCAGCAGCAGCTCGATGATCTCCTGGCGGCTGGCTTCGACCAGGCCGGCTTCCTTGGCCGCCTCGTGCAGCCAGTGCTGCACCTCGGGCGTGTCGACGTGGGTTTCCACATAGGCCGGCAGGCGCTTGCGCGCGTACGGGAACAGCACGTCCTTGACGAAGCTGATCGAGCTGGTGGTGCCTTCGATATCGGTGACGATGGCGCGGATGACGGTCATGGGCTAGCCGTGGAAGCGATGACGGAAACGCGGGCCCGTCATGCCGGGCCCGGAGAAGCAAGCTTAGCCGCGCCGGCGGGCGCGGAGCGATTCAGGCCGCCGCCTTCCCCGAGTCGTGCGGCAGCATGCGCGGGAAGCGCTGGGCGATGTCCTCGCCGGTGAAGTTGGCGACCCAGCCGTCCTTGTTGGTGAACAGGCGGATCGCCACGAAGTAGGGCGCCTCGCTCATGTCGAACCAGTGACGCGTGCCGTCCGGCACGCCGATCAGGTCGCCCTGTTCGCACAGCACGTCGTAGACCTTGCCGTCGATGTGCAGGGTGAACTGGCCGGCGCCGGCGACGAAGAAGCGCACTTCGTCCTCGCTGTGGGTGTGCTCGCTGAGGAACTTCTGGCGCAGCGTGGCGCGCTCGGGGTGGTCCGGCTTGAGGCTAATCACGTCGACGGCCTGGTAGCCCTCGGTGCTCATCAGGCGGTCGATGTCGGCGCGGTAGGCGGCGATCACTTCGTCCTGGCTGGCGCCCGGGGCGATCGGCTGGCCGGCTTCCCACTGCTCGAAGCGCACGCCGACCCGGCCCAGCTCGCGCGCGATGGCGGCGTGCTCGGTGTGGATGGACAGCGGCGCGTCGGGGCGCTGCTCGTCGAAAATGCGCAGGCGGCTCATGCGGACAGTCTCCTCAGGTCCATTTCACAGCCCAGCAGGAACTCCAGGGCTTCCAGGTGGCGGCGGGTTTCCGCCATGTCCTTGCCCCAGGTGTAGATGCCGTGGCCGTCGATCAAGTAGGCGTGCAGCGGCTTGCCGCTGTCGAGCCAGGCGTCGACCTGGGCTACCAGTTCGGGCATGTGCTGGGTATTGGGGAACACCGGGATGGACAGCGCGGCGTCGTGGGTGGTTTCGCCGGCGATGGCCTTCTGCAGCTCCCAGCCTTGCAGGCGCACCACGCCGTCGGCGGCGAACAGGCGCGAGGCCACGCTCTGCGTGCGCGAGTGGGTGTGCAGCACCACGTTCATCTGCGGCAGGCGGCGGTAGATCTGCGTGTGCAGTTCGGTTTCCGCGCTGGGGCGCGCGGCGGTGCCGACGGCCTTGCCATGCATGTCGATCAGCATGATGTCGTCGCGGCCGAGCTTGCCCTTGTCGCGGCCGGAGATGGTGATGGCCGCGTGCTCCGCGTCGATGCGCATGGAGAAATTGCTGCTGGTCGCCGGCGTCCAGCCGGCCAGCGCCAGCTCGCGCGCGGCGTCGGCGATCGCGTCGGCGCGTTCGGCGAACAGCTCCGGCGCGATGGAGGAGGGAAGGACCTGGCTCATGCGATATGGACGTCCAAATGGCAGGGGACTATAGCACGCCGGTCCGTACGCTCTTTTGACCGCGCGGGCGCCGAATGCGAGCCATTCTCATGGTGTGCTGCGGGCCGGGCGTACCATGGCCGCCGATCCGCCGCCCGGCGCGGCGCCAAGTCCCCAAGACGGAGGTTGTCCCCAATGTCGAACGACAAAGAACTCGAGTCCCGCCGCCAGTTCCTGAAGATCGCCGGCGGCACCGTCGCCGCTGCCGCGATGATCGGCTCGCTGCCGCGCGTGGCGCGCGCCGCCGACCTGCCGCACGTGAGCCCGGACGATCCGACCGCGAAGGCGCTGGGTTATGTCGAGGACGCGGGCGCGAGCAAGGACGCCAAGCGCAAGGCCGGCGACGCTTGTTCGAACTGCCAGTTCTATTCGGGTGGCGCCTCGGGCTACGGTCCGTGCCAGTTGTTCCCGGGCAAGTCGGTGAATGCGAAGGGCTGGTGCGTGTCGCATTCGAAGAAAGCCTGAGCGATACCCGCATGCGTGATCGAGGCCGGCCTTTGCGCCGGCCTTTTTCATGCGCGCGTTCTGGCCAGGCAAAAACGCGCGAACGCGCCGGAGCGCGTTCGATTTCAGAAGAGGAAGTGCATCGTCGGCGGTATCGATCGAGAGCAACGATCTAGCCGGAGAGAAGATGCAGCCCAGACGCGTCAGGCCGAGGAGCTGACCCGCCTGACGCGCCGGGCGGCAATCCGGGGCCCACTGCCAAGTGATCTACCCACGGACGGCAGATGTTACTCCCCAAACCACCGTTTGGGGCGTCCGGACGAAAAATTTTTCCCGAAAAAGTCTCGTTAAAACGAGCAATAACAAAGACTTATGGCGCTATTCGTGACTGCACATCAAAAATCGGCGCGGATTGCGCATTTCGCGGCAGTTCTGTTCAGTTGAGCACCATACGCGGGCGTTTTCCGGGATTGCCCGCCATTGGCGGGCGTTCGACGGAGATCGCCTCAGGAGGCGCGGCGCAGGCGGCTGTGGCGCACGCCGTAGCCGAAGTAGATGGCCAGGCCGATCACGGTCCAGACGATCATCAGCAGCCAGTTGAACCAGGCCATGAAGGACAGCAGGGTCAGGCAGCTGATCACCCCGGCGGTACACACGAACTTGGCCGCCGGCACGCGGAACAGCCGCGGCAGCTCCGGCGAGGTGTAGCGCAGGATCAGCACGCCGGCGCAGACCGCCACGAAGGCGATCAGGGTACCCATCGAGGTGAGGTCGGCCAGCAGGTCCAGCGGGAACACCGCGGCCAGCACGGCGATGCCGATGCCGGTGAACACCGTGTTGAGGTGCGGCGTGCGGTGCTTGGGGTGGATGCGGTTGAACACCGGCGGCAGCAGGCCGTCGCGCGACATGATCATGAAGATGCGCGGCTGCGCGATGATCATCACCAGGATCACCGAGGACAGGCCGATCATCGCGCCGATCTCCACCACCAGGCGCAGCCAGCCCAGCTCGGGATGGTTGCGGATCGCGGTCACCACCGGCTCGCTGGTGCCCAGTTCGGTGTAGGGAATCAGGCCGGTAAGCACCGCCGCCATGGCCAGGTACAGCACGGTGCAGATCACCAGCGAGACCAGGGTGCCGAACGGCAGGTCCTTCTGCGGGTTCTTGCATTCCTGCGCCGCGGTGGAGGTCGCCTCGAAGCCGATATAGGCGAAGAACACCATCGCCGCGCCGCGCATGATGCCGGACCAGCCGTACTTGCCCGGTTCCTGCTCGGCGGGGATGAAGGGATGCCAGTTGGCCGGATCCACATAACGGTAGCCGGCGACTACCACCACGATGATCAGGCCGACCTTGAGCGCCACCATCAGCACGTTCAGGCCCGACGACTCGCGGATGCCGACGTAGCACAGCCAGGTCAGCGCCAGCACGATCGCCACCGCGGGCAGGTTGAGCAGGTGGCCGGTGGCGACCAGGTGCCCGTCCTTGAACGCCAGCGGCGCCTCGGTCAGCGCGATCGGCAGGTGGATGCCGACGTGATCGAGCAGGCTGGTGAAATAACCGGTCCAGCTGGCCGCCACCGCGGAGGCGGAGATGCCGTATTCCAGCACCATGTTCCAGCCGATGAACCACGCCACCAGTTCGCCCAGGGTGGCGTAGGCGTAGGAATAGGAGCTGCCGGAGATCGGGATCAGCGTGGCGAATTCCGCATAGCACAGCGCGGTGAAGCCGCTGCAGATCGCCGCCAGCATGAACGAGATCAGCACCGCCGGCCCCGCATGTTCCGCCGCCGCCTGGCCGGTCACCACGAAGATGCCGGTGCCGATCACCGCGCCGATGCCCAGCGCCGTGATCCCCCATTTGCCCAGGGTGCGGCGCAGGGCAGGGCCGCCATGGCAGTCGTCGGCGTCGGAGAAGTCGGTCTTGCGGGCGAGTAGCTGCTTGAGCATGCGTGGACCTGGGTGGTGCGGGTGTCGGATCGTGGCCGACTATAAAAGAGAAGGCCGGCGCGGAGCCGGCCCTCGTAGGCGTGGGATCAGGCGGCCGGCTTGCGCAGCTTGCTGTGCGAGTAGCCGTAGAGGAAATAGATCGCCTGGCCGATCGCGATCCAGGTCAGCATCCAGCGCCAGTGTTCCAGGAAGGACTGCAGGAACAGCGCCATGCAGGCCAGCGCGCCGAGCGGGCAGACCAGCCACGGCACCGGCACCCGGAACGAACGCGGCAGCTCGGGGCGCGTATAGCGCAGCACCAGCACGCCCACGCACACGGTGGCGAAGGCCAGCAGGGTGCCCATGGCGACCATCTCGCCCAGCACGCCGATGTTGAACAGGCCGCCCAGGGTGGCGGCGAGCACGCCGACCACCACGGTGCCGACGTGCGGCGTGCGGAACTTCGCGTGGATGCGGCCGAACACGGCCGGGATCAGGCCGTCGCGCGCCATCGAATAGAAGATGCGCGGCTGGCCCATCAGCATCACCAGGATCACCGAACTCAGGCCGGTGACCGCACCGATCACCACGATCACTTGCAGCCAGTGCAGGCTCGGGTAGTTGTCCAGCGCGGTGGACACCGGCTCCGGCGTGCCGAGCAGGCGGAAGTCGGCGATGCCGGTAAGGATGCCGGCCACGATGATGTACAGGATGGTGCAGACGATCAGCGAGCCGATGATGCCGATCGGCATGTCGCGCTGCGGGTTCTTCGCCTCCGCCGCCGCGGTGGAGACCGCGTCGAAGCCGATGTAGGAGAAGAACACGATCGCCGCCGCGCGGCCCACGCCGGCCCAGCCGTACTTGGACGCGCCTTCGGAGGCGGGGATGAAGGGGTGCCAGTTGTCCGGATTGATGTACTTGGTGGCGAAGGCGATGAACAGCAGGATCACCGTCACCTTGATCGCCACGATGATCGAATTGACGAAGGCCGACTGGGTGATGCCTACGTAGCACAGGCCGGTGATGGCGGCGATGATCGCCACCGCCGGCAGGTTGATGAACATGCCGGTGGCCTGGATATGGCCATCGACCACCGTGAACGGCGCCGACGCCAGGGTCTGCGGCAAGGTCACGTCATGGTTGATCCAGCCGCTGATCAGGGCCAGCAGCTTGTTGAAGTAACCCGACCAGCCTGCCGCCACCGTGGCCACGGTGAACAGGTATTCCAGCACCAGGCTCCAGCCGACGAACCAGGCGACGTATTCGCCCAGCGTGGCATAGGAATAGGAGTAGGCGCTGCCGGAAACCGGCAGCATCGCCGCGAACTCGGCGTAGCACAGCGCGGCGAGCGCGCAGGCGATGCCGGCGAACACGAAGCTCAGCACGATCGCGGGGCCGGCATGCTGGGCCGCGGCCTGTCCGGTGATGACGAAGATACCCGCGCCGATGATCGCGCCGATGCCCAGCATCACCAGGTGGCGCGCGGTCAGTGCGCGCTTGAGGGTGACTTCGCCGTGCGCGCCGCCCTCCGGCAGATCGTCGGACGCAATCGAAATCTGCGTCGTCGCAAACAGGTTTTTCAGCATGGGTTCCCCCCTCCGGGAATGGCTGCTTGTCATTTTTCGGGCGACTACCGAACGGTCGCCCAGAAGGCTGGCCCGGCAAAGGATTTCGACGCCACAAGCGGGTTGCGCCCGGCGCGGAAGCTCCGAACCTTAGCCGAGCGATGGGAGGGGTACAAGACGCGCCGCAGCTACAATGGCAGCTTCATCCCATTCCTATATGTCACAAGTCATGCACGATCATCGCCAGGCTTTTTCCGCCCATTTGACCGCCTATGCGCAGGCGCATCCGGACGAGGGCGAGGTCGCCGCCCGCTTCGGCGAATTCCTGCGCTCGGCGCCCACGGTGTTCGAGCGCGCCCATGCGGCAGGGCATTTCACCGGCTCGGCCTGGCTGGTCAGTGCGGACGGCGCGCGGGTGCTGCTGACCCATCACCGCAAGCTCGGCCGCTGGCTGCAGCTGGGCGGCCACGCCGATGGCGATACCGACCTGGCCGGCGTGGCGCTGCGCGAGGCGGAGGAGGAGTCCGGACTGGTGCAGCTCGCGGTGGAGCCGGTGCCATTCGATCTGGACTGCCACTGGATTCCCGAGCGCGCCGCCGAGCCGGGTCATTGGCATTACGACGTGCGCTACGTAGTGCGCGCCACCGGCAGCGAGGATTTCGCGGTGAGCGAGGAATCGCTGGCGCTGGCGTGGAAGCTGGTGGCGGAGATGGCTGCCGATCCATCGGCGGACGAATCGCTGCGGCGCATGGCTAAGAAATGGCTGGGTAGGTTGGGGTGATAACCCCAACACAAGGGCGCGGTCGGCGTGACGATGTTGGGGTTGTCACCCCAACCTACGAATAGTTGGCCGGCGCCGGATGCACGGTGCCGCATTGCGTGCAGGTGCGCGCTTCGAGTGAACGGTAGAAGCGCTCGAATACCGGCGGGAAATCGCGCTCGATGCTGTCCAGCGTGAAATATTCCTCGAACAGCTTGTGGTTGCACTGCTGGCAGAACCACAGCAGGCCATCCTTCTCGCCGGCCACGCGGCGGCGCTCGATCACCAGGCCGATCGAATCGGGTATGCGCTGCGGCGAGTGCGGCACGCGCGGCGGCAGGTAGAACATCTGGCCGGCGCGGATCGGCAGATCGCGCGCCGTGCCTTCGTCCTGCACCTTCAGCACCATCTCGCCTTCGAGCTGGTAGAAGAATTCCGGACCTTCGTCGTAGTGGTAGTCGGTGCGCGCATTCGGGCCGCCGACGATCATCACGATGAAGTCGCCGTCGACGATGCACTTGTTGCCCACCGGCGGCTTGAGCAGGTGGCGGTGTTCGTCGATCCAGCGTTGCAGGTCCAGCGGTGGCGTGAGGGCCATGGCGGAAGGGTTCGGATGAGGTGCGCGTACCTTAGCGCTGCCGCATGCGCTTCGCTAACTCCCAGTCTTCAATCTGGAGCCCTTCTCCCTGCGGGAGAAGGTGGCGGCAGCCGGATCAGGGTGCGGGCGGAGTGGGGCGCATCACTTCGTCCGTACCCTCACCCCAACCCCCCTCCCGACGGGAGAGGGGCTTTAAAGCCTTAAACCTCAAGCGTCGCCAGATCGCCTTTCTCTTCCAGCCACGCCTTCCGATCGCTCGCGCGCTTCTTCGCCAGCAGCATATCCATCAGCTTCGCCGTGCCCTCGCCGTCCTCGACGGTGAGCTGCACCAGGCGGCGCGTATCCGGATGGACGGTGGACTCGCGCAGCTGTCCGGGATTCATCTCGCCCAGGCCCTTGAAGCGGGTGGTGGAAACCTGGCCCTTCATCTTCTCGCGCTCGATCCGCTGCAGCAGCGCGGTCTTTTCGTTCTCGTCCAGGCAGTAGAACACCTGCTTGCCCACGTCCACGCGGAACAGCGGCGGCATCGCCACGAACACGTGGCCGTCGCGCACCAGGGTCGGGAAGTGGCGCAGGAACAGCGCGCACAGCAGGGTGGCGATATGCAGGCCGTCGGAGTCGGCGTCGGCCAGGATGATCACCTTGCCGTAGCGCAGGCCGCTCAAGTCGTCCTTGCCGGGATCGCAACCGATCGCCACGGCCAGGTTGTGTACTTCCTCGGAGCCGAGCACCGAGCCCGATTCCACTTCCCAGGTGTTGAGGATCTTGCCGCGCAGCGGCAGGATCGCCTGGAATTCCTTGTCGCGCGCCTGCTTGGCGCTGCCGCCGGCGGAGTCGCCCTCGACCAGGAACAGTTCAGTGCGATTGAGGTCGGTGGCGGTGCAGTCGGCCAGCTTGCCGGGCAGGGCGGGCCCCTGGGTGATCTTCTTGCGGATGACCTGCTTGGACGCTTTCAGGCGCGCGCTGGCGCGCTCGATCGCCAGCTGCGCGATGCGCTCGCCCAGTTCGACGTTCTGGTTCAGCCACAGGCTGAAGGCATCGTGCACCACGCCTTCGACCAGGGCGGCGGCGTTGCGCGAAGAGAGGCGCTCCTTGGTCTGGCCGGCGAACTGCGGGTCCTGCAGCTTGGCGGACAGCACGAAGGACAGCCGCTCCCACACGTCTTCCGGCGCCAGCTTCACGCCGCGCGGCAGCAGGTTGCGGATATCGCAGAACTCGCGCACGGCATTGGTCAGGCCGCTGCGCAGGCCGTTCACATGGGTGCCGCCCTGCGCGGTGGGAATCAGGTTGACGTAGCTCTCCTGTACCAGTTCGCCTTCCGGCAGCCAGGCCAGGGCGACGTCCAGGCCTTCGGTCTCGCGCTGCACGTGATGCACGAACAGCTCGGCCGGCAGCGTCTCGGCGCCTTCCAGTTCGCCGCGCAGGTAGTCGCGCAGGCCGTCCTCGTAAAGCCATTCGCTGACTTCGCCGCTGGCTTCGTCGGTGAGCTTGACGTTGAGGCCGGCGCACAGCACGGCCTTGGCGCGCAGCAGGTGCTTGAGCTTGGACAGCAGGATCTTCGGCGTATCGAAGTACTTCGGGTCCGGCCAGAAGCGCACGGTGGTGCCGGTCTTCTTCTTCGGCACGCTGCCGATCACGTCCAGCTCGCTGACGCGGTCGCCGTGCTCGAAGGCCATGCGGTATTCGCTGCCGTCGCGGCGGATGGTCACTTCCACCCGCTGGGACAGCGCATTGACCACCGACACGCCGACGCCGTGCAGGCCGCCGGAGAAGTTGTAGCTCTTGCCGGAGAACTTACCGCCCGCATGCAGGCGGGTCAGGATCAGCTCCACGCCGGGAATGCCTTCCTCCGGATGGATGTCCACCGGCATGCCGCGGCCGTCGTCGCTGACCTGCACCGAGCCGTCGGTGAACACGATCACCTCGATCGCGCTGGCGTGGCCGGCCAGGGCCTCGTCCACCGAGTTGTCGATGACTTCCTGCGCCAGGTGGTTCGGGCGGCTGGTGTCGGTGTACATGCCTGGCCGGCGCTTGACCGGGTCAAGGCCGGAAAGGACTTCGATGTCGGCGGCGTTGTAGCGACTGCTCATGCTCGGGGGTTCTGCCGGAAGTTAAGCGGGGAAACAGCCGCGGGAGGATGGGGTGGCCGGCCAGGGAGGTCAAGCCGGCGCGGCCGGGCCAGTGCGGCCAGCTCAAGCCGGCTGCTGTCTCACAGCGGCGCGCAGTGGCGCTCCAGCCAGACCAGGTCGGCGCCCTCCAGCAGCGGGCTGAGCGCGGCGCGCACGCGGGCGTGGTAGTCGTCCAGCCAGGCGCGCTCCTCGGGGTTGAGCAGGCCAGCTTCCAGCGCGCGGCGGTCGAACGGGCACAGGGTCAAGGTCTCGAAGGCGTGGAATTCGCCGAACTCGGTCTGGTCGGCCTCGGCCACCACCACCAGGTTCTCGTGGCGGATACCGTGCCGGCCCGGCTTGTACAGGCCCGGCTCGATCGAGCTGAGCATGCCCGGCTCCAGCGCCACCAGCGGGCCGCTGGTCGGCGGCCGGATGCCGTGCGGCCCCTCGTGCACATTGAGGAAGTAGCCGACGCCGTGGCCGGTGCCGTGGCCATAGTCCATGCCCGAGGCCCACAGCGGCGCCCGCGCCAGCGCATCGAGCTGCGGGCCGCTGGCGCCCTTGGGAAAGCGGGCGCGCGACAGCGCGATCAGGCCCTTCAGCACCAGGGTGGCGTCGCGGCGCTGCTCGGCGCTGGTCTCGCCCAGCGCCAGCACGCGGGTGACGTCGGTGGTGCCGCCCAGGTACTGGCCGCCGGAATCGACCAGCAGCAGGCCCAGCGGCTTGAGCGTGCTGTGGTGCTCGGGCGTGGCGCGGTAATGCGGCAGGGCGCCGTTGGCCTGGTAGCCGGCGATGGTGGCGAAGCTTGCGCCGACGAAGTCGGGCTGGGCCGAGCGTTCCTCGCGCAGCAGGGTGTCCACGTCCAGCTCGGTCTGGCTCATGCCGGCGGCGAGGCGCTCTTCCAGGCGGCGGAAGGCGCGCGCCAGGGCGGCGCCGTCGCGGCGCATCGTTTCGCGTATGTGGTCCAGCTCAGCGGCGCTTTTGCGCGCCTTCATCGCGGTGGAAGGGTTGGCCGCGTCGATGGCATGAACGGCGGGCGCGATCGCGTCGGCTACCGCGCAGGCCACGCGGTGGCCGTCCAGCAGCAGGCGGTCGCCGGCGCGCAGTTCGCCGAGCGCGTCGGTGACGGTGGCGTAGTCGGCGATGCGCACGCCGTCGGCGGCGAGCGCACCGACCAGCGCGTCGGAAAGCTTGCGCCGGTCGACGAACAGCACCGCCGGGCCCTCCGCCGCCACCAGCAGGTGGGCCAGGAACACCGGATTGCACTCCACGTCGCTGCCGCGCAGGTTGGTCAGCCAGGCCACGTCGTCCAGGCTGCTGACCAGGTGATGGCTGGCGCCGAGCTTGCGCATGGCGGTGCGCAGCCGGGCCAGCTTGTCGGCGCGGGCGATGCAGGCATAGCGGATCGGGTGTTCGGTCACCGGCGCGGCGGGCAGCGGCGGCCGCCCGGCCCAGACGGCGCCAGGCAGGTCCAGGTCGGTGCGCAGGCGTGCGCCGGTGCTTTCGAACTGGCGTTCGAGCCGCGCGCGGCTGGCCAGCGGCAGGCTGTCGCCGGCCACGGCCAGTGCCTGGCCTTCACTCAATTGCTGGCGCAGCCATTCCTGGGGTTCGGGCACGTTGGGCATGCGCTGGCGCATCAGTTCCACGCCGCTGCCGGCCAGTTCGCGCTCGGCCTGGGCGAAGTAGCGCGAATCGGTCCACAGCCCGGCCCAGTCGGCCGTCACCAGCAGGGTGCCGGCCGAGCCGGTGAAGCCGGACAGCCAGCTCCGTGCCTGCCAGTGGGCGGGCAGGTATTCGGACAGGTGCGGGTCGGCGCTGGGCACCAGGCAGGCGTCGATGCCGTGGCCACGCATGGCGTGGCGCAGCAGGGTGAGGCGGGACGGAATGAGATCGCTCATCCGTTCATGCTAGCAGTCGGATCGAGCCGGTCCGCATGCGCCTCAATGAATCGCCGGAGGAATTTTCAACGTAGCGCTCGCGGCCCGGAGCGACCTCCGCTAAAATGCCGATTTCCAGCACGGCTGCATCCCATGACCCCCCTGATTTTCGTCACCGGCGGTGTGGTGTCCTCGCTTGGCAAGGGCATCGCCGCGGCGTCGCTGGCTTCCATTCTGGAAGCGCGTGGCCTTTCGGTCACCATGATGAAGCTCGACCCGTACATCAACGTCGACCCCGGCACGATGAGCCCCTTCCAGCACGGCGAGGTCTACGTCACCGACGACGGCGCCGAGACCGACCTGGACCTGGGCCACTACGAGCGCTTCGTCCACACCCGCCTGACCGGCAAGAACTCGATCACCACCGGCAAGATCTACGAGTCGGTGATCCGCAAGGAGCGCCGCGGCGACTATCTCGGCGCCACCGTGCAGGTGATCCCGCACATCACCGACGAGATCAAGCACTGCATCCACGAGGCCACCCGCGGCTTCGACGTGGCTCTGGTGGAGATCGGCGGCACCGTCGGCGACATCGAGTCGCTGCCGTTCCTGGAGGCGATCCGCCAGCTGCGCATCGAGCACGGCCCGGAGAAGTGCCTGTTCATGCACCTGACCCTGGTGCCGTACATCAAGGCCGCCGGCGAGATCAAGACCAAGCCCACCCAGCACTCGGTGAAGGAGCTGCGCTCGATCGGCATCCAGCCGGACGTGCTGCTGTGCCGCTGCGAGCAGCACCTGCCCGACGGCGAGCGCCGCAAGATCGCGCTGTTCACCAACGTGCCGGAGCAGGCGGTGATCAGCGCTACCGACGTGGACATCATCTACAAGCAGCCGCTGTGGCTGCACAAGCAGGGCCTGGACGAGATCGTGGTCAAGCGCTTCGGCCTCGACGCCGGCCCGGCCGACCTGTCCGCCTGGCAGCGCACCGTGGACGCGGTGGAGCATCCGAAGGACGAGGTCAACGTGGCCATCGTCGGCAAGTACGTCGAGCACAAAGATGCCTACAAGTCGCTGGGCGAAGCCCTGCGCCACGGCGGCATCAAGCAGCAGACGCGGGTCAACCTGCAGTGGGTCGATTCCGAGCAGGTGGAAGCCGAGGGTGCGGCCAAGGTGCTGGGCGGCGTCGACGCCATCCTGGTGCCGGGCGGCTTCGGCAAGCGCGGCTTCGAGGGCAAGGTGCTGGCCGCCAGGTACGCCCGCGAGCACGGCGTGCCGTACTTCGGCATCTGCTACGGCATGCACGCCGCGGTGGTGGATTTCGCCCGCCACGTGGCCGGCCTGGCCGCCGCCGATTCCAGCGAGAACGACCGCAATACGCCGGACCCGGTGATCGCGCTGATCACCGAGTGGACCACCGCCGCCGGCGAGACCGAGACGCGCACCGAGCGCTCGGACCTGGGCGGCACCATGCGCCTGGGCGCGCAGGAGTGCCGCCTCAAGGCCGGCACCCTGGCGCGCGAGCTGTACGGCCAGGAAGTGGTGCGCGAGCGCCATCGCCACCGCTACGAGTTCAACAACCGCTATCGCCAGTCGTTCGAGGACTTGGGCATGGTGATCTCCGGCAAGTCGATGGACGACCTGCTGGTGGAGATCGTCGAGCTGCCGCAGCAGCAGCACCCGTGGTTCCTCGGCTGCCAGGCGCATCCGGAATTCACCTCCACCCCGCGCGACGGCCATCCGCTGTTCATCGGCTTCGTGCGTTCGGCGCGCGAATACAAGACGGTGCGCGAAGGCGAGCGCCTGGCCGCACCGGCGCAGGCGACCACCCCGGGCACCAGGGAGAACGTCGCATGAAGTTGTGCGGTTTCGAGGTCGGCCAGGACCAGCCGCTGTTCCTGATCGCCGGCCCCTGCGTGGTCGAGTCGGAGCAGCTGCAGGTCGATACCGCCGGCAAGCTGAAGGAAATCACCGGCCGGCTCGGCGTCAACTTCATCTTCAAGTCCAGCTTCGACAAAGCCAACCGTTCCTCCGGCAACAGCTTCCGCGGCCTAGGGATGGAAGAAGGCCTGCGCATCCTCGGTGAAGTGAAGCGCCAGGTCGGCGTGCCGCTGCTCACCGACGTGCACGAGTACACCCCGTTCGCCGAGGTGGCCTCGGTGGTCGACGTGCTGCAGACCCCGGCCTTCCTGTGCCGCCAGACCGATTTCATCCAGGCGGTGGCGCGCGCCGGCAAGCCGGTGAACATCAAGAAGGGCCAGTTCCTGGCGCCGTGGGACATGAAGAACGTCGTGGACAAGGCTAAGGCCGTGGGCAACGACGACATTCTCGTATGCGAGCGCGGCGCCAGCTTCGGCTACAACAACCTGGTCTCGGACATGCGCTCGCTCGCGGTGATGCGCGACACCGGCTGCCCGGTGGTGTTCGACGCCACGCATTCGGTGCAGTTGCCCGGCGGGCAGGGCACCAGTTCCGGCGGCCAGCGCGAATTCGTGCCGGTGCTGGCGCGCGCGGCGATTGCGGTCGGCGTGGCCGGCCTGTTCGCCGAGACCCATCCGGACCCGAGCAAGGCGCTCAGCGACGGCCCCAATGCCTGGCCACTCGACAAGATGGAAGCGCTGCTGGAAACGCTGATGGAGCTGGACGCCGTGACCAAGCGTCATGGCTTCCTCGAGCAGACGCTCTGAACACCAAGGTACATCGCCCCACCGCTCCGTCATTCCAGCGCAAGCTGGAATCCAGCGCCTTCAAGGCACTGGACCCCAGCGTCCGCCGGGGTGACGAAGATACGGTTACCGTTTTTTAGCTCGCCCTCTTCGCCCCCTCTGGACAGGAACTGCATGAGCACCGACATCACCCGCATCCACGCCCGCGAAATCCTCGACTCCCGCGGCAACCCCACGCTCGAAGCGGAAGTGACCCTGGCCGGCGGCGGCTTCGGTCGCGCGGCGGTGCCCAGCGGCGCGTCCACCGGTACCCGCGAAGCGGTGGAGCTGCGTGACGGCGACAAGTCGCGTTACCTGGGCAAGGGCGTGAAACAGGCGGTGGGCAACGTCAACGGCGCGATCGCCGGTGCGCTCAAGGGTTTCGACGCGGCCGACCAGGGCGGCCTGGACGCGAAGCTGATCGCGCTGGACGGCACCCCGAACAAGGGCAAGCTCGGCGCCAACGCCATCCTCGGCGTGTCGATGGCTGCCGCCCACGCGGTGGCCGCGCAGCAGGGCCGCCCGCTGTGGCAGTACCTGGCCAGCATCAACGGCACCACCGGCAAGCCCGGCGCGCTGCCGGTGCCGATGATGAACATCATCAACGGCGGCGCGCATGCCGATAACAACGTCGACGTGCAGGAGTTCATGGTGCTGCCGGTCGGCCTGCCCAGCTTCGCCGAGGCGCTGCGCGCCGGCACCGAGATCTTCCACGCGCTGAAGAGCGTGCTGAAGGGCAAGGGCCTGAACACCGCGGTGGGCGACGAGGGCGGCTTCGCGCCGAACCTGCGTTCGAACATCGAGGCGCTGGACACCATCCTCGAAGCCGTCAACACCACCGGCTACAAGATCGGTAGCGACATCCTGCTGGGCCTGGACGTGGCCAGCTCCGAGTTCTTCAAGAACGGCAAGTACGACCTGGAAGGCGAGGGCAAGCTCTACACGCCCGCGCAGTTCGTCGACCTGCTGGCGAGCTGGGCGAAGCAGTACCCGATCGTCACCATCGAAGACGGCATGGCCGAAGGCGACTGGGACGGCTGGAAGCTGCTCACCGACACCATCGGCAAGCAGGTGCAGCTGGTCGGCGACGACCTGTTCGTGACCAACCCGGCGATCTTCCGCGAAGGCATCGACAAGCACATCGCCAACGCGATCCTGATCAAGGTGAACCAGATCGGCACGCTGTCGGAGACGCTCGAAGCGATCGCCATGGCCGACGCCGCCAAGTACGCCGCGATCGTGTCGCACCGTTCGGGCGAGACCGAGGACACCACCATTTCCGATATCGCCGTGGCCACTACCGCGACCCAGATCAAGACCGGTTCGCTGTGCCGCACCGACCGCGTGGCCAAGTACAACCAGCTGCTGCGCATCGAGGAACAGCTCGGCGCCGCCGCGCGCTACGCCGGCCGCGACGCCTTCCCGAGCCTGGCTCAGCTGCCGGGCTGATCGGGCAGACCCGCCTCGATGCTGCGCTGGATCGCCCTCATCCTGCTGCTCGTGCTGATCGGTCTGCAGGTGAAACTGTGGACCGGCAACGGCGGTGTGCACGAGGTGGAAACCCTGCGCGGCGCGGTGAAGAAGCAGACCGAGGACAACCAGCGCCTGCTCCAGCGCAACCAGGCGCTGGGCGCGGACGTGGACGACCTCAAGCACGGCGAACAGGCGGTGGAAGCGCGTGCGCGCGGCGAGCTGGGCCTGATCAAGCCGGGCGAGACCTTCTACCAGGTGGTCGAGCAGCCGGGGGCCGCCGCCAGCGTGGCGCCCGCGCCCGCCGCCAGCAGCGGCGGACACTGAGATGGCTCCCTTGTGGTGCGTGGTGCCGGCCGCCGGGCGCGGCGCCCGGGTCGGTGGCGATACGCCCAAGCAATACCTGCCGCTGGCCGGCCGGCCGCTGATCGAACACACCCTGGTGCGCCTGGCCACCCATCCGCGCATTGCCGGCGTGATGGTGGTGCTGGGCGCGGGCGACGACCGCTGGCCCGGCGTGGAACGCATCGGCGGCAAGCCGGTGCTGACCACCGTCGGCGGCGCGGAGCGCTGCGATTCGGTGCTGGCCGGCCTGGATGCGCTGCCCGCCGCGGTGGCGCTCGACGATTTCGTGCTGGTGCACGACGCCGCGCGGCCCTGCGTGCGTGCCGCCGACATCGCCTGCCTGATCGAACTGGCGGTGCCCGCCGGCGGCGGCCTGCTCGGCGCGCCGCTGCGCGACACGCTCAAGCGCGCCGACGCGGCCCGGCGCAGCATCGAGACCGAGCCGCGCGAGCAGCGCTGGCGCGCGTTCACCCCGCAGCTGTTCCGCCGCGGCGAACTGGCCGCAGCCTTGCGCGCGGCGGCAGCGGGCGGCTGGAAGCCCGGCGACGAGGCGATGGCGATGGAGCGCGCGGGGCATGCCCCGTTGCTCGTCGAAGGCGCCGAGGACAATATCAAGGTGACCACGGCCGCCGATTTCGCGCTGGCCGAATTTCTTCTGGACAGGACGGCGTGAGGGCGCGCGCATGATGCGGATCGGCCAGGGCTTCGACGTGCACGCCTTCGGCGACGGCGACCATGTGATGCTCGGCGGCGTGCGCGTGCCGCATGGCCGCGGCGTGGTGGCCCATTCCGATGGCGACGTGGTGATCCATGCGCTGTGCGACGCGATCTTCGGTGCGCTGGCGCTGGGCGATATCGGCCGCCATTTCCCGCCGTCGCAGGAGCGCTGGCGCGGTGCCGAGAGCCGCCTGTTCCTGCGCCACGCCTACACGCTGATGCGCGAGCGCGGCTATGCGATCGGCAATGTCGACGTCACCGTGATCTGCGAAGCGCCCAAGGTCGGCCCGCACGCGCAGGCGATGCGCGAGCGGCTGGCCGAAGACCTGCACTGCGAGATCGATCGCATCAGCGTCAAGGCCACCACCACCGAGCAGCTGGGTTTCACCGGCCGCGGCGAGGGGATTGCCGCGCAGGCCTGCGCGCTGCTGGTGCTGGCATGAGCCTGCACGCATGAGCATGCCGGCATGAGCGAGACCGAGGTCCGCGGCTCCGCCAACCGGCTGCACGAGCAGCTGGAGCGCATCAACGAACTGCTGCGCCGGCACAAGCTGGTGGAGCAGGTCGCGCATGCGCAGCACGGGCCGCACCAGGACCTGGTCGACAACCTGCTGCATCGCCAGCACCTGACCGAGCTGCAGCGGCAGCTCGACGGGCTGCATCCGGCCGACATGGCCTACATCCTCGAAGCGCTGCCGCTGACGGACCGCCTCGCCATCTGGCAGATGGTCAAGGCCGACCGCGACGGCGAGATCCTGCTGGAGGTCTCCGACGCGGTTCGCGAATCGCTGATCGCCGACATGGACCAGCGCGAGATCCTGGCCGCGGTCGAGCCGCTGGAAGCGGACGAGCTGGCCGACCTGGTGGAAGACCTGCCCACCGAGGTGCTGCCGGAGCTGATGGCCAGCCTCGACGCGCAGCAGCGCGAGCAGCTGCAGTCGGCGCTGTCCTGGCAGGACGACCAGGTCGGCGCACTGATGGATTTCGAGATGGTCACCATCCGCGAGGACGTCAGCCTGGAAGTGGTGCTGCGCTACCTGCGCCGTTTCGACGAGCTGCCCGCGCAGACCGACAAGCTGTTCGTGGTCAATCACGACAACCTGCTCACCGGCGTGCTGCCGCTGCATTGGCTGCTGGTCAACTCGCCGGACAAGATGGTGAGCGAGGTGATGGCGCCGGACGTCAACACCTTCCACCCGGCCGACGACGCCTACGAGACGGCGCAGGCGTTCGAGCGCTACGACCTGGTCACCGCGCCGGTGGTGGACGACAACAGCCATCTGATCGGCCGCATCACCATCGACTCCATGGTCGACGTGATCCGCGAGGAAGGCGAGAGCGAGGCGCTGAACCGCGCCGGCCTGCGCGAGGAAGAAGACATCTTCGCCTCGGTGTGGAAGTCGGTGCGCAACCGCTGGACCTGGCTGGCGATCAACCTGGTCACGGCCTTCATCGCTTCGCGCGTGATCGGCCTGTTCGAGGGTTCGATCCAGAAGCTGGTGGCGCTGGCCACCTTGATGCCGATCGTGGCCGGCATCGGCGGCAACTCCGGCAACCAGACCACCACCATGATCGTGCGCGCGCTGGCGCTGGACCAGATCACCCCGGCCAGCGCCAAGCGGCTATGGCGCAAGGAGATGGGCGTGGCGCTGGCCAATGGCCTGGTCTGGGGCGGGGTGATCGGCCTCGTTGCGTGGGCGCTGTACGGACATCTCGCGCTGGGCCTGGTGATGACGGCGGCGATGACGCTCAACCTGCTGCTCGCGGCGTTCTGCGGCGTGGGCATTCCGATGCTGATGGCGCGCCGCGGGCGCGATCCGGCGATGGGTTCGAGCGTGTTGATTACCGCGATGACCGACAGCGGCGGTTTCTTTATTTTCCTTGGACTGGCGACGGTGTTCCTGGTCTGACGCGTTTCTTTTTTCTTTCTGGTCTTTATTACATGAGCGATCTCCCCTACGCCGTTGGCACCCCGCCGCTCAGCGCCCAGTTGCGCAGCGCCCCCGAAGATTTCCGCGTGGAGGAGATCCTCGGCTATGAAGCCGACGGCGAAGGCGAGCACGCGCTGCTGCTGGTGGAGAAGCGCGGCGCCACCACCGATTGGGTGGCGCGCGAACTGGCGAACTACGCCGGCGTGCCGCAGGTGGCGGTCGGCTATGCGGGCCTGAAGGATCGCCACGCGGTGACGCGGCAAACCTTTTCGGTGCAGCTCGCCGGCAAGCCGGACCCGGACTGGTCGGCGTTTCCGCATGCGGACGTGCAGGTGCTGTCGGCCGCGCGGCACAAGCGCAAGCTCAAGCGTGGCGCACTGCGCGGCAACCGCTTCGTGCTGGTGCTGCGGCAGGTGCAGGGCGATCGCGCACGCGCCGAGGAAGTGCTGGAGCGCATCGCCGCGCGCGGCGTGCCGAACTATTTCGGCGAGCAGCGCTTCGGCCGCGGTGGCGGCAATGTCGAGCAGGCGCGTGCGATGTTCGCTGGGCGCCGGGTGGATCGCGACAAGCGCCAGTTCCTGCTGTCGGCGGCGCGCTCGCACGTGTTCAACGAAGTGCTGGCCGCGCGCGTGGAGCGCGATGCCTGGGACCAGCCGCTGGAAGGCGAGCTGTGGTCGCTGGCCGGCAGCCGCTCGTGGTTCGGGCCCGAGCCGTTCGACGCCGTGCTGGCGGAACGGCTGGGGCGTGGCGATATCCATCCGTCCGGGCCGCTGTGGGGACAGGGCGAGACACCGGCCGGGGCGGAAGTTGCGCAGCTTGAAACTGAGATTGCCGCCGCGAACGCCGACCTGGTGGCCGGGCTGGTAGCGGCGCGGATGGATCAGGAGCGCCGGCCGCTGCGGCTGATTCCGGATCAATTGCGCTGGCAGTGGCTGGAGGGCGATGCGCTGGAGCTTGCGTTTGCCTTGCCCGCGGGCGCCTATGCCACCGTGGTGGTGCGCGAACTCGCCGTCACGGCGTAGGTTGCGCAGGTTGGGGTGAGCCGCAGGCGAACCCCAACCTGCGTCGGATGCGCGGATTCAGTCCTTCAGCAATACGACCACGGCACCCGTGCCACCCTGCATCGGCCGTGCCGACGCAAACGCGATCACGTCGTCGCGCCGGCGCAACAGGCGGTCGGTCAGCACTTTCAGCACCGGCCCGGCGCTTTTCGAGCGCAAACCCTTGCCATGCACGATGCGTACGCAGCGAAAGCCGCGCCCATGTGCTTCGGCGAGGAAATCGGCGATGGTTGCGGTCGCTGCCGCGGCATTCATCTGGTGCAGGTCGATCTCGTCGAGCACGCTGAACTGGCCGCGCTTGAGCTGCCTGAGCAGCTTCGGCGGATAGCCGTCGCGCAGGTAGCTGAGCTCTTCTCCGACTTCCATGAGACCGGGATCGAAGGACATGTCGAGCAGCTCGCCCGGCACGGCGGCCTCGTCCGCCTCCAGCATGTGCGCGCGCGGCTCCGGCTTGGGTGCGGCGGGCGCCGGCTCGGCGGGGTCGAGACGGCGGACCTCGCCGATGGCGTCGCGGAACAGGCGCGCATCGTCATCGTTCACGCTGGCGGGAGGGCGGCGCTTCATATCGGTCATCGTAGACCACCACGACCACGCGCACTAAAGCCCCTCTCCCACCGGCGACCCGAAGGTAGTCCCCGTGGGAGAGAGGGGTTGGGGTGAGGGTACGGGCGGAGTGGTGCGTTGCACTCCGACCGTACCCTCATCCGGCTGCCGCCACCTTCCTCGCTCCTCCACGCGAAGAGGGCACAGGGATGTGCCCGGCTTTGATGAGCGAGGAGAGCCGCGCACATCCCTGTGCGCTCCCCGCGTGCTCCCGGCGGGAGAAGGATTCCTCCAGGAGAGGTCGCGAGCGTGCATCTGGCGATGAAACCCCCGGCCCGCTCGGGTAGACTTCGGTGTATCGCTGGCGTGCCGGGGAACGCGCCGGCTCCTGGGTTTTTCGAACGGATGATGATGCGAGTTCTCGTAAGCAACGACGACGGCGTGGATGCTCCCGGCATCCGCGTGCTGGCCGAGCGCCTCGGTGCGGTGGGCCAGGTCACCGTGGTGGCTCCCGACCGGGACCGCTCCGGCGCCAGCAATTCACTCACCCTGGACGCGCCGATCCGCGTGCTGCGGATGGACAACGGCTATTACCGCGTGGCGGGCACGCCGACCGACTGCGTGCACCTGGCGCTGGCCGGCCTGCTCGATTACGAGCCGGACATCGTGGTGTCGGGCATCAACAACTCGGCCAACCTCGGCGACGACGTGATCTATTCCGGCACGGTCTCCGCCGCGATGGAGGGCCGCTTCCTCGGCCTGCCCGCGATCGCCGTGTCGCTGGTCAGCAAGGACCACCACGGCGAGCACTACGATTCCGCCGCGCGCGCCGTGCTGATGCTGATGGAACGCCTGCTGGTCGATCCGCTGCCGGCCGACACCATTCTCAACGTCAACGTGCCGGACCGGCCGTGGGCAGAGATCCACGGCTTCGAGGTTACCCGGCTGGGCAAGCGGCACCGTTCCGCGCCGTGCATCAAGCAGACCGACCCGCGCGGCAAGCCGATCTGGTGGATCGGCCCGGCCGGCGACGTGGACGATGCCGGTCCCGGCACCGACTTCGACGCGGTGCGCCGCGGTTATGTCTCGGTCACGCCGATCCACGTCGACCTCACGCGCTTCCAGGCGCTGGAAAAGGTCAGCAGCTGGATGAACGCGCTGAGCGACTGCATGGACGCACCCACCGGAGCGAAGGTGGCGTGACCATGAACGTGCATCCGCTGCCGCCCTCCGCGCTGAAAGGCGAAGGCATGACGTCGCAGCGCGCCCGCGACCGGCTGGCGTCCAAGCTGAAAGAAGACGGCATCAAGGATGTGCGCGTGATCGAGGTGATCCGCAACCTGCCGCGCCATCACTTCATCGACCAGGCGCTGCATTCGCGCGCTTACGAGAACACCGCGCTGCCGATCGGCCATGGCCAGACCATCTCCCAGCCGTGGGTGGTGGCGCGCATGACCGAGGCGCTGCTGGAATTCGGCGTGCCGCCGAAGGTGCTGGAGATCGGCACCGGTTCCGGCTACCAGGCGATGGTGCTGGCCTCGCTGGTGCCGCAGGTCTACACCGTCGAGCGCATCGAGGAACTGCTGCGCCAGGCGCGCCGCCGCTTCCGCCAGCTGGGGCTGACCAACCTGCGTTCGCGCCACGACGACGGCAAGCTGGGCTGGCCGGACGAGGCACCGTTCGACGCCATCATCCTCACCGCCGCCGGCGACACCATTCCCACCCAGCTGCTCGACCAGCTCAGCCCGACCGGCGTGCTGGTGGCTCCGGTGGGTTCGCCCAGCCATCAGATCCTGATCCGCATGCGCGGTGACGGGCAGGGCGACTTCGTGCAGGAAGAACTGGGACCGGTGAGCTTCGTGCCGCTGCTCGGCGGCATCGGTTGATGCCGCCCTCCCTTGAAGGACGCTAGATGCGCTTGTTCGGAACGCTGTACGCACGCGCCCTGACCTGGGCGCGTCACCCCAGGGCGGTCTATTACCTGTGCGGCCTGAGCTTCGTCGAAGCCTTCATCTTCCCGATCATGCCGGAAGTGATGCTGGCGCCGATGATGCTCGGCAAGCGGCACAAGGCGTTCTTCTACGCCAATCTGAGCCTGCTGTTCTCGCTGCTCGGCTCGCTGGTCGGCTATGCACTCGGCCACTGGGCGTTCCAGGCGCTGCATCCGGTGCTGGAGGCGCTGCATCTGCTGGCGCCGATCCAGCAGGGCGTGGACAGCCTGCGCGCGCAGATGAATACGCATTGGCTGGGCCTGCTGGTGGTGCTGGCGCTGGCCGCGCTGCAGCCGGTGGTGCCGATGAAGTTCGTGACCTGGGCGGCCGGCATCGTGGGCGTGCCGATCATTCCGTTCCTGGTCTGCATGGCGGTCGGCCGCGGCAAGCGCGTGTGGCTGCTGGCGCTGCTGATCCGCATCTTCGGCGAGCGCGCCGAACGCGTCCTGCACAAGCACATCGAACGCATCGGCTGGGCCGCGGTGGTGATCCTCGCCGGCCTGCTGGCGTGGTGGCTGCTGAGCCGGTGAGGATGGGGCGTAGTCGGAAACAGGGCGTGCGCATGAAAATCACCATTTGCCTCGCTATGCTGATCGCATGAAAGGATCCAGCCGCTACCTCGCCCCCGCCGCGCTCTCCCTGTTGCTCGCCGCCTGCGTGTCGCCACGCAGCTCGGTGGTGGTCGAGCCGGCCGCCGGCGCGCAGGGACGCACGGTGGCGCCGGCCGCCAATGTCCGCGCCGCGGCGCCGGGCGGCAGCTATCGGGTGGTGAAGGGCGACACCCTGTATTCGATCGCCTTCCGCAACAGCGTGGATTTCCGCGACCTGGCTTCGTGGAACGGCATCGCCGCGCCGTACACGATCTGGCCGGGGCAGACCCTGAAGCTGTCGCCGAGCGGGGCACCGGCGCCGGCGGCGAGCCATGCCGTGGTGGTTGCTGCGCCCAAGCCGGTGGCGCCGGGCCACCCGGCCAATACGGCGGGCGATGGCGGTTTCCAGACGGTGCCGGCGAATCCCGCAGCGACGGCGGCCGCGGCTACGGCCGCGGCGGCGCCCACCAAGCCGGCGCCGGCCACGACTCCGGTGTCGACTCCGGTGCCATCGACTCCGGCCCCCGCATCCACGGCAGTGACGGTCGTGCCGGTGGCCGGCGCCCCCGCCACCGCGCATACCGCCGCGGCGGTCGCCACCCCGCCGCCGGCACCGCCGCAGGCCGTGGCCCCGGGCGCCACCCGTTCCAGCGCCGGCATCAACTGGCGCTGGCCGGCGGACGGTTCGCTGGGCAAGCGTTATCAGTCGGGCGATGCGATTCCGGGGATCGAGGTCCTGGGCAAGTCCGGCGATCCGATCCGCGCTGCCGCCGACGGCGTGGTGGTGTACAGCGGCAACGGCCTGGTCGGCTACGGCGAGCTGGTCATCATCAAGCACAACGACAGCTTCCTGTCGGCCTATGGGCACAACAGCAAGCGTCTGGTGAAGGAAGGCCAGCGCGTCAGCGCGGGCCAGCAGATCGCTGAGATGGGTTCCACCGGCGCGACCCGCGACGAACTGCAGTTCCAGATCCGCCGCGACGGCAATCCGGTCGACCCGCTGGGTTATCTGCCGTCGCGCTGAGCGGCGGCGCTCAGGCCGGCGGCAGGATAAAGGCCGCGACCACGCGGCGGCGCTCGCCGGCCAGCAGGTCGTAGGTACGCGCGGCGGCGGCGTTATCCATCACTTCCACGCCCACTCCCTTGCGCAAGAAGCCGGCCATGAAGGCCGCCGCCGGGAAGACCTGGCGTTCGCCGGTGCCCAGCACCACCACTTCGGGGTCGAGCGCCAGGATGGCATCGACGTGGCTGGCATCCAGCTCGCCGGCATGGGTGACCGGCCAGTTCTCGATGGCCCGCTCCGGGGACAGCACCAGGCTGCGGGTGAATTCGCGATCGACTACGGTGACGCTGCGCGCGCCGACCCGGCGCACGTACAGGTATTCGCCGGGGCGGTCGAGCGAGAGGTCCATGCGCGCTGGCTCAGCGGGGCAGGGCGAGCTTGGGCTCGTCCTCGTTGCGGCGGAACAGCACCACGATATGGCCGATCTGCTGCACGTTCAGGGCCCGGGTGCCGCCGGCGAGGAAGTCGATCTGCGCCTGGCGCTCGTCCTTGTCGCCGCCGGACAGCTTCACTTTGACCAGCTCGTGGTGGGTCAGGGCCAGGTCCAGTTCCTTGACCACGGCTTCGGTCGCGCCCTTGGCCCCGAGCAGGATGACCGGCTTCAGGTCGTGGGCCAGGCTGCGCAGGTAGCGGCGCTGTGACGGGGAGAGCGACATGCGTTCAGTCTCGGATTCGCGGCGAATGGACCGACAAGGGTATCATGCCGACCCGTTCCCCCCTATCTGTGGCCGTTGCCGACCCATGTCCCGCAGCAAAAGCAGTTCCCGCTGGCTGCGGGAACACTTCGATGACGTCTATGTTAAGAAAGCCCAGGCTGAGGGCGCGCGTTCCCGTGCCGTCTATAAGCTGGAAGAGCTGATCGAGCGCGACCGCCTGCTCAAGCCGGGCATGCGCGTGGTCGACCTGGGCGCCGCCCCGGGCGGGTGGTCGCAACTGGTGCGCCAGCGCCTGGGCGACACCGGCAAGGTGGTGGCCCTGGATATCCTGCCGATGCAGGGCATCGGCGGGGTGGATTTCCTGCAGGGCGACTTCCGCGAGGAGTCCGTCCTGCGTGAGCTGGAGAGCCGTCTGGAGGGTCAGCAGCTCGATCTTGTCCTATCCGACATGGCCCCCAATATGAGTGGTGTCGCGCTGGCCGATCAGATCCGGGCAATGGATCTGGCCGAGCTGGCGCTGGACTTCAGCCGCCATTGGCTGAAGCCGGGGGGTTCGTTCCTGATCAAGTTATTCCAGGGAGCTGGCTTCGACGATTACCTGCGTAGCTTGCGCAAGGAGTTTTCGCGCGTAACTATGCGTAAACCCAAAGCCTCCCGCGCCCGTTCGCGTGAGGTCTATGCGCTGGCCACAGGAAGAAAGGTCAGTGGCGCTCAACCGGGCGAGAACCGTGCATGAATGAGATGGCTAAAAATCTTTTGCTCTGGCTGATCATCGCCGTGGTGTTGCTCACGGTGTTCCAGAGCTTCAACCCGCATGGCACGTCGTCATCCGACCTGCCATACAGCAGCTTTGTGCAAAGTGTGGACAACGGCAACGTGTCCACCGCCGTGATCAGCGCCGACCAGCCGGCCAGCATCAGCGGCAAGCTGAAGGACGGCAGCGCCTTCCGCACCGTCGCCCCCGTGCTCGGCTTCTCCACCAGCTCGGTGGTCAAGCAGATGCAGGACAAGGGCGTCGAGGTGCGGCAGGAGCCGGCCAACAACGGCTTCTCGCTGCTCGGCCTGCTGCTCAACTGGCTGCCGATCATCCTGATCGTGGGCGTCTTCATCTGGTTCATGCGCCAGATGCAGGCCGGCGCCGGCGGGCGCGGCGCCATGAGTTTCGGCCGCTCGCGCGCCAAGCTGCAGGGCGAGGACCAGATCAAGGTGAACTTCAGCGACGTCGCCGGCTGCGACGAAGCGAAGGAGGAAGTCGGCGAGCTGGTCGAGTTCCTGCGCGACCCGGGCAAGTTCCAGAAGCTCGGCGGCAAGATTCCGCGCGGCGTGCTGATGGTCGGCCCGCCCGGCACCGGCAAGACCCTGCTGGCCAAGGCCATCGCGGGCGAGGCCAAGGTGCCGTTCTTCTCGATCTCCGGTTCGGACTTCGTCGAGATGTTCGTCGGCGTCGGCGCCAGCCGCGTGCGCGACATGTTCGACCAGGCCAAGAAGCACGCACCCTGCATCATCTTCATCGACGAAATCGATGCGGTCGGCCGCCACCGCGGCGCCGGCCTGGGCGGCGGCCACGACGAGCGCGAGCAGACCCTCAACCAGTTGCTGGTCGAGATGGACGGCTTCGAGGGCACCGAGGGCGTGATCGTGATCGCCGCGACCAACCGCCCCGACGTGCTCGACCCCGCGCTGCTGCGCCCGGGCCGCTTCGACCGCCAGGTGATGGTCGGCCTGCCGGACGTGAGGGGCCGCGAGCAGATCCTCAAAGTGCATCTGCGCAAGGTGCCGACCGCGGCCGACGTGGACGCCATGACCATCGCGCGTGGCACGCCGGGTTTCTCCGGCGCCGACCTGGCCAACCTGGTCAACGAGGCTGCGCTGTTCGCGGCGCGCGAGAATGCGCGCGACGTGCGCATGAATCACCTGGACAGGGCGCGCGACAAGATCCTGATGGGCACGGAGCGCCGCTCCCTGGCCATGAGCGAGGACGAGAAGAAACTCACCGCCTATCACGAGGCCGGCCACGCCATCGTCGGTCGCGTGGTGCCCGAGCATGATCCGGTCTACAAGGTCACCATCATCCCGCGCGGCCGCGCGCTGGGCGTGACCATGTATCTGCCGGAAGGCGACAAGTACAGCATGAACCGCGTAGCGATCGAATCGCAGCTGTGCTCGCTGTACGGCGGCCGCGTTGCCGAGGCGCTGATCTTCGGTGAGGACAAGGTCACCACCGGCGCCTCCAACGACATCGAGCGCGCGACCAAGATGGCGCGCAACATGGCGACCAAGTGGGGCCTGTCCGACACGCTCGGCCCGGTGACCTACGGCGAGGAAGAAGACGAAGTGTTCCTGGGCCGCGCGGTCACGCAGCACAAGAACGTCTCCAACGAGACCGCACGCAAGATCGACGAGGAAGTGCGCGCGATCCTGGACCGCGCCTATGCGCGTACCAAGCAGGTGCTCACCGACAACATCGACAAGCTGCACATGATGGCCGAGGCGCTGCTGCAGTACGAAACCATCGACGCGCACCAGATCGACGAGATCATGGCCGGCCGCATGCCGGGACCGCCGGCGGATTGGAGCAAGTCGGCGCCCGGTTCTTCGACGCCGCCACCGCCGCCGCCGCGCGGCGATGCGGGCGCCAAGGTGGGCGACCCTGCCACGCAGAGCCGTCATCCGCACGGCTGAGCGAGCAGGGCATGGTGAGATCGAACGAGGGCGGCCACATGGCCGCCCTCGTCGTTTGCGGCGTCAGGATGGATGCTGCACGACAGGCAGCAACGGATTCGGATCAGCACAGAGCAGCACGCGCTGCCTGGCCTCTAGTCGATGCTGTTTTCGGCCGTTAGAATGCGCACCTTCGATGCGCGATCGTTGCACCGGGATATGAATGTCTCGGCATCCGGTGAAAAAAAACTGAAAAAAGTATTGACGGCCACCGCTCGAATCTGAATAATTCCGCTTCTGGCTTCGGCGCTTTCCACTTCGGTGGTTAAGTGATCAAGGCAAAAGTTTTACAGCGCGCCCGTAGCTCAGTTGGATAGAGTACCAGGCTACGAACTTGGTGGTCGGGAGTTCGAATCTCTCCGGGCGCGCCAATTACAAGCAGGCAGTGATGTTCGCATCAAGGCTTGTGTCCACAGGGCAGAACATCGTCTCGTGGAACCGGACGAAAGATGTGTTCGGTGTGCTTCGATACGGATTGACTGGGCGAAGCGGCACCCGTAGCATTTCAAAGCTTCGGCATTGCGAAAGCAGCTGAAGGTTCGAAATCGGGGTATAGCTCAGCCTGGTAGAGCGCCAGCTTTGGGAGCTGGAAGTCGTGGGTTCGAATCCCTCTGCCCCGACCAAGCAGTTGCTGTGCACCCGAGTGCATTGCGCCTGTAGCTCAACCGGATAGAGCATCGGCCTTCTAAGCCGACGGTTGCAGGTTCGATTCCTGTCGGGCGCGCCAGTACATATCAAAGGTTATGGTGGGCGTAGCTCAGCTGGTTAGAGTACCGGATTGTGATTCCGGATGTCGTGGGTTCGAGTCCCATCGTCCACCCCAAATTTAAAGTTCAGGGCCGTTAGCTCAGTTGGTAGAGCAGTTGACTCTTAATCAATTGGTCGTAAGTTCGAATCTTACACGGCCCACCAATCGGAACAGGCACTTAGAGAAATCTAGGTGCCTGTTTTTTTGCGCACCGTAAAAATGACCGTAAAAATAAATTGCCGAAGTCAGCGTATGCGGTGGGGTGGCAAGGCACTTTCACGCGTCTGCTCGTGCACCGGTTTGCGGTCTTCGCAGACCGCCAGGTAGTAGCCGAATGTCTCGGTCGACTCCCAAGGCCTGGGTGTCCAGAAGTGCGGCTTGTGCTTCTTCGAGCAGGGGTTGAACTTGGCCGGCGGATCGCCGGCGCCATCGAACGTCTTGTAGTGCGCACAGTCATCGCACCACGGATGCACCTGCTCGTCAGGTGGTTGGTTCTCCCGGCGCACAAGCTCCGCGAGCAGTTCGCTCTTCGGGATCGAAGCCAGCAGCCTGCGTTGTTCCTCGGTCATTGCGCTTTAGTGATCCACCGGGGCGTACCGCCCATCTTCCGGGCACCAATTGCACTTCTCGCAACGGCGCTTTCCGTTGGGGCAGCGGCACAGTCGGTGCCTTCCGCAGTTCGGGCAATCTTCCGAATCGTAGTCGCCAAGGCGCCACGCTTCTTCCCGTACGCGCTCTATGCTGTCGTCGTAGAAGTGGCCCGACGTCATTTTCGGGTGCCGCGGCCGCTGCCCGCCGGGGCAACCACGGGCACCTCATGGTCATAGCGTTTGACCATGCCGGGATCCACGTGGCCGCCAGAGGTTTTGTCCTCGGAGTCGGTGATACCGCGGTGCTTCAAGCCATGCAGCGAGAAGCGCTGATCCTTGGTGATCGCGCCGTCGCGAATTGCCATCTGGATGAAGCGCTGCCATGCGCTATCGAACGTCGAGCGGGTGACCACTTCGTTCTTGTCATTTAACGTTGCGAGCGTCTCGCCCTTCTGGTTGACCAGCACGGGGCGGTCTTGGGGACGGATAGGGTGCTCCCTCTTTTTCCGCTTCCATATGTCTCGGCGATAGGCGATCGCCGCATCCCATGCCTCGCGAAGCTCAGGCGACCAGCTCGTGATGTTGTCCTTCGAACCTTTCCGGCGGCTCGTGTAAATGCCCTCGGCATGGTCGTCGGCGTCGCTTAAAAGTAGCGCTTCAATGCCACGCTGCCGGCACCGATAAGTGAGCACCATCGCCGGCCAGATGTATGGCGGGCAGCTGCCTTTCGTGTGTGCCTTCCGCGCGCCGCGCTCACGCGCAAACGCGATGACGGCCTCCATGGCTTCTGGCGTCGGCATCTTCGAATCGGCAACTTCGGTTGCAGCATCGATCTCATGCGCGGGGTTCGCCCGGACGCGCATGCGTTTGCGCTGCATTGCCCAAGTAAATAGGCGGCCGAGATAGCGCTTTACGTGGTTCGCCATGGATGGCGTTTTCTTGGCTATCTCGTCGACGATCAGCTGCACGTCTGGCCGAGAGAGCCTATTGGCGACGAGAAGATCGCCCGTGCCGCTGACCTTGGTCTTCAGCCTTGTCAGGCGCGCCAGGCAGTTGTTGTAGTCGCGCTGCGAGTGCGGCGACAGCTCATTCCACTGGTCGGATGCCTGGAACTCTTCGTGCAGCCAGCGAATGGTGCCGGTGCTGTTAGCTGTGTTCAGCTCCTGCAGCACGTGGTGCAGATCCGCGAGCGTGGCGCTGGCGCCCGCAATGCGGCGGCGCGTTGCCTTTGCACCGTCCTTGATCAGCGTGTACCAAACGCGATCGCGCGAATCCCAGTAGGCACCGGTGGGCAGCTTCGCCTGGTCGATGTGCTTGGGCACAGTCGGATCGAAGCGACGAGGGCGGCCGCGCCTCACAGGATACTGCCCCCGTAGGTCTCGTCGTTCCCCGCTGGCGTCAGGCCGCCGGCGGCGTTTATCAGCTCGCGAGTCGTCCACGGACCCTCCTTCCCCAGGAAAAACCGCACGCCCTGTTTAGTCAGGCAGCGCTCCACGTCACCGGCTCTATCGTAGCCAGTCAGCGTGCGGAGGTCGTCAGTGGTCAAAAAACCGTCAAGCATGGCTCTCTAACCCTCAGATTTCCTTGAGGTTGGCCGCTCTGGGCCAATCGCTGTGCTCGCGGCCATCAAGTAGGCGGCCGGCCGGACGCCTACCGATTCGTACCGCGCCCAGGCCGGCGCCAAAATCATGGGTGTCGCGCCCAGCCGCGCGCGCTGAGAAATGGGGCATATCTTGCATTGGGTGGAACCACATTCCGGAGAGGGCCGGCGCCCACTCACCCCACTGCTTGAAGAAGAACGGCACGCCGGCGGCGGCGCATTGATCGCGCAGTGAGCGCGCCCATTCGGGATGCATAGCCCGCGCGGCCGGGCCGGACTCACCACCGACGACGACCCAATCCAAATGCGAGCCGTACTCGTACCAATCGCCGAATCGTTGCCAGCGCAAGCCAGTCAAGGCATCGATGCCGATCGCGGGCGGGCTGTCGTCGTTGTCGACGTCTGTCCAGTACTCGCGCGGTATCTCTCGGTGAGCGGCTCCGTCGCATATCTCGGCAAGGTCGACGGAGCCCAGCAGTGGTTCGCACGAGAGCCAACGCACGGCCGCGGGCACTTCCAGCAACTTCGGAATGTCCCGGTCGGCCTCACCCTGATTCGCGACGGTGGCGCCCAGCCACACATTTGCCGGCGCGTTGCCGTTGCGCCAATGGTAGGCCAGAAAGTCGCCCGGACGGCTTGCCAAGCGTGGCCGATCCGCGATCTCGGTGACCATGCGTGAAACGTTGCCGATGCGCTTTGTGAGCAACAGCCAGTCAAGGTTGGGCGTCGAGGCGATCAGCTCGAAGAGTTCGCGTCGCCATTCGATCGGCACCTCGTTGTCGAACACGTCGGCCAAGCTGGCGCAGAACACGCGGCGACGTGCATCGTTCATCGCAGCTGAGGATCCGCAATTGCCGCAGCCGATCAGCTCGGCGTCGCATTCACCACGCCAGCCACATTCCTCGCAAGCCATGAAGCGCCTCGCATTCCAGCGCAGCGGCAGCTTCCAGTTCGCGGCCGAGGTCCGATGGCGCGGCGCGCCAGCGCCCCAGGCAATGCCACCGGCGCGTGCCGGCGTGCTGCGTTCCGCGTAGCAGTGGTCGCACGCAGGCGAAATCTTGGTGCAGCCAATCCACGGGTTAAACGTGGAGTCGGTCCATTCGATCGAGCTTCGCTCAGCCACGGACGGCCTCCAGGAACATCTGCGGCGTCATTTCAGACGCGATCGCGTTGTCGAAGTCGTCCGCGACCGGCAGTCCCTTCAGCTTCTCCAGGAGTTCATTGCCAGCACGGTCTCGGAGGAACCGATAGAGCGCTGCCTGGAGCTGTATTGTCGCCAGCCAGTTCCGGCCGCAACGGCGACCGCCGATCACAACCCAGTGGCCGTCGTCCTCAATCACCTCGGCAAGCAACCTCCGCGCAAGTGCCACGGTGCCAACGAACGCCGCGGTGGCATCACGCTTATGTGCTTCATTAGAGGCCTCCTGGAGAGCCCGAAAGGCCTGCTCGATTCGGTGGTCAGCCATGTGGAGTGCTCGACTCGTCGTCATGCACGCCGCGGAAGGGCCCAGCGAGGAGCAACGACTGCTTAAAGCCCTCGGGTGGCAGCTCCTTGTCGATCTTCATGCTGTACACCTTGCCGCGAACCACCACCAGCGGGACTTCGAACTCCGGGTGTTCGCTATCGGTGCCGACGTAGAAGCCATCAGTGGTTAACATCGTTCTCACCTGTGGCTGCACCATATCGATCACCTCGGCTTGGCCGAGAAGTATGGGATTACGACCCTTCATTGGTGGACTCCTTGGATTTGTAGGGCACGACGTTCTCGAGCTCGCGCGTGACACCGCCGGCGGCGCGGAACTCGCGCCATAGAAGTGCATGGCCAGGGCAGTAGTGGATGTTCGGGGCGGCTTCGAACGCGTGCCCGTGGCAGAGCGGCATATCGCAGGTCTTGTCGTCCCCCACCGGGTAGTCGCACAGATAGGTGCCGACATCGCCGCAGTTGGCGTCGCCGCAATGTGGGCCGAGGTCGCCGCAAAGAATGGCCTTTCCACCGTCCTTGCGATGGATCGAGTAGCAGGGCATCACTTCGCCCTCATGCCGCTAGAGTGTTTCGCCCAGCAGGCCGCGCACAAAGGCGAGGCGATTGTAAAAATTGGCGTGCCGCAGCCAGCGCATACGATGCAGGGGCCGCTGGGTGACGGCGTTGGGCTCTGATCCTGATGCACGACAAGGACAGAGCCGCTGGCGGTGTGCTGCGCGTAGACGGTGGTGTCGACCCCATTGGCACTATCCATTCCGACTCGGATCGGCGTGCGGCCGGACCTCATGTACTCCGGATCCAGGCGCACCCATGCAGTGCCGACGCGCATGATTTCCGTGTAGATCGGATCGTGCGGGTCAAGGCCTTTCGTCAGGTCTCCGACAATCACCGCGTAGCCGAGCACCAGCTCACGGTACGCATCGAGCATCGACTGGTGCTTCTGCACCTCGGCGCGCAACACGCGGAGGGCCTCGCCGGCGCGGTGCGGCAGTGGGCAGTCCTGGCTGGCCATGGCCATGGCTTCGTCGAGGGTCATGCCGCGGTGCCTTCGTGGACTTGCGCGGCCGCAGCGCGCATCAGTGCAAGGCCGAATGGCTGCAACTTGGCTACCGACACCCATTGCCCATCGGCGTGCTTCGCGAAGATCCAGCCCTCCCAGCGACCGGGCTCCATGCCGACTGACATGGTTACTAGTGCACACCCTGGAGCGACATCGGCAGGGGACGCTTCACCTGAGCGGTCATGTTCGATCGCGCTATCCGGGTCCATGGTCCTCCAGTCCGGCCAGGCACGGCCCTCGTTCTTCGCCTGCTTGGCCACCAGCGCGTCGATGATTTGCTGTGGTGTGGCGCCGGAGCGCCAGGCGCCGTCAAGTGCGAGGATCGCAACATCGATCCATTCCGTCAGGTCGGCAGGCGCGGACTCGATTTCGTTAAGTTCCTTCCGGATGTGCGCGACGACACCCTTAGCGCGATAGCCGGGGCCGAAGGTACGCTCGGAGAAATAGCGCTGGCGCAGTAAGTGCGCCGCGAAGTCGAAAGCTGGGGCATCGGTCACGAAGTCGTGCAGTAGCTTCTTCTCGATGAGCTGATCGCGCTCCAGGCGAGCGAAGATCAATGTGCCGAGGTCGGTCAGGGCCTCATGTTGTCGGCCGAGACCTTTTGTAAGCAGCTCCGCGAGGCGCCGTTCGGCGGTTTGGGTGTTGATGTATCCAGGCCGCTGATCGGCCGGAGTCGGCAATGTCAACGGATGCCCCCAGGGCGCTTTAAATCCGGCGGCATGTTTATGGCCGCCGCCACCGAATTGCTGAGCGATGGCAGCGACGTCGACGCCATCTGGCGCGCTCCGCAGGCTGTATTGACGGCCAGATCGGGTATCCCAATAGATGGCGGCGAAAGGCTGGTCCTTGGCCAGCGCGGCGCCGGCTTCGCTTGCCATCATGGGCGGCAGGTTGATCGTTGGCACCAGATGGCCGCCAATATCGGTTAGCCGCGCGCTCGGCAGCAGACTCTCGATGTCCTTGTCATGCTTGCGCTGCAAGGCGACACCTTCGTTGCGCAGGTCATCGATCGGTCCCCACATCAGCCGGTCCCAGACCTCGAAGTCGTGCGGGTAGCTGAACACCGCTGCCAGGATTTCCTTCGTGTGCGGCAACTTCCATGTCCACAAATCGCGATCCTGGATGTGCAGCAGCAGCTGTGGCGGCAGTTCGTGCCCGAAGAAGTGCTGCCAGGCCAGCATGCAGCCGCTGCGCTCCATGTCGAACGTGGCGATCACGTTCTGCGGCAAATCGCCCAGCTGCTCGGCCGCCGTCTTGTGGTGGTCGAGTACGACGATCTGCGTCGCCTTCTCGGCCATCGCCAGCAGCACGTCGCGCGAATAGCTGAAGTCGACGATATAGACGATACGGCCGGTGACGTCGGGCGGCGTGCTGCCATAGGACGCGGCGACGAAATCTGCGCCAGGCTGGGCGCATCGAACTGCCCACGCTGCGGCGAAGCCATCGGTGCAGTTGCCGTGGTAGATGCAAAGCGGGGTCGAGTTAGACATCGGCTTGTTCCTGGGAGGTGGCATAGCCCGGGTGTTCGCTCGCCATGTGGCGCGCCAGAGCGGAGAAGGTGCGGTTGCAGCAGGGGCAGACACCGCGGCCGACGCGGGCTTTGGTCTTCTGCAGGCGTGTGCTGATGCCCTTGCGGGCTCGGCGCTGGTAGTCGAGCTGGCGCTCCGTCTCGGCGCGGCGCGTGCGCTCCATATCGAGAGCGCCTGCCAGGCGTTGAGCGCGATCATTGTCGGACTCGCCCATAAACGCCCTGGGATGGCCGTTGGGGCAGTAGAAGGTGCGCTTGTCCGATACCCGACGGCGGTACATCTCGTCGGTCATTGCGAACTGGGTGTGGCATTCACCGCAGGTGAGCACCGTGAACGTCAACTGGTGCAGAAAGGTCTGGGCCATTTAGGTACCCGCCTTTCGACGCGCGATGTACTGCTGCCAGGGCACCTTCACTCCATCGACCAGGAAGCCCCACGACTGGCGCTTACGGCCGGTGATGAAGAGCGTCCAGGCCTCTTGGCCAGGCTCCAGCGTTAGGTAGTGCCACTGCGTGGCGAGCATGCGCCGGAACGAGCCGGCCGTGTAGCGGCGCAGGAAACCGGTCACGCCACTGGGGTCGAGCGGCGTCACTTCGTTGTACCCGCCGCGCAGAATCAGCGTGGCGAAGTTCCAGGGGTGATCATGAAACACGCGCTCGTCGCTGCTGACGATGCGGTGGATCCGGATGCCGAAGCGCGGGTAAAGCTGCTGGCGGATATCGGCGAGCTGACCGTGCAGGCGATCGCGCGCTGCGGGGCTCAGGTACTCGTCCTCGGCAATGCGCCGCGTCAGCTTCTCGACCTGCCGCTGCAGCTCCTGCCAGTTGCTGGGCATGCCGAAGCGGAACAGCCAGTAGCGCTCCATGTAGAGCCGGCCGTCGTCCTGGTAGAGGTGGAAGTAGGGGGTGCGCATCGCGCGGCGAATACACCAGTCGCCGAAGGCGCGGAACGCGCGGGCTTTCAAGCGCTCGATCATGTGGGCTTGTGATCGCGGCAGTGATGCCGCTCCTCGGGAAAGTGGTAGAGATGGCCGATTTCGCAGGAACCGATGGCGGCCTCGGGATTGATGTCGCAGCGGATGTAGAGCTTGCAGTTGCCGCACACCCGGGGACGGCGCGCCGCTGCGGCGGCTTCAGCTTCCGCGGCGAGGCGCTGCACTTCGGCCCAGGAAGCCTGGATGCGCTCGTCGCGGCTGGCGCGCCGTCCCTCCATCGTCAGACCGCCGCGCGCTCGATCAGATCATCGATACCGCGAACGGCCTGCAGGACGCGGCTCGTCGCGTCGTCGAACTGGCGGACCAGGCCGACGTCGCTGGCCGGCGTGTCATTGGCCGTCTTCTCCGACTGCGGTGCCTGCGCGTGCAGCACCGGCGTCAGCTTCGCGGAAAGCGTCTCCAGGCGCGCGTGCAACGTGAACAGCGCGTTGTCGAGGCGGTCGGACGCGGAAGATATCGGGGTGGCCGCCGTGACCGCGGCATCGTGCGACAGGTCCTTGTCGAAGCCGGGCGCATTGATGGCTTCCATCAGGCCCGTGGCCGGGTCGTAGACGATGGCGTGATCGGTCGCATCCGGCGGCAGCTGCTCGCCGGTGGCGGCGATCTTGGCGAGGCCGCGATACAGCCAGTCCGGCCGCGTCAACAAGCTGTTGGAGTTGGCCGCGCTGGCCTGTCCGTCGCGGAATCCGCTGGCGGCGGCGTCGGTCATGTCGCCAGCGGAGAAGCCGCCGGCGCTTTGCTGTTCGTGATTCATGGTTGCCTCTCGAAGGGAGGGAAGGGTGTCGGCGCGGCTAGCGCACCGATGGCAGAGAAACGATCACTGACTGGCCGGCGCCGCGCGCCGCACCGGCCGCGCACGGAACCGGTAGCTGGCGAGGTCGCTGCTCACGAGGCCGTAGTTCAAGCCGACGAAGAAGAACGAGCGGGCAGAACCCGTACGTCCTTCCTTCTTGCTCCACGGCGTTTCGGTGGCCGTCCAGAGGTACTCGCCAGCGGTCTCGAAGACGGGCGGCAGGCAGGGCTTGCAGCGATCCAGGTCGAGAATCGTGAGTAGCTCGAGCCGCGTCGGCATGCGCCAGTCGGTGAAGCCGCCCAGGCGACAGTCGGCGCACGCCTTCACCGCGCTGTCCCATTCAAGCTTCTCCGTCTCTTCGGCCCACATCAGGCCGGTGAGCGGATCGGTGATGACGCCCGTCTCGAAGTTGTGTTCGAAGCGGTTCGGATCCGGGTTGAGGAAGGCGTCGACCTGGTCGGCGACCGACAGCATGGTGAGCGGCTTCAGCGCGGCAACATCGAAAGGCGTCGTGATGGTGATGTGCGCCTTCTGGATCACGATCTGTGGTGTGTTCACCTAAAGTCCTTGGCCGGAAACGCCGGCGTTTTGGTGGAGAGAAAAAGCAGTGGCCGGTGCTGCAATCGACTTCACCCGGCTTTCCGTCTGGCTGGCGATGAGCGGTTCCTGTAGTCGGCGCTGCCAACAAGGGCTTGAGGGCTTACGGCCTAACAGCGCTCTGCCTCCACAATCCCCGCAGGGTCGGTCTCATCGGCATGCGCGTCAGCCCGCGCATTCACTGCCGTACAGAGCAGGGCACTCGGGTTGGGCCGCTACGCCCGTTCGCTTACCCAGTGCTAGTAGGAATCCCCCCGAGTGTTCACCGGCTCGGTTACCGGAAACTCCCGAGTGCCCTGCTCTGTGCCCCGTGCACCACGAGGCGAGGTTGGCCGGATATGCCGCCGGCCACGGCTCTTGCCTAAGAGCAGCCGTTACTTGCCGACGTTGAACGTGCCGATGGAAAGGGCGACGCGGTCGCCGAGCTTTTCGGCGAGCACCGACTTGAACTCGCGCGCGATGGCCTCGACCGTGGACTCCTTTCGGAGCCAGCGCAGGACCAGGTTGGGTTTGTCGACGCCGTTACCGGTGAGGACGGACAGCTTCAGCGCGAAGCTGCGCGAGGAGAGTCCCTCGTACGGCTCCGTGGCCAGGCGGAAGCCGGTCGGCAACGCCTCAGCGCCGGAAGCTTCGATTTCTTCCATCGCGCTGCGGTTGGAATTGAAGTCGCCGGTGGTGTGCGTGGATTCGGCCTTGCTGCTGATCTTCATCTTGCGGATCGAGGCGATAGCCCGCTGCAGCGACGAGTTGTTGTCGTCGAAGTCGGCCACGAGGACATCGTTCCAGTCCTCCAGCCAGTTGATCAGCGCGACCTGGCTCTGCGGCTTGCCGTCGATCTGGTTCAGGGCCTGATACGCCGCAGTGGCCTTCATCCCCAGCGAGCCGGTCCAGTCACCGTGCCCGGGCGTGTTCGCCGTGCCGAGATTGAAGTACGCAACCGCCCGCATGCGATCGACGTCGACGAACGCCGGAACGACGCTGGCCTCCGCCACCGTGCAGACGTAGGCGCAGTAGTCGTCGAGCGACGACGTGTCGAAGCTGCCGCGGTAGCGAAAGCGGCCGTCCTGGAAGGGCTCCAGCGAGGTCAGCTTCTGGTTGTCGTTGAGGATGGCAGCGATAACGGTGCTGCCGACGGTGAGGAGGCGCTTGCCCGCGGCTTCGACAGCGGTGTCCTGGATGAGCTGGATGTTCTCCATCGGTCAGCCCTCCGCCTGCTGCTGGGAACCCTTGAACATCGGCTCCTGCTTGTCGGGGAAAACGGAGAGCTTGCCGCCGGTGCCGACGTACACCGGCGTCTCGGTGCTGTTCTCCTCGGTGACCCGCCCGTTCGGCGTGGGCTTGGCCATCTTGATCGCGTGCTTGACGTGGACCTGGTTGCTGGAGCCGATCTGCTTAATGTCGAACGTCAGCACGACCTTGCCCGGCTTGCCGGTGGTCACGGCGCCGAGCGCGCAGTCCGCGAGGCCGCGAGAGACCTTCTGCAGGAACACGCCAGCGTCGAGCTCACCGAACAGGTCGTACAGCTCTGCCTGCTTCATGGGTTACTCCGTGGTGGTGGTGGGCTCACGGGAAGTGAGCGGAGGCGGAACGGTGGGGCGGAACACGCCAAGGTCCTTCGGCCGGGGGCTGAGGATTCGGGCGATACGGCGAAGCAGGGGCTGGCGCTCGTTGAGCGCGCGCGCGGAGCCGAGCGCTGCGCGCGCGGCGTGGCCGTGGTCCTGCGTGATGGGCGAGGGCGCGTAGCGCACGTCGTCGCCCTTCTTGTGGATGCCGCGCCGGCGGTAGTTGTCCCGCTTGCCGTAGAACTCGAGCGCATGCGTCAGCAGCGCGATCTGCTTGCGACCGAACATCAGGCGTCCCCTTCCTTCGGCAGCTCGTTCGGACGACCGGGCAGGGCTACCAGCACGAAGCGGCCGTTCACCAGGCGCACGCGCGGCAGGCCGGCGCCGAGGTTCTCGCGCTGGCGCATCTCCTCGGCATGTCGCTGCGAGTAGCGGGCCATGCGCTCGGCGGGCGAGGGCGGCGTGTAGCCGTCCATGTCCTTGCGGCGCGCGCGGAAGATCTGGAGCGATGCGATCACGGCAGGGTCTCCGGATAGGTGCCAGCACCGGCGGTCGCCACGGGTCGGAGGGAGGGAGGGGCTACGACCGCCGGGCTGGCGTTGAAAAAAGAGGACCCGCCGGTGGTAGGAGGCCGGGACAGGGGGGCGACCGGCGGGGGCGCCGGCGGGTCCAAACTGATGGGCTGATCGAACGCGGCGAAGAGCGCGCGCGTGGCACGCGCAAGCCTGTCTGCTTCTTCGAGCTGAATTTCGATCTGCTCCGAAAGCGGGAGCTCTTCGATGCAGAGGCAGCTCATGTGCTGGCGCCTCCGGTGAGATGGCGCGCCCAGCTGAAGGCATTCTCGCTGTGGTACGCAGCGAGCTTGCGCAGGCCATTCGCCATGGCTTCGCCGAGCAGGGGTTCTGCGTCGGCGACGGCGGCGCACTGCAGCGCGCGCTCGCATTCCTTGGCGTGATGAATGATTCCTCGCTTCGCGGACTTCACGCGGAGGGCGTTGGCGGCGCGGACGTTCATCGCGGCACCTCCCGTCCGGCCGGAAGCTCCGGCTGCGGGATGTCGAGGTGCAGGAAGTCGGCGACGCGGAGGAGACTGTGCCAGTCGAGGTTCACCACACCCTGGTTGAACCAGATGCCGTCGGCGTCCTTCGAAACGCGTACGCGGCCCTTGTCCCCGATGAAGAGGGCGACGCGCTCACCGTTGGGATAGCCACCGTGGTACAGCGCAGCCGTCGTGGTGACCGACGTGTCGTAATGGTCGATGTCGATGACCAGGGTCAGGCCAGATGGCAGGGTGAGCTGCAGGGAGCTCTTCGAGTCCGGCGCGCGGCTCATAGCAGGCCCCACTGATCGGCGGCCAGCACGGTGGCGATCCACCAGATCACCAGCAGCAGGAACCACTGCGCGACTTCAGGCACCAGCGGCGGGGTGTTGGGCAGGTCCAGTTCCCAGTCGATAACCGGGTCATACGGGCGCTCGGTCACAGGCGACGGAGCCGGTTCCTCGGTAGGCTTGAAGAGCTGGCGGACGGCTTCGATTGCCCGCCGGGCCAGATGTGCAGGCGATGTGAAAATCGGCTGATTACTGTGGACCATTCCCATGGCACACTCCCTTTCGCGACTGGAAGGGATTGTGTTCAAAAACGAACAGTTCTGTCACCAGTTTTGGTGAAGCGTATTCAGCTTCCGTTTAGACACGCGTGCCAATTGTCCAAACAAGGAGTGCACCGATGAACACCCGTCGAAGGATCGTTGCCTTGCTGGTGTCCACCGCCATGGCGGCGCTGACCTGGTCCGGATCCGCCGCTGCCCAGGATGCAAACGGGCTCGGCTCGAGCTGGCCGAGCGCGGCCGACGCCAGCCGCAGCGCCAGCTTCCACGCGTACCGCTGGGTGCGGAACGGCGTCTCGTACGTGCAGGTGAATGACCGCAATGGCGCGCCTCTGGTGGCGCTGGCTGCGGCTGGCGGCACGGTTATCGTCCTCCCCATCGGCTCAGCCGCGGTGAAGATCGTCCTGCCTTCGCCTAGCGTTGCTGGCGCGCCGGTCTATACCGACGAAAGGGTGAGCATCAGCAACGACGGCAGTGGCTTCACGGTGCAGTCGCTCGAAGCGCAGCCGTGCAGTGACCCGATCGAGTGCGCCAAGATCAACAGCGCGGCGCCCGCCTCGCCGCCGGCGGCCACACTTCGCACCATGAGCGCGCAGGACACCTGCACCGATCCTATCGAGTGCGCGAAGTGATCGAGATGGGGGCGTCGCGGCCGCGGCGCCCCATTTAAGCCCGCTGGGAATCCAGCAGCAGTTGGGCTTCTGCTTCCTCGTCGAAGAGAAGGGCGCTGACGTAGCGCCAGCAGTCATCCCGTGACTGGCGCAGCTCGCCGCCGTAGGCTTCCGCCAAGTCGTACAGGCCGTCCATGGAAGCACGGTCTACGGTGCGCACCTTGGACTGGCCTTCGTCCACCGGCCTGGCGCAGATTCGCATCCTGAGAGCGAGCCATTGGCGGCCGTTGCTCGACCCGACCCTAACCTTGATCTTGATGGAGCGCACCGTGCCTTCGCGCATCGCGTGCGTCAGGCACTCATGCACGATCTGGTAGACCGTCTGCTGCGTCCCGATGGCAATGCCACGGACGCTGCTGGGCATGTAGATCCCGACCTCCTCACCAGCCTGGCGGATGCTCTCCAGGATCGGCGCGCAGGTCAGTGCTGTTCGTAGCCCGTATTCCTCCAGTAGCGGAGGGAAAAGGGCCTCGCGCTTGCTGCGCAAATAGCTCCTCGCGCTGTGCAGCATTCGGAAGTGCTGACTGAGGGCTTCGGCTTTGGCCAGCTCACTAAACCGATCGAAATGCGACACATCAAGCGACTTGGCAAGGTCGTCCAGAGCTTCGGCCTTGTATCGCCGCATGAGGTCCGGCATTCGGTTCTTTCGCTGCAGGGCTTTCCTCAGAAGATCCTTCTCGGCGGACTCGCGAAGGAATCGATCGCTGGACCGAGTCACGAAAACGCCAGCCAGCCAGGCGCAGATGCTGAAGGCGATCGCGATCTGCTGTACCTCGACCACTCCAGGCTCTCGTGTACTGGTGTTGGTCATTGCGACGCAGCAGTTCGCAAGGACCAAGCCCAACGCCGCTCCACGTGTCCCGTAGAGTCCCGCAAGCAGAATGGGCGGAATTGCCGAGAGGCCCACGCGTAGCGTCCAGAGGATCGGCGCCGGTATTCCCGACTTGGCAACAATGACCAGTGCCACGCACGGGCTCAACAGGAACAGCGCTGCCTTGATTGCCGGCGCCAGGTCGACCTGGCGCGCGGCGCCCCAGGCGAGTTTGAGCGGCGCTCCTCGGAGCACATCACGCAGGACAACCCGAAGCTTGCGGCCCAGTAGTTGGTCCCGGGCGGCTGGCGCGCCGGCGTCGAAGGCCAGCTTCGCGAACCCGATTAAAGGGATCACGGTGATTCCGCCGAGGAAGGTGCCGCAGAAGTACCTGGCCAGCAGGCCGAGCATGGAGTCGCCCGAGGCGCTCACGGGGATCGTATAGGTTGACCACACCGCCACGCTGGCCAACGGCTGGGCCATTGCAGTGACGAAGATCGCGCCCAGCAGCAGCCGCGCATCGCGCCAAGTGGGCGCGACCACGTTGAGCTTGTGCTGGTAGGCGAACATCGCGCCCGGAAAAATCACCAGGGGCTGCAGGAGGCTGTAAAGGAAGACGTAGCTCGGGCTGATGAAGGTGTGCTCGCGAAACGCCATCACGGCGCTGCCCAAGTTCACCAGCAGATCGGCTGCGAAAATGGTTGGCCACCGGCGCGGGCTCGTAATCAGCAGCACCGCCAGGCGCAGGCCGACTGAGAGGTTCAGATGGGACGGGGTGTCCTTCAACGCCCAGAACGCAGCTGCGTACAGCGCGCCTATGACGATCCCCCGAAAAGCCTCCCCCGGCTTACCCATAATGTCCCTAACCCCTGTTGGCATGGTCGTTCACGCGCTCGCTGGCGTAATTTTCGTGATGACCCTGCCGTGAATTACAAACCCCTCGAGCTCCTTGCCCTCAAGCTCGATGGTGTCTTCGGATTCCTTGGACCCGCTGATTCGCAATGCGCCTGCGCGGGGTACGGTGATCCGCTTGATATCTGATGTGTTGTGGTACGTGAAAGCGTAAAGACCAGGTCCCCATGCGTCGACGTCGGTGGCATCCAGATCGATGAACGCAATGCTGCCGATATCCAGCTCCCCGACGTTGCTCTTCGTCCGCTTAAAGGCGCATCGAGCACGATCCGGAGCGATGCCGACGTGAAATGCGAACCAGGACTTGGGAAGCGCTATCGGATCATCTAGCCACTGGTAGCGCTCGTACAAGGGGCCCTTCGGAAGTTCGAACCCGTCGAGCACTTGTATGTGAACCATTTCACGTTTGTGGAGCGGGTCGTTCCGGAGGTCGCGCCAGCGAAAGGCATCGGTAGAGACGCCGAAATAGGTCGCAAGCTGATCGATTGTCCTGGCCCCGCCGTGGTAGTTCGGCTCGTTGAGCACCCGGTGGCAGGTTGTGTAGGAGACGCCAGAAGCGTCGGCCAGCTCCTGTGGGTTCTTGAGGCCGCGCTGCTCCATCAGGAACTGCGCGTTGCTGGCGAGATAGCTGATCTTCGGATTCGGGGCGTTCATTGCCGCATCGTCCTGTATTTCAATTTTGAACAACATCTGCGCCAGCATTGGTGTAACCAGTTTTGGTTGACGATTGTTCGATTATGAACAATTATGCGCCGCATGACACCCCAAGAAGCCGTGTTGTTGCTGCGCCAGGGCGGAATGAGCGACCCGAGCATCGCGAAAGCGGTCAAGGCGCGCGCCCCGAAACTCATGATCAGCGCACCCACCGTGAACCGCATTCGCAATGGCCGCGGATGCTCCTGGAGGACAGGTAACGTACTGATTCAATTGGCTCAGTTGCAGGAACTGCAGAGCCGTCTGGGCGGCGCAGATGAAGGCTCCGAGAACGACGCCGACGGGGCAGGGCCGTGATGACCTGCACCCGGGGAATGACTGGTCAGACTTCGTTCATAAATGAGCGACCGACCAGGCTCTGTTGCCGATCACTGCGGATAGCGGTCGACGAGAGCAAGAAACCGCTCGTGCGCCTCATCGGCGCCAATGGTCCCGTTCTCTTCAAGCCGGTGCAGCTCTTCCAGTTCGGAGTCCCAGTTGGCGCGAGCCGGCTGGAGCTGCCGCTCGCGCTCGTCCCGTCTGTAGCTGGCCTCGCGGTCAGCGCGCAGGGCATCTGCCTGCTTCTCCAGCCGGTCGCCGTGCTTGTAGGCCGCAACCGCAGCGATGGCAATCAGGAGCCCCAGAGGGAAGAACGCGGCCAGACCGGCCAGCGCCGCCGGAATGCCGGCGAACACCGCCCAGCCCTTGAAGCCCGCCCCGTCGTTGCTAGCCATACGCCCCTCCCGGCACCGGCCCTCCCCGGACGGCAGGATACAACGCCTTCGTATTCACCGACCTCGAAATGTGAACCTGGGGCCGTCTGCATCCCAGACCTCCGGGACCTTTTCGTCGATGACGTGACCGAGCACCCGAGCCGCGGGTCGCATAACTGCGACGATGCAAAAGAGGGGGTCCAAAAGAGCCCTCACTTGCTCCACGTCGACTTGCGCGAGCAACACGGGCCAGGAGTGCACCGTAGTGCTCAACTCTCGGAGGCATCGTTTCGCATCCGTGAACGCGTTCTGGATGAGTCCTGCTTCTTCAGGGTAGAGGTCCGCAAGCCACGGCCTGTTGTCGCTGTACGCAGGCAGTTCCATTGCGCCGAGCTTTTGTATCCCTTCGACCGCCATGGATCCGATTGTGGCGCGACCAGTTCGGAAGTCGTATTCCAACTCACCAGGGAAGTGCCGGAACCTGTTCTGCTCGTGCAGCTCCTTCGTTGCTGCATCTGGTTCGGTGCCGATTTTCTCCATCACGCGCAGGCAGATGCGATAGACGCGGTTTGCTTCATCCGCGAGGCGGACAGCCTCCTCAAACACCGGCGGCAGCATTTGCACTGCGTAGCGGCGTCGAGCCTTTTGCTGGCGCCTCTCTGCGAGCTTCGGCACGACGAACGCGGCGATCACTGCCAGCGCGGTGGCCGTTGCACTGGAGGCGTTCCAGAAGACGGCGGGCCTGAGGGTCTCGGTCCAGAAGCCAGCGGGTTGGGCGGTGTGCGCCACGGTGCCTGGGTGAGCTGGTGCGGCCGTCGAAGCATGCGGAGGCACCGCAGCGATCGGATGTGCTGGCGCCGCGCTGCTGGCGCGCGCCGGCTGTGCTGCAGCCTGGTCCATGTGAATTCTCCCCGTGTCCTAGCGGGGATGATGCTGGCGCGCCGCCCAGCCGACAAGGAGGCCTGCCATGGGCGAGGCTGACCGCACAATGATCCTGGCCCAACTGGAGCGCATCGAGCGCCAGCTCCTCGTGGTCCAGATAGAGGCGCTGCTGCTACAGCTCTACTTTGCCGAGCGCGAACTGCGCGCTGCTCGGAACACACGTAGGTTCTCTGCCTCTGCCGCAGCGGCGCTCGCCTCCAGTTCGTTGTCGGCAACGAACTTCAAGGCTGGCGCCAATGTGCCGGACCCAGATGCCCCTTATCGCCGGGTGACAGCTACGTTGGCCGCGCTCCAAGCAAAGCAGCCATGGTGGCGTCGAATGCTGCTTCGCATCGCGCGCCTAGTTCGAGGTCAGGGAAGTACTTCGCCATCCGCTCCCCCTCGTCGGCGCGGAGGTCAGCTATGACTTTCTGGAACTGCTCCCAGGTACTTCCTTCCAGTGAGGCGATGAGTCCGATCAGTGCTGTGCGGTACGCCAGCCTTTCGGCGAAGAGCTCTATGGAATCAATCTGTTCTCGGTTCAAAGTCATGGTGGCCTCCGGTGGCCTGGTGGTGGCTTCGCACCTGCCAACCTACCACCGGCGGGCCGCCACCCAACGCGGGCAGGGGGCGGCGTGATCTATTACCACCGCTACCCCGCGGACTACGCGATCGGCGCCGGGGGCCTGTCCATGATCGAGGACGGCGCCTACGGCCGCCTGATGGACTTCTACTACGGCAAGGAAGAGCCGATCGAGCACGGGCGCCGGTACAACGTGGCGCGCGCCACCAGCCCCGCCGAGAAGCGCGCGGTGGATGCGGTGCTGGCGCAGTTCTTTAAGCGCGACGGCGATCTCTGGCGGCACCACCGAATCGACGAAGAAATCGCAAAGGCTCAGCCGCGAATCGAAGCGGCGCGCGCCAACGGAAAGAAGGGCGGGCGGCCTCCAACGAAGAAGCCACCGGGTAACCCACCAGGAAACCCGCCGGGTTTCCAACAGGTATCCCAGCAGGGTGCCCAGGGGAAACCCGGTGGTGAAACTGGTCATACGTCATACGTCAATAACTCCGTAGGTAGTTCTTCTACGAGCGCAGATACCTCGCAGGCGACCGACGCCCAGGCGCGCGCTGTGGTCGGCCTGTGCAAAGTCCTCCTCAAGCTCGGGATGCGCGACGTGCATCCAGCCAGACCCGAGCTGCTCGAGCTAGTGGATCGCGGCTGTACGCCAGAGCAGGCAGCGCTCACTGCGGCGGAACTGGCGCTGAAGAAAGCTGGGATGAAAGACGACCCGGACTTCGATCCCGAACTGCTGGAGAAATTCGCCAGCGGCTGCAAGCAGCACGAGATGCACCTCACCGATCGCCAGTTCGAAACGCTGCGCAACAGCGTGCCGAGCCTCGGCTACCTCAGGTCAACGCTCATTGGTCGCGCGCATGACGCTGCGCGCAATGGAGACGGAAATGCAACGGTTAACTTCGGTGCCTACGGTGGACCGGCTCGCCCGGGTGGCAACGGCGGTCGACGAGAAGGGGTTGGCGCACGCGCAGAGCGTGCGCGCCGAGCCACGGACGGCTTCGGAGAAGACGAAGGCTACTGACCCGGGCCCGATGCCCTCGCGCGGCACGCTGCGCTCGCTGTGGTCCAAGGCGATTTCAATCTACGGGATCCACTGGGCCAATCGCTTCGGCGAGACGCCGGAACACCTTTCCGCCGGTGAATTCCATCAGGCCGGCGAACTGACCGACACCGGAGCGACGTGGCGCGAAGGCCTAGCTGGCCTCACCCGCGAGCAGTTAGCGCTGGGCCTTCGCCGTTGCGTGATGAGCGCCAGCGGATACCCGCCCACGTTGCCGGAGTTCCGTGCGCTGTGCCTGGGCGTGCCGTCGTTCGAGAAGGTGCAGCTGGTGCTCACCAACACGAAGGGCCAGGACGAAGCCACTGCCGGCTTCGTTCGCCTGGTCTGGCGCTTCCTGGATGCGTATCGCCTTGCGCGCGCCGACAAGCGCGACGCCGCGCAGATGATCCGCGGCGCCTACGAACTGGCGCGCACTTACCGGATGGAACTGGGCGACCTGCCGGCGCCACCGGTCGCCGCCATCGGACACGAGAAGTACCAGAAGCCCACCCGGGCGAGCGACGAGACGGCCGAACGGCACCGCCAACGCATTGCGGAGCTGCTCGGCCTGCAGGACGAAGCGGCGGGCGATGCGCCCGCGCCCACGGACACACCGCAGGAAATGCAGGCATGAGCGACAGGAAGAACGAATTGGTGCTGGCAGCGCTTCGTCGCGCCGGCAAACCCAGCGGGAGCGAGGAACTGGTCGACGCGGTGCAGGGGCTGGCGCTGGCGGAGCAGTGGAGCCCCGGGCATGTCGCCGACTTGAACCGCCGCAGCATCGCCAAGCGCCTGCAGAACATGGCCAGCGAGGGGCTGGTGAAACAGGCCGGTGCCACCACGGACGACCGCGCGCGACGCAGCACGCCGCTGTTCGTGCCCGCCAGTGGCTGGGATCCGCAGGCGCTGGTGCCCCCGCCGCCGGCCGGCCCGGACGATGGGCGCCCCGCGCGTGGCGGGTACGACGGTCTGAACCGCGCGCAGCTGCTGGCGGTGCTCGATGCCGACGACGAACTGTTCGGCGTGTTCGCTCGGCACATCCAGTCCCTGCAGGGCTTCTTCATCGACATGCAGGCCGCGCGCGAGAAGCACCGCGCGCGCCTCTCTGCGGTTGGCCTGGAGGTGCGCTGATGGTGCGCGTCGTTGGACCAGGTGGGCGTCCGCCGCAGTACCGCGGACCGACGGGCTTTTGCGAGAAGCACCAGCGCAAGTACGAGCTCTACCTCGGTTGCGGTGCCTGCTATGCCGAGCGGCCGCCGGCGCCCGGGCCCAGCGAGGAAGAGAAGGCAGCGCAGAAGAAGCGACTGGACCGGATCCGCGGCCTTGTTGAGAAAGCTGTCGCTGGAATTGGGGACGCCGATGGGGAAGGGTAATCGCGGCCTCCGCTTCCCCAGCATCGCTGCGGCGCCGCCGGCGATCCGAGCCGCGGTCGAGGCACAAGGCAAGGCCGCGCCGCGCGAGGTGGAAAGCAAGCGGCGCGCGTCGAAATACAACAACCACCCCAAGACGGTGGACGGGATCCGCTTCGATTCGAAGAAGGAGGCCCGCTACTACGAGCAGCTCAAGATCCGCATCGCCACGGGCGAGGTGCGCTACTTCCTGATGCAGGTGCCGCTGCGGCTGCCCGGCGGAACCAAGTACGTCGTCGATTTTCTCGTGTTCTTCACCGACCCGGATCGCGCGCCGGAATACGTCGACGTGAAGGGCGTCCAGACCAAGCTGTTCCGCGTCAAGAAGCGCGAGATCGAACACCAGTTTCCCATCCAAATTCTCGTCATGTGAGGACCCCATGAGCCAAGAAAGCATCCAGACAATCCCGCTCGACCAGCTGCACGCCTCGGGCATCAACGTTCGTAAAACCGGCGAGATGCCGTTCGCCGACTTGGTGGCATCCATCGCAATCCACGGCCTCCTGCAGAACCTCCTGGTCGCCAAAGGCGAAGCCATGGGCAACGGCGGCGCCGGCGGGTACCTAGTGGTGGCGGGTGGTCGCCGATTGCGTGCCATCCGCGAATTGGAGAAATCGGGGAAGCTGCCGGATAGCCTGCAGGAAGGTGTCCCGTGCAAGGTGGTTCCCCGTGCGGGCGCACATGAGGTGAGCCTGGTCGAGAACGTGGTGCGAGCTGCAATGCATCCGGCCGACGAGTTCGACGCGTTCGCTAAGCTGGCCAACGAAGGGGCCGGCTGCACCGTTGGAGAGATTGCCGCCAGGTTCGGCAAGTCTGAACTGTATGTCCGGCAGCGCCTGAAGCTGGCGAACGTCGACAGCGAGCTTCTGCAGATCTACCGCACCGGCAAGATGGACCTCGAGCAGGTGATGGCTCTGGCGCTCACCGACGATCACGAGGTGCAGAAGCGGGTCTGGAAGCAAGCCAAACACGAATGGCAGCGAAATCCCGATAGCCTCCGCGAGGCCATTACGCAGCAGGAACTGGCGATCGATTCGACGCTGGGCAAGTTCGTCGGCATCGAGGCGTACGAGCGCGCGGGCGGCATCGTGCGAAGGGACCTCTTCGCGGAAGAAGGCGAGGCTTACCTAACCGACACCGCGCTGGTCCAGCGGATCGCCGCCGAGAAGCTCGAACGCACCGTCGAGAAGATCAAGAAGGAGGGCTGGCTATGGGTTGAGGCGCGGCCCAGTTTCGACTACTCGGACGAGCGTGCCTTCGGTCGTGCGGAGTCCAGTTGGAAGGGCAGCAAGCAGACGTGGACTGACGAACAGAAGGCGACTGCTGGCGCCATTGTCACCGTCTCCCATAACGGGCAGGCCGAGGTCAAGCGCGGCTTCGTTCGGCCCGAGGATCGGAAGGCCGCAGCGAAGGCTGGCGCTTCGGTTGCGGGCGGGCGCGAGCCGAAGAAGGCGAAGAAGCCGGGCGAGATGTCATTCGCCGCGGTGCAGCGCCTGCAGGCGGAAGCTGGCAACATCGTCGCTGGCGAGTTGCAGAACAAACCGTCGATCGCGCTGGCGCTACTCGCCGCGGAACTCGCTCTGCGCATCTTCTACAACGATTCCGGCAACTTTCGCACGTGGATCCACATCCATCGCGAAGCGTCCGGTCGGATGCCTGGGAACATCGCGCAGATCAGCGGCCGCGCGTCGTCCTCGAAGAGGATGGAAGCTGTCTACAAGGACTGGCAGGCCAAGCTGCCAAAGAAGCGTTCCGAGGCCCGAGCTTGGATCCTGGCACAGGACCGCGGCGTTGTGGACAAGCTGCTTGCATATCTCATCGCCCGCGAGCTCGACGTTGTCGACATCTTCCAGCAGCGTTCCGGCAGCGAGGCAGCTGAACTGGCTGCGGCCGCTCAGGTGAAACTGGGGGATCACTGGAAGCCATCGGATGAATGGCTGGCATCCCTGCCCAAGGCAGTGATCCTAGCGATGGCCACCGAGGCCGGCGCCGGGAAGATCGCGCTGGCGCAGCTCGCCAAGGCCCCAAAGGCGAAGCTGCCGCAGCTGGCGCTTTCCGTATTCCCGGAAGGCTGGGTGCCGAAGCCGTTGCGTGCGCCGCCGGTTGCGAAAGCCAGCAAAGGCTCCGTCAAAAAGGTAGCCCGGAAGCGGGCCGGCGCCGAGGCCGTCGCATGAACCGCGTGCGATCGTGCCGCCTCTGCGGCTGCACCGACGCCCGGGCGTGCCCGGGCGGCTGCAGCTGGGCAGGCGAGCGTCTTTGCAGCGCTTGCGTTCCGTCGGCCGACGATACGTTCACCTGCCTGCACCTGGTTTCCGACACCGACCACATTACCGAAGACCAGGTGCTCAGCTGGAGCGCCGACCAGCGCGCCGATGCATTCGACTGGGCAATGTCGTTGCACTACCGCGCCAGCGACAACGACGTCGAGGTGCCGGCGCGGCCTAGCTTCACGCTCAAGGTGGCTTCGGCGTGAGCAGGAAGCAGGCCAGGATCTGGACGGCGCTCGACGACCAGGTCCTGCGCGCATTGCACAGCGGTGGCCACGGTGTGAGCTATATCGCCAAGTTCATGGTCAGCTGCAAGAAGTCGATCCACCGCAGGGCGCGCGAGCTCGGGCTGGCCTTCGACGAGACCCATCGATGGACGCCGGCGGAGAACGCCATTCTCCGTGCGCGGTACCCGGACGAGCCAACGGCCGATCTAGCGCGAGAGCTCGGCCTCCCGGTCGGCAAGGTGCATGCGCGCGCCAAGAAGTTGGGGCTCTACAAGAGCGATGTCTTCCGCGCCAGTGACAAGGCAGGGAGGATCCAGCGCGGCCGCACCGACCCGCGGTTCTCGGCGGGTCAGTTCAAGAAGGGACATGCGCCGGCAAACAAGGGGCTTCGCCGTCCGGGGTGGTCGGTGGGCAGGATGGCGGAGACCCAGTTCAAGAAGGGGCGCCCTGCGAGCGAGTCTCGCAATTACGTGCCGATCGGTACCGAAAAGGTCGACCCGAAGCGCAGGGTGCTGATGCGCAAGGTTACAGACGACCCGAGCATCTTTCCGGTAAAGCGCTGGCGCCCTGTGCACGTGATGGTCTGGGAAGGCGTGCACGGCGCAGTGCCCTTTGGGCACATCGTGATCTTCAAGCCTGGCCAGAAAACGTACGTTGCGGCCGAAATCACCATTGATCGGCTCGAGCTCGTATCCCTCGCCGAGAACATGCGACGAAACACCGTCCACAACTTACCCAAGGACCTCGCGAGGGTCGTTCAACTTCGCGGCGCGTTGGTGCGCCAGATCAGGAGGCGAGAGAAACAACATGGCAACGATTGACGAACTGCGCGATCACCTTTTCGCGACAATCAAGGCGCTGCGGGATCCGGCCAATCCGATGGAATTGGACCGCGCCAAGACCATCGCCGAAGTGTCCCAGGTGGTCATCAACTCAGCCAAAGTCGAGGTCGAGGCAATGCGCGTCACGGGCGGCATCAGCGCGACGGGGTTCCTCCCCACGGCCGCCAAGACGATCACCAGCGGTGACGGTAGTGCTTCCGAGTCGCCGATCGATCGCGCCCGGGCTCAACGTCAGATCATGCGCGAGAAGGCGTAGGCGTGAAGCGCGAGAAGAGATTCGAGAGCGAAGAGGCGCTTTGCGAAGCCTTCGCAAGCTGGGCGCGTGGCCAGGGCTTTACCGTTTACGCGGAGACCGCGGGGTGGGACATGCTGCTAGTGACCGACAATGGCCTGCAGCTCGGCATCGAAGCGAAGTTGGCGCTGAACCTGAAGGTCATCAGCCAGGCTCTGGGCAGCCTGTACTCGTGCGTCAGCGTCGGCCCGGACTTCCGCGGCATCCTGGTGCCTGCCGGCGACCCAGCCGTAAATGCAGTGCTGGCGCACTGCGGCATCAGCGTCTTCAGCCCCAGCATTCGCCGCGGCGGCAATTGGGATTTCCAGCGGGAGGGGCACTACGAGTTCGAGCTGCACGATTGGAACCCGATCCGCCGGTGCGACCTGCCTGAGTACGTGCCAGACGTCCCGGCAGGCGTTCCCGCGCCGCGGACGCTCAGTCCCTGGAAGGTGGGCGCGTTGCGCGTGCTGGCGCTGCTCGAGCTGCATGGCTTCGTGACGCGCGATGACGTCCGCCGCTGCAGAAACGACCCGCGCCGCTGGTGCGCCAGCGATGGTTGGCTTTCCCCCCTGGGTAATGGACGCTGGGGCCCCGGGACGGCGCCGCGCTTTGACCAGCAGCACCCCGACGTATACGCGCAGATCCTCGCCGAAGCGCGCGCCAAGGAAGCGTCCACCCGATGAAGAACTCACTGTTGAAGCGGCGCAAGCCGCTGCTGGCGCGCGTGCCGATGAAGGCTTACACCAGGTTGGCCAGCAGCAAGCCCATGAAGACCTACAAGGCGCTGCGGCGCCGCGCGCACAGCACGGCCCCGCCGACGGCGCTGGATCTGGCGCGCTTCAGCCTGATGCGCGAGCACGGCTGCATCGCCTGCATGATGAACCGGAAGCGGGGCATTGCTACGGCCACGTTCAACCGGCGCGATCTCGAGATCCACCACCTGCTAAGCGGCGGCGTGCGGATCGGCCACCACGCCGTCGTCTGCCTGTGCCACTACCACCACCAGGGCAAGCGCCTGCCGTTCCTGGAGCAGGGATACAAGGCGCAGGCCGCGATCTTCGGGCCCAGCCTGGAGCGCGAACCTCGCGTGTTCCGCGCCATGTACGGCGATGACGATGCGCTGCTGGCGTATCAGGTCGCCGTGCTGAAGGAACAGTTGCATGCCTAAGCGACGACCAGCCGCCGCGATTTACCCGAAGAGGGCGAAGCCGGTAGATGGGTGGCCGAGGGTGCCGCCGGCACCGGCGTTCGAGAGACCGCGGCCGCCGGCACCGCCGCGCAGGCTGACGCCTTTCGTTGATAACGGCCGCGAGGCTCTCGAGGTGCTGGCGCGCCTGGCCGGCGGCACGACGTTCAAGAACGCGGACAGCACCCGGGCATCTCGGATCAGCCTTGGTACCGACGACGTCGCGCATGCGCTCGGTCGCGTCCGAGACCCTCTGGACCAGCGGCTGGCGCTGGCAATGGCCTGCCAAACCGTGGCCGAATGGCAGGCAATCCAGGACCTGGCCGCCACGCCGCTTCTGGCGGATCTGCAGGGCAACCTCAAGACGCGAAAGATGGTCGCCGGCCCCAGTCGCTTCCGCGCACGACTGCTTCTGCACATCGTCTTCCACGACCTGGCGCTACTGCGTGCGCCCCAGCCGTGGGCGGATGGCGCCAAGGTGTTGCGCATGCGGCGGCAGGACTACCAGACGCTGTACGAAGCGGTACGCGGCTTCATCATGACGAGGGCCGGCGCCGCTGCGCACGAAGCCTGCCGCGTGCTGTTCGGGAAATAGGCTGCACGCGCGGCACACGTGCGCGCACGTGCGTACATGTGCGGCGTGTTGTGCATGTGGTTTGACAGGGGACTGCACGACCGCTTAGAAATCCCACCGTCAACAAGTCCCACCGTGAAAAGCCCTGGCGCCCGCGCCGGGGCTTTTTCTTTGGGTCGCTGACCTGCTGCGGGGGCTAAACGCGCGCACCTTCGGGTGAGTCGGCTCGTCGAGAGACGATCCTCGCGCAGTGGCGACAACCCAAAGGGCCTTCCCCGGCCCGCGACTACACGATCACACACGCGCCGCTCGTCTGCCGCAGCCCATTCATTTACGCCGCGCGCGATTCCGCCGCACTTACAGGGACTCCAGATGGACGGACAGACCGCGCTCGCGCAGGACGTCGCTTCGGCGGCCAAGAGATTCACGCCCGTCGCCGGCTTCATCGCAGCCAAATTCAGCGGCCTGGACCTGCAGGCGCTGTCGAACTGGGCAAGCATCGCCGCCAACGTCGCCGCCGCCACCTATGCGATCACGCAGATCGTGCTGCTGATCCGCAAGACCCGCCGAGAGAAAAAGGCATGAACAGCAACACCGGCAAGTTAGCAGCTGGCGCGGTCGCTTCTGTCCTGGCAGTGGCCGCAGCGATCATCAAGCCCTGGGAGGGCAAGCGGAACGAGCCCTACGAAGACGCGGTCGGTGTGCTGACCGTGTGCTTCGGCCACACCGGTACCGAAATCGAGCCGCGAAAGTACTCCGACGAGGAGTGCAACGAGCTGCTCAAGGGCGACATGGCGGCGGCCAACGGCGCAGTGCGCGCCTGCATTCGAAGCCCCATGAACATCAACCAGGAGGCAGCCCTAACCAGCGCCGTCTTCAACCTGGGAAACGGAGTGGTGTGCGGGTCGACGCTGGCGCGATACGCCAACGCTGGCAATTGGGCAGCTGCCTGCCGTGAGCTGACCGATGCCAAGAACGCGGAAGGCGAGAAGCTCGGTTGGTCATACGCCGACGGCCAGTTCTTGCCTGGTTTGCGCCGGCGCCGATTTGCGGAGCGCGCGGTCTGCGAAAGGGAACCACCGAAATGACCGACTGGGGCAACAACCTGGTGCGGACGGTGCTCGCCTGCGTTGTGGGGTTCGCGCTCGGGCTTCTAGTCGAGCACCACTGGCGCGCCGGCAAGGACGCGGTGGCCGCAGCCAAGGTCGCCGACGGCCAGGTGCTGGCGATCGAGGCCAGCGTGAAGAGCCAGGCCGCGAAGCTGCAGCAGCAGCTGGCAGCCGAACAAGAACGCAGCGCGTTGCTGCTGGCGGACCAGCGCGCACGTGCGCGCGCGACGTCGGCGCTCCGCTTGGAGATTACCGATGCCGTCTTTATCTCGCCGCCGGACGCTCGCGGTTGCACTGACCCTGTTGGCAGCCCTCAGTTCGAGCAGCTGTACGAGGCAGCCCGTAAGGCTGGTAGAAACCCCGCGCCTGCCGGATCCGCCGCCGCCCGCTGAGTGCACGCGTGCTGCCTTCGAGGCTTTTGCTCCCGAGCTGAGCGGCCTGCCGCCGCGCTGGAAGGAACTCAGTGCCGATGACCGGGCCCGCGCCCTGCTGACCAACAAGGCAGATGACGGCCAGCAATACGAAGACCTGCGCGTCCAGGCGATTCGCTGCGGCCGCTGAGGAATGAACATGCCCATCCTTGAAATCCAGACCCTCGCCGGCAACGTGCGAACCGCAGCCAAGGCGCTCGAGATCGCTAACCGCCGGGTTGAGGAATGCACCGCGGCGCTCGATCGCGCAGAAGAAGAGCGCGGCAACGCCGCGAAGCGCCTTCGTGCCGCCGAAATGAAGCTGGTCGAAGAGGCGAAGGCCAGTCGCGACCCGTACGAGCACATGCGCCAGGCTGCCACCTGACATTTCCGAACATGGCGAAGAGGACCACTACCAAGCCGGCGAAGAAGCCGGCCAGGGCGAAGAAGACAGCCGCGCGCAAGCCCCAGCAGGCCCGAAAGCCGTCCCGCGAGGACCTGTTCGTCCTGGAATACATGAAGGACTTGAACGGGCGTCAGGCGGCGATGCGCGCTGGGTACAGCCCCCAGTCCGCGCGCCAGACGGCCAGCGACCTGCTGGCCGAGCCCAGGGTGCAGGAGAAGGTCCAGAAGGCGATGGACGAGCGTGCGGCACGCACCCAGGTTGAGGCCGACCAGGTGGTGTCGCGGCTCTGGGGCATCGCCACCGCTGACGCACGCGACCTGATCGAACTGCACCGCAGCTGCTGCAGGTACTGCTGGGGCAAGGAACATTTCTACCAGTGGACACCGCAGGAACTCCGCACGGCCAAGCTGGACTACCAGCGCGAGGTGGCGGTCGCCAACGAGCAGCAGCTGAAGCTGCTGCGTGCGCCGGACGAGACTGGCGGGATCGGCTTCGATCCTAGGCGAGACCCAAATCCGGCGTGCCCAGAGTGCTTCGGCGATGGGGTTGAGCGCGTAGTGCCGAAGGACACGCGCGACCTTCCGCCGGCGGCCCGCCTGCTTTACGCCGGCGTGAAGACCACCCAGCATGGCCTGGAAATCAAGACGCATGACCAGCTTGGCGCGCTCCGCGACGTGGGCCGGCATCACGGCATCTTCAAGGACAAGGTCGAGGTCACTGGCAAGAACGGCGGACCGCTGAAGCACGCGCATCAGACCGTGCAGGACATCCTCGCCGACATTGACGGTGCTGGCACGGGGCTGCCGGCCCATGACCGCCGAGATTGATCCGGGGGATAGGGAGCGGCTCAAGGAGCTGTTGAGCGATCGCTGGTGGCGTCTCACACACCTCTACTACATCGTCGATAAGAACGGCGACGTGGTGCTGTTCAAGCCCAATTCGGTGCAGGTGCTATTCCTGCAGGGCTTCCACAACCGAAACATGGTGCTGAAGAGCCGTCAGCACGGCATCACGACGCTGGCCGCGGTCCTGGCACTGGACACCGCACTGTTCCGCAGCAACACCACCTGCGGCTTGGTCATGCATAAGCAGGATGACGCCGAGAAGGTGTTCGTCGGCAAGATCCTGTACGCCTACGACAGGTTGCCGGAGTGGCTGAAGGCCTCGAGGCGGATCGTCCGGCGCGACATGACGGGCGAACTGGAGCTTTCGAACGGTTCGAAGATCTTCGTTTCGCTGTCCCATCGCTCCGGCACGCTGCAGTTCCTGCACGTGTCCGAGTACGGCCCGATGTGCGCGTTCTTCCCGCTGCGCGCTTCGGAGGTGAAGAGCGGCGCCCTGAACACTGTGGCGCCGGACGCCATCGTGACGATCGAGAGCACGGCGCACGGGCGCATCGGTGATTACTACCGCATGTGCAAGCGGGCGATGGAGCTCGACAAGATGGTCGCGGCCGGTACGGCCAAGCTCAGCAAGCTCGACTACAAGTTCCACTTCTTCGCCTGGTACCAGGATCCGATCAACGAGCTGGACGCAGACGGCGTGCCAATCGCGCCGGACCTGGTGGAGTACTTCCAACGGTTAGAGGACGAGCACAAGGTAGTGCTCTGCGCAAGGAAGCGCGCCTGGTACGCCAAGAAGTCGGAAGAGCAGGGCGACAAGATGAAGCAGGAGCATCCCTCAACACCGGAGGAAGCGTTCGAGCAGGCGATCGAGGGTGCGTACTTCGCTAAGGAGATGGGCAAGGCCTTGCGCGAAGGCCGCGTGCTGGACCTGCCGATCATTCCCGGCGTGCCGGTGAACACCTTTTGGGATATCGGCATGTCGGACACGACCGACATCTGGTTCCACCAGCAGATCGGTCCGTGGCACCACTTCGTCGACTACTACAGCAACAGCGGCGAGCAGGCGGACCACTACGCGAAGGTGCTGCGAGACCGCGGCTACGCCTACGGCAGGCACTACCTGCCACATGACGGCGTGAACACCGACTGGTCTGGCACCGGCAACCTGACGCGCCTGCAGGTGCTGCAGAAGCTGCTGCCGGGAAAGGTCGAACTGGTCGAGCGCATCGACAACAAGCAGGACGCCATCGACATGGCCCGTCAGTCCCTGGCGCGCTGTCGATTCGATCGCACGCGCTGCGGCGAAAACCCACCGGGTTCGGGCCATGGCGGCCTGCCTGGCCTCATGAGTTACCGCAAGGCCTGGAACGAGAAGCTGAGCGTTTGGCACGACTACCCGCTGCACGACTGGGCGAGCAACACGGCCGACGCCTTCATGCAGTTCGCCCAGGGCTTCCCCCTCAACGGCGTCAACGACGCCGACACCCGTGACCGCCGGCGCCGCGAGCGCAAGGGCAGTTGGAGGACGAATTGAACGACTTCACCCACACCACCGACGTCATCGCGCCGCCGGTGGATATGAACATCCGCCGCATGCCCTTTGACGGGTACCTGCCGCCGATGCCGAAGTTCAGCGTACTGGCCATCCACATCCGGACTGCGCTGTATGGCTGGCACAGTCCGATCGTGCAGGGCATGGTCGACCGCAACGCCATGGCGAAGCAGATGGAGCAAGCCGGGGTGTTCGTATGAGCTTTCGCACGCCTGACGGGCTGGTGCTGAAGCACGGGCTGGACCATCGGCAGGATGCCGAGCGGATCACCACGCGGCACAGCTTTGTAGGCAAGAAGGGTGACCTGCTGGTCGAGCTTCACTTCGGCGACTTCAACACCGGTCATGGGCGCCAGGCCGCGCTGAAGATCTTCAGCCGACGGCTGCAGGACAACGCCGTCTACATACCGCTCTCCGAGCTTTGGAAGTTCACGGAGGCCGACGCGCTTCATGTGCTGGTGCCGATCCTGGCGAAGCAGATCTACGGCTTCGTGACAAAGGATGACCAGTACCGCGTGCTCGATGCCATCGTCGACTACCTCGGGGACCTGCGTAAGTCGCCCCCCGACCCGTCGCTCAGTGATCGGTCGCTGGATCGCTTCCTGGAGAGCTGCGCCGACGAAGGCGTGGATTTCTTCGTCGACGTGAACGGAAAGCGCGTGGTGGGCTGACATGATCGGCATCGAGAACGTCTCCAGCAGCAACGCCGGCGATACCTTCGCGGCGAACATCGGGCAGGGCGACGCGCCGTCGGACGCGGCGCCGCATCCGCTGGCGACGGAGGCCGCGCTGCGCGAGCTGCGCCGCTTCGAAGAGTGGTGGTACGAGGCGCGCGACGCGCATGCCACCAATCGCCGCGAGCAGATGATCGATGCGGACTACTACGACTGCGACCAGTGGCGGCTCGACGAGGCGGCCATTCTCATGGAGCGTGGCCAAGCGCCGCTGACCTTCCCCCTGGTCAAGCAGATGTGCGACTGGGTCATCGGCACGGAACGCCGCACGCGCATCGACTGGAACGTGCTCCCGCGCAAGGACTCCGACGTCGAGGTCGCGGGCGTAAAGCGCGACGTGCTGAAGTTCATAAGCGACGTGAATGGCGCCGGCTGGGAGCGCAGCCGGCAGTTCGCCGACCAGATCAAGGTGGGCGTGGGCTGGACGGAAGAGTGCTACAACAACGACCAGTTCGAGGAGCCTGTGACCGTTCGGCATCAGGACTGGAAGGGCATCTGGTGGGATCCGTACAGCCGCAGCAACGTCCTGCGCGATTGTCGGTACCTGAAGCGCGCGAAGTGGCTGGACCTCGACTACGCCATCGCCATGTGCCCGGACCGGGCCATGGAATTGAGCGCGAAGGCAGTAGACACGCTCGACCCCATGCTCGAATCGCTCGAGCTCGAAGCCAGCCTGCCGCAGATGTTCTACTCGAGCCCGCTGTCGACTCAGCACATGGGAGCGTCCGCGTTCGGGCTGTTCGGGTCGAGCTCTATTTCGCGACGCGCCAGGCGCCGCGTGCTGGCGATCGAAACGTGGTACCGCCGCGCGGTCAACAGCCAGATCATGCTGGGTGATTCGACCGACGAAGCGGCCTTGGGCCTGCGCAACAAGGTCTTCGACTCGCAGAATCCCATCCATGTGCGGGCGAAGGACTCGGGCGCTGTTTCGCTGGTCGACAGCGTCAGCGAGGAGATGTGGTTCGCGATCTGGACGCCAGGTCTGCTCCTGAAGCACCAGCGCAGCCCGTACAAGCACCGGAAGTTCCCCTTCACACCTGCGTGGTGCTTCCGCCGTCACCGCGACGGCATGCCGTACGGCCTGATCCGCCCTGCGCGCGACAGCCAGGACGAGTACAACAAACGCCGGAGCAAAATCCTGTTCGACCTCAGCACCAACCGCGTGATCTACGAGACCGACGCGATGGACGAGGCCGACGAGAACCGGAACTTGGAAGAGGCGAAGCGACCCGATGGCGAGATTCGCCTCAAGTCTGGCGCGCTGGGCAACAACAAGTTCCGGATCGACCGCGCGACCGACGCGATCAACGGGCAGATCCAGATGCTCGAGGAGTCGCGAAACAACGTCTTCGAGGCCAGCGGTGTCACCCGGGAAAACACCGGGCAGAGCACGGGCGACCAGTCCGGCCGCGCCATCCTGGCCAAGCAGCAGCAGGGCAGCGTGACCACCGCGGAGCCGTTCGACAACTTCCGCCAAGCGATTCAGGAGAGCGGCCAGAAGACGCTCAGCAACTGCGAGCAGTTCCTCAGCCTGCCGAAGATCATCCGCATCGCCGGCCCGGACGGTGCAGCGAAGTGGGTGAAGATCAACGAGCCGGTGTTCGACCCGCTGACGGGCGGAGTGACATGGGACAACGACATCACCGCCAGCGAAGCCGACTTCGTCGTCGACGAGACGGACTATCGCGAAACGGTCCGCATGGCGATGGCCGAGTCGCTGTTCGAACTGATCGGCCGCCTGCCTCCGGACATCGCCATGGCGCTGCTCGACATGGCGGTCGACCTGACCGACCTGCCGAACAAGCAGGCGATGGTCAACCGGATCCGTCAGATCACCGGCCAAACCGCGCCAGGCCAGGAGGATTCGCCCGAAGCGCAGGAGGCGCAGCAGGCCAAGGCGGACGCCCAGCAGCAGCAACAGGACCTGGCCAACAGGAAGGCCGAGGCCGACATCGGCCTCACGCAGGCCAAGACCACGGCCACGACGGCAAAGGCCCAGCTCGACTCGACGAACGCCCAGCGCGCCGCCGTGCAGGGGAAGGGCGATGCCATGGAGACCGCCGGCATGGTGCACGCCGCACCGAATGTCGCACCAGCTGCTGATCGCATCTGGGACCCGGCGGCGGCGCTCCCGCAGTACCCCGATAACTACGTCCCACTCTCGCGATAACGAGGCAACGCATGTCCGACGACAAGAACCCGCAGCCGGCACACGAGATCGACGGTGGCACCCCCACCGATCGTGAAGCGCACCTGGCCGCACAGCTCCTTACCATCGGCGAAAACCCGCAGGTGGACCCCGACGCTGCGCCGGCGGCTGGTGCCGATGCCGGGGCTGCCGGCGCGCTGCCCGCCGCAGTTCCGGCCGCTGCCGCAGCGGCAGCGGCTGCACCGGCTCCCGCTCCCGCGGATGCTCCGGCGCCCGCGCCCGCGCCGGCCGCCGCTGCGCCGGCCTCTGCCGATGCTCCAGCCGCAGCCACGCCGCCCGCGGAAGCTCCCCCGCCGGCGGCGTCGGCGCCCGCACCGGCTGCGCCGCCTCCGTTGCCGGAGCGTCCTGTGCCGCCGAAGGACTTCGACGCGGAATTCGAGAAGCTGCAGAAGCAATACGACGACGGGGACATCGATACCGCGGCGTACAACCGCCAATTCCGCGAACTGACCGGCGACGAGGCGGCATTCAAAGCCCGTGTCACGATCCACGACGAGACGGTGAAGAACCAGACCGCGTCCGCGGTGGCCGAATTCAACCGTGCCGCGTCGACCTGGGAGAAGGACAACGCGGACTTCCTGGCCAACCCCTTGCGCCGTGACGCCATGCAGAAGGCGATCGCGCTGATCGACCAGGAGACGGGTTATACGCTGGCGCCGACGGACCTGCTCGCACGGGCCGAGACACAGGCCTTCGAAGCCTTCAACTACAAGCGCCCGGGCCAGGGCCAGCCCAAGCCGACCGCCGAGGAAGCCATCGCCGCCGCCACCGCGGCGCGCGCACCGGCGCCGGCGCCCGCGACGCTGGCCAGCGCGCCGGCGGCCGCGCCCATCGAATCGAATAACGGCAGTGCCTTCGCCGAGCTCGACAGCAAGGACATCAGCGACCTGGAAGATCACCTGGCCCGCATGTCGGCTGCCCAGCGAGATGCGTATCTGCGCGACGCGCCCGGCGCCAACTCGACTCTGCGTGACTCGGCCGACAAGGAGTGACCGGTTAGATGGCCGTATTCCTAGACTTCGATCAAGGCGATACGCTTCTGATCGGCGCCGGCACCAAGGTGGTGTTCGAGCGCAAGAGCGGGCGGCGAACCCGCGTGCGGATCGAAAGCACGCAGGACGTCCAACGTGTCGCGGCCGGTGATCCGGTGCCGGATAGCGCCAGGCAGGCGCCGTATCAGCAGGAGTCGGCCAAAGGCCGCGGCGAGATGCCGCTGCCGTCGTCGCAGAGGCGGATGCCCTCGCAGGGCTGAGCCAAATCAACCACGCAAGAGCGTGGCCAAGTTACCCGGCGCATGAGTGCCTTTCATCCCTCAGAGGAATGCACTCATGTCTCAGACCGTCATTGGCTTGAACAACCCCATCGCCGTGAAGCGTTGGTCGGCCACCATGTTCACCGACGTGGCCAAGGAGTCCTACTGGGGCTCGCGCTTCATGTCCAAGAGCCAGGATGCCCCGGTGCCGATCCAGGTGCTGACCGAGCTCGAGAACGACGCCGGCGACACCATCACCTACGACTTGTTCGCCCAGCTCACCCAGAAGCCGACCTACGGCGACGACACGCTGCGCGGCAAGGAAGAGAAGCTCAAGAACTACTCGGACAAGATCCAGATCGACCAGGTGCGTTGCGGCGTGAATGCCGGCGGCCGCATGACGCGCAAGCGCACGCTGCACGACCTGCGCATGATCGCGCGCAAGAAGATGACCGAATGGTGGGCGCGCTGGGGCGACGAGATCCAGTTCATCTACGCGTCGGGCGCCCGCGGCATCAACGACGATTTCATCGAGGATGCCGACTACAACGGCTTCGCCGGCAATGACCTCCTGGCGCCGGACAGCGATCACATCCTGTTCGGTGGCGACGCCACCAGCTTCAACACCATCAGCAACAACGACACCTTCACCCTCGAGCTGATCGATCGCGCCGTCACGAAGGCGAACACGATGGGCGGTGGCTCGAACGGCAAGGTGAAGATCAACCCGATCCGCATCAACGGCGAGAATCGGTTCGTGATCGTGATGCACTCCTTCCAGGAGCACGACCTGCGTACCAAGGCCGCCGGCACCATGACCTGGGCCGACATCCAGAAGGCCGCCGCTGCCGCGCAAGGCCAGGGCAACCCGATCTTCATGGGCACCCTGGGTATGTACCGCGGCGCCATCCTGCACAGCCACCAGTCGGCCATCCGTTTCGCCAATGCGGGCGTCGACCAGCTGCAGCCCTCCGCGCGTGCGCTGTTCCTGGGGTCGCAGGCCCTCGTGAATGCCTACGGCTCGCCCGGCAGCGGCCTGCGCTACGACTGGCACGAGGAGACCGAGGACCGCGGCAACCAGGTGGTGATCAGCTCCAGCACCATCCTCGGCGTGAAGAAGTGCCGCTTCAACAACCGCGACTTCGGCGTGCTGTCGCTCGATACCTACGCCAAGGATCCGAACTAACGGATCTAGCGCCGGGGCGCCCAAGGGCGCCCCGGGCTTCGCCCGCTTCGTCTCCATTCTCGAGGACACCGCAATGACCCAGTACAACAACCCCAAGATGGTGGCCGGCATCACCGCCGAGGCTTCCGGTGCCGTCTACATCGACCGCCAGGTGACGCAGCTCGCCGATCCGGTCTCGTTCCCGCATGCCCTGCAGGTCGGCGACCAGGTGCAGGTTGGCATCATCCCCGCCGGCCACGTCATGTTGCCGTACTTGTCGGTGGTCAATATCCCGAAGATCGACACCAACGCGGCGGCCACGGGCACCTACAACCTCGGGACCGATGCCACGCCGAATCTCTTCGGTGCGGCCATCAACGCGGGCCAGGTGAAGAAGGCCGCACTGACCGGCCTGGACGTGGTGGGGGACCCGGAAGAAGACACGGCGATCTACATCACGGTGACCGCGGCGAATGCCACTCAGGTGGCGACCGGCCGCATCGTTCTCGACGTGGCGATGCGCGCCTGGCGCTCCGAGACGGACGCCTCGATTTCCGCGCTCTGATTCCACCACGAGAAGGCCGGTTCGCCGGCCTTCTCCCATTATTGCGAGGCACCATGAAGATCGCTTCCAAGATCCACCCGCGCGACGGCAAACCGCGCACGCATGTCGTCCATGGCACGACGTACAAGTTCGCGCCCACGCAGGACCGCAATGGCGAAATCCATTTCGTCGCCGACGTCGCCAATCCCGACCACGGCGCGCTGTTCATGCGTAATGGCAGCTTCTACCACTTCGACGACGACCTGCAGGTGCCCCCGCTGACGCGGATCGCACCGCCGGCGCCGGCCGCTCCGCCCAGCCCGCCCGCGCCGGCGGCGGACAGCACGTCCAATCCGCTGCTGACCCAGTTTGACCAGGCAGTGCTCGACGAGGCCGGCGCGCTGGTTGCCGGCTCCATGACCACGATCGGCACCGCCATCGGCTCGGTCAGCGGGGCGCCCGTCGTGCTCGCCGCCCTGGCCATCGAAAAGGCGAAGGAATCGCCGCGCAAGTCCGTGCTCGAGCTGCTGGAGAAGACCGTCGATGGCCTGCGGGCCGCCGGCCTGCTGAGCGACAAGCCGTGAACCTCAAGGGGCTGCGCGACGCGTGCAGGCAGATGCTGGACGACCAGGTGTCGCCCTACCTCTGGTCGGACGACACGCTGACCCGCTTCCTCAACAACGCTGTGCGCGAGGTGTGCTTTCGCGCGCGCATGCTCCGCGCGGATCAGCGCAGCTCGCCGTCGCTCTGCCAGATCACGGTCGATCCCAGCGCACAGGGCAGGTTCCTGCTTGACACCACCATCATCGCTGTCCGAGGTGCATCGCTGTCGGATGGCGATCACCCGCTCTGGGCGGTGTCCAGCCACGACATGGACGACCGCGAACCCGGCTGGGATGCCGGGCGCATCGAGACAGGCCGTCCCTACTACATGGTGATGGACCTGGAGCAGAAAGGTGTGCAGCTCTGGCCCATCCCGCCGGCTGGGATGACGGTCACTGTCCTGCTCCGCGCCTGGCGTATTCCCGTCGCCACCGAGTTCATGAAGCTGGATGAAGACGAGCCAGTGGTCATGCTTCCGGATCCGGAAGAGCTGAAGCACTGGGTGGCACACGAGGCGTACCTCATCAAGGACGCCGACACCTACGACCCAGCGTCGGCCGATCGCCACCTCGGTTACTTCGAGGCGCGCTTCGGCGCGCGCCCCAGCTTTCACGAAATGGCGCGCTGGGCGGACAGCCCGCCGCGCCGTCGCCGCACGCACATGTTCTAACGCCACGCCCACGCAAGAGCGTGGCGGATCCCTTTCGGCGCATGAGTGCCGCCCCTGCCGGAGCGACATTCCATGGCCAACACCCTCTACGACAAAGGCCGCCAGCGCTTCCTGGAAGCGCAGACCAACTGGCTGACCGATAGCTTCAAGGTCCTGCTGGTCGACACCGGCGCCTACACGCCGAACTTCTCGACCCACGAGTTCCTGTCAGACATTCCGACCAGCGCGCGCGTCGGTACCACCAGCGGCGTCGCGCTGACCAGCAAGACCACGACGGGTGGCGCGGCCGACGCCGCGGACATCACATTCAGCAGCGTCACCGGTGCCAGCATCGAGGCGCTGGTGATCTACAAGGACACCGGCACGGAGGGCACCAGCCCGCTGGTCGCCTACATCGACACCGCCACCGGCCTGCCGATTACCCCCAACGGCGGCGACATCATCGTCACGTGGGACAACGGCGCCAACAAGATCTTCAAGCTCTGAGGAGCCTATGACCGACGACACCGCCAAGCCGCCGACGCAATCCGTCGGCGTGCAGGGTTTTGAGGCCCTGAGCGCAACGCCTTCGCCGAATTGGCCGGCGCTCGCCGCATATCCGCCGTTTCAGGCATTCGTCGAAGAGCTCGAGCCCAATCTGCAGGCCATCAACTCTGCGCAATACGCGATGGAGCGCGGCCGCGCCGCCTACGGAGCAAAGGGCGAGGAGTTCCTGCGGGAGTACGTTGCCTGGTGGGAAAGGAAGGGACACTGGCGCGGCGAAGATCCACTCGGGAGGCGGTGATGGCGAAGAGTTCCAGCAGCAGCCCGCTTTCACATACCACGGATGCAGAATTTCGCACGTGGGGCTCGGAGCTTTCCGCCGCCCTTGACTCGCTCGGCCTCTTCCCGAAGTCGGCCGACAGTGGGCAGATCAACTGGACCACGGTAACGCGTGCCTCCGCGGGCAACTTCGCCGGGTACGAAATCCGTTACCTCAACGACTCGTTGAACGCGACGGCTCCTGTCTACGTAAAAATCGAATTCGGCACGGCCGGTGCCGGCAGCGACCGCCCCATGCTCCGCTACACCATCGGCAAAGGCTCCAACGGCTCGGGCACGATTACCAGTCAGTTCCTAACCGCCAACAACGGTGCGACCGGCAGCACGCTGAGCAGCACCTCGAGTCGCGCGTCGTACTACTGCGCTGTCGATGGATTCGTGGGCTTCCTTTTCAAGTATGACGGCCTGAACAGTTACGGCTTTTCAGCCTTCATTCTGCAACGCACGGTGGACGACAGCGGCGCGCCGACGGCCGATGGCATCACCTTTTTTCTCAACCGCTCGGACCAGGCCAATTACGCACCGCGCATGCTGGGCTACAACTACGCTACGGGCGCCGTTTCGGACAGCGGAGGGACCACTGGCGGCGTGCCGGCCTATACCAACTTCCCTCCGGGTGCACCCACCGCCGCGATCGGTTCTCCGGCGGCGTACCAGATGTACGTGCACCGGATTTGCCTCCCGGACACCCACAACCTGCTCTTCACCGTGAGCGCGCACCCAGGCTACTCCCTGGCGGGCGGAACGACTTTCCAGTGCGCGCCGGTGGGGACCACCCAGCGGACGTACATCGTCCTGCCGCCGGGCGAGCTGGGTTACTCCGGCTATGACTATGTGTGCATGCTCTGGGAGTGAGCAGTGGCCGACATCCTTGCCACCATCAAGCAGAACAACTTTCCGGTGCTGGCCGCCACCGGCAACACTATGCGGCTGGCGTTTGGCACGTACTGCCTGAATGAGCGCTACCAGAAGCTGCCGCCGCGCGGCACCGGCTACATTGCCGGCGAGGCGCCGGACGGCTTGGTGACCTTCAATGGTGCGCCGGCGATCCGCGTAGTGGACGTGTTCGACCGCCTGACCAACATCAAGGTGGCGACGGTGGTTTCCGCCTCCGATGGCACCTACCATGTGGGCAACCTCGACACCACGCGCCTCTACGATGTGCGTGCACGCGGCCAGGACGAGCACGAGAACGACATCATCGCTGCGCGCGTGACGCCGCACGCCTAGCCATGCCCTACAGCATCCCACCAGGCAACCAGGTCGCGCTGCCGTTCAGCGGAACCACCTCCTACACGCCGCCAGCGGGTAATCAGGTGGCGCTACGGTTTGGCGGCGCGCCCGGTACGGTCTTCGCCGTGGGTGCGGACATGGCGCTGTTCGGCCAAGCCGAGGTCCGCAACAACACCGCGCAGCTCTTCGCGCTGGGGTGGGATAGCGGCGCGGTTAGCGGAAACCTGCTGGTTACGAAGTCACTGCTGGCGCAGGGCATTGCCCCGGGCGGATTCGGCACCGCCACCCTCTACAACCTCACCCAGGAAGTGCGGGCCGTTGGGCGCGACACATTCGGTGGCTTCGGCACTGCATGGGTCAGCCTGGGGACGCGGCGCGTCTACGCTGGCTTGGGCGACCAGTCCAACTTCGGCAACGCGCTGTTCGCCGGCGGCGTGCGCTGGGTCGACCTGGCAGGCCGCGGCATCGATTCGTTGGCGATGCCGGCGCCGACAGCGTGGTTTCGGATCCGCGAGCTTTTCCCTGCCTGGTTCGTCGCGACGCTATACGGTCGCCCGCTGGTGGACTTCAACCACGAGGTGCTGCCTGGTGGTTTCGGCGGTGAGCAGTTCGGCCAGGCGGAGGTGTATCGCCAGCGGTTCCTGGTCGACCTTTCTGGACGCGGCATTGCGGGCCCGGCGTGGGGAGACCACCGCGTCGACCTGCATACGCAGTACATCGCGCCGCCGGGTTGGCTGGACGGCGGCGCAACGGAGACGGAGCGCTTCGGCCGGGCCGAGGTCTACAACCTCAGGCAGTACGTGCAGCAGCTGTTCGAGGTTGGGCCCGACGACGGCGGTGCGTTCGGCGACTTCAACTACGTTGAGAACCGGAACAAGGTCATTCGAGCTGAGGGCGTTCCGCCCGGGCGGCTCGGAACGGCAACGGTCTTCAACAACGCTCGCATCATCACCGGCGCGCCGTTCGTCGAGTTCACTCTCTGGGGCAGCACGCTTGTGGCGCCGGCGATTCGAACGCTGGCCGCGACCGGTGCTGATACGTCGGCATGGGGCAGCCCGCTCGGGAACATCATCTACAACGCCGCCCGCGCACTCGCACCAGCAGCGATCGCCCCGGGCGCGGTCGGCCAGCCGGAGCGCGTCTGGAGCAACCAGCAGACCGTTAGAGCCTTGGGCGACGACCTGGTGGCGATGGGAACTGCGATGGTGGACTTCGCCGTGCGCACGATCGCGCCGTACAGCCTCCCGGGGCCTCCGCCGTTCGGAAACTCCACGGTCCAGCTGCTGCAGCGCCCTGTGGCGCCGAAGGGTATCGAGCCCACCGGGGCGGGCGTGCCCACGCTCGAGATCCATTTCACGATCATCGGCCCGAAGTCGGTGCTCCCGCCGGCGAATGCGTTCGGCGACGCACAGGTGCGCAACAAGACGCCGGAGCTGCACGCTTACGGCTGGACTGCTACTGAGTGGGGCGGCGCTGCACTTCACAACCAGTTCGAGCGGTACGCCTTTGATGGCTGGGACTCGCAGATCTTCGGCGCGCATGTGGTGAAGGACCGGCGGCAATCGGTCCAGCCTGGCGGCATCAACAGCCTCGCGATCACCAATCGCCACGAAGTCCGCAAAGTCACGCCGGACCCGCCTCCGCCGCAGACGATCGTTGCCGCGGGTTGGGACGCCAGCGGGGGATCCTTGCCGAAGGTGTGGACGAACGTCCTGTACCCGGAAGGCGACGGCATGGGCTTCTTCGGGCAACCCACGGTGGTATCGAATGGGATCTTGCCGCGAGGTATCACGCCACCCTACAACGACAGCGGTACCCAGTTCGGCGTGCCCTCGTTCAACGGCACGCCGATCCTGCGGCCGAAGGGCATCGCTGCGCCGGACGATCCGCTGACGTCGCCGCTCACGACGCTGCCCGATGTAGGCCCGCGCTACGTCTGGGCCCCGCGCGGCTATCCCTATTCGACGGGCTACTGGGTCGAGCGCGGCCAGCAGATGGACGAGGGCGTGCACGGCATCAACCATCCGGAGCGGCCAGTGTTTGGCGACCCGGTGGTCACGCACCGCAACCGCACGCTGGCGCCCCGGGGTGATGAGCATCTCGAATTCGGCTCGCCGCGGCTCGGGCTGAATCCGCAGTACGTGCGCGGTACCGGCACGCGCTTCCAGAAATTCGGCTACCCGATCTTGAACGGCGGCGGCGCGCTGGGCGCCTACGGCTTTGACATGTCGCGGTATGGCCTGGCCACCGTCGTCATCGCGGATTACGGGCCCAAGACCTTGCGTCCGACCGGGATCGATGCGGGAACGTTCGGTGCGGCCGAGGTACAGAACTTCAACCGCGAGCTGCTGGCCACCGGCTGGGACAGCTTCACCATCAGCCCGCCGGCGCCGCCCAGCTGGCCGCGCACATCGCACTGGGTGAGCAACGCCTATGCCCCGTTCCCATTCGTCGGCAGCGATCACTCGGCGTTCGGAACGGCCTGGGTCAGCCACTACACGCGCGTGTTGGCGCCGCAAGGTTGGGAATCCGATGTCCTGGATTACACCCCAGGATCCTTCCGCGACCGCATGCGCGTGTCCAAGGCGCGCAGCGTCGGGGCCATGGCGGGCTTCGACGCATCGTCGTTCGGTACCGCGACAGTGGGCAATGCCTGGACCGGCGCCCGCGCGGTGGGGTTCTCCGATTTCGCCTTCGGCCTGGTCAATCTCCGACTGCAGAACCGCGTGCATCCGCTCGGCATCGACGCCTTGGCAGTGGGCGACGTGCAGCGCTGGGAGGCCGGCAAGGTGAAGCCACACGGCGACGACCTGGCGGCTGTCGGCAGGGCACTGCTGTCGCGCGCTATAGGGCCCGAGGGAATCGCGGGTGCCTTCGGCCTGGCCAGCATCGGCAGGCCGGTGGCACCTGGCGCGATCGCCGCGCCGGACGATCAGGTACCGGCACCGGTCGCCGTCGCCCGTTGGTGCGGCAACAAGGCGATCGCAGTATCGGGTTTCGACGCACTCAGCATGGGCAATGAGGTGACCATCGCATGAAGCCGGATCAACCGCTCGGCCCCTGGCCGCTGGGCATCGACAACAAGTCCGATATCACATCGCTGAAGGCGGATGACCGGGGGCGTGTGATCGCACTGCGCGACGCCGTGAACGTCGACATCGATCGCAACGGTGGCATCGATCGGCGCGCCGGCGCGCGGCTGGTGCTGGCGCTGCCCGGCCTGCACAGCCTATGGAGCGGCGATCACGGCACCTTCGGCGTGGCCGGCGGGCAGCTGTACGCGATCACGCCGCAGGCGGTACGCCCGGTGGCGGCGCTGAACAGCGACGATCCCTGCAGCTTCGACACGCTCAACGAGGCGACGGTGGTCAGCAATCGCACGTCGCTGGTAGAGGTTCGCGGCAGCGCTGCTCGGCCGCTGGCGCTCCCGCGCGGCGCGCCGCCGGCACTGGCTGCCGCCGCAGCCGGCGGCCTGCCCGGCGGCCGTTATTCGGTGGCGGTGAGCTATGTCCGCGGCGATCAGGAGGGCGCACTCTCCACCGCGCAGCTGCTGGTGCTGACCGACGGGCAGGGCATCCAGCTGCAGGGCATCCAGTGGCCGGTCGGCATGGATCGGCTCCGGGTCTATCGAACTGAGCTCGGCGGCGAGGTGTTCTACCACTGCACCGATGTGCCGGCCGGTATGCTCAGCTACCTGCTGGGCAATGATCAGCTCGGCCGCGCCGCAACCACGCAATTCCTAGCCCCCATGCCTCCTGGGGAGTTCGTCCAGCTCTGGCGCGGCCGCCTGCTGCTGGCGCGCGGGCGCACGCTGATCTTCAGCGAGCCGCTCAACTATGGCCTGACCTCGCCGCGGCACGGGTTCGTGCAGTTCGCCTCCCGCATCACCTTGATCGTCGGCGTCCAGGCCGGCGTTTTCGTCGGCACGCGCGAGGGTGTCGTGTTCTTGCGAGGCACCAAGCCGGGCGAATGGAGCCGCGAAGAGAAGACCAGCGACGCGCCAATTCCGCGGTGCCGCGCCGTCATCGATGGCGGGCTGCTGCCCGCCAACTTCCAACTCGCCGGCCAGATGATCGCGGCGTGGCTCGGACCCACTGGGTTTGTGCTGGGTTCCGCTGAAGGGCAACTGATCCAGCCGCAGGCCGACCGGCTCGCGGTCGAAGGGGCCGTTGCGGGCGCCATCGTCGCGCACGGCCGACGCATCACCGCTACACTCCACTAAGCGATCGCGGCCGCGCATGAGCGCAGCCACCCCCTACGGCGCATGAGTGCCATTCCGAGAGGAAGGCAATCATGCAGCTCAACAGGCTCATCGCGCTGCCGAAGCGCACCGCGGACTCGCTCGAGCGGCTCCGCGTCCACGTCGCCCGCATGCTGGCCGGCGACCGATACACGATCACCCCGGAAGGCGTCATCCTCGACGGTGGCGTGTGCGTGCATGGACAGTATTTCAGCCGCATCCGAGAGCGTGAGCCGGAGTTCGTCTTCGAGCGCAACAAGGTGGTCGACCAGGGCGTGCTCAAGATCCTGGGCATCGCGCTCGGCGCCGACGCGAAGCTCGCCGGCTTCTATCTGGCGCTGACCGCAGGCACCGCGCCGGTGAACAACGACCTAGCGGCGTCCAGCTTCGCCGCCACGATGAACGAGATTGTGAGCACCACCGAGGGCTACAGCGGCGCAACCCGGCCGCAGTGGACTCCGGGCGCTCCCGCCGCTGGCGTCATTTCGAACATCGCCAGCAAGGCCACCTACAACATCGTGACCAGCACGTCGGTGAGCATCACCGGCGCCGGCCTGCTCAGCGACAGCGCGCGCGGTGGTACCTCGGGTTTCCTCATCTCCGCGTCGCTGTTCTCGAACGCGCGCCAGGTCTTCAACGGCGAAACGTTCGACCTCGGCTACCAGGTCAGCCTGACGGACTGACCGATGAAGGAGCCCGGCGACGGCGTCGTTCGCCTGGCGATTTCGGGCGACATCGAGCGCGGCCAGGGGTATGTGCCCCTGGCCCTGGGCCTTCTGTACCGCACGCAGGAGCGCATGCGGGTGGGTAGCCTGGCGCAGCTCTCCGCGCAGGCTCGCTTCGACGCCGATGCCTATGGGTACGTCGTCATCGCCGGCGGTATCAACGCCGTGCACATCGTCGCTGGCGCGGGTCCGGCCACCGAGGTCGAAGACCTGAGCGAGCAGCTGGTCGAAGTGCCCGACTTCCTGTCCGGCACGGTCCAAAACGGGTACATCGCCACCGTGCCGGCCGAACCGCCGCGCCCGGCATACGAGACCCTGGCCAGCTTCCATCCGACGACATCGTGCGCCGCGCGCTTCAAGCTCGAGCCCGTGTACCAATCGGTACGGCGCCTGGCGGTCAAGCCTAACGACGACTTGCGCAGCGAGCTCGACAATCCCAGCGACAGCTCGCCGCTGGTCTTCTCGCAGTACACGCGCCTGAAGCCGACCATGTTCTCGGGCACCATGCGCCACCTCGTGCAGGTCCTGATGGGCTTCGGGCGACAGGCCAGGAAAGCCGGGAAGCCGACGAGCATCTACGAGCAGACGAAGCCGCGGCGGGACGGCGCGACAGCGCCCCAGCCGACGGCATACCAGCGCCGGGTCGCGCGTGACGGCCTGCAGATCCGCTTCGACTGGCGCTTCAGCCGAACCCACGGGATTACGTACGCCGCCGATGGCCGCCCCTGGCTGGTGGAAATCGGCATCACCCAGGGCATTCTTGCCACGCCGCTGGCGCTCAATCCGAACACCACCAGCGCGGCCTTCCGGAAGCGGATCGAAGACAAGGCGGACGAGGAGGCACTCGACATCCTCGACCGCTACGGCGGGTTCCCCACTGGCGAGGGGTTTCCTCCGACTGAGCAGCTGGAGGCGTGGATCCGCGCGGGCCGCGTGCTTCGTCTGCAGAGCCATGATGACCTGCAGCCGTTCTACGCGCACAGCAGCTATTCCAGCCAGCTCGGCTGGGCATTCAACGCGCGAGGTGACGAGGCGCACATCACCGCGTGGCGTTACGGCGACGACGACGTGCAACGCGGCGTGCACTACATGGTGCCGCTGCAGATCGGCGCGATCGTTCCCGTGAAGCCCGCTGCTGGCGTCAATGGGTTGCGCCGGGCATTCGGCAAGTTGACCGGAGTCGCCTACAAGGATCGCCTGCCGGCGGCGTTGTGGAAGCTTGATCGGCTGTCGGACTTCGAGGCGCGCTGGGCGCGCGCCGCGCTGGCCCGAAGCGTGGATGAGGCATTCACGTACGTCGATGGCCTGGTGCTGGATCCGCTCGCATCGGCGTCCGCGCACCTGTCGAAAGTCAGCGAAGGCGCCTTGTGGTACCCGCCGCGGGCTCGCCTCGAGGTTGGCTATGTGGCGCGCTTCCCCGAGCCTCTGATCGGGCTGCTGGTCGCACACTCCATGAAGCCGGCTTCGGACACCGCACCCGCGCCGGCGCGCTGCGACACCACCATCCACGTCTATTTCGACGGCAACGAAATGAAGTGGGTGAAGTTCTTCCAGGACAACAGTGCTGGCGCGCCGGGTGGTTCGGACGATGATTTCGAGCCGTGCATGTACATCGGCAACTGGCCCGCGCACAGCGACGGCGGGGCACTGCGGGTGCCGTCGATGTTCTACACCAACGACCTCGACGACCGCGCCGAGCTGGCCACCACCACGTCGGACACGCGGATCCATGGCGACGACCTCGGCTACTGCGCGATCACCTGCAACGACAGCATCGTGAACCCCTCCGTGGGGACGGCGCGTCGCCGGAAGCGCTTTCGCCTGACCACCGAGACGAACACGGTGTACAGCCCGTCGCTGTCGACCGGCATGGCGGTGCCGTTCTATGAGCGCGAGGCCTACTACTACGCCGTCCAGCACGCGGACCAGGGCCGCATGCGCACGGTCACAGCGCAGCATGTCGAGCTGACCGATCCGTGGTACTGCAACTACAAGCGGAATTTTCCTGGCTACTACGGTCAATACGCAGGATCGGGGACACCGGAAGATCCGTGGCGGCCGGTGCACCTGCTCGACGTCAACGGGTATGGCCCCAACGAATATCGGACCGCGGATCCCGACTCGCCGCTGTATGACGACGGCGCACCCTGCGCTGATGTCGCCGATTCGGGGCCGTGGGTGCAGGGTGGTGACAACCTCGACGTGATGGCCTACAGCATTCCGGAGCCGCCGCTGCCGGCACCGGTCATCCAGTCCTCGCCGCCCAGCGGTCACTACGACGTGTTCCTGGTCGCCTCCGGCGGTATCGGCGTGTCGCGCGTGGCTTCGGTCGATTCGTCCGACTTCGGGTTCTGGCCGCTGTTCACGCCCGATAGCCAAGACGGCGGAAGCGCGGACCAGTACGCCGAAGCGAGTCAGAACGCGGCAGGCCGCGCCACGTCGCTCCGCAGTAGTTCGAACCTCAATGGTGCCCTTCGCATCTTCGGCTGGCCGGCTTGGCCAGGCATGGAGCACGGGTACCTCACCTACATCGGCGTGATCCATGGGTAACCAGTGCATGGTCATCGAAGAGCAGGCATTCCTGAGCGATCAGCTGACGAGCCGTAGAGGCTCGCCCGCCGGCGCCGAACAGATCCATATCGTCGACATCCTGACGTCGAGCCGGCGCGTGATCCTTGGGGACGTGCTCGCCGTGGCGGACTTGGCCAGTGGCAGCGCGAGCCTGATGGTTCGCGAGGCATTGAACCTGGGCGACCAGTGCCAACCCACGACGCACCCGGTGGCGCTGATCTCCGAATCGGCCGCGGCGGCCGACAAACTGCTGCAGCGCAAAGGGCAGGTCGTTGCCGAGCACCTGGCGGCCTCCGATGCCCAGAACGCCGCCCGGCGCCTCCAGCTGCTTGAACAGGCCGACCTGGCCGACATGGCGACACCGCGGCGGCACGGCGTGGCGATCATCTCGGAGCGAAAGGCCGCGGCAGACCAGACGCGCCCGGTGCGCTGGTCGCTGCTCAGCGACATTCTGGCCGCAGGCGATAGCCTGGTCGGCGCGCGTCGCGGTGCGGTGGTGGTCGAAGCGTTGCAGTGTAGCGACGCGCTGCTCGGCGAGGCCAACGGCGCGGCCATCCTGACCGAGCAGGTGATCGCTGCGGATGATTGCCAGATCCGCGTCGATGCCCTGGCGACGGTCGGCGAGGCGGCGTGCTTGGAAGACGAAGCGCTGCCGCCGGCGAGCGGTACGGCGTGGACGGCAAACACCGATACGTGGGCGGCGAGCCGCTACGTGGGCTTTCGGATGGAATCCCTCGCCGTGATCGGCGGCCGGCTCTTTGGGGCTGGCGAAGGCGGCCTTTACGCGCTCGACGGCGACGATGATGCCGGCGCGCCGATCGGCGGAAGCATCAGCACCGGCCAGCACCGACCCAAGGGCAATGGCGTGCCGCGCGGGGGCTATCTCTACGCGCCGATGCAGGCCGCCCGGGCAATGCAGGTGAGCGTGCTCGACACCGCCGCCGGCACGCCCGGTGCCAACACGTACCCGTTCGAGGCCAGGCATGCCGATGGCCTCGCGCAGATGCGCGCGAAGTTCGGCAAGGGCGTGCGGTCGCTGACGTGGCAGTTCCAGGTGGGCAACGTCGACGGCGGTGCCTTTTCCATTCCGAGCGGGATGAACTGGGTCATCGACCCAGGCAGCAGGAGGGTTTGACGTGGCCAAAGACGCCATTATCCCGATCGTCAACGTGCCGGGGGATGTCTACGACCGGCCGTATAACATCGTCCAGCAACAGATCGGACTGATGAGCGATCGCGCCGACACCGCGCTGAATACGGCGTACGGCGCGATGAATCGGCTGACGACCATCCAGCTGCCGCAGGAGGGCACGCCTCCGAACCTGCAGCTCGACCCGGTGCGTACGGGGGATTTCGCGAACGTGCCGTTGCCCAGCGCGCAGCTCTTCGGCGACGTGCCTGGCTTCGACGAGCCCGCGTTCGATGACCTGCAGCGGTACGTCGACGGCATCGACCCCGGGCCGGCGCCGACGTGGAACCCGAGCATCGTTCAGCTCTACATCCCGCCGGCGCCGGCACCGATCGATACCAGTGGCGCGCCGACGCGCCCGGTGATCAACGAACCCACGCTGCCGGACGCGCCGGACACGGCGATGCCGGCGCCGGAGCCGATGCTCACCATCGAGGTTCCGGACCGGCCCACGATCACGCTGCCGACCTTCGACGCGGTCGTGCCGGTGTTCGACGACGCCATTCCGACACTGGGGCTCGACTGGTCGGAGCCGACCTACAAACCGGTGGTGCTCGACGCCGTAGCGTTTACGGTCAACGCCATGCTGAAGGGCGACTACGCCATGCCGCGCGTGGTGCAGGACGCTCTTTTCGCTGCGGCGCGCGAGCGCGAGGACGTGGTCGCGCATCGCGCCGTGCAGGCCGCCCACGACGATTTCGCCGGCCGCGGCTTCGACATGCCGCCCGGCATGCTGGTCGAGCAGGTCAACGCCGCGCGCGAGCAGAACCAGCTGCAGGCCAACTCGTTGAGCCGCGACGTGATGAGCAAGGCGGCGCAGTGGCAGATCGACAACCTGCGCACCGCCGTTTCGCAAGGCATCGCGCTCGAAACGACGCTGATCAACCAGTTCAACAACCTGGCGCAGCGAGCTTTCGAGATGGCGCGGCTGCGCGTGCAGATGGAGTTCGACCGCTTCAACCTACGGGTCAGTGCCTACAACGCGAAGCTGCAGGCCGCCGACATCCTGGTGCGTGTCTTCCAGGCGCGCGTGCAGGCGGAGCTGTCCAAACTAGAGGTGATGAAGGCCGAGATCGAGGCCGAGCAGCTCAAGGGCACGATCAACGAGCAGAACGTCCGCATCTACACGGCCAAGCTGCAGGCACTGGCCACCACGGTCGAGGTGTTCAAGACCAAGGTCGATGCGGTGAAGGTGGCCGCCGACCTGGAGCGCGGAAAGATCGACCTGTACCGGGCCGATGTCCAGGCATACGCCGAGAAGCTGGGTGCGGAGAAAACCCGCTTCGATGCCTACGAATCCCAGGTGCGCGGCGAGGCGGCCAAGGCCGGAATCCTTGATGCAGAAGCCCGGGCGTTTGCCGCAACGGTGCAGGGCTACGAGTCCGGCAACAACGTGAAGGTGCAGACGGTCCAGGCCAAGCTGCGCGCGATCGAGACCGGCACTACGAAGTTCACGGCCCTGCTGTCGGCGGAGCGGGAGAGGATCCAGGCGGCCGTCTCCCAGCTACAGGCCAAGGTGAGCACATACGCGGCCGACACGACGCGCTACACGGCCCAAATCGGCGCCGAAACGCAGCGCAATGAAATCCTGGTCCGTGCCGCCGAAGCAACGGCCCGCAACAACATCGCCTATTTCGACGTCATCAGTCGCCAGTTCGACTCGCGCATGCAGCGCCTCATGGAGCAGGCGCGCCTGCTGCTGGGCGCCATCCAGTCGGCCGGACAGATGGCCAGCCAGCTCGCCGCCGGCGCGATGAGCGCGACGCACGTGCAGGCCGGCATCAGCGGCAACGGCAGCGCCTCGATCGGCGTCAGCAACAGCTACTCGGTGTCCACCTCGCTCGACGCCCAGGACCCCGATTCCACTACCTCGTAAGGAGAACGCCATGGCTATTGGCACCAGCCCCACTTTGAAGCGCAACGGCCCGTTCGCCACGGATGACGAGGATTTCAATCCGACGCACACGCGTATGATCAACGACCGGCCCACCGCCGATGCGAGTGCTCCGGCTGACGCCAGCGCGCGCGTTTCCATCGGGTACGGACAGCTGCCTGGCGGACCGTCCGGAGCACCCGCGCTGACCCGTCCGGCGCCGCCCGGCTCGCCCGCGACGAACGATCTCGCCGCGGGCACGCTTGCCGGCTCGGCGCTCAACCGCTACGGCAAAGACGTGGCCAATACCGCCGCCGACACCCTCAACAGCGTGCATAGCGCCGGTGCCGACGTGACCAATGCCATCACGTATCCGATGCGCGCCGCCGGCGGGTTCATTCGCGACGCCGGCCGCGCGATTGTCGGTATGGCGCCATCGCCCGATGCGGGAAATCCCGTCGCTGGCGCCAGCACTGCGCCCCTGGTGCGCCAGCCGTTTCAGCCGCCGCCGATCGACTTCCAGAACACGCGCACCGACGTGCCGGTGGCGCACCCGAACTTCGCCGGGGTGCAGAGCCAGATAGGCAGCAGCGCGCCGACGAGCGGCGATGTGACGGACCCCGCGCGATCGCTGGCCCTGCTTGGGCAGGTCGCGAACACGATGCGGCCGTTCCTTCAGCGGCCGGGCGCGCCGGCGACGTCGGCCACGGCTAGCGCGACCGGCATCGACACCGGGACGACGGTCGGAGGCCGCACGTTGCCGTACGGCGCAATGGTGAACGGCGTGCCGACCTTCAGCGACGGCAGCGGTACCGGAGGCATACCCCGCACGATGTCCGACGCGACGATCAAAGGCCTGGGCGATCGCCTGCCGACCGCGCCGGCGCAAACTTCTGTGCTGGCCAGCGATGTGCTGGGTCGTACGCCGGCGGCGGGCGAGGGGTACGGGCTGGTGCGCGCCGCGCCGCCGATCACCGGCAGCCGCCCGACCGCGCAGCAATTCGCCGACGCCGACCGCAACGCGATCGCGTTGCGTGATCCGCGCAGCGCAGCCGGCATCGCCGCCCGCGGCCTGGCCATGGAAACGCAGTACGGGCGCACGCCGCGCGCCCGCGCCGAGGCCGCGCAGTCTCTGGCGGCGCTCGATGGCGGCACGCAGCAGGGCGGCCTGCAGAGCCAGCAGGCGGAAGCGGCGCTAGCGCAGGCGGGAGTGCAGGGAGACAACGCCCTGCGGCAGACGCAGCTGCAGGGACAGAACGCGCTCGCCGCCGAGGATCTGCGCGGCCGCTACGGCCTGCAAAACACTGGCCTCGAGATTCAGCGCGCGCAGCTCACCCGTGCCGGTCACCCGGTCACATTGGAAGACGGGACGATGGGTGTCATGGATCCGATCACCGCCACTGTGACCCGCTCCCGCCAGGCCGACGGCACGCCCGCTAAGGCGCTCGTTTCCAAGATGGATGCGGAAGACAAGCGCTCGAACCAGCTGGTTGATCAGCTTAACCGGAACGTGCAGGAGCAGATGAAGAACTTCTTCCCGTCGGACAAAAAGCCCGCACTCACGCCGACTGACATTCAGCAGATGCGGAAGCAGGCTGCCATGTCCATGAACCTGCCGACCTACACCAACAAGACGACGGGCGAGCAGATCGTCAACATCAACGGTCAGTGGATGCCGCTGTGATGGATAACCAGAACGCACTTGCGCCACCGCCTGGCTTCGAGCCGGACAATCCGAATGCGCTTCCGCCGTCGACGCCCAAGCTCACCCGGCCTGGTGCGGGCTTGACGGCACCACAACCGCCACCCGGATTCGAATTAGATTCGAAGCCATCGCTGCAGAGGAACGCGCCGGCACCGGGTGGCTATGGCGTGATGGACATCCCAAAGGCGATCACCGGAGGAGCCATCCGTGGTGTTGGGAGCCTGGTGCGCGGCGCGGGGGAGATGCTGGACTCGCTACCTAACGCGATGACCGGCGCAGGTGTTGGGCGACTGGTGGCAGGCGTGCCCGAGGACACCAGCACACCGCAGTGGTTACGTCGACCCGGCACCGCCCTGGGGGATGCAATCGGCACGCCGATTCAGAAGGCCGGCGACTGGGTCAAGAGCACGGAGAGTGACGCCGCAAAGGCGGTCCAGGAGAAGCCGCTGGTCGAGGGCGACTTGACCAGCCCGCAGACCTGGCGATTCGGCGAGGGCGCTTCGTCGCCGATGAACTGGGCCCTGAAGGGCGGCGAGATGGTGGGCAATCTGGCACCAATGCTTGTCGGTGCCGAAGTTTCCGGCGCGCGTGCGCTGCAGCGTGTCGCCGGCATGACGCCCGAGATTGCCGCGGCAATCCGCGCCGGCAAGATTTCCGACCTCGCGCCGGCGGCGCAGGCGATCGCCCAGCAGGCGGTATCGGCGTCCGGACGCGCGTCGCTGGCCACGGGCGCGGTTACCGGAGGCTTGCAGGGTGGCGAGGATGCCGCGCAGGGCGAATCGCAGCGCGTGCAGCAGATGTCCGACGAGGACCTCATGGCGCTGCCGGCATATAAGGCCATGGTCGATCGCGGCATGACGCCCGTGGCAGCGCGCGATGCATTGGCCACGCAGGTGCGTGAGAAGGTGTTCGGCACCACGGCCCCGATCGCTATGGCCGCTGGCGGCGTCTCCACATTGCCGCTGCTGCAGCGAGCGCAGGGCGTGCTGGGCGGCGTGGTCGGCGACAGCGTGCTGCGCCGTGCTGCTGCTGGTGCGGCCATGGAGGCGCCTGTGCAGGGCGCCATGGCCGTCGGCCAGACCGCGGCGCAGGTGGCTGCATCGAATGCGGCGACCGGCGAGCGGCGCGACCCGATGGCCGACTCCCTGGCCACGTTCGGCGCTGGCGCGGTGCCTGGTGCCGTCTTCGGTGCTGTCGGTGGCCTGCATCGCCCGGCGGCAGAGCCAGCTCCGGCGCCCGCGCCGGAGAAGGCGCGCTTCCCCGACGCAGCTCCGGGCTCGCTCTCTGATGCGGCCAACGCAATCCCGGCACCGGCGGCCGACACGGCCGCGCCCGCGAAACCAGCTGCTGCCGGCGACGCACGCCGGGCCGAAGCTGTCACGCCGACCTGGGTGGACCAGTCCACCGGTGCGGTGGCGCCTGCGACGCGCGACCAGCTCGTAGACACGTTGGCCAACCAGATGTTGGCCCAGCACCAGATCGACGGAACTATGCGCATCAGCTCTCCGGCGCTCGAAGAGGCCTGGGGCATCCCCGCCGAGCAGATCAAGCGCGCCCGGCGCGACGCTGACCTTTCGGCCAAGGACCAGTTGGCGGCGGCTGAGCGGGCCGCCATGCAGAGGGCAGCGCCGAGCGCCGAACCGCCGACGGCGGAGCCAGCGGCCTCGCCTGCCGAACAGCCAGAACCGAGCACGCCTGTAGCCAGCACGCCAGCAAGTGCGGACGAGGCGCAGGTACCAGCCACGGAGGGAACGGCCAGCATCCCCTTCATGATCACGCAGGCGATGAAGAAGGACCTGCGCGATCGCGGTCTGAGCGATGGCGACATTGCGAAGCTGACGCCGGATCAGGCACACCAGGTACTGAGCGAGCCTAAGCCTGAAGCCGCGCAGCCCGCCGCTGAGGCTTCCGGTCCTGGCGAAATGCAGTCCGCACCAGCTGTTGCCCGCGAACCGTCGGATGCCCAGGCCGGCACCAGCCTAGCTCGAACGGAGGCGCGAAGTGGCGAGGAAGGCGACCGGTTGCCAATGCCACAAGAGCCTGCGCCGCTAGCTCAACCGTATGATTTGACGCCGGATGAGGTCGAGGCACACGCGAAAGCGAGCAAGGATTTTGGTCGGAACACGGAAGACGCCATCCTCGGTTCACGCGCCGACGAATGGCGCGCTGCCCAACGGCAGTTCAATTCCGATGACCGCGAGGTTTCCGACCGCGGCGAAGCAACGATCAAAGACATCGAATCGTCGCTTTCGAAACAACAGGTTGACCGGTTGTATGGCGTTGGCGACTCGGACATCGCGCATGACGATCTAGCCGATTTCAGCCGTGCCCACTCGGACGCCATGGTTCGCTCGCCGGCAGAAGCATCGGTGGTCATGGCGCGCTTTCTGTCTAAGCTCGGTGGTACCAAGGGCAGGGACCCTGCCGCGTGGTCGCGCGAAGAGCAAACCGCATACGCCGGCATGCGTACGCTCGCCGGGCGGATTGCGGAGGAAGGCTGGAACTCAGGAGAGATCCAAAAGACCGCGCTGGAGAGGGCGGCATCGCGGTACGGCGATGCCGAGGACGCCGTTTTTATGCTGAAGCGCTTCATCGAACTGGCTAAGCCCAAAGATGAAAGTAAGGCCGCGTCCATCGGGCGTGAGAGCCCCGGGCTGCCGGCGCCCGAAGCCGATTCAGTAGCGACGCCGCCGGCCGCCCCGAATGGAAGTGCAGTGGCGAAGCTACCTGCACCAACGGGAAAGGCCACGTCTGCGTTAGCGGAGAAGCGGCCCATCACAGCGGAAGCCGGCGATGCTATTCCGAAGGCGGCATCAACGGAGCCGGTGCGGATTACCGGCGCTGCTCGTGACGCAGAGCGATTGCGCGTGGCCACGTCGGACGGCGAGATCAACGGCCGGGCACAGGTGGATCGCCTCATGGCCGAGGGCTTCAACCAGGTGAAGAGCAAGCCGGCTGGCGATCGCATGGTGCACTCACTGGTCAATGAGAAAGGCGAGTCGACGCCGATCAAGGCTGCGCAGCTTCGTTATGCCAAGGAGCGAGAGGCGGCGCGTGCTGCGGCCAAGACTGCACCGGAAGCTCGGTCGAATGTCGCGCCCGAGCCGGTGACCAAGGTCGATGCGGCCGCCGCGGAGGCCGCGCCGTCGCCGCATAACAACCTACCGGAGCCGTCAGCCGCCCAGCACGAAGCCGGCAACTTCAAGATGGGGCATGTGCGAGTCCACGGTCTCGATTTTTCGATTGAGGTCCCGAAGGGCAGCATGCGCCGCGGCACGGACGCGAGCGGCAAGGCCTGGGAGAGGCCTGTTTCCGACCATTACGGGTACATCAAGCGGACGGAAGGCGCCGACGGCGAGCAGGTCGACGTCTACATGGGACGGCACGCCGAGGACGCGAAGCGCCCCGTGTTCGTTGTCGACCAGGTCAAGCCTGGCACGAAGCAGTTCGACGAGCACAAGGTGATGCTCGGCTACAGGACAGGGGCCGACGCGCGTGCCGCCTATGACGCGAACTTTCCGAAGGAAGTGAAAACCTTCGGCGGGATCCGCCGCATGTCCGTCGACGAGTTTAAATCCTGGATCAAGGAAGGCGACCTCACGAAACCCGCTGCAGTGATGCCGACCGCGCCGGCGACGCCAGTGGCCACTGGGCCCAAGCGCGGCGGTATCACCACGAGCGGGGCGAAGGCACGCATCGTGGGCGGCAAGCTGGAGTACGTGCCTGGCGCGCGGGAAACGCTGGAGGCCTATTTCAAGCCGGGCACCGAGGTGAAGGCGCCCTACGGTACCGATCGCGTCGAGGCGTTCAACTGGAACGGTGGTGCATGGCACGTGTCTGTTCGTGCATTGCGGCAGGACGGCACCCCGTATCCGGCAGGACATCCGGATGCGGGCGTTCGCGCGCACAGCACGATGCCCGATATGCGATCGATCGTGGCCAAGCTCGGAAAGCCGGAGTTGCCGGAAAAGCCGTCCAAGGCCCCGAAGGCGGCCGATCAAGCGACGAGCAAGACGAAGGAAGGCAGCGCATCGCGCCAGCGCAATGACATGGGCGACGCGGCGTTCATGGCGCCGCTCGTGGAGCGCGCTGACTCAGCCGGCTCTGTGCTCGATTCGGTTCGTCGTGCCAAGGAAAGCCCGGCCTACCGACAGCTTTTCGACATGGTCGGCTCGCTGGAGAAGAAGCGTCTCTCCGACGACCAGCTGCCGAAGCTGCAGGAAGTGGTCGATGGACTGTCCAAGGGTTTCGGCATCTCGCGCGTGACGCTGGAGCTGCACGACCAGAGTCATAGCGAACGTGGAAAAATGCTTGGCGCCTATGTGCCAAGCGAGCACATCGTCAGCCTCAATCGTGACGCGTTGCGGTCGCATGAGGCGGTCAGCGTGCTGTTTCACGAATACGGCCACCACATGGTGCGGCAGCTGCTCGGCGAGAATCTCGAGCACAGCGCGCGCGGTGACGCGATGTATCGGGCTTTCCTGGCATGGAAGCGCGAGATCGCTCCCGACGCCACGGTGCGCGAGGTGAGGGCAAGCCGCCAAGCCTTCTTCCGCAACCTGCACCGCGATCGAGTGGACGGCAACGATGACCGCTCGCCATCGATGCGCGAAGCCAGCCCGGACGCCCGGGCCTACTCGCTGGATGCGGACGAGTTCTTCGCGGATATGGTTTCCCGTGCGTTGTACGACCACGAGGGTGCCCAGCGACTGCTCGGCGAGGCCGGCGGGATATTCGCCCGCATCGCGCACGCCATGAAGTTGGTGTTCGATCTCTTGCGTGGCCACGACCCCCGTCTGACGGACACGCCGCAGGCCTTCCGCGACTTCGTGAACGAGACCTGGAACCGATATGGCGGCGCCGATGAGGCTGGCGCGGCGCGGCCGGAGGGCAGGGCCGAACCCGCAGCACAGGGCGATCTGTTCTCCCGCGACGGCTGGGACGAGAAGTTTCCGGACGCTGTGCTGGCGCACCCGCTCAACGCCGCTCGCGATCATGCCGACTACGCCGCGGCGAAGGCCGGAGACAATGAGGCGGCCTTGCGGCTGGCGCGCGACCTGGTCACGCCGGATTTCGTCGATCGCGTCCGGGCCCAGCTCCCCGAGGGGAGCAAACCGGTCATCGTGCCCGTGGTGGCGCGGGAGGCATCAGGCAACAACCGGATTCCGGACGCGGCCGCCGAAGTGCTGGCGCACCGCCTGGGGACCACAGTTGACCGGTCGATTGTCCAGTCGGAGAAGGTGGCGCGGGGCAACGCCGACGCCATGCACCGGCTCGCCAACCAGCCGACTTTCGAAGGCGCGGTCGAACCGGGCCGCCAGTATGTCCTGCTCGACGACACCCTTACCCAGGGCGGCACGCTGGCGCAGCTCAAGACGCACATCGAACGGGAGGGCGGCCAGGTGATGCTGGCTACCGCGTTGACGGGTAAGGAGTATTCGCGCAAGCTGGCGCTCGATCCACAGACGCTGGGGCAGGTACGTGAACGCTTCGGAAAAATCGAAGGCTGGTGGCGCCGAGAGTTCGGCCACGGCTTTGACGGTCTCACCCAATCCGAAGCCCGCACCGTCCTCACCTATGACGGCGGGAAGCTCTCGCCTGACGCCCTCCGAGATCGAATCCTTGCGGGCCGAATCCCAGGCCTTCGGCGACTGGGCGAAGCAGCAGCTGGCGATCGACCCGGCCCTGAAGCATCTGGGCCCGGCCGGGGGCCAAGCTCCGAAGTAAAGCCCGACCTCGACGACAGCGGCCGCGCCACGCCCCCGGGCGAGGAACCGCGGCCGTTCTCGCGCGCGGCCAAGAGCATCGAGGCCCTGCAGGAAGGCGTACCGAGGGCGCAGGACGGCTTGCTGAAGCAAGCCAAGGACTGGGTCGCCGGCAAGATGCAGGACTTCAAGCCGGCGGCGCTCGGCGCGCTGCAGCTTCGCCACGTGCTCGAGCTCATGGAGGACAGCAAGAATTTCCCCGGCGCCAAGCATTACGCCGACATCCATCAGCGGATGGATAGCGAACGCACGCAGATGATCAACACCGCGTCGGAAAAGACCGAGCAATGGCAGAAATGGGCCTACCAGAAGGGCCTGCCCGGCATGCTTGGCCGGTTGAAGCCGGAAGCGAAGGTGCTCTCGCGCTTCATCCACGACGTGACCCAGCTCGGCGTCGACCCCAGCGACAGCTACAAGAAGCTCCTTATCGAGGACAGCCGCGGCGAGTTCCAGCCATGGACGAAGGACCTGATGCGGGAGCGCATCAAGGAGCTGCGGGGCCAGATCCGCAGCCGCCCGGGCGATGACAAGACGGAGCTGATGGAGAAGATCAAGGACCTCAAGGCGCTGCCTGCGCGAGAGAAGGCCCGCGAGGCTCGGTATCCCGAGCTGGCCGCGCGCTGGCAGGCGCTCAGCCCGGAAGCGAAAGAGATCTTCCACATGGCCCGCAAGCAGTATCAGGAGCAGTCCGATGCGATGGAGCGCGCGCTGCTCGACCGCATCGACGCCATGAACGTGCCCGAGACGTACAAGCGGAGCCTGGCCGATCGCATCCGCTTCCAATTCGAGGCGAGCCGCGTGGAAGGTGTGTACTTCCCGCTGTCGCGCTTCGGCGACTACTGGGTCGCTGGAACCCATCGCGACGGCACGCCGGTCTTCGGCATGTTCGAGAACTTCCGAGATGCTCAGCGCGCGGAAGAGAAGCTCAAGGCCGCGGGCGTGGAAATCGAGGCGCACGGCCTGAAAGACACCAACTACCGCGCGAAGGACGCCCCCAGCGGCACGTTCGTGTCCGACGTGATCGGGATCCTTCGCAAGGCTGGCGCGCCGGAGAAGGTGCAGGACGAGATCTACCAGACCTTTCTGAAGACCCTGCCTGAGATGTCGATGCGCAAGCACGGCATCCACCGCAAGAACGTCGCCGGCTACAACGACGACGCGCTGCGCGCTTTCGCCAAGAACGGCTTCCATGGTGCGCACCAGGTGGCTCGCCTGAAGTACGGCTTCCAGATGCAGGGGGCGCTCGATGCCATGGCCGAGGCCTTCGAGAACCGGCGCAACGCCGGCAGCCTGGGCGGCAACACCGAGATGAGCCTGCAGGATGCGGCCAGCGGCGACGCGATGCTGGGCGAGCTGCGCCGGCGGCATGACTGGATCATGTCGCCGAAGGACAGCCAGATGGCGAACGTCGCCGGCTCCGTGGGGTTCCTGTACTACATGTCGGCCTCGCCGGCGTCGGCGCTGGTCAACCTCACGCAGGGGGCGCAGATCACGCTGCCCGTGCTGGGCGCGCAGCACGGTTGGGGTAAGGCGGCTCGTGAGCTGGCCAGCGCCACGAAGGACGCCATGCGCACAGGCGGCAACATCCTCCGTACGCTGCGTTCCGACGAGGAGCGCCAGGCCTTCAAGGTGCTGGAGGAGCGGGGCACCTTCAACCGCACAGCGACGCACACGCTGGCGGGTATCTCCGAGGGCAACGCCCTGGCCTCGAACCCGGCATGGGCGAAGGTCATGGGCGCCATGGGCTATCTCTTCCACAAGGCGGAGGTGATCAACCGCGAGAGCGCCGGCGTCGCAGCGTTCCGCCTGGCGCGCGGCGCGGGCAAGAACTTCGACGACGCGGTGCGCTACGCCGACGACATCGTGAACGGCACGCACTTCGACTTCAGCAACGCCAACCGCGCGCGGTATATGCAGGGCGACGTGGCCAAGGTGCTGACCCAGTTCAAGAGCTACAGCCTGGGCATGTCGTGGGTGCTTTACCGCAACCTCTACAAGGCGCTGGCCGGCGAGACGCCGGAGGTGCGGCAGCTGGCGCGCCGAACCCTGACGGGCGTGCTTGGCATGACTGGCCTGATGGCTGGCGCCATGGGCCTGCCGATCATCAACCTGTTGCGCTACGGCGCGAACGCCGTGCATGCCGTCACCGGCGACGACGACACGCCTTGGGATTTCAACACCGAGTTCCGCAGCTGGCTGGCGGAGCATCTCGGCGAGACCGCCGCGAGCTGGGTGGCCGACGGCGCGGTCAACCAGCTGACGGGCGCCAATATCGCCGGCCGCACCGGCATGGCCGACATGTGGTTCCGCGATCCCGATCGCGAGCTCGAGGGCAAGGACGCCTATTACAACCTGCTCGACACGATCGCCGGTCCCCTTGGCGGCCTGACCAAGAACCTGTTCGTCGGCACCCAAATGATGGGCGAGGGGCAGACCTGGCGCGGCATCGAGACCATGCTGCCGAAGTTCGCCAAGGACGGCATGAAGGCAATGCGCTACGCGAAGGAGGGGGCGAATACGCTCCGCGGTGACCCGATTGTGCCGGATGTCTCCGGGCCCGAGGTGATGCTGCAGGCCCTCGGCTTCGCGCCGGCGAAGCTGGCCGAGCAGCAGCGCGTGAACAATGCGCTGATGAACTACCAGAAGTTCATCCAGGACCGGCGCCAGTCGCTGCTCAACGCTTTTGCCATGGCCCAGCTCGCCGGCGATGAAGATGGCCGCGGCGATGCCCTGGCCAAGATCCAGGACTTCAATGCGAAGTATCCCGAGATCGCGATCCGGCCAGGGACCATCCGCGAGTCGATGCGCACGCGCGCCCAGCGAACTGCTCAGGCGGACAACGGCATCATGTTGAACAAGAAACTGGCGGGGCGAGTCCGCCAGGAAGTGGGCGCTATGGCCCAGGAGTAGGTCAAGCTGCGCGAGCGTGCTGCTCATCACCGACCAAGGCGCGGAGTTGGAGTGCAGCGTCTTCACGCCGTTCGATCTGCCCGAGGGCGGCATGGCCTGGGCGCCCGACATGCTCTTGCGCCAAGTCGTCACGGATTGGGGCATCGAGACGGTCGTGAGCGTTCGGGCCATCGGCGATCAGCTCGTGTGCCATCGACACCACGGCGGTTGTAGCTATGCCGCGGGCCGTGACGCCACGCACCGCATCTTCTCCCACAACACAATAGCGAAGCCATGACCTACAACTACGCCAAGGTAAGCTGTTCGGCCATCGGCACGGCATCATGATCGTCACCCGGTTCTACGAGAACGTCTCCCGCCACAAGATGGAGGGTAGGGAGCTGGCGCCGGGCGAGACGGAAGAGAACGTGGTGCTCGAATTCGACCCGCAGCCGCCGCAGGAAATGCTGGTGGCCTGCCTGTGGAACGTGTCCCCAGGCGCTGATCATGGAACGGACCTTTTCTCGTTCGCCGCGATCACCGACGAGCCACCGCCCGAGGTGGCCGCCGCTGGCCATGACCGGTGCATTGTCCCGATCAAGCCAGAGCATGTGGATGCTTGGCTCAGTCCCGATCCCAACAACCTCGAAGCGCTGTATGCGATTCTCGATGATCGTGCCCGACCTTACTACGCGCACAAGTTGGCGGCCTGAGAGACCGGATCAAGCCTTCGGCCGAAGACCTGGGAAAATCGACGGCCTTTGTTTCTCCCGCGTCTCAGACGTGCGTGGGACGCTCAGACTGGTATACGATCCGTGTAGATAGTCAGGGGCACCTACGGCACATAGTGACGCACGGTCGACCCGTTCACAAAATTCTCCTTGCATAGGTTCAAAACACCACCATAATGGTGGCAGGATGAGGCCGTGGCGCGACATGGAAAGGGTCCGACCAACGACCTGGCTGAGTTCCAGAGATTGGTCAAAGAAGGCAATTTCAGCGTCAACAAGAAGAGCAGGCTCGAAGCCGATGCCCTTGAGTATTCGACGGACGAGATTGTTGATTGCCTTATGTCGCTGAAGGTTGAAAAGCATTTCGACCACAACAGGACTTACGATGATGGCGAAGGAACCGCCGATGTCTACTTCGTTAGATGGCATCACTTCTGTCCATCGAGAGACGAAAATGTCGCTCACAACCTGTACATCAAGCTGCGCATAAACCCTAGCGGGCGCGCAGCGTTAGTGCTTTCCTTCCACCCAGAGAGGAACGGGAAAAATGCTCTGTGACTTTTGCGACAGTGATAGCGCTGTTGCCCTGGTAACCACCGAGTCCATTCCGTACAGGAACGGGACCTTGCGGGTGGAGGGCTACGAATCCAGCCATTGCGCGTCGTGTGGTGAGGATTTCATCACGTCTGAGCAGTCCCGCGCCAATGATCGCCGAGTACTGAGGGCGCGGGCGGTTTTTGACGAACTGCTTACGGGTGATCAGATACTTGCTATTCGGGAATGTTTAGGCCTATCCCAGACGGAAGCCGCCGAAGTATTCGGAGGTGGTCCGAACGCCTTCTACAAGTATGAGCGCTCTGAAGTGCTTGTTAGCCGGGCCATGGATCTGCTTTTGCGCTTGGCGGATTCGTCCGGAGATGCGGCAGACTGGCTCTTGCAGCGCGCGGGGAAGGCCAAGGCATCGGCTGCGTGGTCTACAGTTAGTCAGGCGAATGTTGTGGTGCTCAACGAGTCTCGCCGAACGCTCAGGCATGTGACTCCTCAGGATCTTAATGTCGAGGCCGCGAACGACTGGTATCCAGCGTCTGGCTACGGAGAGCAAGTAGCGTATGGCTAAGGAACAAGAGCTGAGCTTTCCCCAGGACTATCTCCAGCTCGAAAATATCTATCTTTGGGACAGCAAGTTTGAGCGTCACAAGGAATTTCAGCCGGGCGTGCATGGCGGCCACGTTAAGGTGCAGTCGCGCCAGGGGTTCGAGGCTGAGATTCTCGATGCTGAAGCCGCCGACGGCGAAGCTGCGGAATTGTTCAGAGTTAAGGTGACGCAGGGGCTTCGCGCGACATTGATGATGGATGGCGAAGAGCCGCTGCACACCGTCGAGGCGACGTTCGCTGTCGAGTACCGGATAGTTCATCCTCTGCCGGATGAGAAGATGCCGGATTTCATTGAGTTCAATTGCGCCCATAACGTTTGGCCATTCTGGCGCGAACATGTCTTCGGGACGATGAGGGCCGCCTCTCTGCCAGTCCTCAACGTTCCCTTCTTCCCTGGGAAGAAGGGAAAGAAGGCGCGGAGGATCACATCGGCCTCAGCAAAGCAAAAATCACTGCCAAAGTCCCCGTAAAACTAACTACTGGTACTCAAGCAAAACAGCTCTCTACAAAGCGAGTACCCGTAAAATTGATGGCTGTCGAACCCGCGCCGTTATCAATTTATTTAGTTGACTCTTAATCAATTGGTCGTAAGTTCGAATCTTACACGGCCCACCAATTAGGAAAGCGCTCAGGGAAACCTGGGCGCTTTTTCTTTGGCCGTGCGTTCGATCGACTAGCCCTGCCCTGTGCGCTCGCCCATCCCGCTCGCCGCCGGGCAGGGCCGGCGAGCGTTACTGGCTACGCAACGCGGCGTCGAAGGGTTCGGTGTTATCGCGCAGCCAGTCCAGCCCCAGCGCCCTGAATTCCAGCGGCGCCACGCCGTAGGCGCGGCGGAACGCGCGGGTGAAGTCGGATGCGCAACTGAAACCCAGCGCGTCGGCGATCTGCGCAATCGGCGTGGCCCGTGTATGCACCAGCCGGTTGGCCGCTTCGCGCAAGCGGCAGTTGCGGATAAAGGCTTGCAGGCCGCCTTCCGGTTCGAACATCCGGTACAGCGTGGGGCGCGTGATCGGGAAGCCGCGCAGCACCTGCTCCGGTTCGAGTTCGCGCGAATGCAGGTTGGCGCGGATGTAGCGCTGGATTCGTCCGAGCATGGCGGCGCGGGCCGCGGCACGCGCGCTGTGGCTCAGCCGCGAGGTCTTGCCGAACGCCGCCAACACCAGTTCGGTGCCGGTGGCGATGGCGCTCTGTGCATCGTTGTCGCTCATGGCCGGCAGTTCCCGGCTGAGCATCAGCAGATGCGCGCGCAACAGTTGCATCAGCGGCGTGTGATAGGTGGCCACGTTGCCATGCAGCGACTCGGCATCCGGTATCGCCGCCTCCACCATGGCGCGCGGCAGGAAGAACGCCATCACGCGCGCCTTGGTTGGCCGGCGCATGACCATCGGCTGGCACATGTCCAGGGCCAGCACGCCCGGCGTGAATTGCGTCGACTTCTTGTGCGTGCCCGCCTGCGTGTCGGCGATGCCGTCGAGCACGATATGGAAAATGTAATCGTTGAGCTGGTCGGTGGAGATCCGCGCCGCGCTGCGGATCTGCGACATGGGGTCGGTGCGGCTGTCGAGGAACTTCGCGTTGCGCAGCACGTAGGTATCGATCTCGCCGCGGAAGCCGCGGGCGACCTGCGCGCGCGACACCGGCACGTCGAGGATGCGGCCTACGTATTCGCTCCAGGCGAGCATCTGCAGGCGCGAGGTTTCCCTGGCCACCGTGAAGTGCTGGCGCAGCAGCGTGGGTGCAGCGGACGTATCCGACGGCGGCGGCAGTTCGCGCAGGCGCCGGTAGGCGAGGACATTTCTGACGGCTTCGGTGTAGGCGGGTTCCGCACTTCCCGTGTGCACTGCGGCGTTCATGGCTTTAAGGCCCCCTGGCTTCCCTGATTCGCCAACCTTTGCGGCATCCCTGCAGCTGTCAGGAACGTGCCGGACCCAGTTGCGTAGCAAGTCCCATGCCTATGCTATGCAACCGCGGAAGGTCCAGGTCAAAGCCTTGGCATGCCCTCAGGTGACCCTCGATCCTGGGCGGCCAGGGTAAAAGTCCTCCCTTCAAGGAATCCTCGCCATGCTCGGTTCCGTCTTGGCTTCGAGCAGCGCGAATGCCGCCGGAAATGCTTCCAATGCCGCGGATCATGCTGTGAACACCACGCAAGATGAGTGCACGAGCCTGGTGGGGCATCGCGCCTGCATGGCCGCCGGAGAGAACTCGCTGGCGCATCGGGCGACGCCGCGGCCATGGCCGGCAGCACCGCCGATGCTATCAAGCGAGCCAAGATCGAGCCCGATAGCTGCGTCGTGAAGCTTCGGCCCGGTAGCCGCTGCGGCACAAGCTGCCGCGGACAGGGCAGCAGTTGCCGCTGCGAGGGAGCTGACGGCCGAACGACGTCTACCTAAGCCTTCTCCACATGGATCGATCCCCGCTAAAGGGACGACAAGTCGCCGATCAAGCGGCGCGCCCCTATTTTCGGATTTGAACTAAAGACACAGGCAGGGCCAGCGTCCAACACTCGGGCTGGCCCTAGGCGAGCGATATCGCATCGCCGCGCCGATAGGGCCACCAACGATCGGGGAGAGCCCATGTCTGACGATCTGAGCAAGCGCGGCCCGCAGGACGCAGCCAAGGTGAACATCCATGAAGACTGGGAGGTTCGCTACTGGTGCAAGGCGTTCGGTTGCACGGAGCAGCAGCTGAAGGCTGCGGTGAAGACCGTCGGGGTATCGGCCGCGGCGGTGCGGCGGCACTTCGGCAAATAAGCTGGGTGGATGAACGAAGCCCGGTTTAGTGCCGGGCTTTTCATGCGTCAGGCACAGGCGGGCGAATCGATTAAGCTCCCTGGCGCGGACGCCGATGCAGCACGTCTCCAGGCTGCCGCTGTGACGCCCCATCGCCCTCGATATCCGCACCGGAGCTGCCTGATGGTCACCTTCAGAACCGCCTCTCTGTCCCTGGTCCTGCTGCTGGCATCGGCACTCGGCTTCGCCAAGGACTCCGCCACCAGCGCACTGCACGCCACCCTCAAGGCACAGGCCGATGCGTGGGACGCGGCGATCGTCAAGAAGGACCGCCAGGCGATCGCCGGCAATATGTCCGAGACGTTCTTCCAGATCGGCAGCGACGGCGAAACGGCGGACAAGGCGCAGTTCCTGCAGAACCTCACCTCACCGGACCTGGTGATCGAGCCGTACACGGTGGAGGACTTCAAGATCCGCGTCTACGGCAACACGGCCTTGCTCAATGGCCGCACCGATATGCACGGCACCTACCAGGGCAAGCCGTTCCGCAGCCATTACCGGTACACCGATACGTACGTGAAGGAAGGCGCGGTCTGGCGCGTGGTTAACGTGCAGACGACCCGTATCGCGCCGTGAGGGAGGGCGCGCTGCGAGGCTGCTCAGGCCTCGGGGCTGACTTCGTCGCCAGGCAAGGCTTCCCGCAAGTAGCGCACCAGCTTCATCGCGGCCTTCTGGGCCTGGCGCAGCGGTTCGGCGGCCTGGTGCTGCTCCGGCAGCAGGGGCAGGGCTGCGTCGATATGCATGGCCACGCCGATGGCAAGGGCGAAGTTTCTTAGGTCGCCACGGGTGGGGCGTTCGTTGGCTAAGGGCTGCATGGTCGTTTTTCCTCCGGATTTATCGAATTCTGGAGGCGGGGACTAAGCAAGTCCTTAGGAAAAGTCTGGCTCCCATCAAAAACGAGGTCGCAAACCCATGCCGCTCGAATGCATCAATCCCACCAGTCTGCCCATGCCCGAGACCTACACCCAGGTCGTCGTTGCGACGGGCTCCAGGCTGGTCTTCGTATCCGGCCAGGAGCCGGAGGACGTGCACGGCAAGCTGGTCGGCCAAGGCGACCTTGCGGCGCAGGCACATCAGGTGTTCGCCAACCTGGGCCGGGCGCTTGCTGCCGCCGGTGCTCGCCCTGAGCATGTCGCCAAGATCACGATCTATGTGGTCAACCACCGGCGGGAATATCTGCCGATCATCGAAGAGGCGCGCGTAGCGCTGTTCGGAAATCACAAGCCAGCCGACGTGCTGGTGGGGATCGCGACGCTGTCCAATCCCGATTATCTGATCGAAGTCGATGCGATGGCCGTGGTTTAGAACTGAGCGGTAGGCGACCGGCTTCTTAAGGATATGCCGTGATATTGATGATCATTGGGGCGTTGGCCGCGCTCGTGCTTGGCATGGTTGTGCTTGAGCGCCGCGATGCAGCTTTCTACGCCGGTGAGAGCGTGGGCAGGAACGGTATAAGCGTCCGCGCCAAGGCCATGATCATGTTCGCCAGACTGATCAACGTGCGTGGATGCTGGACGAGCGAGGTGCGGATTCGCGCGGCCATCGCCAAGGATCGCCAGCAAGGGCCGGCACTTCCTCCCGTCGATTTCGCCCGCCGGTTCGCGCTGGAAAACATCACTCAGTCGGGTCGGCCGGTCTATCGCGTGGCACCTAAAGCGCAGTCGCCGACAGCTCATGTTTTCTATCTGCACGGCGGCGGTTTCGTTCGCTCGATAACGAGCCTGCATTGGGAGTTCGTCGCGAAGCTGGTCGACCGTCTCGGTTGCGAAGTGGTGGTGCCGTTGTATCCGCTGGCGCCGGAGCACGCTGTCGACGACATCCTGGAGTTTCTGCTGCGGAGCTATCAAGCGGAGCTGGCACGTGCGCCTGGCTTCTGGACGGTGATGGGCGATTCGGCTGGAGCGTCGCTGGTCTTGTCGCTTGCGATGCAGTTGCGGAACCTCGAAGCGACGCAGCCGGATCGACTGGTGCTGATGTCGCCTGCGCTCGATCTGAGCCAGGACGATGCGGCGGACAGCAGGAACCCGAGCGATCCGATTATCGACAGCCGTGCGCTGCCGATCCTTGCCGGTCTCTACGGTCCGGGTCTTGATTCCAAAGAGCCTCGGATAAGCCCGCTGTATGGCCGTCTGGATGGCCTTCCGAACACCGTCATTTTCGTCGGTACGCGCGAGATCGTTTATCCCTCGGTGCAGCGATTCATGCAGGCGGCCCAGCGTGCAGGCATGCCGGCGGTCTTGTTCGAATATCCCGGCATGGTCCACGTCTGGCCTCTATTTCCCATACCAGAGGCGGAGCGGGCGTTCAGCCAGATAGCCCGCGCCCTTGGACCGTCATGGCCCGATCGGCGGGAAAGCTAGCCGCTGCGGCATCCGCCCTTGCCGCACCTCCGGCAGTTCTGCAAGATTCGCAAAGTCGGAGACCAGGGCAGGTTCACTTCATTCCCCATGGGAAGTGCTTGTGATTCCTGTCTTTGAAGCAGGTAAGCACACACGGGGGGATCTATGAAATTACGAATGATGCTGCTGACAGCAGGCTTGCTGCTGTCGGGCGTGGCGCAGGCCGGTCCGTACACCGAGAAGTTGTCGGCATGCCTGGTCGGGAAAAGCACGATGGATGACCACGTCGTGATCGTGCAGTGGATGTTCGCGGCGATGTCGCGGCACCCGTCGGTGGCGCCCATGGGTTCGGTGTCCGAAGCCCAGGTCGACAAGGCCAATGCCCGCATGGCGGGACTCTTCAGCCGCCTGTTGACCGAGACCTGCAAGGACGAGGCGAAGGCGGCCCTGAAGAACGAGGGCGATGTGGCCATGCAGCAGGGCTTCCAGGCGCTGGGCCAGGTAGCGGGCCGGGAGCTGTTTCTGAATCCGGACGTCGAAAAGAGCTTGACCGGCATGACGAAGTACATCGACGTGAAGAAGGTGGCGGAGTTGAGAAACCCCTGATTACTGACCGCTCTGGAACAGAAAAAAGCCCGCGGCTTTGCGGGCTTTTTTTACGGGTCAGAGATAACTGAGCCACCACCAGTCACGGCGCTGCCGCACATCCGCAAACCATTTGCATAGCGGGTAAAGCGACACCACGACGAGCCCCCAGACCAGATAAACCACCGGCAATCCGAAATCCCAGCCGGGCGGCGCGGTAAATGGAAAATGCGCGAGATCCGGCGACTGGAAAATATTCGCCACCGTTCCATAGCGCATCCAGCACGCCACGACCGCGAGTGCATGGATCAGATAGAAATGCACGATATAGAAGAACAGCGGCACCCGTCCGATGACATGCGCCGGGCGAAGCAGGGCAGGGACGCCGCGCTCGAACAGGCGCAGGAGCAGCAAGGCCGGCCCCAGCGTCATCATCAGGTACAGCAGCGACGGTGGGTATTTATTGGTATTCAAGAACGACATGAGCGTGAACAGCGGCGTCTGCTGCGCACTCCAGGGCAGCGGATCGCCATAGACGTTCCACCAGCGCAGCGCCACGAATCCGATCACGAGCGCGACCCCGAGCCAAAGCAGCAGCGATCGCCTGGCGCGATCCGGCCACTCGTACGCCGCACCCAGCACATAGCCCATGGCCGTCACGCCGATCCATGGAACCAGCACATAGCCCGCAAAGACCAGGTGGTCGCCGACTGCGAACAAGGGCCCGGATTGATGCAGCAAATGCCACAGCGGTGCCCACGCGCCGAACTGCGCGGCGTCAATCGTATCCAGCGTATTGTGTCCCGCGATCAGCGCCAGGCCGAACGCGGCGACAAGCCATCGCGGTAACCAGATCAGCCCAGCCAGCACGATCATCGCCCAGCCCAGTGCCCACAGCACCACCAGCAGCGTCACCTGATAATCGACGTTGAACTGCAGCGCGAAGCGCATTACCACTGCGTCGAGAAAGATCAGCCATAGGCCGCGGGTAAGCAGAAACCGGGCGAGCGCCGGCTTCGACATGCGCCGCAAGGTCAATGCGGCGCTGGTGCCGGCGAGCAGGAAGAACACCGGTGCACAGAGATGCGTGATCCAGCGAGTGAAGAACAGCGCGGCTGTGGTGGTCGCCAGATCGGTCGGCTGCGAACTCAGGCTGCCGAAGAAATCGCGCGAATGATCCAGCGCCATGATCACGATAATGACGCCGCGCAACAGATCGATGGATTCGATCCGACTGCGCTGAAGCGAGCCTGCCGCCATGCCGTTTCCCCTGTCACCGATGAAAGATCGAGTCCAGGGCGGCTGGGTACTTCCGTATCGCTGACGACGGCCCTGGGTGGCCTCTACCTGCGGATGCAGGAGAGCGTAGCACTCCGGGCCGGTCTGCCTGCCGACAGCGGTGGAGGATGATCGCAGGCATCGATTGCGCGATCATCCTCTTTGATCTAGCTTCAGCACTTGGCCCATGGGACCGCAGCGCTCCCTGGGCCTGGGGAGTCAATCATGCAGCGCTGCGCACATGAGGGGACACCAATGAAAAGGATCTTGGGTGCCTTGGCGCTGGCCGCCATCGTGTTTGCCGTGCAGGCGGGTGATGCTGTTCCGGCAGGCGGAATACACCAGCCTTATTCGAATGCGCCAGTCTGTCCGGACGGGTGGACGGCGGTTCGGGTTAAAGAGAACGGAGTGTGGACGTGGATCTGCGTGCCCCTTCCGGGCGGTGGCTGATTGTTGATTGGGTTCTGAATAAAATTGGGTTCTGAATAAAAAGCCCCCTCGAAAGAGGGGGCTTTCAGTTTGCGGCGCGTATGAACATGCCACCGCCCCACCACCGCCCCCAGGGCGGACACTTAAAATTCGGAAGAGAAGCTGCAAGTCTCTCCTCTGCCATGATCTCTTATCGTGGGAGCTAAGGATGAGTACCGACCGTGATACCGTGAGGTCCTATGACATGGCCGCGGCACAGTACGCTGCCGAGGCCGCGGCCATGCCCGCATGGGTCGCGATGGAGATCGATGCGTTCGTCGCAGCGCTGGATGGTTCGGGAAGAGTGCTGGAGATCGGAAGCGGCGGCGGACGAGATGCGCTTGAGCTCGAGCTCAGAGGAATGGACGTCCGTCGCACCGATGTTTCGAAGGGTTTCGTCGAACTGCTTCGCCAGAATGGCTTCGAGGCCGACCAGTTGGATCCTTTGACAGACGAGCTGGCCGATCCACGGTGTCCCGACGCGCCATACGACGGCATCTGGGCCTGCGCCTGCCTGATCCATGTTGCGCGCGAGGATTTCGGCACGGTGCTTGGACGGCTTGCAGGCGCAACCCGGGCCGGTGGTCAACTACACGTCTCAGTCAGAGATGGCGATGGCGAGGGTGTGTCCGCCCACGGCAGCACGGCATCACCGCGGCGTTACGTCGAGACGTACTGGCGCGAGCCTGACTTACGATCCGCTCTCACCGACGCCGGCTGGATAGTCAGCGGGATACGTCGTTGCATGGGACGCCCCGATGATTGGTGGCTGAGCGTTCGGGCCAGCCGGGCATGACGTGAGCAGGGCCCGGCTTGAATGAACGTGGTGCGCGCCCCTCGTATACAGCGTCGGATCGCATGGAATGAACGAGAGCGATGCTCCAGGTTCGCTTTCGATCTGAAGCGGCTGTACGGCAGGCATAAAAAAACCCGCATATGCGCGGGTTTTTTCTGATCCATCTGGACTCTACGAGACGTCCTGAAACCATCTCTTGGTACCGGTGAGAGGACTCGAACCTCCACTCTGTCGCCAGAAGCGGATTTTGAGTCCGCCGCGTCTACCATTCCGCCACACCGGCATTGCAAGCGGGTAATTATGCCGGCTTCAGTGGACCGGGTCGAGACCCAGCTGGCGGTCGGTGCGTTCGTAGCACTGGGTGGCGCCGTCCACGGGCTTGAAGATGGCGCAGTGCGTCATCCGGCCGGAGTAGATGTGCAGGCTGACGGCGACGGCGTCGTCGCTGGGGTTGCGGATGGTGTGGTACTCGTGCGGCGGGATCAGGCTGCCGGCGGAGCCGGGGCCGGCCTGGATCGAGCCGACGGGCTGGAAGCGCCACTGGCCGTCCTGGTCGGCGAGGCGCTCGTACTGGATCACTTCCAGCGCGCCGCTCCATACGCCTTCGACGCACCACATGCCGCAGTGGTCGTGGATAGGGGTGCCCTGGCCGGGGCCCCAGGTCATCGCGACCACGCAGTAGTCGTGGTCTTCGCTGCGGTAGAGCTCGCGGCGGGCGTAGCGGCCCTCGACGGTCTCGAAGACGCACTCGGGGAGCAGTACTTGCTGGCCGCGGATCAGCTGGCACAGGCTGTTGCGCAGGCTGTCGGTGATCTCGGGCGTGCTCGGCTTGCTGACGGCAGTGTCGATGGCGTCGATGAGCTGGCGACTGCCGGGGAATTCCACGGTAAGCATGTGATTCTCGGGAAAGGCGTTGCGACGGGGCCGATCTTACCAGTCCGGGGCCGAGGCGGCGGGGCGGGGCGTTCAGATACGGCCCAGGAAGCCCCCGATGGCGCGGCTGTAGTTCTCGATATCGACCAGGAACGCGTCGTGGCCCTGCGGCGAGTTCAGCGCCACGAATTCCACCTCGGCGCCGGCCGTCTGCAGGCCTTCGGCGATCTGCTCCTGCTGTTCCAGCGGGAACAGGATGTCGGTGCTGACGCCGATCACCAGCGCCTGCTCGACATGGATGTGCTTGAGGCCCGCCTGGATGCTGCCGTCGCCGTATTCGGAGATATCGAACCAGTCGCTGGCGCGCGACAGGTACAGGTAGCTGTTGGGATCGAAGGTGCGCACGAAGCGTTGCGCATGGCCTTCCAGGTATGACTCCACCTGGAATTCGAAGCCAAAGGGAATGTCGTCGTCGCGTTGCTCCGCATCGAGGCGGATGCGCGCGAAGCGGCCGTTCCATTCCATCGCCGAGCGATAGGTGATCACGCCCAGCTTGCGCGCGATGCTCATGCCGGTTTCCGGAAAGTGCGCGTCGTCGTAGCGGCCGTTGTTCCACTGCGGATCGAGGCGGATCGCCTCGCGCTGCAGCGAGCGGATGGCGATCGCGAACGGCTGCGCCTGTGGTGCGGTGTCCACGCTGATATGCGTGCGCACGCTGCCGGGGTGCAGCAGCATGTAGGCCAGCGCGCTCATGCCGCCCATCGAGCAGCCGACCAGGCAAGCCAGCTGTTCGATGCCCAGCGAACTCACCGCGCCATGCGCGGCATTGGCCACGTCTTCCAGCGCAAGCTCCGGAAAGCTCAGCCGATACGGCTCGCCGGTGGCCGGGTCGATCGAGGCCGGGCAGGTGGAACCCTTGTCGCTGCCCAGCGAATTCACGCAGATCACGAACCAGCGGTCCGTGTCGATCGCCTTGCCCGGTCCGATCATCGCCTCCCACCAGCCCGGCGACGGATCGACTTCGCTGGAGGTGGCATGCGCGCTCGGCGACAGGCCGGTGAGGATCAGCAGCGCGTTGTCGCGCGCCGCGCTCAGCCTGCCCCAGGTTTCATAGGCCACGCGGGCGCCGTGCAAGGCGCCGCCGCGCTTCATGCGGAAGGGCGAGGGAAGCTCGAAATAATGCCGGGCGTCGTGGCTCATCAGTGAACCTTATCGATTTCGATCTTGATCGGCGCCTTGCTGCCGACGTCGACCACACCGGCGTCGCCTTCCAGGTCGCCGGATTGCGCGATGGCCTGGCCGCTGCGGCTGATGCGCGCACCGACGAAGACGCGCGCGGCGGACGACAGCTTCAGCTGCGGCGTCATGCCCATCGCATCGGTGAGGGTCACTGTGGCGGGCAGGGCGGCGGCGTCCAGCCGGGCCACGGCCAGCGGCATCGGCGGGCCTTGTTCGGCACGGGCGTAGACGAACAGGGTCTCGCCTGCTTTCACCTGGTCTTTCAGCGTGGGCGCCAGGGTGATCTGTACCTGCAGCGCGGGGCCGTCGGCGGCCGGCGCTTGCGGCGTGGCCGGCGTGCTGCCGGCGCGCGCATCGGCCGCCGCGATCTGTTCGGCTACGGCCTTCGCCACGGTGGAATCCGGGTCGAGCAGCGGCTGCAGCTTGCGCCAGGTGGCCGCCGCTTCCGCATAGCGGTCGTGCTGGAACTGGCTGATGCCGAGCAGCCACAGGCCGCGCTGGTTATCCGGCTCCAATTGCACGGCACGCTGCAGCAGTTCGAGCGAGCGGCCTTCGATGCGGTGGTCCTCGCGTGCGATCGAATCCGTTTCCGCCCAACCCACCATCGCCGTGGTGTTGTCCGCCTGCAGGCTCAGCACATGGTCGTACGCATCGCGCGCTGCGGCCGGCTTGTGCATGGTGGCGTAGGTCTGCGCCAGCAGCAGCCAGCCCTGCGCGTCCTTCGGTTCGGTCTGCAGATGCGTCTGCAGTTCGGCCACGGCCTGCTCGATCGAGATCGCCTCGGGCTGCTTCTCCACGCCGTTGAGCACCACTGGCGTGCCGATCAGCAGATACAGCCCCACCGCGCCCAGCGGCAGCGCGAAGGCGACCAGCAGCGCCAGTACGAAGATGCCGCGCGGGCGGCCCTGGCGGCGGCCCTGGCGGATCAGCGGCACCAGCAGCAAGGCCAGCGCCACGGTGATCATCACCGCGGCGGCCAGGTAGAAAACGGGTTTCACCAATCGTCCCCTTCGTCGTTCGGACTGCTGTCTTGCGCAGCAGGTGCTTGCGTGCGGCTGCGCCGGCGGATGGTGACCACCACCACGGCGGCACCGGCGAGCAGGATCGCCAATGGGCCGAACCACAGCAGCAGGGTGCTGCCCTGCACCGGCGGGTCGTACAGCACGAAGTCGGAATAGCGGTCGACCAGGTACTGCTTGATCTCGCCATCGCTCTTGCCCTGGCGCATCAGCTCGAATACCTGGTGGCGCAGGTCGCGCGCCAGGTCGGCGTTGGAATCGGCGAGGTTCTCGTTCTGGCAGACCAGACAGCGCAGTTCGCGCGTGAGGTGCTGGAAGCGCGTTTCCTCGGCGTGGTCCTTGAACGGCAGCGGGTCGATCGCCTGCGCGCTCAAGCTGCCGCATCCGAGCGCGAAGGCGAGCGCGAACAATGTGCGCAGGAGAGCAGCGTTCACGGCGCCTCCTTGCGCAGCGCGGCGATCGCAGGCTTCAGTTCCCGCTCGATCACCTCGGGCGTGAGCGGGCCGATGCGCTTGTAGCGGATCACGCCCTTGGCATCGACCAGGAAGGTCTCCGGTGCACCGTACACGCCGAAGTCGATCGCGGTGCGGCCTTCGCGGTCGGCGATGATCAGCCCGTACGGATTGCCGTGGCGGGCCAGCCAGGCCTTGGCCTCGTCCGGCTCGTCCTTGTAGTTGTAGCCGACCAGCGGCACACCGATGCGCTGGCCTTCGCTCATCAGCACCGGGTGCTCTTCGCCGCAGGCGATGCACCAGCTGGCGAACACATTGATGAGATACGGCTTGCCCAGCATCGCCTCGCGCGTCACCGTCTGCGCGGGCTCGTCCAGCTTCGGCAACGCATACGCCGGCGCGGGCTTGTTGATCAGCGGCGAAGGCACTTCGCGCTGGTCGTGGCGGGTGTTCCACCAGATGCCGAAACCGAACAGCGCCACCAGCAGCAGGAAAGCGAAGAACGGCACCAGCCGGCTCATGCGTGCGACTCCCGCGCCGGTGCCGGCACGTTCGCCTCGGCTTCGCGGCGCAGGCGGAAACGCTTGTCCGCCGCGCTGAAGAAACCGCCGAGCATCATCAGCAGGCCGCCGGCCCAGATCCAGCGCACGAACGGCTTGTGATACAGGCGCAGCGCCCAGGCGCCTTCCGGATCGTTGCGGTCCATCGGCTCGCCGAGCGCGACATAGAGGTCGCGCGTCACGCCCGCATCGATCGCCGATTCGGTCTGCACCTGGCCGCGTGTATAGGTGCGCTTCTGTGGATGCATCACCGCGATCTCGCGGCCGTTGCGCATGACGGTGACCGTGCCCTGGTCGCCCTGCCAGTTGGGGCCGTCGGCGACGTGCACGCCGTCGAAGCGGAAGTCGTAGCCGCCGATGGTCTGCACCTGGCCCGGCGCCATGCGCACGTCGCGCTCAACGCTCAGCGCCTCGGTCAGCAACACGCCGGCGAGAAACACGCCCACGCCGAAATGCGCCAGCAGCATGCCGGCCATCTCCGCCGGATAGCGGCGCCCGGCCGGCATCTCGCGCCAGCGCTTGAGCACATACAGCAGGGTGCCGAAGCAGCACCACACCGCGGCAGCGGTGCCGGCGATCGCCTTCAGCGCCCAGCCGGTGGTGAACGCCGCGGCGATCGCGCAGGCCAGCGCAGCCAGGCCGGCACGCACCGCCACGTTCTTCAGCGGCGGCAGGCCGCCTTTCTCGCCCCAGCGCAAGTAGGGGCCGAACGGCAGCAGCAGCACGATGGGGATCATCAGCAGGGTGAACAGGAAGCCGAAGTACGGCGGACCCACCGAGATCTTGCCCAGGTTCAGCGCATCGCCCAGCAGCGGGAACAGCGTGCCCAGCAGCACCATCGCGGCGGCCACGGTCAGCATCAGGTTGCCGATCAGGATGGCCGTTTCGCGCGACACCACGCCGAAGGGTTTGCCGCCGGCAACCTTCGGCGCGCGCAACGCATACAGCAGCAGCGAGCCGCCGACCACGACGGCGAGGAAGCACAGGATGAACAGGCCGCGCTTCGGATCCGAAGCGAAAGCATGCACCGAGGTAAGCACGCCCGAGCGCACCAGGAAGGTACCCAGCAGCGACAGCGAGAAGGCGAAGATCGACAGCAGGATGGTCCACGCGCGGAGCGCGCCGCGCTTCTCGGTCACCGCCTGCGCATGGATCAGCGCGGCGCCGACCAGCCACGGCATGAAGCTGGCGTTCTCCACCGGGTCCCAGAACCACCAGCCGCCCCAGCCCAGTTCCGCATACGCCCACCAGCTGCCCGCCACGATGCCGGCGGACAGAAAGCCCCAGGCCACATTGGTCCATGGCCGCGCCCAGCGCACCCAGGCCTGTTCCAGCTCGCCGCCGAGCAGGGCGGCGATGGAGAACGCGAATGCCACGGAGAAGCCCACATAGCCCATGTACAGCACGGGCGGATGGAAGGTCATGCCCGGGTCCTGCAGCACCGGATTCAGGTCGCCGCCATCCGGCGGCATCGGCAGCAGGCGCTCGAACGGATTGGAGGTGAACACGATGAAGGCGAGGAAGCCCACCGCGACCAGGCCGAGCACGCCGAGCACGCGCGCGACGAACACCTCGGGCAGCTTGCGGCTGAACGCGGCCAGCGCCACCGTCCACAGGTTGAGGATGAAGATCCACAGCAGCAGCGAGCCTTCGTGCGCGCCCCACACCGCGGCCAGCCGGTAATACCAGGGCAGGGCGAGGTTGGAGTTGTCGGCGACGTAGCGCACCGAGAAATCGAAATGCAGGAAGGCCCAGCTCAGCACGCCGAAGGCCATCGCCACGAACACCGCCTGGCCGGCCGCGGCCGGCCGTGCCACCGCCATCAGCGCACCGTTGCCGCGCCAGGCGCCGAGCAGCGGCAGCACGCCCTGCGCCAGCGCCAGCAGCAAGGCGAGAATCAGCGCCAGTTGTCCCAGTTCCGGCGTCATCGCGGCTTGTCCTGCGCGGCGGCCTCGTTAGCGGCCTCGTTAATGGGCTTGCCCTGGTGCGCCTTGGCCATGGCGTCTTTCAGTTCCTTCGGCATATAGGTCTCGTCGTGCTTGGCCAGCACTTCGGTGGCGATGAAGCGCGCGTTGTCCATGTGGCCGGTGGCGATCACCGACTGGTTGTCGCGGAACAGGTCGGGAAGGATGCCGTTGTATTCGACCGGCATCGCGCCGCCGGCATCGATCACGGTGAAGGTGACCTTGAGCGAATCGGCGGCGCGCTGGATCGAGCCGGCCTTCACCATGCCGCCGAGGCGGAAGTTCTTGTACGGGCCGGCCTCGCCCGATTGCACCTGGCTCGGGGTGAACAGGTAGTTCATGTTCTGCTGCAGCGCGAACACGGTCAGGCCGATGGCCACGGTGGCGGCGGCCAGCACCAGGAGCACGATGGTGAGCCGGCGCTTGCGGGTGGGGTTCATACCCTTTGAATTCATGAAATCACTCTGCGTCGCCCAATCAGCGTAAGTGTCAGGACGAAGGCGTCGGGTTGCGTTGCTGGCGCGCGCCCTGGCGCGCCAGGCGGGCGCGCAGTTCGCGCAGCTGGCGGCGCCGGCGGATGCCGGGCGCGAGGAAATCGGCGATCAGCACGGCGAAGAACACGGCGTAGGCGGGCCACACGTAGGCGGCGTAGCCGCCCATGGCGAGGAACTGGCTCACTGGCGTCCCTCCGCTTCGGCGATCTGCTTGACCCAGTCCTTGCCGCTTTCCAGTGCCAGCAGGTCGGTGCGCACGCGGCCGAACAGGCTGGCGAGGTAATAGAACTTGGTCGCGGCCATCATGGTCAGCAGCGGCCACAGCATGTCGCCGCTCATCTTCGAGGGGCCGAGGATGCGCACGGTGGAACCCTGGTGCAGGGTGTTCCACCAGTTCACCGAGAAATGCACGATCGGCACGTTGACGATGCCGATCAGGGCCAGGAACGCCGCGGCGCGCGCGCCCTGCCGGCGATCCTCGAAGGAGTGGTACAGGCCGATCACGCCCAGGTACAGGAACAGCAGCACCAGCTCGGAGGTGAGGCGGGCGTCCCAGGTCCACCAGGTGCCCCACATCGGCTTGCCCCACAGGGAGCCGGTGACCAGGGTGACGAAGGTGAAGGCCGCGCCGATCGGCGCCGATTCCATCGCCACCACTTCAGCCAGTTTCAGGCGCCAGACCAGGGCGATGAACGAGGCCAGCGCCATCACGCCATAGATGAACAAACTCATCCAGGCGCTGGGCACGTGGATGAAGATGATGCGGTAGGCGTCGCCCTGCTGGTAATCGGCTGGAGCCAGCACCAGCCCGCCGTACAGCGCAGCGACGCCGAGCAGCAGCGCCAGCGCCAGCGCCCACGGCCGCAGCGTGCCGGCGAAGCGGTAGAAGGTCGGCGGCGAGCCGAGCTTGTGCAGCCACAGCGGAATCCAGTTGGCCATGTGTCAGGCATCCAGGGCGATACGTAGGGCGGCGGCGCAGGCCAGCGGCGCGAGCACCAGGGCCAGGGCCAGCGCCGCGCCGAGCCAGGCGACGGGAGCGAGCCAGGGCAACCCCTGTTGGGCCGCGGAAACCGCGCCGGCGGCGAAGATGACTACCGGCACGCACAGCGGCAGCAGCATCAGCGCCAGGAGCATACCAGAGCGTCGTGTGCCGGCCGTCAGCGCCACCAGGATGGCGCCGAGCAGGCTGAGCAGCGGTGTCGCCAGCAGCAGCGCCAGCAGCAGCACCGGCATCGCTGGGCCGGGCAGGTGCAGCATGCCGGCGAGCAGGGGGGCGATCACGATCAGCGGCAGCGCGGTGGTGATCCAGTGCGCCAGGATCTTCATGCCGAGCATCAGCGCCAGCGGCTGCGGCGCCAGTACCAGTTGTTCCAGCGAGCCGTCCTCGATATCGCCGCGGAACATCGCATCCAGCGCCAGCAGCATGGCCAGCAGCACGGTGACCAGCACCACGCCGCCGGCGATGCGCTGCAGCAGTGCCTCTTCCGGGCCGAGCGCGAACGGGAACAGGGTGGCCACGATCAAGGCGTACAGCACCGGCATGGCGATATCGCCGCGGCGGCGCCAGGCCAGCACCAGGTCGCGGCGCAGCACCGCAGCGCAGGCGGCGGCGAGCGGCGGCCGGTTCATGCGTGCATCCGGATGCGGCGCGGCTCGCCGCCGAGGAAGCTCACCGCGCCATGGCTGGTGACCAGGGCCGCGCCGCCGCGCGCGGCATGCCGCGCGAGCAGGCCGTTGACCAGCTCGATGCCGGCGCGGTCGAGGTTGGCGTAGGGCTCGTCCAGCAGCCACAGCGTGGCCGGCAGCAACAGCAGGCGCACCAGCGCGGCGCGTTTCTTCTGGCCGGCGGACAGGCGGCGCACCGGTTCGTCCTCGTAGCCGGCCAGGCCGATCTCGCGCAGCGCATCGGCGGCGGCCAGGCCGTCGCGCCGGCCGTACAGGCCGATCGCCACCGCCAGGTTCTCGCGCGCGCTGAGGTCGCCCTTCAGGCCCAGGTGATGGCCGAGGAACACGACGTCGCCCAGGTGCTCGTCGCGCTGCCAGGCTTCGCCGCGCCAGCGCAGCTCGCCCTCCTCGACGTGCAGCAGGCCAGCCAGGATGCGCAGCAAGGTGGTCTTGCCGCTGCCGTTGTCGCCTTCGACCAGGGCGATCTCGCCGGCGTCGACGCTGAAGTCCAGCGGGCCGAACACGGGTTCGTCCTGGCGATAGAAGGCGAGCCCCACCGCTTGCAGGAGCGTGGGCCGGACGGGCGGCGGCGAAGTCATCCGGGTGGAGGTCATCCGGGCGATTGTCCGCAAAGCTCCGCGGGCTTGTCCATGCGACGCAACAGCGCGCGGCCGCCGGCTTCGCCGTGCAGGTAGGCGTGCTGGCCGTGGCGGCGGGCCAGCGTGTCCAGCGCCGCGGTGTCCACGCCGATGACGAACAGGCTGGATTCGCGCCAGTGGTCGCCGCGGCCGGCGCCGGCGCGGATCAAGGCCAACGCGGGGAGTTCGCGCAGGGCCGCCAGCAGCGCGCGCTGCGCCTGGCGGTTCCAGGCGCGCGGACGTGGCGTCGAGGCCGGGTTCCAGGCGGTGATAAAGCCCCAGGGGCGTGTGCCCGCCAGGCTTGCGAGCGCTGGCGGCAGCGCTTCGCCGATCCGGATCGTGGCCCGGCCGCCCGATGGCAGCCGGACCTGGTAAGCCGTCGCCAGGTAGGCCGCCAGCAGGCGCTCATCCATGCCGCAGGCTGGGCAACGGCGGCAGCGTGGCCTTCAGTGCGGTGATGGCGGAGTCGAGGTCGACGCTGCGCGGGTCGGTCGCGCCGCGCAGCAATTGCTGCAGCAATTGGTCCTGCGCGCGGCCGCGGTCGTAGGCATACGCATAGGGCAGGTGGGTGAAGGTCACCATGCGATAGCGCGCCATGAAATGTTCCGGCGCGCGTTCGGCCAGCAGCACGCCGAGTTCGCGCTTGGCCAGGTAATGCGGGTCGGCCACCGAGTCGCGCATCTCGATGTAGTTTTCCAGCGCCATCGCGGCGATCGCATTGGCGTTGGGCTGGCGCACGCGCTGGAATTCGGCGAAGGCGTCGGCAATGTCGTTCGGCGCCTCGGCCAGCAGCGCGGCGAGCGCGACGGTGTCCTCGAAACCGCAGTTCATGCCCTGGCCGTGGAACGGCACGATGGCGTGCGCGGCGTCGCCGATCAGCAGGGCGCGGCCGTCGATATGCCAGCGCTCCAGGTACAGCGTGGACAGCGTGCCGACCGGGTGGCTGGCGTAGTCCTGGGCGAAGTCCGGGATCAGCGGCAGCAGGTCGGGGAAGTCGTCGCGGAAGAACGTTTCGGCGGCCTGCGCGTCCGGTACGGTACTGAAGCTCGGATGCGCGCCCTGCGCCGGCAGGAACAGCGTGACGGTGAAGCTGCCTTCGGTATTGGGCAGGGCGATGCACATATAGCCGCCGCGCGGCCAGATATGCAGCGCATGCGGTTCGAGCGCGAACTGGTCGTGGCCGCCGCTGTCGCCCAGCAGGCTGGCCGGCAGCTGGCCGGCGGGCGGGATTTCCAGTTCCTTGTACGCGTGGCCCAGCGGTTCGATGCGTTCGCCCAGCGGGCGGTAGGCGTGCATTGCCGCGCGCAGGGCGGAACCGGCGCCGTCGGCGCCGATCAGCACCTTGGCCTCGATGCTGCGCTCGGTGCCTTGTTCGTCGGCAAGGCGTACGCGCTGCGCATCGAAATCCGCATCGACCAGCGACTGCCCGAAATGGAAGCGCACGCCGGCCGCTTCGGCGGCATCCAGCAGCAGCATGTTCAAGGCGCCGCGCGAGACCGACCAGATCACCTCGCTGTCGTCCACGCCGTAGCGCTGCAGGCCGGAGCGGCCGTCGCGGGTGTGCACCATGCGTCCGCGCATCATCACCGCGCGTGCCAGCACCTCATCCGCCAGGCCCGCGGTGCGCAGCGCCTGCAGGCCGCGTTCGGCCAGGGCCAGGTTGATCGAGCGGCCGCCGAGGAAGCCCGCGCGGCGAGGGTCGGGGCGCTTTTCGTAGACGTCGACCGGGAAGCCGCGGCGGGCCAGCTGCTGGGCGAGCAGGGCGCCCACCAAGCCGCCGCCGATAAGGGTGATGGAAGGCTGCTGCGTCGACGCCATGAGGTGTTCCGTCGGTCGGATCGCGGGACTTTATCAGGCGCGGGCGCCGGCCGGCGCCGACGCCTGGCCAGCTTCAGAAACTCATGAAGTAGCCGCCGTTGACGGGCAGGTTGGCGCCGGTGATGTAGCCCGCGTCATCCGCGGCGAGGAAGCTCACCGCGCGGGCGATATCGGCGGGCGAGCCGAGCCGGCCGACCGGGATGTCCTCGAGGATCTGCGCGCGGATCTCGGCCGGCACCTTGGCCACCAGCGGCGTATCGCAATAGCCCGGCGACACGGTGTTGACGGTGACGCCCTTGCGCGCGGTCTCGCGCGCCAGCGCCATGCCGAAGCCATGCACGCCGGCCTTGGCCGCGGCGTAGTTGGTCTGGCCGAACTGGCCGGTCTGGCCGTTCACCGAACTGAGGTTGACGATGCGGCCGAAGCCGCGCCCGCTCATGCCCTCGACCACGTTGCGGCACATGTTGAACACGCCGTCCAGGTTCACCCGCATCAGCTCGTGCCATTGCTGCGGGTCCATCTTGCGCAGCGTGGTGTCGCGGGTGATGCCGGCGGCGTTGACCAGCACGTCCACGCTGCCGTGGGCGGCTTCGACGCGCTGGATCAGGTCTGCGCAACTGGCGAAGTCGCTGACGTCCACCGGCTCGAAGCGGATGGCGCCGTCGAGGTCGGCCAGTTCGGCCTGGAAGGCGGCCACGCGGTCGGCGCGGGCGGGCAGGTCGGCGGCGATCACCTGGCGGCCGGCCAGGGCGAGCTGGCGGCAGATTTCCGTGCCCAGGCCGCCGATGCCGCCTGTAACGATGGCGATACGAGTCATGTGGCGCTTACCCGATCCATGCCGCACGGCAGCACGTGCTGTGCCGCAGCGGCGGTTGCACAAGGAAGCACCGGCGCCAGCGGGGCGCCGGCGCGGGAGACAGGCGGGACTTACTTCTTGGTGCCGCCGGGCTTGGCCGGATTGGCGGCCGGGTTGGAAGCCTGGCTGGCGGCGTCGAGCAGGCCGCTCTGCATGGACTTCCACGCGTCCATGTTGCGCTGGGTCAGGTCGTTGAGCATCGACCAGGGCGTCTGGCCCAGCAGGCTGTTCAGCTGGTTGCGGAACTGCTGCTGCTGGTCGAGAAACACCTGCAGGCTGCGCTCCAGATAGGGGCCCATGAAGCCTTGCAGCGAGTCGCCGTAGAACCGGATGATCTGGCTCAACAGCTGCGGCGACAGCATCGGCTGGCCCTTTTCCTCGTGCTCGGAAATGATCTGCAGCAGCACCGAGCGGGTCAGGTCCTCGCCGGATTTGGCGTCGCGGACTTCGAAGGTTTCGCTGTCGAGTACGAGCTGACGGACCTCTTCCAGCGTGATGTAGCTGGAGATTTCCGTGTCGTACAAGCGACGGTTCGGATACTTCTTAATGGTGCGGATCGTTTGTGCCATGCGGCGGAAACTACCAGAACGTATTGCGCCGCACCAGTCGCCGCCAGCACGGTTTTGCTGCACTTTTCCGGCGCAGCAAATTTGGATCGATCTTGCCCGATGACTGGTCTGCTAGTGCTCAATCAATGGTCTGCTAGTGGCCTGCCGCGCCGCCGGCGCTGCCAAACGGGGGCTTGGCGAACCAGAGCACCGGGATCAGCGCCACGAACAGCACCGCGCACAGCCAGAACACGTCGTTCACCGCCAGGGTCAGCGCTTCGCGCGTGAGCACCTGGTCGACCACGCCCAGCCCGCGCATGCCGGGCAGGCCGCCCTGGGCCAGCCCCTGCAGGTACTGGGTGGCGGCGGGATGGGCCGGCGACACGCTCTCGGTGAGGATGGCGTGGTGGAACTCGCCGCGGTGCTGCCAGATCGTCACCGTCACCGCGGTCGACACGCTCGAACCCATGGTGCGGCAGAAATTGGCCAGGCCCGAGGCGCTGGCGATCTGGTTGCCCGGCAACCCCGCCAGGTAGATCTGGTTCAGCGGAATGAAGAAGCACGCGATCGCCGCACCCATCACGAAGCGCGGCAGCACCAGGCTGGCGAACGAGGCGGAGCTGTCGAAGGTCGAGAACCACAGCGAGGTGCCGGCGAAGATCAGGAACGCCGCCGTCACCACCGCGCGCAGGTCCAGGCGGTTGATATTGGCGCCGATCACCGGCGACATCAGAAACGCCAGCACGCCCACCGGCGCAGTGGCCAGGCCGGCCCAGGTCGCGGTGTAGCCCAGCGTGGTCTGCAGCCACAGCGGGAACACCACGTTGATGCCGAAGAACGCCATCATGCCCAGCGACAGCGCGGTCACGCCGACGGTGAAATTGCGCCGCTTGAACAGCGACAGGTCCACCACCGGATGCTTGGCATGCATCTCCCACACGATCAGGAAGACGATGCACACCAGCGCGGTGATGCCCAGCACGGTGATCAGAGTGGAGGAGAACCAGTCGTTGTCGTTGCCGTTGTCCAGCATGAACTGCAGGCAGCCCACGCCCACCACCAGCAGCACCAGGCCGACCAGGTCGATCGGGGTCTTGAAGGTCTTGGTCTCGCGCTTGCGCAGCAGCGCCCAGGTGATCACCGCCGCCAGCGCGCCGACCGGCACGTTGATGTAGAAGATCCACGGCCAGGAAAAATTGTCGGTCAGCCAGCCGCCCAGAATCGGACCGAAGATCGGCGCCACCACCACCGTCATCGCCCACATCGCCAGCGCCATGCCTTGCTTGGCTTTCGGATAGCTCGACAGCAGCAAGGTCAGTGAGAGCGCCACCATCGGGCCGGAGCCGGCGCCCTGCAGCAGGCGCGCGATCACCAGCATCGGCATGCTGGTGGCCAGGCCGCACAGCATCGAGAACAGCACGAACAGGCCGACCGAGGCGATGAAGGTCTTCACTTCGCCGAAGCGCCGCGCCAGCCAGCCGGTGAGCGGCTGCATGATCGCGCTGGCCAGCGCGTAGGAGCTGATGGTCCAGGTGCCTTCGCTGGCGCCGACGCCCAGGCTGCCGGCGATATGCGGCACCGCGACGTTGACGATGGTCATGTCCAGCACCTCCATGAAGGTGCTGAAGGCGACCGCGATGGTCAGCAGGACGAGCGCGCCGCCCTGCAGCGGTTTCGGCGGAGCGGCTTCGTTAGGCGTGGTGGCCATGGGCGGTCGTGGCTCAGCGGCTCTCGCCGCGGCTGAGGTTGGCGCCGATGATCTTCTCGGCTTCCGCATCGGCCTGGGTGGCCATCTGGTCGTAGACCTTGGTTTCCGCGGTCGGCGTCTGCACCGGCGACTGCGCCAGCACCGGGCCGCGGTCGTCGGTGATGTCCACCGTCACTTCGGTGGACAGGCCGATGCGCAGCGGATGCTTGTCCAGGTCCTGGTTGTCGATGGCGATGCGCACCGGCACGCGCTGCACCACCTTGATCCAGTTGCCGGTGGCGTTCTGCGCCGGCAGCAGCGAGAACACGCTGCCGGTGCCGGCGCCCAGGCCGATCACCTTGCCGTGGAATTCCACGCTGCCGCCGTACACGTCGGCGGAGAAGTGCGCGCTCTGGCCGATATGGATATGGCGCAGCTGGCTTTCCTTGAAGTTGGCGTCGATCCACAAATCGTGCAGCGGCACCACCGTCATCAGCTGCTGGCCCGGCTGCACGCTGTTGCCGACCTGCACGCTGCGCTGGGCGACGTAGCCGGACACCGGCGCGAAGATCGCATTGCGCTGCGCGGCGACCCAGGCGGCGCGGAAGTTGGCGCGCGCCTGTTCGACGGCCGGGTTCTGCGCGATCTCGGTGCCTTCGATGGCGGCGTGCGAAGCGCTGGCCTGGGCGACGGCGGCATCGAGCGCGGTCTGCGCCTGCTCCACGCCATCGCGCAGATGCTGCACCACTTCCGGCGCTTCGGCATGCTCGGCCAGCAGCGGCAGATGGCGCTGCAGGTCGGCCTGGGCCTTCTTCAGATCCACCCGGCGTGCGGCGACGGCGGCGTCGGCGCTGCTGGCCGAATCGGTCTGCTGGCGCACTTGGCGCACGGCCTGGGCCAGCGCGCTGCTGGCCTGGCGCAGGCGCACGTCGCCGTCGGTGCGGTCCAGCCGCACCAGCACCTGGCCGGCGTCGACACGCTGGGTGTCGTCGGCGAGGATCGCCACCACGGTGCCGGGCACCTGGGCGGAAATCGCCACCTGGTTGCCGCCCACATAGGCGTTGTCGGTGGTCTCGCGCTTGGACAGCACCAGCAGCCACAGCAGGAACCAGCCCAGCCCCAGCGCCACGAATACCAGCAGCACGATCAGCAGCGCGCGGCGCCGCTTGCCGGGGTTCTTCGCGGCCAGGCCGCTGTCGTTGTCGTCCTGCCGCGTGGCGGCGGAATCAGTGGCGCTCATGATCGGCGTCTCCGGCGATAGGGTTTGAAGTGGAAGAAGAAGAGGCGGGCAGTGCATCGCCGGCGACGCGGTAGCCGCCGCCCAGCGCCTTGATCAGCGACAGATCCGTGGACAGCGCCTGCGCCTGCAGGCTCAGCGCGTCGTCGCGCGTCTGCAGCAGCTGGCCCTGCGCGCCCAGCGATTCGCGGATATCGCGCACGCCCTGGCGCGCGCGGGCCTGGGCGCTGGCCAGCAGGCTTTCGTTGGCGGCGATCTGCGCCGCCTGTTCCTTGCGCCGTGCGACGAGCTGCTGGGCGGTGAGGCTCTGCAGCGAGACGTCGCGCGCGGCGGACAGCACGGTGCTGTTGTACTGCGCCACCGCGGCATCGAGCTGGGCCTTGCTGGCGTGGAAGTTCGCCTGCAGCAGGCCGCTGTTGAAGATCGGCAGGTGCAGTGCGGGGGTCAGCGAGAACACGCGGCTGGAGGCGTTGAACATCTTGTCCAGGTCGATGCTGGACAGCCCGGCCATCGCCGACAGGCTGATGTCGGGGAAGAACTCGGCACGCGCCGCATCGGTCTGCTTCAGCGCCGCTTCAACCTGCCAGCGGCTGGCGGCGATGTCGGGGCGGCGCGCGATCAGGTCCATGCCGACGTTGGGCGGCAGGCCGCCGTCGAGCGCCGGCAGTGCGCGCGGCGCCAGCGCCGGCAGTTGGGCGGGAGCCACGCCGAGCAGGCTGGCCAGCGCGGTCTGGCGGATCTTCGCTGAGCTTTCCAGCGCGACCAGCAGTTCGCGCGCGGACGCCTGCTGGATGCGCGCCTTCTGCGCGTCGTCGGGCAGGTCCACGCCCTGGTGCACGCGCAGGTCCTCGACGCGGACGTACTGGTCTTGAGTGGCCACCTGCTTGCGCGCGACATCGATGCGCGCTTCATCGGCCAGCCAGCCGAAATAGGTGTCGGCCACGGCGTTCTGGATCGACAGCGCCGCGGCGCTGCGCTGTGCCGCGGCGGCGCGCGCCTGGTCGACGGCTGCGTCGATCGTCGCGCGCTGCTTGCCCCACCAGTCGAAGTCGTACTGCGCCTGCACGCCCAGGTCGCCCTGGTTGTACCAGGTGAAGCCGAGGAACTTGGACGGGATCAGCCCGTTCTCGCTCATGCGCTGGCGCATCACCTGCGCACTGCCGTTGACGCTGAGGCCGGCCTGCGCGGCGGCGATGCGGATCGACTGCTGCGCGGACTCCAGGCGCGACTGCGCCTGGGCCAGGTCGGGCGAGCCCTGCATGGCGCGCTCGATCAGGTCGTCGAGCTGCGGATCCTGATACTGGCGCCACCATTCGCTGGCGGGCCAGCCGGCGCGGGCAGGGGCTTCGAGGCCGGCCAGCGGGACTTCGTCGCGCAGCGTCGGGTGTTGCACCTTGCCGGGAATCGCGCAGCCGGCGAGGGCCACGGCGACGGCCACGACCAGCGCGACACGTGGGTGGAACAGCGGGAGCTTGAACGGAGTAGCGATCATGGATGGGAGTCCGATCCGATGAGTTGGTCGATATTGGCGGCCACTTTGCGCAGCAGCTGTTCGAGCGTTTTCTGCTCGGTGGCGCTGAGGCTGGCGAAGGCGCCGTGAATGCGCGGGAAAAGCGTGGGCAACAGCTTGCGCACGAAGCGCCGGCCAAGCGGGGTGATGCTCAGCTCGACGCGGCGGCGATCTTCGTCGCTCGATGCGCGCGTGACGAAACCCTGCTGCACCAGCACGTTGGTGATGCGCGTCATATTGGTCGGGCTCTGCTGCGCGTAGCCGCACAGTTCGCTGGGCGACGTGCGCCCGCCCGGGGCGGTGTAGACCATCATCAGCGTGCGGAAGTCGCTGTCGCTCAAGCCGTGCGGCTTGAGGATGTGTTCGATCTCCTCGATCACTGCATTGCCGGCCATCAGCAGCATGCGCAGCAGCACGGCTTCCTGCACCGGCAGGCCGGGCACGCTCTCGCTGGCACGGTGAATGCCGGCGTTCATATGATCCATGCGGATTAGCAGGCCGGACATTTCACCAAGAAATATTACTTCAATGAACTATTAGGCTAGCAGCGGCCCGCCCCGGGCTGCAAGTGGACTTCAGGCGTGGCCGAACAGCCGGGCGGCGTTGGCGGTGGTGGCCGCGGCGAGGTTCGCCTCGCTGTCGCCGCGCAGGGCGGCGACCACGCGCAGCACGTCAGTGATGTGCGCGGGCTCGTTGCGTTGCCCGCGATGACCGGCGCCGGGTTGGTCCGGCGCATCGGTTTCCAGCAGCAGATGCTCGATCGGCATGCCGGCGACGATGCGGCGGAGGCGCTGCGCACGCTCGTAGGTAATGGGCCCGCCGATGCCGAGGCAGAAGCCCAGCCGCCACAATTGTTCGGCCTGCTGCTCGCTGCCGGAAAAACTGTGCACCACGCCGCGCAGGCCGCCGATGCGGCGCAACGTGGCGGTGACTTCGTCCACCGCGCGGCGCGCATGCACGATCACCGGCAGCTCGAATTCGCGCGCAACCTGCAGTTGCTGTTCGAAGTAGCTGCGCTGCCGTTCGCGGTCGAGTTCTTCCAGGAAATAGTCCAGCCCGATCTCGCCCACGGCCACGGCGGGGTGCTCCGCCAGCCACTGGGTCAGCTCGGCGACATGTTCGGGCCGGTGCTGTTGCAGATAGATCGGATGCAGGCCGTAGGCGGGCAGGGCCTGCGGGTACTGCGCGCACAGCCGCGCGATGCCGGCCCAGGAATCCCGGTGGATGGCGGGCACCACGACATGGCGCACGCCGGCTTCCAGTGCCCGGTGCATGACCTCGGCGCGATCCGGGTCGAAACTGCCGTCGTCCAGGTGCGCGTGGCTATCGGTTAGATCGATCACAGGAATGGAAGGCCAACGGGGCTAGGATAGGGCGGCTCGGTCTAGCCAACATTCAGTTGACCGAGGGTTCAATGATTTCACTACGGATCGCTTTGAATGGCGCGGGGTGCGCCAGTGGTCCATCCAGGAGAGCATTATGAGCAGGTTCGTCATTTCCGCGCTTCATCTGGGGCTTGGTGCCGTGCTTGCGGTGGGCCTCACGGCCTGTAACCGCGACGCGAACGCCGACGGCGGCGTGGGTGGCACGGCTTCGCAGGCGCAGTCCGCGGCTGCAGGTCCCAAGTACGCCCGGGTGGTCAGCGTCACGCCGGTGCGCGACCAGGCCAGCGCACCGCAGCAGGTCTGCCACGATGAAGTGGTCACGCAGCGGGCTCCGGTAAAGGATCAGCACCAGATCGCCGGTACCGCCATCGGCGCGGTCGCGGGCGGTCTGCTCGGCAACCAGGTCGGCGGCGGCAAGGGCCGCACGCTGGCGACGGTCGCCGGCGCGCTCGGCGGCGGTTACGCCGGTCACGAGATCCAGAAGAACCGCCAGGAAAACAACACGGTTTCGTCGACCCAGCGCCGCTGCAACACGGTGGCTGGCAAGGGCGGCGACAAGATCGTCGGCTACGACGTGGCCTACGAGTACAACGGCGTGACCCGCACGATCCGCATGGATCACGATCCGGGCGATCGCGTGCAGGTGCAGGAAGGTGTGGTTGCCGTCTCCGACGCCGCCCATTGACCTTTCTTCTTGAGGAGGACCGCAGCATGAACACTACGCTCAGCAAACGCCTGGCCACGGCGGCCGTCGCCGGCTGCTTCGCCCTGCTGACGGCCTGCGCCACGCCGCCGCCGCGTTCGGGTGGCTACTACGGCGGTGGTGGTGGCGGCGGCTACAGCAACGACGGGGGCTATCGCTCCAGCCGTTGCGTGCAGTGCGGCACGGTCGAGGATGTGCGCGTGGTGAACGTGGACAAGAGCGCGTCGCCGCTGGGCATGGTGATCGGCGCCGTCGCCGGTGGCCTGCTCGGCAACACCGTGGGCAAGGGCAATGGCCGCACCGCCGCGACCGTGGTCGGTGCGGTGGCCGGTGGTGCCGTCGGCAACGAAGTGGGCAAGCGCAACGGCAGTCCGGACCAGGCCTTCCAGGTTTCGGTCCGCCTCGACGATGGCCGCTATGCGACGGTGACCCAGGCCGACGATCCGCAGATCCGCCAGGGCGATTACGTGGAGATCCGCAACAACCGCATCTATCGCCACTGACGTATAGGCGTCTAGACGTCCAAATGAAAAGGCCCTCGAATTCGAGGGCCTTTTTTTGTGCTTCGGGTTTTGTGTTTAGTTGACGGCGTAGAACGCGTGGTCGCCGATCTTGCGCACGACGCGGCTGGTACTCCAGGCCGGCGCCACCGCGGTGGTGGCGAAATGGTCGGCGTGCGGAACGTAGACCATGCGCTCGCCCATCGGCAGATTCCAGTTGACGATGGAATCGCCGGCGATCTTCCACGCCTTGCCCCAGGCATTGAGATCGGTCACTTCGAACGTGCTGGTGGTGGTGGTGGTGGCGAACTGCCGTGGTGCATTGACCACTTCGCACACGTTCTTGCCCCAGGTGCCGCGATCGCGGCGACGGAGCGCTACTTCGGCCACGGCGAACTGGCCGATGGTCGACTCGCTGCGGGCTTCGAGATACACCGTCGTCGCCAGGCAGGTCTGGTCGGCGAGGGGTTGGGGCAGCACGGACGCAAGCCACAACAGCATGGAAAGTTTCATTCTGCCTCCAACGTGCTGTACGCGCCGATCCGGTGCTGCTGGATTGGAACGCCGTTGCGATGGACGGGCGGGCAGGCCGTTCCACCTGGATTGAACACGCGTTGGCCGAAACTTGTGGCCGCTGCGGTTTGCCACGGAATGTGGCGTCGAGCGACTGATCCGACCTCGCTCGTTACTGCTGCCTTGGCGCTTGCGGACTCTTTCGATATCCGATGGCCAGCAACTTGTTCCGCCATTTGGCGGTGGTTCCTCCGGCCTTATCGGCCGGGTCGCGCCGCGATCCGGACCCCTCCGGTTCGTCGCGTATGAGACATCCGTCAAAGGGATGTCTGTCGAGTGTGACCGGCGGAGCCTAGTGGCAGGTTTTCTTTATGGCAAGTGCCGGGCGGGTCGGGTTCACGTTGTACTCACAATCGCAAGAACATCGCTGATACATCGGCGAACTTGTTCGCATCACGCAGGCCAGCGTTCGCGCAATTCGATGTCGATGATGTCTTCGTTCCATCTCAGCGCGTGAGATTTTGCTTGCTCGGCGAGTGCGTCGTTGATAATGGCGAGCGCGCTGTGCGCATCGTTGGTCAACACGTTATCGAGCACCACTGCGACATCGCTCTGTGCGTCGCGCAGCACGCTGCCCGGTGGCAGCGCTTGCGACAATACGACGCAATGCATATGCCGCTTGTGGCCACCGCGAAAATGCAGGCGCGCAGCGATTTCCTGCCCTGGATAGCAGCCTTTGTCGAACGCGACAGCCTGCAATCGTTCCAGCGACAGTGCCGGCGGCAGCAGCGAATCGAGCGCGCTGTCCGGCAGCCATGGCCAGCCGAGATGAATCTGTTCGGCGCGCCATGCATCGTCTTCGCGCGCACCGATGGTCATGCTGTGCGTGCCGCAACCGAGTACGACGACATCGCCGCGTTGTTCGACCGTGTGCGACTCCATCGCTGCGCTCGTGCCGAGTGCGCGCACCGGCAGCGCCTGCAACGTCAGCTTGGAACGAAACACGAATCGCCGCAGCGCATCTGCCAGTGGCTCGACGCGTCCGCCGCGCAGCATCAGCAGCAGACTGTGCTCGCTCACTCGCGCCAGCTGGAACAGCGCGCGCACGCGTCCCTGAGCGTCGAGCCAGGCGCTGAACTGCCAGCGTCCGACGGCCAGGTCGGCGGCATTGCCGCTGAATTGGGCTTGGGCGAACGCGATCGCGTCGGCGCCTTCGATGAACAGGGTTTCGGCTTGGAATGTCGCGGGCATGGCGGCACGGATGGGGGCGGACCGGAGCATCCGCAAGGCGGGCGGGGCAACTCGTGGGTCAAGCCGGGCGGCAGTCGTCAAGGTTGTGCCGTTTTAACGCAAGTATTAACCTTTGTCGGCTTACTGAACCCATGTCCGACACATCCTCTCATCCCGAATCCAAGCCCGTACCCGCTCCGGCGGACGGAAATTCCGTGCCTGCCGGCAAGGAACAGGGCAAGGCTCCGGCGGAGCGGCCGGCACCCGATCCCACCCGCTACGGCGATTGGGAAAAAAACGGGCGCTGCATCGACTTCTGACCGCCGCGCCGGCGCGTGACGCGTCGGCATGGTGGCCATGGGACGGCGTACGGACATAAGCGATTCCACACAGGATAGCCGCCATGGCAGACACGCGACGACCGCTCTCTCCGCATCTACAGATCTATAAGTGGCAAGTGCAGATGGTGACCTCCATCGTGCACCGCGTCACCGGCATCGCCCTGGCGGTCGGCACCTTGCTGATCATGTGGGGCCTGCTCGCCCTGGCCGGCGGCGAAGCCAGCTTCAACCAGTTCAAGACCTGCATCGGCAGCCCGATCGGGCTGGTCCTGCTGTTCGGCTGGAGCTGGGCGCTGTTCTTCCACCTGTGCAACGGCATCCGCCACCTGGTGCAGGACGCCGGCGCCGGCTACGCCATCGCCCAGTTCGTGCGTTCGAGCTGGCTGTCGGTGATCGGCAGCCTGGTGCTGACCGTGCTGGTCTGGGTCTACGTGCTGACCGGAGGTGCCGCATGAGCGCCGACTCCAAGGATCTGCGCAATCCGCTCAAGCGCGCACGCGGCCTGGGCTCGGCCCAGTCCGGCGTGGGCCACTGGTGGACCCAGCGCCTGACCGCGGCGGGCCTGGTCTTCCTCGGCATCTGGTTCGTGGCCTTCGTGCTGTGCTCGCTGCACGCCGACTACGCCACCGCCAGGGCCGCCGTGGCCAAGCCGTGGAACGCGCTGCTGCTGATCGCTTTCACCGTCACCGCGTTCTGGCATGCCGTGCTCGGCCTGCAGGTGGTGCTCGAGGACTACGTGCACACCCGCTGGCTCGAAGTGGCGTCGCTGGTGTTGATCAAGTTTGTCGCCGTGCTGGGCGCGCTGGCCTGCGTGCTGGCCGTCGTGCGCGTGGCGCTGGGAGTCTGAGTTCGATGGAAGCCTACAAAGTTCAGCAGCATAAGTACGACGTGATCGTGGTCGGCGCCGGCGGCGCCGGCCTGCGCGCCACCTTCGGCCTGGCCGAGAAAGGCCTCAAGGCCGCCTGCATCACCAAGGTGTTCCCGACCCGCTCGCACACCGTGGCCGCGCAGGGCGGCATCTCGGCCGCGCTGGGCAACATGGGCGAGGACGACTGGCGCTTCCACTTCTACGACACCATCAAGGGTTCGGACTGGCTGGGCGACCAGGACGCGATCGAATACATGTGCCGCGAGGCCATTCCCTCGATCATCGAGCTGGAACACTACGGCGTGCCGTTCTCGCGCACCGAAGAGGGCAAGATCTACCAGCGCCCGTTCGGCGGCATGACCACCCACTACGGCAAGGGCACCGCGCAGCGCACCTGCGCCGCGGCCGACCGTACCGGCCACGCCATCCTGCACACGCTGTACCAGCAGGCGCTGGCGCATGACGCCACCTTCTTCATCGAGTACTTCGCCACCGACCTGATCTTCGACGAAGAAGGCGTGTGCCGCGGCGTGCTCGCGCTGGACATGAACGAGGGCACCCTGCACGTGTTCCGCGGCCATGCCGTGGTGCTGGCCACCGGCGGCTACGGCCGCGCCTACTTCAGCGCCACCTCGGCGCATACCTGCACCGGCGACGGCGGCGGCATGGTGCTGCGCGCCGGCCTGGCCCTGCAGGACATGGAGTTCGTGCAGTTCCACCCCACCGGCATCTACGGCTCCGGCTGCCTGATCACCGAGGGTGTGCGCGGCGAGGGTGGTTACCTGACCAACTCCAACGGCGAGCGCTTCATGGAGCGCTACGCGCCGAACGCGAAGGACCTGGCCTCGCGCGACGTGGTCAGCCGCGCCATGACCATGGAAATCCGCGAAGGCCGCGGCGTCGGCGAGCACAAGGACCACATCCACATCAACCTGATGCACCTGGGCGCCGGCGTGATCCACGAACGCCTGCCGGGCATCGCCGAGTCGGCGCGCATCTTCGCCGGCGTGGACGTGACCAAGGAACCGATCCCGGTCATTCCCACCGTGCACTACAACATGGGTGGCATCCCCACCAACTACCACGGCGAAGTGGTACAGAAGCGCGGCGACGACGTCGACGCGGTGGTGCCGGGCCTGTTCGCCATCGGCGAGGCCGCCTGCGTGTCGGTGCACGGCGCCAACCGCCTGGGCTCCAACTCGCTGCTCGACCTGGTGGTGTTCGGCCGCGCGGTGGCGCATCGCTGCGCCGAGATCGTCAAGCCGGGCGCCTCGCACAAGGACCTGCCGGCCAGCGCGCTGGACCAGGCGCTGTCGCGCTTCGACGGCCTGCGCTACGCCAAGGGCAGCCTGCCGACCGCGAAGATCCGCGCCGAAATGCAGCGCACCATGCAGAGCGACGCCGCGGTGTTCCGCACCGGCGAGTCGCTGAAGGAAGGCTGCGCGAAGATCTCCAAGGTGCACGACTCGTTCAAGGACGTCGGCGTCAGCGACCGCTCGCTGGTGTGGAACTCCGATCTGATCGAGACCCTGGAGCTGTCCAACCTGCTGGGCCAGGCCGTGGCCACCATGTACTCGGCCGAGCAGCGCCCGGAGAGCCGCGGCGCACATGCCCGCGAGGACTTCCCGGACCGCGACGACCACGACTGGCAGAAGCACACCCTGGTGTCGGTGGACGACAACGGCAAGGCGAACTTCGATTTCCGTCCGGTGCACATGTACACCATGACCTCGGACGTCGAAGTGGTTCCGCCGAAAAAGCGCGTTTACTGAGACCGGACTGGAGATACGACCGTGGCAGAGTTCACGCTACCCAAGAATTCCAAGGTCCAGCCGGGCAAGCACTATCCGGCCAAGGATGCCAAGCAGCCCCGCACCTTCCGCATCTATCGCTGGACGCCGGAAGACGGCCAGAACCCGCGCATCGACACCTATGAGGTCGACATGGCCGCGTGCGGCCCGATGGTTCTGGACGCCCTGTTGAAGATCAAGAACGAGATCGATCCGACGCTCACCCTGCGCCGCTCCTGCCGCGAAGGCATCTGCGGTTCGTGCGCGATGAACATCGACGGCACCAACACGCTGGCCTGCACCAAGGCGATCACTGACTGCGCCTCCGGCGACGTCAAGATCTACCCGCTGCCGCACATGCCGGTGGTGAAGGACCTGGTGCCGGATCTCACCCACTTCTACGCCCAGTTCGCATCGATCAAGCCCTGGCTGCGCACGCAGAGCCCGGCCCCGGCCGACAAGGAGCGCCTGCAGTCGCCGGAAGACCGCAAGAAGCTCGACGGCCTGTACGAGTGCATCCTGTGCGCCTGCTGCTCGACCAGCTGCCCGAGCTACTGGTGGAACGGCGACAAGTACCTGGGCCCGGCCATCCTGCTGCAGGCCTACCGCTGGATCGTCGACTCGCGCGACGAGGACACCGGTGCCCGCCTGGACGACCTGGAAGACCCGTTCAAGCTGTATCGCTGCCACACGATCATGAACTGCGCGCGCACCTGTCCCAAGGGCCTGAACCCGGCCAAGGCGATCGCGGAGATCAAGAAGCTGATCGTGGAGCGCCGCGCGCCCTGAGCGCCGTTCCTGTCCCATCCTCATGGCCCGCGGCTCGCCGCGGGCCATGTCGTTTCAGAACCCCGGTTCCTATCGAGCGCACTGCCATGGACGAAGCCCGCATCAAGCGCCTGCGCTGGCGCACCCGCCGCGGCACGCGCGAGCTGGACGCCTTGTTCGGCGGCTGGCTGGATGAGCGTTTCGCGCAGGCGGACGAGGCCATGCGCGTGGCCTTCGACGAACTGCTCGACGTGCAGGACCCGGACCTGTGGGACTGGGTGATGGGCCACGCGCAGGCGCCGCGCGCGGACTGGCAGGCGATCATCGATGACATCCGCGCCCGCCATCGGCTTTGAGTACGCGCCGTCGCGCCTGCTCGCGCGCAGCTGCGCGGGCCTGGCCTGGCTGGCGCTGCTTGCGGTCTGGCTGTGCGGCATGCCGTGGTGGGGCAAGTGCGCCATGAGCTGCGTGCTGGCGGCGGCGCTGCTGGCGGAACGGCGCCGGTGGCTGCGCCCGGGGGTCACCTCGGCCGGGTGGGCCGCCGATGGCGGCTGGACGCTGCGCGATGCGACGTCGACCGATATCCAGGCCATGCTGCTGTCGTCCCGCGTGCTGGCCGGATGCGTATGGTTGCGCCTGCGGCTGGCCTCGGGACCGGCGCTGAGCCTGCTGCTCGCACCGGACAACAGCGACGCCGACCTGCGCCGGCGCCTGCGCATGCGCCTGGCCGCCGCGCTGCCGGCCGGCTGAGCGCCGGCTTGCCGAACCGCAAGGCTTGGGGCACTCTGCCGCGGCGCCGCGGTCTGATCCCGCTGACCATGGCACCAGCTATGGCGTCCTGCGCGATGCCCGGGCGGCCAGCCCAACGAATCCCACGAGCGACCCGTCCATGTTCCGACCGCTAGAGCTTTTCATCGGCCTGCGCTACACGCGGGCCAAGCGACGCAACCAGTTCATCTCGTTTATCTCGACCGTCTCCATCGTCTGCATCGCGATCAGCGTCACCGCGCTGATCACCGTGATGTCGGTGATGAACGGCTTCGACAACGAGCTGCGCACGCGCATCCTCGGCGCCATCTCGCACGCCACCGTGTCGGGCCTGGCCGGCGAGAGCGTGCAGAACTGGGAGCGCGCGATCCAGATCGCCGAAGCCAACCCGCACGTGCGCGGCGCCGCGCCCTACGTGGAGGCGCAGGCCTTCCTGCAGGCGCGCCGTTCCAGCGGCGCGCTGGTGCGCGGCATCGATCCGGCGCAGGAGCCGAAGGTCTCCGACATCGACAAGCACATGATCGACGGCAAGCTCGACGTGCTGCAGCCGGGCAAGTGGAACATCGTGCTGGGCCGCGAGCTGGCCATGTCGCTGGGCGTGGCGATGGGCGATCACGTCACCATGGCGGTGCCGGAATTCCGCGCCACCCCGATGGGCAGCGTGCCGCGCCTGCGCAGCTTCACCGTGGCGGGCATCTTCGAGCTGGGCATGCAGGAGTTCGATTCCAACCTGGCCCTGATCAGCATGCAGGACGCGCAGCGCCTCAACAGCATCGACGGCCCCACCGGCATCCGCCTGCGCCTGGACGACATGTTCAATGCGCGGCCGGTGGCGAAGGAGCTGGCCAACAACCTGGGCCAGGTCTACCGCATGGATACCTGGATGGACAGCCATGCGAATTTCTTCTCCGCCATCTCGATGGAGAAGAAGGTGATGTTCATCATCCTCTCGCTGATCATCCTGGTCGCGGTGATCAACCTGATCTCGATGCTGATGATGCTGGTCACCGACAAGCAGGCCGACATCGCCATCCTGCGCACGCTGGGTTCCACGCCGCGCAGCATCATGGGCATGTTCATGGTGCAGGGCGTGCTGGTGGGCTTCGTCGGCATCGGCTTCGGCGTGACGTTGGGTTCGCTGCTGTCGTGGCGGCTGCCGCAGATCGTCAAGTGGATCGAGCGCACCTTCCACACCACGTTCCTGTCGCCGGACGTCTATTACATCAGCGAGCTGCCCAGCCGATTGCAGATGGACGATGTGGCCAAGGTGGCGCTGGTGACCTTCCTGTTCTCGCTGCTCGCCACGCTGTACCCCGCGTGGCGCGCGTCGCGCACGCAGCCGGCCCAGGCCCTGCGCTATGAGTAAGTTTATGACCGAAAATGCCACCGTGCTGCGCGCCAGCAACATCGCCAAGACCTACGAGGAAGGCGGCCTGCACACCGACGTGCTCAGCGACGTCAGCTTTGCGCTGAAGCGCGGCGAGACGCTGGCCATCGTCGGCGCCTCCGGCTCCGGCAAGAGCACGCTGCTGCATATCCTCGGTGGCCTGGACACGCTGACCAAGGGCGAGGTCGAAGTCGAAGGGCAGCTGTTGTCTTCGCTGTCCGACGCCGAGCGCGGCCGCGTGCGCAACCGCTCGCTGGGTTTCATCTACCAGTTCCACCATCTGCTGCCCGAGTTCACCGCGCTGGAGAACGTGTGCATGCCGCTGCTGATCCGCGGCATGCCGATACCGGAGGCGCAGAAGCGTGCGTCCGAGCTGCTGGAGCGCGTGGGCCTGGGCAACCGCGTGGCGCACAAGCCGGCGGAACTGTCCGGTGGCGAACGCCAGCGTTGCGCCGTGGCGCGCGCGCTGGTGACGCGGCCGGCCTGCGTGCTGGGCGACGAGCCCACCGGCAATCTCGACGAAGGCAATGCGGATCACGTCTACGAGCTGATGCTGGAGCTCAACCGCGAGATCGGCACCAGCTTCGTGCTGGTGACGCACGACACCCGCCTGGCGGCTCGCATGGACCGCACGCTGGAGCTGCATAACGGCGTGCTGCGGGAACGTCCCGCGCATTGATCGAGTGCTCGGCCGACGCGACGCGTCGGCCGATGCCTACCGTGCTTTCGGACTTGCTTCGGACTTCACCGCGCTAACTTGAGCCATCCCCAAGGATGGATCAGAGCAGTGCGCGGACTTGGAGTCATCGGGCTGGCGCCGGCATTTCTTGCCGGCGTGCTGGCAATGCAATGGATGCCGGTGCTGCCGCCGCAAGGCTGGATGGTGCCGTTGCTCATCTTGCCGATCTGGCTTGCCTGGCGTTCGCCACGGGCGCGTGCGGTCGCCTTCCTGATGCTTGGCGCGGCCTGGGCTGCATGGTGTGGCGCATGGGCGATGGAAGCGCGCCTGCCGCGCGAGCTGGAAGGGCGCGATCTGATCGTGGTCGGCACGGTGGCCGGCCTGCCGCAGCAGCGCGATGAAGCGACGCGGTTTTTGCTGCAGGTGGAACAGGCCTCGGTAGGCGGTGCGCCGGTCGCGCTCGATGGACGGCTGCGGCTTGCCTGGTACGCCAGCGGCGACCGGGTCGTTCCGGTGATTGCGCCCTGCGGGCGCTGGCGTCTGGCGCTGCGCCTCAAGCGGCCGCGCGGATTGGTCAATCCTGGCGGTGGCGATGGTGAGCGCAGCGCGCTGGAGCGCGGTATCGTCGCCACCGGTTATGTGCGCGATGGTCCGTCCAACGAGAGCATGGGCGCGCCGTGGTGCATCGACGGCTGGCGTGACGCCATCGCCGACGGGATCGCGCGCCGCGTCGCCGATATCCGCGCGGCCGCGTTGTTGCGCGCCTTCGCCGTCGGCGATACGCGCGGCTTGAGTCCGCACGATTGGGAAGTGGCGCGCGCCAACGGCGCTTCGCATCTCATCGCCATTTCGGGCTTCCATGTCGGTGTGGCGGCGGTGGCTGGCGTCGGGCTGGTGCGGGTGATCTATGCGCTGTGGCCGTGGTTCGGCCTGCGCCTGTCGCGGCGGCAGGCGCAGGCGCTGGCCGCGCTGTGGTTCGCCGCGCTGTACAGCGCGCTGGCGGGTTTCGGCCTGCCCACCGTGCGCACCTTGCTGATGATCGCGGTGGTCGCGTTGGCGCGCTGTTCGCGGCGTCATGTCTCGCCGGCGCAGTCGCTGGCGCTGGCTTTGTTCGCGATGCTCGTGGTCGATCCATTGTCGGTGTTGAGCGCCGGCTTCTGGCTGTCCTTCGCCGGCGTGGCTTTCCTGATGTACGGCCTGGCGTCGCGCGCCTCTGGATGGCGTGGCTTGTTGCGCGAGTTGACGCTGGCGCAGGCGCTGATGGCCGTGGCGCTGCTGCCGCTGAGCCTGTGGTTCTTCGGCGGGACCTCGTTGGTGGGCGCCTTGTCGAACCTTGTCGCGGTACCGCTGGTGAGTTTCCTGGTGGTGCCGCTGACCTTGCTCGGCACGCTGCTGCTGATACTGGCGCCGCCGCTGGCGGGGCCGGTGCTGGTTCTGGCCGGATGGCTGTGCACGGGGCTGTGGTGGCTGTTCGAGCGCATCGCCCGCTGGCCCGGCGCGCAGCTCTACGTACCCGCGGTGCAGGCGTGGGCGCTGGGCCTGGCCCTGCTCGGGGCCGGCTGGCTGCTGTTGCCGCGCGGCACGCCGCTGCGCTGGCTGGGTGCGCTGCTGTTCCTGCCCCTGCTATGGCCATCGACGGAGCGTCCGCCGCAAGGTGCGTTCCGGCTGTGGATGCTGGACGTGGGGCAGGGACTGGCGGTGGTGCTGCGCACGCGCGAGCACGCGCTGGTGTTCGATGCCGGCGCGCGCTTTCCTTCCGAGTTCGATCTGGGCGAGGCCGCCGTGCTGCCTTCGCTGCGCGCGCTGGGGATCGCGCGGCTCGACCTGTTGGTGGTCAGCCATGCCGACAACGACCATGCCGGCGGCGCGCCTGCGGTAGTGAAGGCGCATCCGGAAGCGGCGCGGCTGGCCGGCGAGCCCGGCCGCACGCCGGTCCCCGCCGAAGCCTGTGTCGCGGGGCAGGCCTGGAGCTGGGACGGCGTGCATTTCCGCATGCTCGGTCCGGCTGCCGGCGCCGGTGCAGCGCACGGCAACGACCGCTCCTGCGTACTGCTGGTGGAGGGCGCGGGCGGCCGTGTCCTGCTCACCGGGGATATCGGCCTGGTGGCGGAAAGCGGCCTGCCCGCGGCCGTGGGCCCCGGCGTGCCGCTGGTGCTGCAGGTGCCGCACCACGGCAGCCGCACCTCGTCGGGGCCGGCCCTGGTCCGCGGGCTGGCGCCGGTGCTTGCCCTGGTCTCGGCTGGCTGGCGCAACCGCTTCGGCCATCCGCATCCGCTGGTGGCGCAGCGCTATGCCGCATTCGGGGTGCGCCTGCTGAACACGGCGCAGCGCGGTGCCATCGAGGTGGATTTTCCGGCCGACGGGGCACCGCGGGTGATCCGCACGTGGCGCGATCACCGGGCCCGCTACTGGCGTGAACAAGAGCCTTCGCAGCGCGATTCCAGCGCTCCGTGCGACGCATCGCGCAATTGCCACGGGCGCCGCGGAACGGCCGGAAGGGACTGCTATGATGCGCCCCTGCAATTCGATCGCATGGGTGGGTGTAGTCGTGCTGGATATCCTGATGGCTGGCGGTTGGGCAATGCTGCCCATCCTGATCTGTTCGGCGATCGCACTGGCGATCGTGCTGGAGCGCTGCTGGACCCTGCGCCGCAAGTCGGTGCTGCCGCCCGGCCTCGGCGACGAAGTGCGCGACTGGGCCCGTTCTGGCCAGCTCGATCCGGCCCACCTGGCCACCCTGGCCAACGGCTCGCCGCTGGGCGAATTGCTGGCCGGCGCGCTGTCGGTGCGCAACCGGCCGCGCGAGCTGATCAAGGAGCGCATCGAGGACACTGGCCGCCATGTGGTGCACAACATGGAGCGCTACCTCAATACGCTCGGCACCATCGCCCTGATCGGCCCGCTGCTGGGCCTGCTGGGCACGGTGGTCGGCCTGATCCGCATGTTCATGGACGTGATGAAGGGCGGCGTGGGCGATCCGCTGAAGATGGCCGGCGGCATCGGCGAAGCGCTGATCTGCACCGCCAGCGGCCTGGTGGTGGCGATTCCCGCCTATGTGCTGCATCGCTATTTCCGCTCCAAGGTGGCCGGCTACTGCGTGGAGATGGAGAAGCAGGCAACCGTGCTGCTGGACGAACTGACCGTCGCCGCCCCGGCCCCGGCGCGTCCGCGCCGTTCGGCCACCGAGTCGACCGCGGGCTGATCCGGCATGCGCATCGGCAACGACCGCCGGCAGGACGACTTCGAGATCAACGTGATCTCGCTGATCGACGTATTGCTCACCCTGCTGATGTTCTTCGTACTGACCACCACCTTCGTGCAGCACACGCGCATGCAGGTGACCCTGCCCAAGGCCAGCGCCGACGAGCGCGACATGCAGGCGCCCGCGCTCACCATCGTGGTGGACAGCGAGGGCCACTACTACGTCGGCACCGACGAGGTGCTGGGGCAGGGCATCGAGCCGCTCAAGCAGGCCATCGCCAACATCGCCGGCGACGACCGCGAGCGCCAGGTGACCATCCGCGCGGATGCCATGACGCCGCACCAGAACGTGGTCACCGCGATGGACGCACTCGGCCAGCTCGGCTTCACCAAGCTGTCGATCGCCACCACGCCGACCCAGGCGGGTCCCGGTAAGTGAGCGCGAACAAGTGAGCACCAAGAAGGTTTCCGTATGGGACGCCGAGACCTGGCGGACCTACAAGCGCCTGCTCGGCTATACCCGCCGCTACTGGGTGGTGGGCCTGGTCTCGGTGCTCGGCATGGCGCTGGAGAGCGGCTGCCTTGCGGCGTTCACCAAGCTGCTGCGGCCGATGATCGACGAGCTGTTCGCGCACAAGGACGCCTACCTGATCTTCTGGATGCCGATCTGGATCATCGGGCTGTTCGTGACGCGCGGCGTCGCCATCGTGCTCAACGACTACGGCATCGCCTATATCGGGCGCAACGTGGTGCAGAACATCCGCCGCGACGTGTTCGACGCCTATCTGCGCCTGCCGGCCGCGTTCTTCGGCAGCGAGCATTCCGGCCAGCAGGTCTCGCGCATCACCTACACCAGCGAGCAGGTGGCGCAGGCCTCCACCGACGCGGTGAAAGTGGCGGTGACCGAGGGCCTGATGATCGTGGGCATGATGTACGTGATGCTCTCGACCAGCGCCTATCTCACCATGGCGCTGCTGATCATGGTGCCGGCGGTGGTGCTGATCGTCACCGTGGTCAGCCGGCGCTACCGCACCATCAGCAAGCGCATCCAGGGCACCATGGGTTCGGTCACCGGTACGGTGGAGGAATCCGTCGGCGCCAATCGCGAGGTGCGCATCTACGGCGGCCAGAAGCGCGAGGCGGCACGCTTCGAGCACGTCACCGAGCATTCCAAGCGGCTGAACCTCAAGGTGGCGGTGACCAGCGCGTTCTCCAGCGCCACCATCCAGACTGCCGCGGCGTTCGCGCTGGCCCTGCTGGTGTACCTGGGCACGCGGCCGAACGTGATCGACAGCATCTCGCCCGGCGTGTTCATCACCGTGCTCACCTCGATGGGCGGCATGCTGCCTTCGCTCAAGCGCCTCACCGGCGTGCAGGCCAGCGTGCAGCGCGGCGTGGCCGCCTGCGAAGACCTGTTCGGCATCATCGACCTGCCGCCGGAAGTGGACACCGGCAACCGCGTGCTGGAACGCACCCGCGGCGACATCGTGTTCGGCGACGTGCGCCTGACCTATCCGCGCAACGAATTCGAGGCGCTGCGCGGCGTCGACCTGCACTGCCGGCCCGGCACGGTCACGGCGCTGGTCGGCCGCTCGGGCAGCGGCAAGAGCAGCCTGGTCAGCCTGCTGCCGCGCTTCTACGAACCTACCGCCGGCGGCATCGAAGTGGATGGCCACGACTACGCCAGCTACACCCTGGCCTCGCTGCGCAAGCAGATCGCCTGGGTGGGGCAGAGCGTGGTGCTGTTCGACGGCACGGTGGCGGAGAACATCGCCTACGGCGAGCTGGAAGGCGTCAGCGAGAAGGACATCGTCGCGGCGGCCGAGGCGGCCAATGCGATGGAATTCATCCAGCGCCTGCCCAAGGGCATCCACAGCCAGATCGGCCAGGGCGGCAACATGCTGTCCGGCGGCCAGCGCCAGCGCATCGCGATCGCCCGGGCCATTCTCAAGAACGCGCCGATCCTGGTGCTGGACGAGGCGACCAGCGCGCTGGACACCGAATCCGAGCGCCTGATCCAGCAGGCGCTGCAGCGCCTGATGCGCGACCGCACCACCCTGGTGATCGCGCACCGGCTGTCCACCGTCGAACACGCCGACCAGATCGCGGTGATGGACCAGGGCCGTATCGTCGAGCGCGGCACGCACGCGGAACTGATCGCGCTGGGCGGCCACTACGCCGCGCTGCACCGCATGCAGTTCCACGACAAGGCGAGCGACTGAGGTCGCCGTGGCGCTGGCCGACACGCTAGCAGCGGCCTGGTACGGCCAGGGCACGGCGCCCTGGTGGACCGCGCCGCTGGCGGCGCTGTACGGCGGCGTGACGCGATGGCGCCGCCGCCTGTATCGGGCAGGCCTGCTATCCAGCGTGCGCTTGCCGGTACCCGTGGTGGTGATCGGCAATGTCAGCGTGGGCGGCACCGGCAAGACGCCGTTGAGCATCGCCCTCGCCGAAGCCTTGCGCGCGCGTGGCTTGCGTCCCGGCGTGGTCAGCCGCGGCTACGGCGGCAGCGAAGCCGGGCCGTTATTGCTCGATGAGCGGCCCGATCCCGCGCGCTTCGGCGACGAACCCTGCCTGATCCACGCCGCCGGCACGCCGGTCGCAGTAGGCCGCGACCGCCCCGCGGCAGCGCGCCTGCTGCTCGATGCCGGCTGCGATGTGATCCTCGCCGACGACGGCCTGCAGCACTATCGCCTGCGCCGCGACGTGGAGATCTGCGTGATCGACGGCGCGCGCCGCTTCGGCAACCGCCGCCTGCTGCCGGCCGGGCCGCTGCGCGAACCGCTGGCGCGCCTGGACGAGGTGGATTTCCGCGTCTGCAACGGCGGCAGCGCCGAAGCCGGCGAAGTGCCGATGCGCCTGGAAGGCGGCACGGCGCGCGCATTCAGCGATGGCAGTATCCAGCCGCTGGAAGCCTTCCGCGGCCAGCGTGTGCATGCCGTGGCCGGCATCGGCAACCCCGCGCGCTTCTTCGACGACCTGCGCGCTCGCGGCATCGAGGTGGTGCCGCATCCGTTCCCCGATCACCACGCCTACATGCCGGGCGAGCTGGATTTCGGCGACGCCGCGCCGGTGCTGATGACCGAAAAGGATGCGGTGAAATGCGCGGCCTTCGCGCCATCGCAGGCCTGGGCCGTGCCGGTGCGGGCGGTGTTGCCCGACGGCTTCTTCGACGCTGTCGCGGCAAAGCTGATGCAGGCCCGTCGCGGCGCCGATCAGCGTTGAACCGCAGCGACAAGCTCCAACTCCAAGCTGCTCAGCCTCACCCAGCCGTCATCCCGGCGTAGGCCGGGATCCAGTAGCGATAGGGCCGCATGTAGGCAAGAACGTTCGTGGATGCGACGCCTGAGCCGTCGCGACAATCGGGTAGCGACGCCACTGGATCCCGGCCTGCGCCGGGATGACGGCCGGGCGAGGGCAGCGGCTGATCCTGCAAGACACCCATCCGGATAAAAAAACGCGGCCGGTGTCGCCACCGGCCGCGCCATTCGAACTGTGCGTCGCGCTTACTGGACGCGTACCACGTTGCCGTCCTGGTCCACCTGCACGATATCGCCCTCGCGGATGGCGCTGGCGTCCGGCACGGTGACGTTGGTGTAGCCGCCGTCACCCATGCGCAGGCGCAGCGTGAAGCTTTCATTGGAACCGCCGCGGCCGATGCGGTTACCGGCGAAGCCGCCGCCCACCGCGCCGAGCACGGTCGCCGCCTTGCGGCCGTTGCCCTTGCCGACCTGGTTGCCGAGCACGCCGCCGGCGACTGCGCCGATGATCGCGCCGGCGGTGCCGTGGTCGGCGCCCTGGGTGACGCTGCGCTCGATCGATTCGACCGTGCCGCACTGCGTGCAGCGCAGGAAGATGCCGTCGCGGCGGGTGAGTACATTGCCGTTGAGCGTGCCGGCCGCATCGACCGCCGGACGCCGGTTCTGACTGGTGGAGGACTGCGCCGTAGCGGCCATGGAGGCGAAGGCGAACGCGGCTGCGAGGGGCAGGATGAGGAGCTGCTTGGTGTTCATGGATTCTCCCAGTGTGGTGAGGCCCGCACAGTCTATTCGGATCAGCTGAACCATCGGCTAGGCAATGTCTTTATCATGGGTGTCCCGCCGGAGCGGCCCATGCGCTCCGCCTGTTTTCGAAGGGAGTTCCCATGAGCCTGATTCTAGTCCCGGTGTCCTACGGTGAGCTGATCGACAAGATCACCATCCTGGAGATCAAGTCCCAGCAGATGACCGACCCGGCGAAGCTGGCCAACGTGCGCAACGAGCTGGATCAGCTCAACGCCACCTGGGCCGCCCACCCGGCCGCGGCCACCGACATCGCCGACGCGCGCGCCCGCCTGCTGGCGGTGAACGAGACGCTGTGGGATATCGAGGACCGCATCCGCCTCAAGGAAAAGGCCCAGGCCTTCGACCAGGAATTCATCGAACTGGCCCGTGCGGTGTATTTCCGCAACGACGAGCGCGCGGCGGTGAAGCGCGAGATCAATCTGAAGCTGGGCTCGCAGCTGGTCGAAGAGAAGTCGTACAAGGACTACAAGGCCGGCTGAGGCGGTGGCGCAGGTTGGGGTGAGCCAGGGGCGAACCCCAACAATGCGATGCGCTTCGACGGGCCGATGTTGGGGTTCGCCGATGGCTCACCCCAACCTACACCGGCATTTAGCCGGCCATGGTCGCCGCGTAAGCCTCGAAGCGCTCAATCACGTCATCGACCTCGATCAGGTCCATCACGCCCGCGTATTCGATCTTGCTGCCCCAGGGAATTTCGCTGGCCGGCTTGCCCAGGTACTTGCGCGAGGCCGCGTCGTACTTGTTCACGCACCAGCGGCGGTCGGAGTAGGGGCCGGAGCGGTCCGGATTGCTTGCCGCATGCAGGCCCAGCACCTTGCAGCCCACGGTATTGGCCATGTGCATCGGGCCCGAATCCGGGGTCAGCAGCAGCGGGGCGCGCGCCAGCATCGCCAGCAGCCGCTTCAGCGTGTCCTTGCCCGTAAGGTCGGTGTGCGGCAGGCGGCAGGCGGCCAGCACCGCGTCGGCCATGCTGCGTTCGCCCGGCGAAGGGCCGCCGATCAGCATGACCCGCCAGCCGCGCTGCGCGGCGTGGTCCATCACGGCGGCATAGCGCTCCGGGCGCCAGTTGCGCAGGGCGTGGCTGGAGGTGGGGCTGACCAGCAGCACCGGCGCGCCCGGCGGCAGTTGCTCGGCGGCCCATGCGAGCGCCTCGTCCGGCAACGGGATGTCCCAGCGCACCTCGGTCTGCTGCAGGCCCAGCGGCTCGCAGAAGCTGCCGATCGCTTCCAGCACGTGTTCGCCGGTGCGCGCGGGAATGCGCTCGTTGATCACCAGCCCGTGCAGGTCCTTGGCGCGTGCGTGGTCATAGCCGACGCGCCGCTCGGCCTTGATGCCCAGGCTGAGCAGGTTGGAGCGCATCGCCACCTGCATCTGCAGCAGCGCGTCGAAGCGGCGGCCGCGCAGCGCGTCGCGCACCGCGCGCATGCCGGCCCAGCCGGCGGCCTTGTCGAAGGTCACGAAGTCCACCCCGGGCAGGTCGCCGACCAGGCGGCGCTCCAGCTTGCCGACGATCCAGCTCAGCTCGACCTGCGGCCAGGCCTTGCGCAGGGTGTGCACCAGCGGCACGACATGGGTGACGTCGCCGATGGCGGAGGTGCGCAGCAGGCAGATGGAGGTGGGAGCAGGCATGGCGTGGGCTAGAATCAATGATGGTTGAATCAACGATGATTTAATCGGCGCTGATTTAATCAGCGATGATTGAATCGATGCTTATGGGATGGGTGCCGGGCCGGACATGATGGCGCAAGAGCAGATCCGAACGAAGGCGGATGGGGCGATTCTGTTCGACCCTGCCGCTTCGTCACAAGTCGACGACGACTGGTTCATGCCTAGCCACTGGCGCGAACTGGGTGCGTTGCGCATGCAGATCGGCGGCCGCGGCGGCGTCGCGCTGATCGGCACGCCGGCGGGCGAGGGCGTGCTGCGCCACTATCGCCGCGGCGGCATGGTGGCCCGCTTGATGGGCGACCGCTATCTGTGGACCGGCGCCGAACGCACGCGCAGCTTCGCCGAATTCCGCCTGCTCGCGGCGATGGCGCGCGAAGGGCTGCCGGTGCCCGAGCCGATCGCGGCGCGCTATCGGCGGCAGGGTCCGTTCTATACCGCCGACCTGATCACCCGCCGCGTGGTGTCCGCGCGCACGCTGGCCGAATGCCTGGCCTGGGGCAGCCTGGACGCCGAACTGGCGCAGCGCACCGGCGTGCTGGTGGCGCGCTTCCATCGTGCCGGCGTATGGCATGCCGATCTGAATGCGCACAACATCCTGGTGGCCGAGCCCGGGTTGTACCTGATCGATTTCGACCGCTGCGAGCGGCGTCCGCCCGCCGAGGTGTGGCGCATGGCCAACCTGCAGCGCCTGCGTCGTTCGCTGCTGAAACTGGGCGCGGCGGGCGAGGGCGAGGCGGTGTTCGAGAAGACCGTATGGCAGCCGCTGGCGCAGAGCTACGCTGCGACATTCGGCGTCGGTGGCGACGCGCCATGAGCCTGGTTTCCACCCGCGAGGAAGCGGCCGCATGAACTGGACCCTGCATTTCCTGGGCGTCGGCGCCGCGCATGCGGTGGAGCTGGGCGCTTCCGCCGCGGTGCTGGAGCGCGACGGCAAGCCGCTGCTGCTGATCGATTGCGGGCCGGACACGCTGGACCGCTACGTGGCTGCCTACGGCGACGTGCCGCCGGCGCTGTTCATCACGCACACCCATATGGACCACGTGGGCGGCATGGAGCGGCTGTTCTTCCGCCTGTGGTTCGACGAGGCGCGGCGCGGCCGCACCAAGCTGTTCGTGCATGCCGCACTGATGAGCTGGCTGCAGGCGCGGGTGGCGGACTATCCCGGCGTGCTGGCCGAGGGCGGCGTCAATTTCTGGGAAGCGTTCCAGCTGATTCCCTGCCATCGCGGCTTCTGGCTGGACGGGCAGTGGTTCGACGTGTTTCCGACCCGGCATCACCTGCCGCAGACCTCGTTCGGCCTCGCCCTGGGCGGCAGCTTCGCCTATACCGGCGACACGCGGCCGGTGCCGGAGCTGCTGGCGCGCTATGCGGCCGGCACCGAGCTGGTGGCGCACGACTGCGGCCTGGTGGGCAATCCCTCGCATACCGGCATCGACGATATCGAGCGCGAATATCCGGACTCGCTGCGCCGCCGCCTGCGCCTGTACCACTACGGCAGCCTCGCCGACGGCCAGGCGCTGGCCGCCCGCGGCTACGCCACGGCCTCGACCGGCGAACGCATCGCGCTGCCGCCGCCGGCACCGCCGCGCGCGGATGCCGGTTGAGCTGGATGCCGGTGGAGGGGCGGGCGAAGCGGCTTGTCTGGATCGGGGCCTCCCGCTATGATTTCCCCTCTTTGCCGGGCCTGAATGCCCGGCGAGGCGATTTCACCATCGCGGAGAGGTGTCCGAGTGGTTGAAGGAGCACGCCTGGAAAGTGTGTATACGGCTTATCCCCGTATCGCGGGTTCGAATCCCGCCCTCTCCGCCAGTGAAATCGCATGACGGTCCGCGCCTAGCGCAACCGTCGCCAGGGCGAGCAGCCCGACGTCTATGGTGACCCCGTCGGTCCCCCCGCGACGATAGTTCGTAAATCCCGCCAGGCCCGGAAGGGAGCAACGGTAGCGAATGATTCGGGTGCCGGGGTGTGGCTGGCGGGGTCGCCGCCTTTTCGGGCCCCGCCGACGCGCGCTCGCGCCGCCCTTCGTACTGACTTGCCGCAGTCGACTTGGCACAATCGGGCGTCGCCCCAAGTTAGTATCCCGCCACTTCATTCCCGTCCTCGCTGCGTTGCCTCGATGGCAGCGCCAGCCCGGCGTCCAGCAGGCTTTCAACGCATGTCCTATCAGGTTCTCGCGCGCAAATGGCGTCCCCGCAAGTTCGCCGAACTGGTCGGGCAGGAGCATGTGGTGCGCGCGCTCACCAATGCGCTCGACACCGGCCGCATGCACCACGCCTACCTGTTCACCGGCACCCGCGGCGTGGGCAAGACCACCATCGCGCGCATCTTCGCCAAGTCGCTCAATTGCGAGCGCGGCGAGTCGGCCGATCCCTGCGGCGAGTGCGCGGTGTGCACGGCGGTGGACGCCGGCCGCTTCGTCGACCTGCTTGAAATCGACGCGGCCAGCAACACCGGCGTGGACGACGTGCGCGAAGTGATCGAGAACGCGCAGTACGCGCCCGCGCGCGGCCGCTTCAAGGTGTACCTGGTCGACGAGGTGCACATGCTGTCCAAGCCGGCCTTCAACGCGCTGCTGAAGACGCTGGAAGAACCGCCGCCGCACGTGAAGTTCCTGCTCGCCACCACCGACCCGCAGAAGCTGCCGGTGACGGTGCTGTCGCGCTGCCTGAAGTTCAATCTCAAGCGCCTGCTGCCGGAACAGATCTCCGGGCAGATGCGGCACATCCTCGGCGCCGAAGCGATCGCGTTCGAGGACGGTGCCATCGTCGAGCTGGCCCGTGCCGCCGACGGTTCGCTGCGCGACGGCCTGTCGCTGCTGGACCAGGCCATCGCCTACGGCGGCGGCGCGCTCAAGCTGGACGACGTGCGCACCATGCTGGGCAGCGTCGCGCGCGGCCAGGTGCTGGGCGTGCTCGATGCGCTGGCCGCCGGCGACGGCGACCAATTGATGGCCGAGTGCGCGCGCATCGCTTCGTTCTCGCCGGATTTCGGCGGCGTGCTGGACGACCTCGCCGCGGTGCTGCACCGCCTGCAACTGCTCCAGCTGGTGCCGGGCTATCGCCCCGAAGGCGACGGCGACGATGAAGCCGCGCTGGCCGCACTGGCCGAACGGCTGGGGCCGGAGGACGTGCAGCTGTACTACCAGATCGCCATCGGCGGTCGCCGCGACCTGGCGCTGGCGCCGGATGCGCGCACCGGTTTCGAGATGGCGCTGCTGCGCATGCTGGCGTTCCGTCCGGCCGGCGAGGGCGAGCCGGCGCGTGCCGAACGTCAGGCGGCCGCTGCGCGTCCTGCCGCTGCACCCGCACCCGCACCCGCACCCGCACCCGCACCGGCGCGCTCCGCGCCGCCGATGCCGCCGGCAGCGTCGATGGAACGACCGGCGCCGCGTGCAGCGCAAGCGCAGGCGCCGCGCGTCGAACCCGCACCGGTGCCGCCGCCCGCACCGCGTGCCGCTCCGCCGCTCGACGCGCGCGGCCTGCCGCACTGGGACAGCCTGATAGAACAGGCCAATCTGCGCGGCCCGATGGGCCAGCTCGCACAGAACGCGCTGTTGCGCGACCGCGAAGGCTCGACCCTGGTGCTGGCGCTGCAGCCGATGTACATGCACCTGGCGGTGGAACCGATGGTCGGGCAGATGGAAGAGCGCATCAGCCAGGCGCTGGGCGAACGTATCCGCCTGCGTTTCGTCGACGACCGCTCCGGTGGCGCCGAGACGCCCGCTGCGCGTGCCGCCAACGCTCGTTCGGTGGCGCAGTCGGCCGCCGAGCAATCGATCGAGGAAGACCCGCTGGTGCAGTCGCTGCGCAAGGAATTCGGCGCGCGCGTGCTGCCGCAGTCGGTCAAGCCGTTTGAATCTTAAGAAAACCAGCCTTCGGAGTACGCGTCATGAGAGGACAGATCGGCCAGCTGATGCAGCAGGCGCAGCGCATGCAGGAAGAAATGAAGCGCGCGCAGGAAGAGATCGCCAAGCTCGAAGTCACCGGCAGTTCCGGCGGTGGCCTGGTCACCGTGGTGATGAGCGGCGCCCATGAAGTGCGCCGCGTGCAGATCGACCGCAAGCTGTTCGCGGACGACCCGGAGATGGCCGAGGACCTGGTCGCCGCGGCGATCAACGACGCCGTCAACAAAGTGGGCGAGGCCAGCAAGAACAAGCTCGGCGGCGTGACCTCCGGCATGAACCTGCCGCCCGGCTTCAAGATGCCGTTCTAAAGCCCGTGAGCAAACTTCTCAGCGAGCTGATCGAAGCCCTGCGCTGCCTGCCCGGCGTCGGCGGCAAGAGCGCGCAGCGGATGGCCTTCCATCTGCTGGAGCGCGAACGCGAGCGCGGCCTGCGTCTGGCCAGCGTGCTGGAGCAGGCCATGCAGCGCATCGGCAACTGCACGCGCTGCCGCAATTTCAGCGAAGAGCCGCTGTGCCCGATCTGCGCCAGCGCCAGCCGCGACAAGCAACTGCTGTGCGTGGTCGAGTCGCCGACCGAGCTGGCCGCGATCGAACAGGCCACCGGTTACCGCGGCCAATACTTCGTGCTGCTCGGCCGCTTGTCGCCGCTGGATGGGTTGGGGCCGGAAGAACTGGGCCTGGACCTGCTGACCGAGCGGCTGGCCGAGGGCGAAATCGAGGAAATGGTGATCGCCACCAATCCCACCGTGGAAGGCGAAGCCACCGCGCATTACCTGGCGCAGCTGGCGCGCGCGGCGAACGTGAAACCCACGCGGCTTGCGCACGGCGTGCCGCTGGGCGGCGAGCTGGAATTCGTCGACCGCAGCACCCTGGCGCATGCGTTCGGCAGCCGCCAGACGCTGGGCTGAGACACTCACAGAAGGAAGCCGAGGCATGGCCGATACGATTTTCGGAAAGATCATCCGGCGCGAGATCCCAGCCGACATCGTCTACGAAGACGACGACGTGCTGGCCTTCCGCGATCTCAATCCGCAGGCGCCGCTGCACGTGCTGTTCATACCCAAGCGGGCGATCGCCTCGCTGGACGAAGCCGGCCCCGGTGACGCCGAGCTGCTGGGCAAGCTGTTGCTGGCTGCCGCCGCGTATGCGCGCGAGCAGGGCCTGGCGAAGGATGGCTACCGCGCGGTGATCAACTGCAACGAGCACGGCGGGCAGACCGTATTCCACCTGCACGTGCATCTGCTGGCCGGGCGCCGTATGCATTGGCCACCAGGCTGAGCACGGCCACGGCGTAGGTTGGGGTGAGCGCAGCGAACCCCAACGCCACGACGGGACCAACGAAAAACGCCGGCCCTGAGCCGGCGTTTTTCATTTGGACGTCGTCTGGTCTTACTTGCCGCGCGGAACGGCGCGCGGCACCACGATCACTCGCGGCTGGTACCAGAACGGGTCGCCCCACGGACCCCAGCCCGGGCCCCAGTATGGACCGAAGCCCGGACCCCAGAACGGGTCGTAGTAGCCCGGCGGGTAGCGCACGGCGACGCGCTTGGGCCACAGGTAGACCACGTCGGCTTCGACGCGCGGATAGGCGTAGTCGTATTCGCCCACCTTCTGCGACACGGTGCCGTGCAAGGTGCCGGTGACGGTCAGCTCGCGGCCGCGCGCGAACACTTCCGGATCGTAGAAGCCGGCGCGGCAGGCCACGAAGCGGCCCTGGCTGTCGTTGTCGGTGGCCATCTTCGGCCGCGTTTCGCTGTCCAGCGGACGCGACAGCAGGAAGAAGCAGGTTTCCTGCGGACCGGGTTCGGTCTTGATGATCTCGCCGCCCCAGCGCACCTTGCTGCCGCCGGCGCCGCCTTGCTGCGCCTGGGCCGTGCTGATGTCGGTATAGGTGCCCTGCAACGGCTGGGGAATCGTTGCGCAGGCCGCCAGCGTAGCCGTCACAGCGGCAGTGGCGAGGAGTTTGTAGATGGACATGACCGCTTTCTCCATGATCAGGCGGATATTCCGTTATCCCAAGATTTCAGTCGTTCGGTTCATTTGACCACGTGTCGGGGTCTGAAATCCCGCACCGCCCGGCGGAACCGTCGCAGGGGTTCGGGCGGCGGGGTTTGATGGGCATAGCGCAGGTCGAGGTAGCTCCTCATCAGTTGGTCCAGCTGCGCGCGCTGTCCGGGCAGGGCCCTGGCCGCGCGCTGCAGGTAATGCTGCGGGCCCTCGCTGCTCCTGCGCGCCACGCCGGCCGCGGCCAGCTTGCGCTCCAGCGTGCGCAGCGCGGCCCGCAGGGGGTCTTCGTCGCGTCGCCGCCACAAGGCCCAGGCCAGGCCGAGCAGGGCGAACGCCACGCTGCTGGCCGCCAGCAGCACGCTCAGGGTCATCGTATCCGTGTTGCGGACGCCGAATGGCGTGAGGAGCCCGCGTTGCCTGAGTGCATCAAAGCCGATAACGCCCTGGCTCCACCAATGGTTGACGACGTCCCAGCGGTTGCGCAGATCGCGCAGCCACGCCGCACCTTGCCACTCGGATTGGCCGGCCGCCGCTGCCGCCGCGGCGGCGCCGAGGCTGACCCGCTCCGGCCGCACCGCAGCGGTGGGGTCGATGCGGACCCAGCCGCGCCCGTCCAGCCACACCTCGCTCCAGGCGTGCGCGTCGGACTGGCGCACCAGCAGGTACTGACCGAGCTTGTTCCAGTAGCCGCCCTGGTAGCCGGTGACCACGCGCGCCGGCACGCCGGCGGCGCGCATCAACACGGTGAAGGCCGAGGCGTAGTGTTCGCAGAATCCTTCGTGGGTGGCGAACAGGAAGTCGTCCACGGCATCGCGGCCCAGCGGCGCGGGCGCCAGCGTGTAGCTGAAGCCGCCGTCGTGGAACAGCGACAGCGCCGCGGCCACGATGGCTGCATCGCGGTTGCCGTAGGCCTGTTTCCACTGCGCGGCCAGGGCCAGCGCGCGCGGATTGAAACCCTCCGGCAATTGCAGCGCGCGCCGCCGTGCGAGGTCGTCGAGCTCCGGTTGCAGGCGGTAGCGCACGGCCGAGTGCAGCTCGTAGGTCAGCGGGTCCTGCACCGGCTTGCTGCTGCTGATTTCGTGGTCGCTGCCCAGGGTGGCGTTCGGCGGCGCCTCCAGCGGCACGTCGAGTGCGGGCAGCACGCGCTGGCTGGTCGGTTCCAGCGTGATGCGGTAGCCGATGCGGTCGATCGCTTCCACCGGCACCGGCGGGCGCCCGCTCGGCAGCGTGTTCCAGCGGCGGCCGTCGTAATGCCACATCACATAGGCGCGGAAATAGCGTTGTTCCGGCACCGGCACCGCCTGCTCGAAGCTGGCGCGCAGGGCGGGGCGGTCGTCGGTGAGCAGCTCGACGAAATCGCCCGGGGACATTCCATCGCTCAAGCCCGTGCGTGCCTGCCCGGATGGCGGCGCGCCCCACAGCGGCGACTCCAGCCGCGGCACCAGCACGAAGGCCAGCAGCGACAGCGGCAGCGCCGCGGCGAGCAGGCCCAGCGCCGGCAGCAGTTCGCGCGGCAAGCTGGTGGGCAGGCGCGCCGGCTGCAGCGCGCGCAGGCTGGCGACCGCCGGCAGCAGGCCCAGCGCCACCACGACGGTGGCGACCATGCCCTGGTCCGACAACAACGCCGCCATCAAGGTGAAGCAGGCGAACGCCACCGCCACCTTGGCATCGCGCGCCGTTTCGGTTTCCAGCAGCTTCAGCACCAGCAGGCCCACCGCCAGCGCGGAGCCGGGTTCGCGCCCGAAGATGTTGCCGTAGTGGAAGATCACCGTGGCCGCGAGCAGCGCCACCAGCGGCAGCTTCAGATAGACCGGCGCGCGCCCGGGTTTGCGGCGGCGCTGCCACCAGCGCAAGGCGAGCACCGCCATCAGCGCGGCGTCCAGCCACGGCGGCAGGTGGATGGCGTGCAGCACCAGCACCACGGCGGCGGTGAGGCAGAGCAGGTCGAACACGCGCGTATCCAGCGGCGCTTCCGCGCGCTTGCGCTGGAACAGGCCGAATACGCCGGAATTTTTCGCTGCCGCACTCACGGCAGTTTCGCCAGCGCATTCATGCAGCGCGCGTAATGCGCCGGGCCGGCGCCGTGGCCGATCTCTTCGCCGGGCAGCCACAGGCTGGACGGCACGCCCCTGGCCTCGGCCTCGCCCAGCCAGCGGGCCAGGCGCGAGATGCGCGATTCGCTGTCCAGGTGCTTGAGGTCGCGCCAGTCCAGCCGCCATTCCAGGCGCGGGCGCGGCTGCTCGAAATCCTTCACCAGCAGGCTTTCATGCCGCGCGCTGGCTTTCCAGGCGATGCGCCGCTGCGGATCGCCGGCGCGGTAGTCGCGCAGCGAGGCCAGGTCGTCGCCGTGATGCAGGCGCTGGTGGGTGGGGTCGTCGGTCGGCGAGCGCGGCGGCGGTCCCTCTGCTTCCGGCCGCGGCCACACCAGCACCGACAGCTCCGGATACAGCCAGCTCCAGGCGCGGAACAGGCCCAGCGGCCAGCTCGTCCACAACTGGATGCGCGGCAGCGCCTGCCAGCCGCGCCGCTCGGTCTGCAGCGAGATCTCGACCGCGAGCTGCCGATGCACGGGCATGGCGAAGGCCTGCATCTGGCCATCCATTTCCACCCTGATCGCCTGGCGCGCACGCACGCCGGCATCCACGTGCAACTGCAGCGGCAGCGGTTCGCCGGCAGTGGCGTGGCCGGCCTGGATCGCGGTCAGGCGCAGGCCGTCGAGCGCGCGGAACGCTACCAGCATGCTCGCCGAACAGGCCGCGGCCAGCAGGCAGGTGAGCAGCAGGGCGGCGTTGTTGGCGTAGTTGAGCGCGCCGGCCAGCATGATCAGCAGCAGCACGCCGAACGCGGCGCCCAGCCCGCTGGGCACGATATAGATGCGGCGCCGATGCAGTTCGATCGGCAGGTTTTCCGGACGGCGGTAGCGGGTGAGCGCGGGCAGCCGCCGTTCGGCCCATTGCTGGAAACGACGATAGGTTTCGGCCACGCCCATGGCCATCAATCCACCGCCACCTCGGCGAGCAACTGGCGCGCGAGCGCATCGCCGCTGGCGCCGCGTGCAGGCACCAGGCGGTGCCCGGCCAGCGGCACGAACAGGGCCTGGATGTCCTCCGGCAGCGCGTGGCCGCGGCCGGACAGCATGGCCCAGGTGCGCGAGGCGCCGAGCAGGGCCAGGCCGGCGCGCGGCGACAGGCCTACGCGGATCTCCGCGTGGCGGCGGCTGGCGGCGAGCAGCGCCTGCAGGTAGTCGAGCAGGGCGGGGCTGGCGGTGATCGCCTGCGCCTGCCGATGCAGGGTGGACAGCGCGGGGCCGTCCAGCTTCGGGCTGAGCTGGGCGAGCAGGTCGCGGCGGTCGCTGCCGGTGAGCAGGGCGCGTTCGGCGGTGGCGTCGGGATAATCCAGCGAGACGCGCAGCATGAAGCGGTCCAGCTGCGAATCCGGCAACGGGAAGGTGCCGGCCAGGTCCAGCGGATTCTGCGTGGCGACCACGAAGAACGGCTGCGGCAGCGTATGCGTCTTGCCGTCGACGGTGACCTGGCCCTCGGCCATCGCTTCGAGCAGCGCGCTCTGCGTCTTCGGCGTGGCGCGGTTGATCTCGTCGGCCAGCAGCAGGCCGGTGAAGATCGGGCCCGGATGGAAACGGAACTGGCCGGTCTCGCGCTCGTACACGCTCACCCCGATAATGTCCGACGGCAACAGGTCGCTGGTGAACTGCACGCGCTGGAACTCCAGCGCAAAGCTGGCGGCCAGTGCATGGGCCAGCGTGGTCTTGCCGACGCCGGGCACGTCTTCCAGCAGCAGGTGGCCGCCGGCGATCAGGCAGGTGAAGGCGAGCTTGACCTGGCGCGGCTTGCCGAGCAGCACCTGGTTGACCTGCGCCATGGCGGCGTCGAGGCGGGAATGCAGGGCGTCATCGTGGAGTGGAGTGATCGCGGACATGGCAACGCATGGCGGAAGGGAAACGGGCAAGGGCATGACCCATGCATGATCGCGGCAGTGTAGCCCCCGGCCTCGCGCGCTGGCGAGGCGCGTTTCTCATTGCGTTTCTTGTACTGCTCGGGGCACGCATCGCGGTCGCCGCGCAACTGGCGCCGTTCGGCGACGAAGCGTTCTATTGGCAGGAGAGCCGGCATCCGGCCTGGGGCTATAGCGACCTGCCGCCGCTGACCGCGTGGATGATCCGCGTCGGCGAAGCGCTCGCCGGCCACGGCGTGCTCGGCATGCGCTGGCCGTTCCTGCTGCTCGGCAGCCTGTTGCCGTGGCTGGTGGTGGCGTTCGCCCGGCGTGCCTTCGATGCGCGCGCGGGCTGGCAGGCCGGGCTGCTGTGCCTGGCGCTGCCGCTGGCCGGCACGCTGGGTGTGATGGCGGTGCCGGACGTGCCGCTGACGGTGGCCAGCATGCTGGCGCTGTTCGCGCTGCTGCGCGCCATGCAGGACGACCGCCTGCGCCACTGGTTGCTGCTCGGCGCGGCGCTGGCGGTGTGCTGGCTGACGCACTACCGCGCGGTGATGCCGATGCTGGCCGGCCTGGGGCTGCTGGTGCTGACGCCGCGCGGACGCCTGCAATGGCGGCGGCCGGGGTTCTGGATCGCGTTGGCGCTGTCCCTGCTCGGCCTGATTCCGCTGGCGATCTCCAACTGGCAGCAGCACGGTGCGGGGGTGACGTTCCAACTGGTGGAACGCAATCCATGGAGCTTCCATGCGGACGCGCTGGTGCAGCCGCTGGAACAGGCGGTGGCGTGCACGCCGCTGTTGTACGGCTTGTTGTTGTGGGCGGCATGGCGTTGCTGGCGGCGGCGTGGCGAAGGGGCGCCGTGGGATCTGATCGCGATCGCCTCGCTGTGTTTCGTGCTGCTGTATTTCGTGCTCGGCCTGTTTGCCGACGATGAGCGTTTTCGCGCGCACTGGCCGCTGCCCGGTTACCTGCCGCTGCTTGGTGCGTTGCCAGTGTTGTTGCGTCCGTTGTGGGGGCGGCGGTGGATTCGGCGGACCGCCATCGCGGCGGTGGGCTTGGCGTTGTTCGGGCATCTGTGCGGGTTGGCTTATCTGGGCATGGCCGCCAGCGAGCGTGGCGCGCATGCCTTGGCCGGGGTGAAGGCGTTTCCGGCGCGCTTCGTAGGCTGGCGCGAAAGCGGCGATGCGGCGCGTGAGTTGCTGGCGGCGCAGCCTGCCGTGCTGGTGGCCGACAATTTCATGCTGGCATCGGAGATCGAATTCCAGCTCGACGGCGCGGTGCCGGTCTATGCGCTGGACAGTCCGCTCAACACCAAGCACGGACGCGCCCCGCAGCTCGCCATATGGCGACGCGATGAAACTGCATTGCGCCAGGCGCAGGCCGGTGCGCCGATGCTGCTGGCGGTGGACGAAACCTCATTGCGTATTCGCGAACGCTCCGACTGGCTCGGTTCGCTATGCCAGCGGATCGAGGCGCCGCGGCCGCTGCGCCGGCTGGATCTGTTCGACGGGCGCAAGCGCATCGCGTTCTATGCCGGACGGGTGCCGGCGGCGGGGCAGGCAGGTATCGCACCGGCCGACTGCATCATCTGGCGCGAAGGCGCGGCGTCGTTCCGCTAGGGCAGCGCGACACCCGCCACGCGCAGCAGGCGGGCGAGCGCGATCAGCGGCAGGCCGATCAGCGCGGACGGGTCCTGGTTGTCGATGCGCTCGAACAGGCTGATGCCCAGTCCTTCGCACTTGAAGCTGCCGGCGCAGTCCAGCGGCTGTTCGCGTTCGATGTAGCGTTCGATTTCCTGCGCGCTCAACACGCGGAACTGCACGCAGGTGTGGTCGACATGGACATGCCGCTCGCCACTGCGCGTATCGAACAGGCACAGCGCGGTGTGGAAATGCACGGCATGGCCGGAGCTTGCGGCGAGCTGCTCGCGGGCGACTTCGGGCGTGCCGGGCTTGTCCAGCATGCGCCCGTCGAGTTCGGCGACCTGGTCCGAACCGACCACCAGCGCGTTGTGCAGCCCTTGCGCGCAAGCCTCCGCCTTGGCCACGGCCAGGCGCAGGGCGCGTGCCGTGGGCGCTTCGCCAGGCAGGGCGGTTTCGTCGGTGCCGGGCGAGCGCTGTTCGAATTCGGGACAGAGCCGGCGCAGCAGCTCGGCGCGGTAGCGCGAGGTGGAGCCCAGCACCAGGCGCGGCGGGCTCACGTGTGCGGGTCGCGCTGGATATGCTCGCGCATGGCGTCGTCCAGCGCGTGCTGGGCGTCGTTCAGTGCCTCCAGCAGGGGCGCCAGGCGGCCGCGCGTCTCGGCCATCGCCGCGACGGCCTGGTTGAGCTGGTCCTGGCTGGCGTAGGGCGCCTGGTCGCGGATCCAGATGCGCTGCTGCAACAGGGAGCGCAGGCCGGCCTCGATCGCCTGGCGCGCTTCCTGTTCGCTGGCGGCGGGCTTGTCGGGGTTGAGCGACATCACCGCATGGGCCTGCTGCAGGCCGGCGCGGCAGGTCTTCAGGTCCGCTTCCAGCCGGTCGGCCAGTTCCAGCAGCCGGTGCAGGCTGTCCGAGCGGCGGTTGCCGCGTCGCCGCAGCCAGGCGACGCCGCCCGCGACGATGAACGCGAAGACGAAGAAAGTGGCCAGGCCGTACGTCAGGAGGTCGTTCACGTGAGACGCAGCGGCTCGGAAATATGGAAGGGCGCAGTCTGCCGCAAGGGGCTCGTTCAGGCAAAAGGCCCGGGCGGACTTGAGGCACAATAGACGGGGTCGGGCGGCATATGTGGTCGCCGGGCTGGTCCAAGTAAACAAGATGTTGACTTGGGCCCTCCGCAAACCTATGATTTCTCGATTATGTCCGTGACACTGCCAGAGTCCGTGGACGCTTGGCGCATGGTCTCGGCGCGGCGTTCGTTCCAGGGAGCCTTGCCCATCGCCGCCATGCGGCGCTTGAGCGAAGCCCTCGCCGGTACCGCAGGCGAGGCCCGGTTCGAGCTGGATTTCGGTCGTGACGAGTTCGACAACGCGTACCTCGATGTGCGTGTCGAAGCGCCGCTCACCGTGATCTGTCAGCGTTCGCTGGAGCCCTTCGTGCTCCCGCTGAACGTGGATACCCGGCTCGGCCTGATCCGTTTCGAGCGTGAAGAAGCAGGCTTGCCTCCGGGCAACGAGCCGCTGCTGATCGCCGAGGACGGCAAGCTGGTGCTCGCGGACGTGATCGAAGACGAATTGCTGTTGGCGCTGCCGCTGGTCCCGGTCAATCCGGACAGCACGCTGCCCGACGATGTAGTGCCCCCATCGCCCGAAGAAGATTCGGACGAGGGACGTTCCGATAACCCGTTCGCGGTTCTGCGCGAACTCAAGAAATAACGCTTAAGCTGGAGACTCGCCATGGCCGTTGCCAAGAGCCGCAAGACCCCGTCCACCCGCGGCATGCGTCGTTCGCACGATGCGCTGAAGACCGTGCAGCTGGCCACCGATCCGACCAGCGGCGAAGTGCATCGTCGCCACCACGTCACCAAGGATGGCTACTACCGCGGCAAGAAGGTCATCGACACCAATAATTCGGTGGTCGAAGAGGATTGAGCATTCCGCGAGGGCATCCTTGCCCTTGAGGGATTCAGTTCGGCAAGGCGGCGCGGCGACGCGCCGCTTTGCGTTTAGGCGCTCACGAACGTAACTTTGCGGTCTTGGTGCGGGCGGTCTCCCAGCGTGGGCGGCGTGCCGTGCCGTTGCCGACGGACAGTCCATGGCCCAGATCTATTCCCGCATCATCGCCACCGGCAGCGCGCTGCCGGAGCGCGTCGTCACCAATGCCGACCTGGAAAAATTCGTCGATACCAGCGACGAGTGGATCCGCGAGCGCACCGGCATCCGCCAGCGGCATATCGCCGCCGACGGCGAGACCACCGGCGACCTGGCCACCCAGGCCGCCCAGCGCGCACTGGAAGCGGCGGGCGTGAAGGCGTCCGAGCTCGACCTGATCGTGATGGGCACCACCACGCCCGACATCATCTTCCCGTCCACCGCCTGCCTGGTGCAGCACCGCCTGGGCGCGAACGGCTGTGCCGCGTTCGACGTCAACGCGGCCTGCTCGGGCTTCGTGTATGCGCTGGGCGTGGCCGACAAGTTCATCCGCAGCGGCCAGTCCAAGAAGGTGCTGGTGATCGGCGCCGAGACGCTGACCCGCATGCTGGACTGGGACGACCGCACCACCTGCGTGCTGTTCGGCGATGGCGCCGGCGCCGTGGTGCTGGAGGCTTCTTCCGAGCCCGGCATCTACGCCACCTGCCTGCATGCCGATGGCGGCCACAAGGAACTGCTGTACAACCCGGTCGGCGTATCGGTCGGTTTCAAGTCCGACGAGAAGAACCATGGCGTGCTGGTGCGGATGGCCGGCCGCGAAGTGTTCAAGGTCGCGGTGAAGACGCTCGACGCGCTGGTCGAGGAAACCCTCACCGCCGCCGGCATGCACGCCGACCAGCTCGACTGGCTGATCCCGCACCAGGCCAACCTGCGCATCATCGAAGCCACGGCCAAGCGCCTGGCCATGCCGATGGACAAGGTCATCGTCACGGTCGACAAGCACGCCAACACCTCGGCCGGCTCGGTGCCGCTGGCGCTGGACTACGCGGTGCGCTCGGGCAAGGTGCAGCGCGGCCAGAACCTGCTGCTGGAAGCATTCGGCGGCGGCTTCACCTGGGCCTCGGCGCTGTTGCGCTACTGAGCGCCACGCAAAACGTTTCAAACGCCATGCCGCCTTCGGGCGGCATGTTCGTTCTGGCCGCCCTCAGGCAGGAATACGGCTGCGTACGGCCGGCGTTACTGGCACCATTCCGCTTTTCCCCGATGGAATCTGTTCCTGCATGACTCAGCACGCCGCCTCGCTCGCATTCGTCTTCCCCGGCCAGGGCTCGCAATCGGTAGGCATGCTGGCCGAACTGGCCGCCGCGCATGCCGAGGTGCAGGCCGCGTTCGACGAGGCCTCGCAAGGCGCCGGCATCGACCTGTGGGCGCTCAGCCAGCAGGGGCCGGAAGAGGCGCTGAACCGCACCGAGAACACCCAGCCGGCGCTGCTGGCCGCCAGCGTGGCGGTGTGGCGGGTGTGGCGGAAGCTGGGTGGCGCGCTGCCGGCGCAGCTGTCCGGGCACAGCCTGGGCGAATACAGCGCCCTGGTCTGCGCCGACGCGCTGTCGCTGCACGACGCGGCAGCCCTGGTCGCCGAGCGCGGCCGCCTGATGCAGGCCGCGGTGCCGGCCGGGGTGGGCGCGATGGCTGCGATCCTGGGCGGCGACGACGCGCAGATCGCCGCCGTGTGCGAGGAAGTGGCGCAGGGCCAGGTGGTCTCGCCGGCCAACTTCAATTCGCCCGGCCAGCTGGTGATCGCCGGTCATGCCGAGGCGGTCGACCGTGCGCTGGCGCGCCTGACCGAGCTGGGCGTCAAGAAGACGATCAAGCTTGCCGTGTCGGTGCCGTCGCATTGCGCATTGATGAGCGATGCGGCCGACCAGCTCGGCGAACGCATGGCCGCGCTGAACTGGCAGCTGCCGTCGATCCCGGTGATCCAGAACGCCGAGGCGCGGGCGTACGACAAGCTCGAAGACATCCGCGCCGCGCTGCAGCGCCAGCTCTACCTGCCGGTGCGCTGGACCGAATGCGTGCAGGCGCTGGCTGCCGGCGGCGCCACCCGCGCGGTCGAATGCGGCCCGGGCAAGGTGCTCTCCGGTTTGATCAAGCGCATCGACAAGAGTGTGGAAGCGCGCGCCATCGGCGCGCCGGCCGAGCTCGACGCCGCGCGCGCCGAGTGGGCCTGAAGCGCAGCTACGCCACTATCAAACCAGACATCAGGAAGCAGCACTCATGAGCAAGCCTCTGCAAGGTGAAATCGCCCTCGTCACCGGCGCCAGCCGCGGCATCGGCGCGGCGATCGCCGACGAACTGGCCGCCCAGGGCGCCACCGTGATCGGCACCGCCACCAGCGAAAGCGGCGCCGCCGCGATCGGCGCGCGCCTGGCGCCGCACGGTGGCCACGGCCGCGTGCTCAACGTCACCGAAGCCGGTGCGATCGAAGCGCTGGTCGAGGCGATCGGCAAGGAGTTCGGCGCGCTCTCCATCCTGGTCAACAACGCCGGCATCACCCGCGACCAGCTGCTGATGCGCATGCGCGACGAGGACTGGCAGGCCATCCTCGACACCAACCTTACCTCGGTCTACCGCGCCTCCAAGGCGGTGATGCGCGGCATGATGAAGGCGCGCAAGGGCCGCATCGTGTCGATCGCTTCGGTCATCGGCCTCACCGGCAATCCGGGCCAGTCCAACTACGCGGCGGCGAAGGCCGGCATCATCGCGTTCTCCAAGTCGCTGGCGCGCGAGATCGGCAGCCGCGGCATCACGGTCAACGTGGTCGCGCCCGGTTTTATCGATACCGACATGACGCGCGCGCTGCCGGAGGAATCGAAGCAGGCGCTGCTCGGCCAGATCGCGCTCGGCCGCCTGGGCGAGGCGCAGGACATCGCCAAGGCGGTGGCCTTCCTGGCCTCGCCGGCGGCGGCGTACATCACCGGTGAGACGCTGCACGTCAACGGCGGTATGTACATGGCGTAGTGCCGGTTTCCGGTGGCGCCAGGAGAGCCGCCCCCGGGCGGCTCTGTTGTGTCGCTGGCATGTTTGCGGACATCCGCCGGGGTATGTATCGCCACGCCACCCCGGGCTGGGCCGGCGCGGCGCAGGGCAGGCCACGCCTGGGCCGGCCGGCGGCGATTGCCCCGGGAAGCCCGCCGGGACGGGTCCGCCGGGGTTGTCGCCATCGGACCGTTTTTAGGAGACAATTACCCTTTCGCGCCGGTCATCAGGGCCAGCGCCTTACCAACGTTGGTGGACCGTGGCGGGAGCAAGGCTTAGCCACTACAATCCGCCGGCATTTTTGTCCTTGGGAGGTATTGGCAACATGAGCACCATCGAAGAGCGCGTCAAAAAGATCGTTGTTGAGCAGCTGGGCGTGAAGGAAGATGAGGTTCAGCCGAGCTCGTCGTTCGTTGACGATCTGGGCGCGGATTCGCTGGACACCGTCGAGCTGGTGATGGCTCTCGAGGAAGAGTTCGAGACCGAGATCCCGGACGAAGAAGCCGAGAAGATCACCACGGTGCAGCAGGCCGTCGACTACATCAAGGCCCACACCAAGGAGTGATCGTGCGTGGCGGGCGTTGCCCGTCTCACGACGCGATACCGAAAGCTGCGCCACATTGGCGCAGTTTTCGTTTCTGCAATTTGCAACGTCCTGACCCGTATGGTTCGCCTCTCGCGGCACCATGGGAGTTGCGACGGCATCCACGCGGCTGCCGCGGGATGGCTGCCCTCGCGGCAGGCACACGGAACCATGAAGGAAGATCAGCATGAGCAAACGACGTGTGGTGGTTACCGGCCTCGGCATCATCTCGCCGGTCGGCAACGATATCGCCACGGCCTGGGACAATGTCCTCAAGGGCGTGAGCGGCATCGGCGCGGTGACCCATTTCGACGCCACGAATTACGCCACCCGCATCGCCGGACAAGTGCGTGACTTCGACCCGGCACAGTGGATCGCCCCGAAGGACATCAAGAAGATGGATCCCTTCATCCACTACGGCATCGCCGCGGGCACGCAAGCCCTGCGCGATTCCGGGCTGGAGGTGACCGAAGCGAATGCGCCGCGCATCGGCGTGGCGGTCGCCGCCGGCATCGGCGGCCTGCACACCATCGAGCACACCTCGATCGAGCTGCACGAGAAGGGCCCGCGCCGCGTGTCGCCGTTCTTCGTGCCCAGCTCGATCATCAACATGGTGTCCGGCCACCTGTCGATCATGTACGGCCTGAAGGGCCCGAACATCGCCTGCGTGACCGCCTGCACCACGGCCACCCACAACATCGGCCTGGCCGCGCGCATGATCCAGTACGGCGATGCCGATGCGATGATCGCCGGCGGCGCCGAGTTCGCCACCACCGGCACCGCGATGGCCGGCTTCTGCTCGGCCAAGGCCATGTCCACCCGCAACGACGAGCCGACCAAGGCCAGCCGTCCGTGGGACAAGAGCCGCGACGGTTTCGTGCTGTCCGACGGCGCCGGCGTGCTGATGCTGGAAGAGTACGAACACGCCAAGGCGCGCGGCGCGAAGATCTACGCCGAGCTGATCGGCTTCGGCATGAGCGGCGACGCCTACCACATCACCGCGCCCAGCGAGGGCGGCGAAGGTGCGGCGCGCTGCATGGAGAACACGCTGAAGGATGCCGGCATCAGCCCGAGCGAAGTGCAGTACGTCAACGCGCACGGCACCTCGACGCCGCTGGGCGACCTGGGCGAAGTGCTGGCCGCCAAGCGGGTGTTCGGCGAGCACGCCTACAAGCTGGCGATGAGCTCGACCAAGTCGGTCACCGGCCATCTGCTCGGCGCGGCCGGCGGCGTGGAAGCGATCTTCACCATCCTCGCGCTGCGCGACCAGGTGCTGCCGCCGACCGTCAACCTGGACGAGCCGGGCGAAGGCTGCGATCTCGATTTCGTGCCGCACACCGCGCGCGAGGCCAAGGTCGACATCGCCCTGTCCAACTCCTTCGGCTTTGGCGGCACCAACGGCACGCTGGCGTTCCGCCGTCTCTGACCGGCGCGTGACGTCCATCAGCCGCACCCTGCACGGCCGGCGCGACCTGCTCGCGCCGGCCGCTGCATTTCCGCAGCGCTATCCCTGCCTGCTGCAAAGCGTGGTGCGCGGCACCCCGCAGGCGCGCTTCGACCTCCTGTTCGCCTTTCCGCGCGACAGCCTCACCTTGCACGGCGATGGCCGCGTGCTGGACGGGCAGGGCCTCGAACAGCCCGGCGGTTTCCTGCACGCACTCGACACCGCCTGGCAAGCCGAACGCCTGCCGCGCGAAGCGGACGACGGCCTGCCGTTCCACGGCGGCTGGGTGTTGCTGCTGGCCTATGAACTGGCCGCCGAGATCGAACCGCGCCTGCGCCTGGCGCCGGATGGCGTGCTGCCGGTGGCGCTGGCCTTGCGCTGTCCCGCCGCGGTGATCGTCGACCATGAGCGCGAGCGCACCGTGCTGATCGCCGAGCCGGGCTGCGAGGCGCTGCTCGAACAGATGGCGGCCGACCTCGACGCGCCGGTGGAGATCGCCGCGCTGCCGGCGCCGATCGCGCGCGGCGAGGACGACCCGCAACGGTTCCTCGATGGCGTGGCGCGCATCCACGAACACCTGCATGCGGGCGACATCTTCCAGGTGAACCTGTCGCGCGCATGGCGCGCGCAATTCGCCGAGGCGCCGACGCCTGCCTCGCTGTACGCGTCGCTGCGCCAGGCCAACCCGGCGCCGTTCGCCGGCCTGCTGCAGCAACCGGCGTGGGCCGTGGTCAGTTCCTCGCCCGAACGCCTGGTCGAAGCGCGCGGCGGCATCGCACAGACGCGCCCGATCGCCGGCACGCGCCCGCGCACGCCGGCCGACGACGAGCTGGCACGCATCCGCGAGCTGCGCACGCATCCGAAGGAGCGTGCCGAGCACGTGATGCTGATCGACCTGGAGCGCAATGATCTCGGCCGCGTCTGCGTGCCGGGCACTGTGCACGTCGACGAGCTGATGGTGGTGGAGAGCTATGCGCACGTGCACCACATCGTGTCGAACGTGCGCGGCAAGCTGCGTGCCGGCGTGACGCCGGGGCAGGTGATCGCCGCGACCTTCCCGGGCGGCACCATCACCGGCTGCCCGAAGGTGCGCTGCATGGAGATCATCGCCGCGCTGGAGGATGCACCGCGCGGCGCCTACACCGGTGCACTGGGTTACCTCGACCGCAACGGCGACCTGGATCTCAATATCCTGATCCGCACGCTCACTCTCGCCGGCACCCGCGTGAGCCTGCGCGCGGGCGCCGGCATCGTCGCCGATTCGGTGGCGGACAAGGAGCTGGACGAAACGCGCGCGAAGGCACGCGGCCTGCTGCGCGCACTGGGCGTGGCGGACTGATGCCGGCGCCGCCGCGCCTGCTGGTCGACGGCGTGGCCGATGCCGCGCTGTCGCCGCTCGATCGCGGGCTCGCCTATGGCGATGGCCTGTTCGAGACGATCCGCTTCGTCGATGGCCGCGCGCCGCTGTGGCCGCGGCATATGCAGCGCCTGCGCGAGAGTTGCACGCGCCTGCGCCTGCCGGCACCGGATGAAACCTTGCTGGCGCGCGAAGCCGCCGTGGTATCGGACGGCATGGCGGACGCGGTAGTGCGCATCACGCTGACGCGCGGCCTGGGCGAACGCGGCTATGCCATGCCCGCAGCGCCGCAGCCCACCCGCATCGTCGCCGCGTTCCCCGCACCGGTGCTGATGCCCGAGTCGTATCGCGACGGTGTCCACCTGCGCCTGTGCGAGCTGCGCCTGGCCGAGCAGCCGCTGCTGGCCGGCATCAAGCACCTCAATCGGCTGGAGCAGGTGCTGGCCCGCGCGGAATGGGACGATCCGTCCATCGCCGACGGCCTGCTGCTCGATGGCGCCGGCCGGGTGATCTCCAGCACCATGGCCAACCTGTTCGCGGTGATCGGCGGTGTGCTGGTGACGCCGTCGCTGGACCGCTGCGGCGTGGCCGGCGTGGCGCGCGCGGAAGTGCTGGCGGCACGCGAGGTGCAGGTGCGCGAGCTGGCCCTGGACGAGCTGCTGCACGCCAGCGAATGGTTTCTCAGTTCCAGCGTGCGCGGCATCGTGCCGGTGCGGAGCATGGCCGGGACCGTGTATGTTCCCGGACCGGTCACGCGTGTTTTGCAAGCGCATTGGCGCGGCCTTGGTTTTCCGATGGAGCTGTCATGAGTCGACGCAAGACGAAGGGGCGCGCATTCGCGCGTGGCCTGGTTCTCCTGCTGCTGGTGGCGATCGCCGGCGCGCTGGCCTACGGCTGGCGCGAGTTCGCGCGCTTCAGCGCGGCGCCGCTGAGCGTGCAGGAGCAGGGACAGAGCATCGACGTCGGCCGCGGCAGCAGCCTGAAAGAGATCGTGGCCCAGCTGCGCACGCAGGGCATCACCGCCGAGCATCCGCTGTACTGGCGCCTGCTGGCGGAACAATTGCGCGTGACCGGCCGCCTGCACGCCGGCGAGTACGCGCTGGTCCCCGGCATGACGCCGCGCGACCTGCTCACCAACATGGCCGCGGGCCGGGTCCTGCAGCGCAACTTCACCATCGTCGACGGCTGGAACTTCCGCGAGCTGCGCCAGGCCCTGGCCAAGGCCGACAAGCTGCGCCAGGACGGCGCCGCGCTGGACGACACCCAGCTGATGGACAAGCTCGGTGCGGCCGGCGAAATGCCCGAAGGCCGCTTCCTGCCCGAGACCTACGCCTACGTAAAGGGCGACAGCGACCTGGATATCCTCAAGCGCGCGCACGCGGCGATGGGCAAGACGCTCGACGCGCTGTGGGCGCAGCGCGACAAGGACATTCCGCTGGCCACGCCGTACGAGGCGCTGATCCTGGCCTCCATCGTGGAGAAGGAAACCGGCCGCGCCGACGAACGTCCGCGCATCGCCGGCGTGTTCGTGCGCCGCCTGCGCACGCATATGCTGCTGCAGACCGATCCCACCGTGATCTACGGCATGGGCGAGAGCTACGCCGGCAATATCCATCGCAGCGACCTCACCACCGACACGCCGTACAACACCTACACCCGTCCCGGCCTGCCGCCGACGCCGATCGCGCTGCCGGGCAAGCCGGCGCTGGAAGCGGCGCTGCATCCGGCCGCCGGCAGCGAGCTGTATTTCGTCGCGCGCGGCGATGGCAGCCATGTGTTCTCCAGTACGCTGGACGAACACAATCGCAACGTCGCCTGTTATCAGTTGAAGCGCTGCCCATGAGCCACACACGCGGAAAATTCATCAGCCTCGAAGGCGGCGAAGGTGCGGGCAAGAGCACTCTGCTGGCCGGGCTGCGCGCCTGCATCGAAGCGCGCGGCGTGGATCTGCTGCTGACCCGCGAGCCGGGCGGCACCACCCTGGGCGAGGCGGTGCGCGGCATCGTGCTCGATCCGGCGCTGCGCGGCATGGCCGCGGAAACCGAATTGCTGTTGATGTTCGCTTCGCGCGCACAGCTGGTGCGCGAGCTGATCGAACCGGCGCTGGCCGCCGGCCGCTGGGTGCTGTGCGACCGCTTCACCGACGCTAGCTACGCCTACCAGGGCGGCGGGCGCGGCCAGCCGGTCGAGCGCATCGAAGCGCTGGAGCAGTGGGCCACCGGCGGTCTCGCGCCCGATCTCACCTTGCTGCTGGATCTGCCGGTCGCTACCGGCCGCGCGCGCGCCGCCGGGCGTGGCGAGGCGGACCGGATCGAAGTGGAGGCGGATGCGTTCTTCGAGCGTGTGCGCGCTGCATATCGTGCGCGCGCCACGGCGCAGCCGGAGCGCTTTCGCGTGATCGACGCGAGCCATTCGCCGCAGGACGTGCTGCGCGCGGCCGAGCAGGCGATCGCGCCCTTGTTCGAGGCCACGCCATGAGCGCGATGCCCTGGCACGCCGAACTGTGGGAACGCCTGCAGGCGCGCCGCCGCCGCGATGCGATGCCGCACGCGCTGCTGCTGTGCGGGCCGGCGGGCCTGGGCAAGCGCGACTTCCTGCGCCGCTTCGTGCTCGGCCTGCTGTGCCAGCAACCCATCGACGGCGATGCCTGCGGCCACTGCCGCAGCTGCCTGCTGCTGGCGGCCGGCACGCATCCGGACCTGGTCACGCTGAGCTTCGGCCTGCGCAAGGATGGCGTGCAGCGCAGCGACATCGTGGTCGACCAGGTGCGCGAGCTTTCCTCGCGCCTGGCCATGGCCAGCCAGTTCGGCGGTTGGCAGATCGCCACCATCGATCCGGCCGATTCGATGAATACCGCGGCGGCCAATGCGCTGCTGAAGACCCTGGAAGAACCTTCGCGGAACACCATGCTGCTGCTGGTCGCCGATGCGCCCTGGCGCATGCCGCAGACCATCCGCAGCCGCTGCCAGCGCATCGAATTCCAGGTGCCCGCACGCGACGAGGCGCTGGCCTGGCTGCAGGGCGAGGGCGTGAAGGATGCGGCGGCGGCGCTGGATGCGGCCGGCGGCAATCCGGGGCTGGCCAAGGCCTGGGCCGAGCAGGGCGCGCTGGCGCGCCGGCAAGAGGTGCGCAAGGACCTCGCCGCGCTCGCGGCCGGCCGCGGCGAGACCATGGAAGTGGTGCGCCGCTGGCTCGACAACGAGCCGGGACAGCGGCTGTGGTTCGCCGCGCAGGCCGCGGCGGACGAAGCGCGCGGTCGCGCGGGCGCGGGCAACGGTCCGCTGGCCAGCCATCTCGACACCGAAGCGCTCGACGACTGGTATCGCGCCGCCAACCACGCGCGCGATGCGCTGCGCGGTCCGCTGCGCGGCGATCTGCTGCTGCTGGAATTGCTCTCGCGCTGGCGCTGAGCCGTCATTCCATCCCTATGGCGCAGGTTGGGGTGAGCCGCAGGCGAACCCCAACATAGACACCTTCAAACGCATCGCACGGTGGGCCTGCGCCGGCATGACGCGCCCTGGAAAGCTCGCAGACAGCCCGTTTTTCTAAACTGGCTGGATGAGTTTTGCCAAGGAAAAACCCTTCACGATTCGCTGGCCATGGCTGGCATTGGCGCTGCTTGCCGCGCTGCGCCTGGCGTGGTTGAACGCCTATCCCCTGAATTCCGATGAGGCGCAGCACGCGCACGTGGCATGGGCATGGACGCAGGGGCTGCATCTTTATCGCGATGTGTTCGACAACCACGGTCCGCTGTTCAGCGGCCTGCACTCGCTGGTGCTGGACCTGATCGGCCCGCGCGCCGATGCGCTCACCTGGCTGCGCCTGTCGATGCAGGCCTGGTATGCGCTGGCGCTGTTCGCCGTGTGGCGCATGGGGCGTCGGCTGTATACGCCGAACATCGCGTTCTACGCGATGCTGATCGTGGCCCTGGTGCCGCGTTTCTTCCTGGTCAGCGGCCAGTTCCGCACCGACGATATGTGGATGGCGCTGTGGCTGGCGGCGCTGGCCATGGTGGTCGGCGCGCCGCCGCGGGCGTGGCGCTGGTTCGTCGCCGGCGTGCTGGTCGGCGCGGCCTTGTCGGTATCGCAGAAGACCCTGGTGCTGCTGAGCGTGGCCGGGTTTGCCGGCCTGGTGGTGTCGCTGGCGCGGCGGCCCGGCAAGCGTGTGCCGCCGCTGCGTTCGATCGCCTGCGCCGTCGCGGGCCTGCTGCTGGTGCCGGCGCTGTTCGCACTGTGGCTGGCCTGGCGCGGCGATCTGGGGCCGGCCTGGTACGACCTGGTCGGCTACAACGTCGGCGGCGCGCGCAAGGCGTATGCGTTGCCGAAGCTGGCGGTATTCCTGCTGCTGTCGGGTGTGTGCGTGCGGCTCGCCTACGCGCATGTGCGGCGGGTGGCGCGCGAGGTGTTCGACTGGCCGGTGTTCCTGGCGCTGCAGGCGGGCCTGTTCCTGTTCCTGGTGTGGTTCGTGTGGCCGCTGATCACGGCGCAGGATTTCCTGCCGGCGATCCCGCCGCTGGTGCTGGTGCTGGCCGGCGCGATCGCGCGGCTGCCCTGGCTGCGTGAAAGCGCTGCGCGCCGGCGCGCGGTGGGCAAGGTGGTGATCGGAGTGGAGCTGGCCGCGCTGCTGCTGAGCGCGCCGCCGTGGCTGGACCGCCTCGCGCCGCAGCGCGCCGAGCTGGCCGCGGTGCTGCACTACACCGATGCGGGCGAGACGGTGATGGACCCCAAGGGCGATGCGATCTTCCGCCCGCGCCCGTATTTCCCGGTGATCGAGAGCATGGCGATGATCCGCCTGCGCCGCGGCCATATGGCCGACACCATCGCGCAGGAAATGACCGAGGACCGCACCATGCTGGTGCTGCGCCGGCGCCTGCCGCCGGCCAGCGACGAGTTCGTGCGGCGCAACTACCTGCCGCTGATGGACGAGGTGTGGATGGCCGGCCAATACCTGCCGCCCGCACAGGGAACACGTTCCGTCGACCTCGCCTTGGCGGGCGAATATGTATTGAGCGACGGCAAGAGCCTGGTGTCCGCCTCGGTCGATGGCGCCGCCGCCCGTTCGGCGTGGACGCTGGGTGCGGGACAGCACCGTATCGATGCGGCCGGCAGCCGCGCCCTGGTGCTGGTGTGGAAGCGCGCCTGGGAGCGCGGCTGGCGACCGGCGGCCATGCCGCCGCCGACCGAGGAAGACGAAGGGACCGACGCATGCCAGTGACGATCGATGCGCACACCCGGCTGCTGGTGGTCGCGCCGCATCCGGACGACGAGAGCATCGCCACCGGCGAACTGATCCAGCACGTGCGCGCCGCGGGCGGCACGGTGGAGATCCTGCTGCTGACCGCCGGCGACAACAATCCCTGGCCGCAACGCTGGCTGGAGCGCAGGCTGCGCATCGGCAGCGACGACCGCCGCCGCTGGGGCGCGCGCCGCCGGCAGGAAGTGACCGGCGCGCTGGCACGGCTGGGCCTGCCGCAAGAGGCGCTGCATCCGCTGGGCCTGCCCGACATGGGCCTGACCGCCTGCCTGCGCGAGGACCTGCACGGCCAGGTAAGCGCGTGGGCCGGCTGGCTGGAGCGCTGCCGGCCGAACCTGATCGCGGTGCCGGCGCTGGGCGACGGCCATCCGGATCACAGCGCCGCCCACGTGCTGCTGCGGCTGGCGGTGGCGCAATGGCGGGAAGCGGGGCAGGGCGAGCCGCCGGTGCTGCTGAGCTATCTGGTGCACGGCCAGGCCGCGGACCATGGCGAAGCGGTCGCCTTGCCGTCCTCCGCGGATATGCATGCGGCCAAGCTGGCCGCGCTGGATCAGCACCAGAGCCAGGTGGCGCTCAGCGGCGGACGCATGCGCGGGCTGGCCGGCCGGCCGGAAGTGTTCCGTACGGTGGAGCCCGCCGGCAGCGGCGGCTGGCTGCCGTGGCAACCGTCGGCCGCGCAGCGGCCCTGGCTCAGGCTGACCCTGGCCGACCGCGAGGGTGCGCGCAGCTGGCCCTGGTCGAAGGCGCCGCTGGAACGCGACGCCGCCGGGCGCTGGCGCCTGGCGCTCGACGCCACGCCCGGCCCGCGCTTCGTCAAGCTGTACACCGGGCTGCCTTCGCTGTGGATCTTCGACCGCTGGGGCTGGTGCGAGCTGTAGCGGCCGCTTGTGAACCGGCTCCCACAGCGCGTCACGCGCGCTTTACGCCCGGGCAGGCCGCTCGCTACGATGGCCGCTATCGGGCCGACACCGTCCACGGCCCGCGGGGACGCAGCATGAATCCGGCCATCGCGGCCCGCCAGGGCATCATTTCTCTGAAGATCAAGGACACGGCCGCGCTCTACAACGCGTACATGCCGTTCCTCAAGCAGGGCGGCCTGTTCGCGCCCACCGCCCAGGGCTACTCGCTGGGCGACGAAATCGTGCTGCTGATCAACCTCGCCGACGAGGGCGAACGCCTGTCGGTGGCCGGCAAGGTGGTGTGGGTGACCCCGGTCGGCGCCCAGGGCAACCGCACGGCCGGCATCGGCGTGCAGTTCAACGACTCTTCCGACGGCGAAGTCGCGCGTTCCCGCATCGAGGCCATCCTGGCCGGCATGAGCGGTTCCGAACGCCCCACGCACACCATGTAACGCTGCCGTCACGGCGGCTCGCCATGTAGCGCCGCCGTCACGGCGGCGGGCGCGGCATCGCGTCGCGGGGTCTCGATCCGGCGCCGGCCGCCGCATCTCGGCGCCCTGCCAGCAGGCCGATGAAATAGCCGTCAAGGCTTGTTGTTGTTAAACGCACTGATACAATGTCCCGATTCCCGAATTCGATCGTGGCTCCAAAGCCCGCGGCCAGAAGGCCATGCCGATCCGCAGTAGACCGGACCTGTTTTACACCTGGCCGTTTCCCCCAGACGGTCACTGATGCGCCCCGGCGGCGCGGAGGTACGTGACATCGTGCTTGCCGAATACTGGCCCATCCTGCTGTTCATCGGCGTCGCGACGGGCTTAGGCCTGGTCCTGCTGGCCATCGGCCTGCTGGCCGGACCCCGCCGCCCCGAAGCCGAGAAGCTCTCGCCCTACGAGTGCGGCTTCGAAGCCTTCGAGGACGCCCGCATGCGCTTCGACGTGCGCTATTACCTGCTGGCGATCCTGTTCATCATCTTCGATCTGGAAATCGCCTTCCTGTTTCCGTGGGCGGTGGTATTCGACAAGATCGGCCTGGTTGCCCTGGTTGAAATGGCCTTGTTCCTGCTGCTCCTGGTGATCGGTTTCGCTTACGTGTGGAAGAAGGGAGCACTGGAATGGGAGTGATCTCCTCGCTCGACCGGGTGATGCACAACCCGCAGCCGCTGAACGTGGTGGACGACATCCTGCGTCCGGCCGGCGACAACCCGGTGATCCAGCGCGGCGCGGTGACCACCACGGTCGATGCGCTCATGAACTGGGCGCGCACCGGCTCGATGTGGCCGATGACCTTCGGCCTCGCCTGCTGCGCGGTCGAGATGATGCACGCCGGCGCCGCGCGCCTGGACCTGGACCGCTACGGCGTGATCTTCCGGCCCAGCCCGCGCCAGTCCGACGTGATGATCGTGGCCGGCACCCTGGTCAACAAGATGGCCCCGGCGCTGCGCAAGGTCTACGACCAGATGCCCGACCCCAAGTGGGTGATCTCGATGGGCAGCTGCGCCAACGGCGGCGGCTATTACCACTATTCGTATTCCGTGGTGCGCGGTTGCGACCGCATCGTGCCGGTGGACATCTACGTGCCCGGCTGCCCGCCGACGGCCGAAGCGCTGATCCACGGCATCCTGCAGTTGCAGAAGAAAATCCGCCGCACCAGCACGATCGCGCGGTCCTGAGGCCCAAGCCATGAGCGAAACGCAAACGAACTCGCTGGCCGAGCGCCTGTCCGCGCGATTCGGCGACACGCTGAAGATCAGCGTGGCCCGCACTGAAGTCACCGCCGAAGTGGCCGCCGCCGACCTGCTCGCGGTGGCCACCGCGCTGCGCGACGAGCCGGCCTTCCGCTTCGGCGAACTGGTCGACCTGTGCGGCGTGGACTACCTCGGCTACGGCCAGACCGAATGGGACACCGAAACGGTGTCCGGCACCGGCTTCTCGCGCGGTGTGGAAGGCGAGGCGATGGGCCGCTTCAAGTGGGCCGACCGTCCGCGCGACGTCAGCCAGCCGCGCCGCTTCGCCGCGGTGATCCACCTGCTGTCGGTGGAGAACAACCAGCGCCTGCGCCTGCGCGTGTTCGGCGAGGACGACACCTTGCCGGTGGTGCCCTCGGTCACCGGCGTGTGGGCCGGTTCCAACTGGTTCGAGCGCGAGGCGTTCGACCTGTACGGCATCATTTTCGAAGGCCATCCGGACCTGCGCCGCATCCTCACCGACTACGGTTTCGTGGGGCATCCGTTCCGCAAGGACTTCCCGCTGATCGGCAACGTCGAAGTGCGCTACGACCCCGAGCAGCGGCGCGTGGTCTACGAACCCGTGTCGATCGAGCCGCGCGTGCTGGTGCCGCGCGTGATCCGTGACGACGCCGACCTGTTGCAGGCCAAGGCCGAAGCCGCCGACAACTGGCGGGAGAACTGAGCATGCAGGAAATCCGCAACTACACGATGAACTTCGGCCCGCAGCATCCGGCCGCGCACGGCGTGCTGCGCCTGGTGCTGGAGATGGACGGCGAGACCATCGTCCGCGCCGACCCGCACGTGGGCCTGCTCCATCGCGGCACCGAGAAGCTGGCCGAGGCCAAGCCGTTCAACCAGTCGATCGGCTACATGGATCGCCTGGATTACGTGTCGATGATGTGCAACGAGCACGCCTACGTGCTCGCGATCGAGACCCTGATGGGGATCGAGGCGCCGGAACGCGCGCAGTACATCCGCACCATGTTCGACGAGATCACCCGCATCCTGAATCACCTGATGTGGATCGGCTCGAACGCGCTCGATCTCGGCGCGATGGCGGTGTTCCTGTACGCCTTCCGCGAACGCGAAGAACTGATGGACGTGTACGAGGCCGTCTCCGGCGCCCGCATGCACGCCACGTACTACCGTCCGGGCGGCGTCTACCGCGACCTGCCGGGCAAGATGTCGCAGTACCGCGAGTCGCCCTGGCACAAGGGCAAGGACCTCAAGCGCCTGAATGCCTGGCGCGAAGGTTCCATGCTCGACTTCCTCGAGGCCTTCACCGCCGACTTCCCGTCGAAGGTGGACGAGTACGAGGAACTGCTGACCAACAACCGTATCTGGAAGCAGCGCACCGTCGGCATCGGCGTGATCTCGCCGGAGCTGGCCCAGCAGTGGGGCATGACCGGCGCGATGATCCGCGGCTCGGGCGTGGCCTGGGACCTGCGCAAGAAGCAGCCGTACGCCAAGTACGCCGAGATGGATTTCGACATCCCGGTCGGCGTCAACGGCGACTGCTACGACCGCTATCTGGTGCGCGTGGAAGAGATGCGCCAGTCCAACCGCATCGTCCAGCAGTGCATCGCCTGGCTGCGCGCGAATCCGGGCCCGGTGATGGTGGAGAACTTCAAGGTCGCGCCGCCCAAGCGCGAGGCCATGAAGGAGGACATGGAAGCCCTCATCCATCACTTCAAGCTGTTCACCGAAGGCTATGGCGTGCCGGCCGGCGAGACCTATTGCGCGGTCGAGGCGCCGAAGGGCGAGTTCGGCTGCTACCTGGTCTCCGACGGTGCCAACAAGCCGTTCCGCGTGCATCTGCGCGCGCCGGGTTTTGCCCATCTGTCGTCGATCGATCCCATCGTGCGCGGCCACATGCTGGCCGACGTGGTGGCGATGATCGGCACCTATGACCTCGTGTTCGGCGAAGTCGATCGCTGAGCCGACGGGAGCATACGCATGAAAGCCACCGGAAATTACGAGCAGGTCAAGCACGTCGACCCGCTTGCCGCACTCAACGAGCACACCCGTCATCACATCGACGAGTGGGTCGCGAAGTTCCCGCCGGACCGCAAGCGCTCGGCGCTGATCCAGGCGCTGTTCGCCGCGCAGGAGCAGAACCAGGGCTTCCTCACCGACGAGCTGATCACCGCCGTCGCCAAGTACCTCGAGCTGCCCGCGGTGTGGGCGTACGAGGTGGCCAGCTTCTATTCGATGCTGGAGACCAGGCCGGTCGGCCGCAACAACGTCGCCATCTGCACCAACGTCTCGTGCTGGCTCAACGGCGCCGAGGAACTGGTCGCGCATTGCGAGAAGAAGCTGGGCATCAAGCTGGGCGAGAGCACCGCCGATGGCCGCGTCTACCTCAAGCGCGAAGAAGAATGCATCGCCGCCTGCGCCTGCGCGCCGGCGATGACCGTCAACGGGCATTACCACGAGCGTCTCACGGCCGACAAGGTCGACGAGATCCTCGACGGTCTCAAGTAAGGGTCACGGCGTCATGGCATACGGTCCCGCACCCAAGGAACACCAGGTCGTCTACACCACGCTGCATTTCGACAAGCCGTGGGTGATGGACAGCTACCTGCAGGTCGGCGGCTACGAAGCGTGGAAGAAGATCCTCGCCGAGAAGCCCGACCCGAACACGCTGATCGACGAGATCAAGAAGAGCAACCTGCGCGGCCGCGGCGGCGCCGGCTTCCCGACCGGCCTGAAGTGGTCCTTCATGCCCAAGGGCAATATGCAGAAATACATTCTCTGCAACTCCGACGAGTCGGAGCCGGGCACCTGCAAGGACCGCGACATCCTGCGCTTCAACCCGCACTCGGTGATCGAGGGCATGGCGATCGCCTGCTACTGCACCGGCTCCACCGCGGCCTATAACTACCTGCGCGGCGAGTTTCACCACGAGCCCTTCGAGCACTTCGAGGAAGCGCTCAAGGAAGCCTATGCCGCTGGCCTGCTGGGCAAGAACATCCAGGGCACCGGCATCGACGTGGACATCTACGGCGCGCTCGGCGCCGGCGCCTACATCTGCGGCGAAGAAACCGCGCTGATGGAATCGCTGGAAGGCAAGAAGGGCCAGCCGCGCTTCAAGCCGCCGTTCCCGGCCAACTTCGGCCTGTACGGCAAGCCGTCGACCATCAACAACACCGAAACCTACGCCTCGGTGCCGTCGATCCTGCGCAAGGGCGCCGACTGGTTCCTGGCGCAGAGCAAGACCAAGAACGGCGGTCCGAAGATCTTCTCGGTCTCCGGCTGCGTCCAGAAGGGCGGCAACTTCGAAGTGCCGCTGGGCACCACCTTCGACGAGCTGCTAGAAATGGCCGGCGGCCTGCGTCCGGGCCGCACGCTCAAGGGCGCGATCCCGGGCGGCGTGTCGATGCCGGTGCTGAAGGCCGAGCAGCTCAAGGGGCTGCCGTTCGACTACGACACCCTGCGCGACCTGAAGACCGGCCTCGGTTCGGGCGCCATCGTGGTGCTGGACGACACCGTCTGCACGGTGCGCTTCACCCGCCGCATCTCGCAGTTCTTCCATAAGGAATCCTGCGGCCAGTGCACGCCGTGCCGCGAAGGCACCGGCTGGATGCATCGCGTGCTGGACCGCATCGTGGAAGGCAAGGGCACCATGGACGACCTGCATCGCCTGAAGGCGATCGCGGGCCAGATCGAAGGCCACACCATCTGCGCGTTCGGCGAAGCGGCGGCGTGGCCGGTGCAGGGTTTCCTGCGCCAGTTCTGGCATGAATTCGAGTACTACATCGTCAACGGTCGCTCCATTGTCGACGACCTGCCGAGCGAGCCGATGGGAGCCGCGGCATGAGCGCGCAGCCGGTGAACAACACGCCGCCCGACCTGCTCAATATCGAGGTCGACGGCAAGCCCACGCAGATCCGCAAGGGCGCCATGATCATCGAAGCGGCTGACGCGATCGGCGTGTCGATCCCGCGCTTCTGCTATCACCGCAAGCTGCCGATCGCCGCCAACTGCCGCATGTGCCTGGTGGAAGTGGAGATGGGCGGCAAGCCCATGCCCAAGCCGCAGCCGGCCTGCGCCACCCCGGTGGCCGAGGGCATGAAGGTGACCACCCGTTCCGCCGGCGCGCTGAAGTACCAGCGCGACGTGATGGAATTCCTGCTGATCAATCATCCGCTGGACTGCCCGATCTGCGACCAGGGCGGCGAGTGCGAACTGCAGGACGTGGCCCTGGGCTACGGCCGCAGCGTGTCGCGCTACACCGAGCGCAAGCGCACCATCGCCGACGAAAACCTCGGTCCGCTGGTCGCTACCGAGATGACCCGCTGTATCCAGTGCACGCGTTGCGTGCGCTTCACCAGCGAGATCGCCGGCACCTACGAGCTGGGCGGCATGAGCCGCGGCGACAATCTGCAGATCGGCACCTATATCGGCAAGGCGCTGGAGACCGAGCTGTCCGGCAACGTCATCGACGTGTGCCCGGTCGGCGCGCTCACCAACAAGCCGTTCCAGTTCAAGGCGCGCGCCTGGGAACTGGTGGCCAAGCCCTCCGTCGGCTACCACGACGCGCTGGGCTCCAACCTGTGGCTGCATACGCGCCGCGGCGAAGTGCTGCGCACGGTGCCGCGCGACAACGAAAGCATCAACGAATGCTGGCTGTCCGACCGCGACCGCTACAGCCACCAGGGCCTGTACGCCGCGGACCGCATCACCGCGCCGCAGGTCAAGCGCAACGGCCAGTGGCAGTCGACCACCTGGGAAGACGCGCTGAGCGTCGCCGGCGAAGCGCTGGCCAAGGCGCGCGGGGAGCTCGGCTTCCTGGTGTCGCCGGCCACCACCAATGAGGAAGGCGACCTGCTGGTGCGCCTGGCCCATGGCCTGGGCAGCGCGCACATCGATCATCGCCTGCGCCAGACCGATTTCGCCGACCACGCCAGCGCCCAGGCCTTCAGCCTGCCGGTGGCGGAAGTTGACAAGGTCAAGGCCGCGCTGCTGATCGGCGCGGACCTGCGCTACGAAATGCCGCTGCTGAACCACCGCGTGCACCAGGCGGTGAAGAAGGGCGCCAAGGTCTACGCGGTCAATCCGGCGCGCTTCAACTTCAACTACGCGCTGGCCGGCGAAGAGATCGTCGCGCCGCAGGCCATGGTCGACGCGCTGCTGGCGCTGGCCAAGGCAGCGGTGCAGGGCGGTGCGATCGCTCCGGCCGCGCTCGCCTCCGCGATCGACGCCGTGCCGGCGGACGAGGGCGACCGCGGCGCGATCGATGCGCTGAAGTCCGGCAAGGCGGTGGTGATCCTCGGCGAAGCCGCCGTGACGCATCCGCAGGCTTCGTGGCTGCGTGCGATCGCGCGCTTCATCGCGCAGGCCACCGGCGCCGGCTACAACGAGATCGCGCCTGGCGCCAATGCGCTGGGCCTGACCCGCGTGGGCGTGCTGCCGGGTAACGGCGGCCTCGACGCGCAGGCGATGCTGGCGCAGCCGCGCAAGGCCTACGTGCTGTACGGCGTGGAGCTGCCGCACGACGTCGCCGCCGGCGCCGCCGCGCTGCAGGCGCTGACCGGCGCCGAAAGCGTGGTCGCATTCTCTGCCTATGCCACTCCCGTGCTGCGCGACCTGGCCGACGTGATCCTGCCGATCGCGCTGCTGCCGGAAATCGACGGCACCCTGGTCAATGTCGACGGCCTCGCCCAAAGCGTGGTGCAGGGCGCCCGCGCCCCCGGCGACGCGCGCCTGGGCTGGAAGGTGCTGCGCGCGCTCGGCGGCAACCTGAAGCTGGCCGGTTTCGAGTTCGACGACCTGGCCGGCCTGCGCGACGGCATCGTCGAGCGCGCCCCGGTTGCCCGCGAAGGCCTCGCGCCGCGCGCGCCGGCCGACGGCCTGACCCGTCTCGCCACCTGGCCGATGTACCGCTCCGACGCCGTGCTGCGCCGCGCGAGCGCGCTCAGCGCGCATCCGCTCAACCGCGAGCCGGCCGTGCGCCTGAGCGCGGCCGAAGCGCAGCGCCAGGGCCTGGCCGACGGCGCTTCGGTGCGTATCGGCAAGGTCGCGCTGCCGGTGGTCATCGATGAGTCGGTGCCGGACGGCACCGCCTGGATCGAAGCCGCGCACGAACTCACCGCCACGTTGCCGCCTTACGGCGCGGCCATCACCTTGAGCAAGGCGTAAGCCATGGGCGAACAGATCCTCAACCAGCTCGTCTGGCCGATCATCTACATCCTGTGCATCGCCGTTCCGGTGATCCTGGCGGTGGCGATGTTCGTGTACTGGGAGCGCAAGGTCATCGGCTGGATGCACGTGCGCATGGGGCCGAACAAGGTCGGTCCCCTCGGCCTGCTGCAGGCCTTCGCCGACGTGGTCAAGCTGCTGATCAAGGAAGTGATCCTTCCCAGCAGCGCGAACAAGTTCCTGTACTACCTGGCGCCGCTGCTGGCGCTGGTGCCGGCGATGGCGGCGTGGGCGGTGATCCCGTTCAACGACAAGCTGGTGCTGGCCAACGTCAACGCCGGCGTGCTGTACCTGCTGGCGATGACCTCGCTGGGCGTGTACGGCATCATCCTCGCCGGCTGGGCTTCCAACTCGCGCTACGCGCTGCTCGGTGCGATGCGCTCGGCGGCGCAGGTGATCTCCTACGAGCTGGCCATGGGCCTGTGCCTGGTCTGCGTGCTGGTGCTGGCCGGCAGCCTGAACCTCACCGACATCGTGCATGCCCAGGCCGGCAAGAAGGGCTTCCTCGAGTGGTTCATGTGGCCGCTGCTGCCGGTGTTCATCATCTACTTCATCTCCGGCGTGGCCGAGACCAACCGCGCACCGTTCGACGTGGCCGAAGGCGAGTCGGAAATCGTCGCCGGCTTCCACGTGGAGTACTCCGGTTCGGCGTTCGCGATCTTCTTCCTGGCCGAATACGCCAACATGATCCTGGTCAGCTTCCTGGCCGCGATCCTGTTCATGGGCGGCTGGCTGTCGCCGTTCCCGCCCTCGGTGCCGTTCCTGGGGCAGGGCAGCTTCTTCTGGCTGTTCGCGAAGGCGTTCTTCTTCGCCTTCTTCTTCCTCTGGTTCCGCGCCAGTTTCCCGCGCTACCGCTATGACCAGATCATGCGGCTGGGCTGGAAGGTATTCATTCCCATCACCATCGTCTGGGTCCTCGTCGCCGGCTGCATGAAGTATTTCGGCTGGGTCAGCATCGGCACGGGAGGCTGAAGAAAACCATGTCCGGCATTACCAACTACTTCAAGAGCCTGCTGCTCATCGAGCTGTTCAAGGGCATGGGCCTGACCATGCGCTACATGTTCAGCCCCAAGTACACGATGCGCTACCCGATGGAGCACATCCCCAAGTCGAACCGCTTCCGCGGCCTGCACGCGCTGCGCCGCTACGCCAACGGCGAAGAACGCTGCATCGCGTGCAAGCTGTGCGAAGCGGTGTGCCCCGCGCTGGCGATCACCATCGACTCCGCTCCGCGCGAGAGCGACGGCCAGCGCCGCACCACCCGCTACGACATCGACCTGTTCAAGTGCATCTTCTGCGGCTTCTGCGAGGAGAGCTGCCCGGTGGACTCGATCGTCGAGACGCACGTGCACGAATACCACTTCGAAAAGCGTGGCGAAAACGTGGTGACCAAGCTGCAGCTGCTCGCCATCGGCGACCGCTTCGAGCATGAAGTCGCCGCCGCCCGCGCTCAAGACGCCGCGTACCGCTAAAGGACACAACCGTGATCGATCCGTCTGTGTTCCAACTTATCTGTTTCTACGCTTTCGCGGCGGTCACCGTAGCGGCAGCGCTGGGCGTCATCACCTTGCGCAACTCGGTGCATGCGGTGCTGTCGCTGGTGCTGACCTTCTTCAGCACCGCCTGCATCTGGCTGCTGGCCGAGGCGGAGTTCCTGGCCATCGCGCTGATCGTGGTCTACGTCGGCGCGGTGATGGTGCTGTTCCTGTTCGTGGTGATGATGCTGGACATCAAGCAGGAACACCTGCGCGAAGGCTTCATCCGCTACCTGCCGGTGGGCATCGTGGTGGCCGTGGTGATGCTGGTGGAAATGCTCGCCCTGATCGGCGTGCGCTCCATGCACGAGGCCGTGATGGGGGCCAACCCGGCCACCGCTGCCGGCCTGTCCAACACGCAGTGGCTGGGCCAGGCGCTGTATACCCAGTTCCTGCTGCCGTTCGAGATCGCCGCGCTGATCCTGACCGTGGGCGTGGTCGCGGCCGTGGCGCTGACCCTGCGCCACCGCGGCGGCACGCGCCACCAGACGGCGGCGCAGCAGGTGGCCGTGAAGGCCACCGACCGCGTGCGCATCGTGAAGATGGCGGCGGAGCGCCCCGCGCCCGAAGCGCCCGCTACGAATCCGGAGACCAAGCCATGATCACGCTGTCGCATTTCATCGTGCTTGGCGCGGTGCTGTTCTGCATCGCGGTGGCCAGCCTGTTCATCAACCGCAAGAACGTCATCGTGCTGCTGATGTCGATCGAGCTGATGCTGCTGGCCGTGAACATCAACTTCGTGGCCTTCTCGCGCTTCCTCGGCGACGTGGCCGGCCAGGTGTTCGTGTTCTTCATCCTTACCGTGGCCGCGGCGGAAACCGCCATCGGCCTGGCGATCCTGGTCCTGCTGTTCCGCAATCGCAGCACGATCAACATCGCCGAAATCGACAGCATGAAGGGCTGAGCCGATGATCTCCACCTCCATCCTGCTGATCATCGCGCTGGCGCCGCTGCTCGGCTGCCTGCTGGCCGGCTTCCTCGGCCGGTTCATCGGGCGCGCCGGCGCGCACAGCGCCACCATCCTCGGCGTAGCGATTTCCTGCGCGCTGTCGATGTACGTGCTGTACCAGCTGTGCACGGGCGCGGTGCCGGTCTACAACCAGAACATCTACACCTGGTTCGAGATCGGCAAGTACACCGCCACCGTCGGCTTCCTGATCGACAAGCTGTCCGCCATGATGATGGTGGTGGTCACCTTCGTGTCGCTGCTGGTGCACATCTACACCATCGGCTACATGGCCGAAGACGACGGCTACCAGCGCTTCTTCAGCTACATCTCGCTGTTCACCTTCTCGATGTTGATGCTCGTGATGAGCAACAACTTCATGCAGCTGTTCTTCGGCTGGGAAGCGGTGGGCCTGGTCTCGTACCTGCTGATCGGTTTCTGGTTCAAGCGTCCGACCGCGATCTTCGCCAACCTCAAGGCGTTCCTGGTCAACCGCGTGGGCGACTTCGGTTTCCTGCTGGGCATCGCCGCGATCCTGTACTTCCTGGGCACGCTGGACTACTCCGCCGCGTTCGCCAACGCGCCGAGCCTGGTCGGCAAGACCCTGCAGATCACCCAGAACCATGCCTGGGATGCCGCCACCGTGATCGGCGTGCTGCTGTTCATCGGCGCGATGGGCAAGTCCGCCCAGGTGCCGCTGCACGTGTGGCTGCCGGACTCGATGGAAGGCCCGACGCCGATCTCGGCGCTGATCCACGCGGCCACCATGGTGACCGCGGGCATCTTCATGGTCGCGCGCATGTCGCCGCTGTTCGAGCTGTCCGAAGGCGCGCTCAGCTTCATCATGGTGATCGGCGCCACCGGCGCGCTGTTCACCGGCCTGATCGGCATCGTGCAGAACGACATCAAGCGCGTGGTGGCGTATTCCACGCTGTCGCAGCTGGGCTACATGACCGTGGCGCTGGGCGTTTCGGCGTACTCCGGCGCGGTGTTCCACCTGATGACCCACGCCTTCTTCAAGGCGCTGCTGTTCCTGGGCGCGGGCTCGGTGATCATCGCCATGCACCATGAGCAGGACATGCGCTACATGGGCGGGCTGCGCAAGTACATGCCGGTCACCTGGATCACCATGTGGATCGGTTCGCTGGCGCTGTGCGGCGTGCCGTTCTTCGCGGGCTTCTATTCCAAGGACGCGATCATCGAGGCGGTGGGCGAGTCGCATCGCTGGGGCGCGGGCTATGCCTATGCCTGCGTGCTGATCGGCGCCTTCGTCACCGCGCTGTACACGTTCCGCCAGATGTACCTGACCTTCCACGGCAAGGAGCGCTTCACCGTCGTGGCTGAGCATGGCCACGCGCATCATGAAGCGCACCACGACGCTCACCATGACGATGGGCATCACGACGACCACGGCCACCACGAGCCGGGCGTGCTGCACCACGCGCCGAAGGAGTCGCCGTGGGTGGTGACGCTGCCGCTGGTGCTGCTGGCGATCCCGTCGGTGGTGATCGGCGCGATCTTCGCCAAGGCGATGCTGTATGACGGCTGGTTCGGTGAAGCGATCCACGTCAACGAGGCCAACAACGTGCTGGCCGAGTTGAGCCATGAGTTCCATGACTGGTTCTCGGCGGGTATCCATGGCTTCGCGCAGTGGCCGTTCTGGCTGGTCGCAGCCGCCTTCGCGATTCAGACCTACATCTACCTCTTCAACCCGTCCGTCGCCGACAAGATCAAGAGCGCGCTCAAGCCGCTGTGGACCGTGCTCGATCGCAAGTACTGGATCGACGACGTCTACTTCGCGCTGTTCGCCAAGGGCGGCGTGAAGCTCGGCCGCGCGCTGTGGAAGGGCGGCGACGCCGCGGTGATCGACGGCGTGCTGGTGGATGGCTCGGCCTCGCTGGTCCGGCGCATCGCCAGCGCGGTGCGCACGCTGCAGTCCGGCTACCTCTATCACTATGCCTTCGCGATGATCCTCGGCCTGATCCTGCTGCTTGGCGGGTATTGGCTGGTCGGGCAATAAGGGAACCCAGCTCCATGTTCAATCACTTGCTCAGCCTGCTGATCTGGCTCCCGATCGTCGGCGCCATCCCCGTGCTGCTGGCCGGTTCCGGCCGCCCCAACACCGCACGCTGGATCTCGCTGCTGGTAGCCGTGCTCACCTTCGTGCTCAGCCTGTTCCTGCTGTCGCAGTACAACGCGGCGGACAGCAGCAAGCAGCTCGGTGAAAGCTACCTGTGGATCGCCTCGCTCGGCGTGCACTACGGCCTGGCGGTCGACGGCATCGCGGTGGCGCTGATCCTGCTCACTACCTTCGTCGGCATCCTGGTCATCGTCGGCGCCTGGGAGGTCATCCAGAACAAGCCGCACCAGTACATGGCCGCCATGCTGGTGCTCGAGGGCCTGATGATCGGCGTGTTCTGCGCCACCGACGCCTTGCTGTTCTACGTGTTCTTCGAGGCCATGCTGATCCCGATGTTCATCCTCATCGGTATCTGGGGTGGTCCGCGCCGCGTCTACGCGACGCTGAAGTTCTTCATCTACACCTTCCTCGGCTCCATCTTCATGCTGGTGGGCCTGATCTACCTGTACCTGAAGGCGGGCTCGTTCGACCTGGCCACGCTGGCGGCGCTGCCGCTGAGCATGCGCGAGCAGACCTGGCTGTTCTTCGCCTTCCTGGCTGCGTTCGCGGTGAAGGTGCCGATGGTGCCGGTGCACACCTGGTTGCCGGACGCCCACGTGGAGGCGCCGACCGGCGGCTCGGTGGTGCTGGCCGCGGTGATGCTGAAGATCGGTGGCTACGGTTTCCTGCGCTTCTCGCTGCCGATCGTGCCGGACGCCTCGGAAGCCTATGCCTGGGTGGTGATCGGCCTGAGCCTGATCGCGGTGGTCTACATCGGCTATATCGCCCTGGTGCAGGAGGACATGAAGAAGCTGGTGGCGTATTCGTCCGTGGCGCACATGGGCTTCGTCACCCTGGGCATCTTCATCGCCTTCATGCTGGTGCGCGGCGCCGGCAACTTCGATGCGGCCAAGCTGGGCATGCAGGGCGCGATGGTGCAGATGATCTCGCACGGCTTCGTGTCGGGCGCGATGTTCTCCTGCATCGGCGTGCTGTACGACCGCCTGCATAGCCGCCAGATCAAGGACTACGGCGGCGTCATCAACGTGATGCCGTGGTTCGGCTTCTTCTACGTGCTGTTCGCCATGGCCAACAGCGGCCTGCCGGGCACCAGCGGCTTCGTCGGCGAGTTCCAGGTGATCCTGGCCAGCTTCCAGGCCAATCCGTGGATCGCGCTGTTCGCAGGCTTCACCCTGATCATCGGCGCCGCCTACACCTTGTGGATGGTTAAGCGCGTGCTGTGGGGCGAAGTGACCAACCCGCACGTGGCCGAAATGAAGGACATCAACGGGCGCGAAGCCTTCGTGCTGATCGCCTTTGCCGCCGCGGTGATCGCGCTGGGCGTGTGGCCGCAGCCGCTGATCCACCTGATGGACAGCTCCGTGTCGCAGCTGGTGCAGCAGCTTGGCAACCACAAGATCTGAGAATGACCATGCCGAATCTCAATGACATTCTGATCATGCTGCCGGAGTTGTACCTGGTGGCGGCGGCGTGCCTGCTGTTGCTGGTGGACGCCTTCATGAAGCCCGAACAGCCTGTCCTGCTGGGCCTCAAGGGACGCGACGTGCTGCATTGGATGTCGATCCTGGTAGTGCTGGTCGCCATCTACCTGGTGATCTCCGGCCAGCCGGAGCAGCCGATGCGCGCCTTCGGCGGCATGTTCATCCGCGACGGCGTGGCCGAGATCCTGAAGACCTTCGCGCTGCTGAGCGTGGCGCTGATCTTCGTCTACTCGCGCTCCTACCTGGCCGACCGCAAGCTGTACGTCGGCGAGTTCTACACGCTGATGATCTTCGCGGTGATCGGCGTAATGCTGCTGGTCTCGGCCGGCAGCCTGGTCACGGTGTACCTGGGCCTGGAACTGCTGACCTTGTCCTCGTACGCACTGGTCGCGCTCAACCGCGATTCGAAGCTGTCGTCCGAGGCGGCGGTGAAGTACTTCGTGCTGGGCGCGCTGGCCTCGGGCATGCTGCTGTACGGCATGTCGATGGTCTACGGCGCCACCGCCACGCTGGACCTGGCCACCTTGCACGGCGCTGCCGCGCATACCGGCGTGCCCAACCTGCTGCTGTTCGGCATGATCTTCATGATCATCGGCATCGGCTTCAAGCTGGGCGCCGCGCCGTTCCATATGTGGATCCCGGACGTCTACCAGGGTGCGCCGACCGCAGTGACGATCTTCATCGCTTCCGCACCGAAGCTGGCCGCGTTCGGCATGGCGTACCGCCTGCTGGAATCGGGCCTGGGCGACCTGTCGCAGCATTGGCAGCAGATGCTGTCCGCGCTGGCGGTGCTGTCGCTGGCGATCGGCAACCTGGTCGCGATCGTGCAGACCAACCTCAAGCGCCTGCTGGCCTATTCGACCATCTCGCACATGGGCTACCTGCTGCTGGGCCTGGTCAATGCCGGGCCCGAGGGTTATGCGTCCGCGCTGTTCTATGCGATCAGCTACGCGCTGATGGGCACCGCGGCGTTCGGCGTGATCATGGCGCTGGCGCGTGCGGGCTTCGAGTGCGAGGAGATCGACGATCTCAAGGGCCTCAACCAGCGTTCGCCGTGGATGGCTTTCCTGATGATGCTGGTGATGTTCTCGCTGGCCGGCGTGCCGCCGCTGTTCGGTTTCTTCGCCAAGTTCCTGGTGCTGCAGGCGGCGATGCATGCCGGCATGCTGTGGCTGGCGATCGTCGGCGCGGTGTTCGCGATCATCGGCCTGTACTACTACCTGCGCGTGGTGAAGGTGATGTACTTCGACGCGCCGGTGGAAGGCACCGAGATCAAGCTGCAGCAGGATCCGGCGATGCGCCTGGTGCTGTCGCTCAATGCGCTGACGCTGCTAGTACTCGGCCTCGCATGGGGCCCGCTGCTGGGCTGGTGCAAGAGCGTGTTTCCCGGTTGAACGATGCGGCGGCTGCGGCTGCCGCGTTTGCATGGCAAGCGTGCGATAGAGAAGCTTGCGTCGGGTTCGGTAAGCATTCTGCAAAAAAAGTTTTACGGAATCGGCTTACAACCCTTGCAAGAATTCGGCCATCTCGCTATAGTTTCTTTTCTGGTGCGGGGTGGAGCAGTCTGGCAGCTCGTCGGGCTCATAACCCGAAGGTCGTAGGTTCGAATCCTACCCCCGCTACCAACTATTCGATTCGGCGTCCTCGAAAGAGGACGCCGAATTTCTTTGTGCGCTCGAAAAAATGCGAGTTCGCAAAAGATCGAGAGCACAGATCACAGGTTGCGATGAAGCAAGGTTTGCGCGCGCTTGTGCGGCGCGTGCGAGGTCTGTGGCCCGGCTGGTATTTCGCGACTCATCAGCCAGCGACACGCATGCCAGCCTGGACATGAAACTCGTGCAGCTGGAAATGGCGCGCCGGGTATTCGCCAGCTCGCGCACGTCCTCGCGCCGGCTGCGGGAAGGGGTCGAGGAGGGCTGTGGATACGCCCCTTTTCCCGGGAATTGACCCGCGTGCGGCAGGGCTGCCGGGCCGGTGTCGCGCCCGTCGCGCCAAAGCCGGGACAAGTGGCGTGAATGTTGCAAAATCGCGTTAAGCAGACTATGCTCCTTGAACTCTGCAGCGGACAAAGCGGAACAACGAAGCGCTTCGACAGCGCATCCTGGTTCCCCCGCTCCCGGACCTTTCTTTGAACAAGAAAGCCTCCTCGTGAGGCTTTTTTGTTGGGCGCAAGGATGCGTCGCATATTCGTCACGCCCGGCTTGGTATTTGTGCCGGTTTGCGCGCGCATATGCCCGGAAAGAGCCCCGGAAGAGTCGGGACATCGGCGCGATAAGGGAATGGGCCGTTGGAGCCCATTTTTTGTTTCTGGCGACGGTAAAACAGACGGTTTTTTATGGACACGCAGGCACTGGCACAACGTTTCACCGAGGTACTGGCCGATCTGGGCCTGAGCTGCCTTGGCGTGGAATTCTCCCCGTCGCAGGGGCAGAGTACGCTGCGCGTTTATCTGGACGTGGAAGGGCGGGAAATCTCCGTCGACGATTGCGAGGCCGCCAGCCGCGAGCTGTCGGCCATGCTCGACGTAGAGGACCCGATCCCGGGGCACTACCTGCTGGAAGTGTCCTCGCCCGGCATCGACCGCCCGCTGTTCACCGCGGCGCAGTTCGGCAGGTTCGTCGGGCAGGAAGTGAAAGTGCTGCTGAAGGCGCCGATCGAAGGGCGCCGCCGCCTGCGCGGCAAGGTCACCAAAGTGGAAGGCGAGCGCATTTCGCTGGAAGCCGAGGGGAAGGTAGTCGAGTTCGATCATGACGCGGTGGAAAGCGCGCGCGTGGTGCCGGATTGGGCAGCGCTCGGCTACGTGCCGCAGCCCAAGCCCGGCAAGAAGCCGGTCAAGAAGAGCTAAGTCATCCATCAGAGCGAGCGGGCGACGGAAAGGCGTCCACGGAGTTGCTGCAATGAGCAAAGAACTATTGCTGGTCGTCGATGCGGTCGCCAACGAAAAGGGCGTGCCGCGCGAGGTGATCTTCCTGGCGATGGAGGCCGCGCTGGCCTCGGCCGCCAAGAAGCGTTACCCCGACGAGGATCCGAACATCCGCGTGAGCATCGACCGCCAGAACGGCGAGTACGAGACCTTCCGCCGCTGGGAAATCATCGCCGATGACGGCGAGATGGAATCGCCGTATCACCAGCTGCGCCTGATGGACGCCGTCGACGAGCGCGAAGACGCGCAGATCGGCGAGCACATCGAGACGCAGATCGAGAACGCCGAATTCGGCCGCATCGCCGCACAGGCCGCCAAGCAGGTGATCGTGCAGCGCGTGCGCGAGGCCGAGCGCCAGCAGGTGGTGGACGCCTACACCGATCGCGTGGGCGAGCTGATCACCGGCATCGTCAAGCGCGTCGAGCGCGGAAACGTCTATCTGGACCTGGGCGGCAACGCCGAGGCCTTCATCCCGCGCGACAAGACCATCCCGCGCGAATCGCATCGCGTCGGCGACCGCGTGCGCGGTTACCTGTTCGAAGTGAAATCGGAAATCCGCGGCCCGCAGCTGTTCGTCTCGCGCGCGGCGCCGGAATTCATGATCGAGCTGTTCAAGCTCGAGGTGCCGGAAGTCGGCCAGGGCCTGGTCGAGATCAAGGGCTGCGCCCGCGATCCGGGCGACCGCGCCAAGATCGCCGTGGTGGCCCATGACAGCCGCACCGATCCGATCGGCGCCTGCATCGGCATGCGCGGTTCGCGCGTGCAGGCGGTGTCGAACGAACTCAACGGCGAGCGCGTGGACATCATCACCTGGGCCGACAACCAGGCCCAGTACGTGATCAATGCGATGGCGCCGGCGGAAGTCCAGTCGATCATCATGGACGAAGAGAAGCACTCCATGGACATCGCGGTGGCCGAGGAGAAGCTCTCCCAGGCCATCGGCCGCGGCGGCCAGAACGTGCGCCTGGCCAGCAAGCTCACCGGCTGGCAGCTCAACGTGATGACCCAGGACCAGGTTGCCGCCAAGAGCGAAGCCGAGCAGGAGGCCGCGCGCCAGCTGTTCATGGAAAAGCTCGAAGTGGACCAGGAGATCGCCAACATCCTGGTGCAGGAAGGTTTCTCCACGGTCGAGGAAATCGCCTACGTGCCCAGCGCCGAGCTGCTGGCGGTGGAGGGCTTCGACGAGGACATCGTCGAGGAACTGCGCGCCCGCGCCCGCGACGCCTTGCTGACCGAGGCACTGGCGGTGGAAGAAGGCGTGAACGAGCCGTCGGAAGAACTGCTGGCGCTGCCGGGCATGAGCGAATCGATCGCCTATGCGCTGGCCGAGCGAGAAGTGATGTCGCTGGACGATCTGGCCGACCTCGCGGTCGACGACCTGATCGATATCGAAGGTGTGGACGAAGACCTCGCCGCCAAGCTGATCATGGAAGCGCGCAAGCCCATGATCGAGCGGCTGGAGAGGGGCGGCTAACCGCGAACGGCCGCGCTCGGGACGGGCGCGCCGAGGGAAGCCCGAAAGGCTTCCACCACGGATGGCGGTATCCGGGCGGCCTTCGGTCGTACGGGGTATGCGCGGGAACGGCGGAGAAAGAACACGATGTCGGACGTAACGATCAAACAACTTGCCAAGGTACTTGGCTTGCCGGTGGACAGGCTGCTCGGGCAGCTTGCCGAAGCCGGCATGAAATTCTCCGATCCGGAGCAGGTCATCAGCAGCACCGAAAAGGTGAAACTGCTCGGATTCCTGCGCCGCACGCACGGCAAGAGCGAGGAGACCGCGGAAGCGGAAGACAGCTCGCCGCGCCAGATCACGCTCAAGCGCCGCAAGGTCAGCGAGCTGAAGGTCTCCACGCCCGGCGCCCGCGGCGCCGGCGGCGCCAAGACGGTGAACGTGGAAGTGCGCGCCAAGCGCACCTACGTCAAGCGCAGCGTCATCGCCGAGGAGGCCAGCGCCGACCACGAGCGCGAGGACGCCGTGCGCAAGCTGCAGGAATCCGCGCAGCAGCGCGAGCACGAAGAAACCGAGCGCGTCGACGCCGAGCGCCGCCGCCAGGACGAGACGCGCGAGCGCGAGGAAGCCGAGCAGCGTCGCCAGGAAGAAGCCGAGCAGCGCCGCGCGCAGGCCGAGGCTGAAGCCGAGGCGGCCCGCGAGGCCGCGGCTGCCGCCGCACGCGAACAGGCGCAGGTCGAGGAGCCGGCCCAGGCCGCTCCGCAGCCGCAGGTGCAGGCGCCCGTCGCGAACGATAAGGCCGCAGCGGTGCCGCCGGCGTCGACCGTGCAGAAGATCGACCCGAAGGCGCTGGGCATGATCCTGCCGCGCATTCACGAGCCGCGTCGCCGCGAGAAGCCGGTGGCCGCTCCGGTGGCTGCGCCGGCCCCCGCGCCGGCACCGGCTCCCGCTGCCGCTGCTGCGTCCACTCCGGCCCGGACTTCCGGCCCGGCGCGGACTCCGGCTACGGCCGCCGCCCCCGCGGCGGCTGGCGCCACCGATGCGCGCAACAAGGCGCGTCCCGGCGGCCGCGACCGCGACGAAGGCCCGGGCGGCAAGCGTTTCGCCGCCGGCGAGCTGCATCTGTCCGAGGCCGACCGCGCCCGCCGCAACAAGCGCGGCAAGCCGGGCCGGCCCGGTGGCAGGGGCGAGCCCGTGCGTGGCGGTTCCTCGGCCTCCGGTTCGGGCCCGCACGGCTTCTCCCGCCCGACCGCACCGGTGGTGCGCGAAGTGGTGGTGGGCGACGCCAACGTGGTCGCCGACCTGGCCCAGAAGATGGCCGTCAAGGGTTCGGAAGTGGTCAAGGCGCTCTTCAAGATGGGCGTGATGGCCACCATCAACCAGACCATCGACCACGACACCGCGGTACTGGTGATCGAGGAACTCGGCCACAAGGCCGTGGCGGTGAGCGAGAACAACGCCGAAGCCGCGCTGGCTGCCCACACCCAGAACGCCGAGCTCGAAGGCGAGAAGAAGCCGCGTCCGCCGGTGGTCACCATCATGGGCCACGTCGACCACGGCAAGACCTCGACGCTCGACTACATCCGCCGCACCAAGGTCGCCTCGGGCGAAGCCGGCGGCATCACGCAGCACATCGGCGCGTACCACGTGGAAACGCCCAAGGGCGTCATCACGTTCCTGGATACCCCGGGCCACGCGGCGTTCACCTCGATGCGTGCACGCGGCGCCCAGTCCACCGACATCGTGGTGCTGGTGGTCGCGGCCGACGACGGCGTCATGCCGCAGACGGCCGAAGCCGTGCAGCATGCGCGTGCCGCCAAGGTGCCGCTGATCGTGGCGCTGAACAAGATGGACAAGTCGGACGCCAATCCGGACCACGTCAAGCAGGGCCTCGGCAATCTGCAGGTGATTCCGGAAGAATGGGGTGGCGATACCCCGTTCGTGGCGATCTCGGCCAAGACCGGCATGGGTATCGACGAACTGCTCGACGCGATCCTGGTCCAGGCCGAAGTGATGGAGCTGAAGGCCGTCGAAGACGGTCCGGCCTCCGGCGTGGTGATCGAATCGAGCCTGGATCGCGGCCGCGGTCCGGTGGCGACGGTGCTGGTGCAGCAGGGCACGCTCAAGCGCGGCGACTTCGTCGTCTGCGGCATTGAGTACGGCCGCATGCGCGCACTGATCGACGAGAGCGGCAAGACCGTGCAGGAAGCCGGTCCGTCGATTCCGGTGCAGGTGCTGGGCCTGTCCGGCGTGCCGGAATCCGGCGACGACTTCGTGGTGGTGGCGGACGAACGCCTCGCCCGCGAAGTGGCCGCGGAGCGCCAGCTCAAGCGTCGCGAAACGCGCATGGTCAGCAAGGCCAACCGTCTTGAAGACATCATGGCCCTGATGAGCCAGGGTGCGGATCTGCAGACGCTCAACATCCTGGTCAAGGCCGACGTGCAGGGTTCGGTGCAGGCGCTGCGCGAGTCGCTCAGCGCGATCGGCAACGAGAACGTGAAGGTCAACGTGATCGCGGCCGGCGTCGGCGGCATCACCGAGTCCGACGCTACCCTGGCCGCGGCCTCCAAGGCGCTGGTGATCGGCTTCAACGTGCGTGCCGACGCTTCGGCGCGCAAGGTGATCGATACCGCCGGCCTGGACGTGCGCTACTTCTCGATCATCTACGACGTGATCGACCAGGTGAAACAGGCCGCTTCGGGCCTGCTGGGCAAGGAAGTGCGCGAGGAGATCATCGGTGTCGCCCAGGTGCGCGAGGTGTTCCGCAGCTCCAAGTTCGGCGCCGTGGCCGGTTGCATGGTGATCGAAGGCACGGTCAAGCGCAGCAAGCCGATCCGCGTGCTGCGCGACAACACCGTGGTCTTCCAGGGCGAGCTGGAATCGCTGCGCCGCTTCAAGGAACTGGTCGACGAAGTGCGCAACGGCATGGAATGCGGTATCGCCGTGAAGCAGTACAACGACGTGAAGGTCGGCGACCAGATCGAGTGCTTCGAGCGCATCGAGGTGGCACGCACGCTGTAAACCGGATGGGGGGCTTGCGCCCCCCGTTCCGCAGGGTTATTCCGTAAGAGCTGGAGCCCGGACAGTCCTGTCCGGGCTTCGGCGTTTTTCGTATCCGCGGCCGCTGGTGCTGGCCGCGCGTCATCGGCCGCGCATGGCGGTCGTCAAGGAGGCTATATGCCCTCACGCGATTTCAAGCGTACCGACCGCGTCGGTGCCGAGCTGCGCCGCGAACTGGCCCTGCTGGTCCACGCCGCCGTGCGCGACCACGGCCTGCCTTCGGTAAGCGTGTCGGATGTGGAAGTGACCCGCGACCTGGACTTCGCCTCGGTGTGGGTGACCGCGCTGCTGCCGGACCAGTCGAAGGCCGCGGTCAAGGCGTTGAACGAGCTGGCGGTGGAATTCCGCCGTTCGCTCTCGCGCAGCATGCGTTTGCGCCGGGTGCCGGAGCTGCGCTTCAAGTACGACGACTCGGTCGACAAGGGCGAGCGCATCGAAGAGCTGCTGCGCGAGCAGGCGCGCGACCTGGTGCCGATCAAGGACGACGGTGCGGCCAAGGACGATAGCGCCGCCAAGGACGACGGCGAGGCCTGATGCGCCGCAGCCGCTTCCGCGACCTGCACGGCCTGCTGCTGCTGGACAAGCCGCTGGGCCTCAGTTCCAACCAGGCCCTGCAGAAGGCCCGCCATCGGCTGCGCGCCGAGAAGGGCGGCCATACCGGGGCGCTCGATCCGCTGGCCACCGGCCTGCTGCCGCTGTGCTTCGGCGAGGCCACCAAGATCGCCGGCAGCCTGCTGGGCTCGCGCAAGGCCTATCGCGCCGAGGTGCGCCTGGGCGCGACCACCACCACCGCCGACCTGGAAGGCGAGGTGGTGCTGCAGCGCCCGGTGCCGCCGCTGGACGCTGCCGCGCTGGAGCAGGCCCTGGCCGGCCTGCGCGGGCGCATCGTGCAGATACCGCCGGTGTATTCGGCGCTGAAGCAGGGCGGCGAGCCGCTGTACCTGAAGGCGCGCCGCGGCGAAGACGTGCAGGCGCCGCCGCGCGAAGTGGACGTGTTCAGGCTCGAACTGCTGTCGCGCACCGCCGATACCCTGGTGCTGGACGTGGAATGCGGCTCCGGCACCTATGTCCGCAGCCTCGCCGTGGACCTGGGCGAGGCGCTGGGCTGCGGCGCGCACCTGACCGCGCTGCGCCGGCTGTGGGTCGAGCCGTTCCGGGTCCCGGCCATGGTCACGCTGGAGCAACTGGACGCGGCGGCGGAGCGGGGCGAGGCCGCCATGGACGCCTTGCTGCTGCCGGTGGCCGCCGGCCTGGCCGGCTGGCCGGCGCTGGCCCTGGACGATGAACAGAGCCACGCGGTGACCCGCGGCCAGCGCATTCAGCTTGAGGGCCATGCGGCCGGCGCCTATGCCGCGTTCGCCCCGGACGGGCGCCCGGTAGCGCTGTGCGAGCTGGACCAGGACGGCCTGCTGCGCATCCAGCGCGGCTTCAATCTGCCGCCGGCAACGGCGGAAAGGGCATGACAACGCCATCGGTGCACTTGTCATGCTCTTGTTGTAATGCGCGTCGGGCCGCTAGAATAGCCCGCTTGTTCCAGAGTTTTATCCATCCATCCGAAGCTTGCGCAACGTCACCGTCGGTGACGTTGCGCAAGCTTCGTACCCGCTTTTGAGGAAGAGAGACCCATGTCCCTTACTGCAGAACAGACCGGCAAGATCATTGCTGACTACGGCCGCGTGCCGAACGACACCGGTTCGCCGGAAGTCCAGGTGGCCCTGCTGTCGGCCCGCATCGCCCACCTGACCGACCATTTCAAGACCCACAAGCAGGACCACCACTCGCGTCGTGGCCTGCTCAAGCTGGTCAACCAGCGCAAGCGTCTGCTGAGCTACCTCCAGGCCAGCGACGTGACTCGCTACCAGAGCCTGATCGAACGCCTCGGCCTGCGGCGTTAATTTTTGCGATCATCCGTGATCGCAAAGGTCAAAAAGCGGCCATCCATGGCCGCACTTTTCAAATCAGGACATTAACGTGGCGAAAGTAACCAAGTCATTCCAGTACGGTAATCACACGGTCACCCTGGAGACGGGCGAAATCGCCCGCCAGGCCTCCGGTGCCGTCATGGTCAGCATGGACGGCACCGTGGTGCTCGTCACCGCGGTCGCCGCCACCAAGGCGAAGGACGGGCAGGACTTCTTCCCGCTCACCGTCGACTACGTCGAGAAGTTCTACTCCGCGGGCCGCATCCCGGGTGGCTTCTTCAAGCGCGAAGGCCGTCCGACCGAGAAAGAGACGCTGACCTCGCGCCTGATCGATCGCCCCGTTCGTCCTCTGTTCCCGGAGGAGTTCAAGAACGAAGTGCAGGTCATCGCCCAGGTCGTCTCGCTCAATCCGGAAGTCGACGGCGACATCCCGGCCCTGCTGGGCGCGTCCGCCGCGCTGAGCCTCGCCGGCATCCCGTTCAAGGGTCCGATCGGCGCCGCCCGCGTCGGTTACGTCGACGGCAAGTACGTGCTCAACCCGACCGCCACCGAGCTGAAGGGCTCGGCGCTGGACCTGGTCGTGGCCGGCACCTCCAACGCCGTGCTGATGGTGGAATCCGAAGCCAAGCTGCTCAGCGAGGAAGTGATGCTGGGCGCGGTGGTGTTCGGCCACCAGCAGATGCAGGTCGCCGTCCGCGCGATCGCCGAACTGGCCACCGAGGCCGCCCGCCCGTCGATGGACTGGCAGCCGCCGGCCCGTAACGAGGCCCTGGCCGCCGCCGTGCGCGGCTTCGTCGGCGACAAGCTGGCGGAAGCGTTCCAGGTCAAGGACAAGCTGCAGCGCCGCGACGCCATCGCCGCGATCAAGGCCGACGTGCTGGCTTCGCTCAAGGCCCAGGCCGAAGAGCATGCCTGGCCGACCGCCGAGCTGGTGAAGGAATTCGGCGAGCTCGAATACCACACCATGCGCGACAGCGTGCTCAAGACCAAGGTGCGCATCGACGGCCGCCAGCTGGACGACGTGCGTCCGATCACCGTCCGCGTCGGCGTGCTGCCGCGCACCCACGGCTCGGCGCTGTTCACCCGCGGCGAGACCCAGGCGCTGGTCGTGGCCACGCTCGGCACCACCCGCGACGCGCAGATCATCGACGCGCCGGAAGGCGAGTCGAAGGATCCGTTCCTGTTCCACTACAACTTCCCCCCGTTCTCGGTGGGCGAAGCCGGCCGCTTCGGCGCGCCGAAGCGTCGTGAGATCGGCCATGGCCGCCTCGCCAAGCGCGGCGTGCAGGCCGTCAAGCCGTCGATCGAAGAGTTCCCGTACGTGCTGCGCGTGGTCTCCGAGATCACCGAGTCGAACGGTTCCTCCTCGATGGCCTCGGTGTGCGGTTCCTCGCTGGCCATGATGGACGCCGGCGTGCCGCTGAAGGCTCCGGTGGCGGGCATCGCCATGGGCCTGGTGAAGGAAGGCGGCGACTTCGTCGTGCTGTCCGACATCCTCGGCGACGAAGACCACCTCGGCGACATGGACTTCAAGGTGGCCGGTAGCGCCACCGGCGTGTCCGCGCTGCAGATGGACATCAAGATCGACGGCATCACCGAAGAGATCATGAAGGTGGCGCTGGAGCAGGCCAAGCGTGGCCGTCTGCACATCCTCGGCGAAATGGCCAAGGTGCTCAGCGAGCCGCGTTCGGAGATGAGCGAGTACGCCCCGCGCCTGCTCACCGTCAAGATCCATCCGGACAAGATCCGCGAAGTCATCGGCAAGGGCGGCGCCACCATCCGCTCGATCACCGAAGAGACCGGCACCACCATCGACATCAGCGACGACGGCACCGTCATCATCGCCTCGGTCAACCGCCTGGCGGCTGACGAAGCGAAGAAGCGCATCGAGCAGATCGTCTCCGACGTCGAGCCGGGCCGCATCTACGAGGGCAAGGTCGCCAAGCTGATGGACTTCGGCGCATTCGTCACGATCCTGCCGGGCAAGGACGGTCTCGTCCACGTCTCGCAGATCTCCAACGAGCGCGTGGAGAAGGTCTCCGACAAGCTGAAGGAAGGCGACATCGTCAAGGTCAAGGTGCTGGAAGTGGACAAGCAGGGCCGTATCCGCCTGTCCATCAAGGCCGTGACCGAGGAAGAAGGCGCCTGAGCCTTCGACCCGTAACGTGTCCGAAAGAAGGCCCGGTTTTTACCGGGCCTTCTTTTTTTGCGGCGCCGCGCTGCAACGCAGCCGAACCAGCGCTTTTGCTAGGATGCGGAAAGCGCAAACGAGGATGCGGGCATGAGTGATCACGCCAACGATGTCACGAAGCAATACCAGGCCTGGGCGCAGCAATCCTGGGATGCATGGATGCAATCGCTGCAGCGGCCCGCGTCGCCGTTCGCAGCGGCGCCGGCACCCGCCGACGACTTGCTGTCGCGCGCCATGGGCGGCCTGAAAAGCTATGCCGACTGGATGCAGGCCGCGGCGACCAGCGGCATCGCGGGGCAGGGGCCGGACGATTGGCAGCAGGCGCTGCGCCAGCTGTTCATGGGGCAGGCTGCGACCGGTTCGCCGTTCATGGGCTCGCCCTTCGGTGCCTCGCCGTTTGCCGGTTCGCCCTTTGCAGGCGCTCCCTTCGGCGGCATGAACTCGCCGTTCGCGCAGGCCTTCGCCGGCATCGACAGCTCGGCCGCCCACGGGTTCGCCCAGCAATGGCAGAGCTGGCTGCAGGCGGCGCAGCCGCAGGCCGGCGCCTGGGGTGCGGGACTCGGCGACACGCCGGCCTTCGGCTATACGCGCGAACGCCAGATGCAGCAGCAGGCCTTGCTGGAAGCGATGCGCGCCTACGCCGATGCCTCGTCGCACTACAACACGCTGATCCAGCGCGCTAACGCCGACGGCTTCGAGCGCCTGCGCGAGAAACTCACGCAGATGACCGAGCCGGCCCGCCAGGTCGATTCGCTCAAGGCGCTGTACGACCTGTGGGTCGATGCCGCCGAAGAGGCCTATGCCGAGATCGCGCTGTCGGACGAATTCCGCGAAGCCTACGGCGCCATGGTCAACACGCAGATGCAGGTGCGCCAGCGCCAGCAGCGCCAGACCGACGCCTGGTGCCGCGAGCTGGGCATGCCGACGCGCGGCGAAGTCGATTCGCTGGGCAAGCGCGTGCAGCAACTGCGCCGCGAGCTGCGCGCGGCCGCTTCGGGAAGCGCACCGCGTGCGGCAGCGCCGAATGCGGAACTGGATGCGCTGCGCGGCGAAGTCGCCGCATTGAAACGCAAGCTGGCCGGCCGCGCCGAAGCGAGCCACGCGCCGAAGAAAGTGCTGTCCGAATCGCTGGGTGCGGAAGTCGAAAGCGAGAGCGCGCGCAAGCGCAAACCCGCTTCCGCCCGCCGCACCGTCAAGGCCGCGCCGACCCGCGGCACGCAACGCACGCGCAAGTGAAGGACTGACGCATGTTCACGCCTCTACGCATCGATCCGGCCAAGCTCCTGGGCGAAGTCGCCGCCTTCCAGCGCAAGCTCGCCGCAGGCATGGAAAGCCTGCGCGGCCTGCATGAACCGGACTACGCCAACACGCCGCGCGAAGCCGTCTATCGCGAGGACAAGCTCACCGTCTGGCACATCAAGGGCGACGGCAAGCCGACCTCGAAGACGCCGCTGCTGATCGTCTACGCCCTGGTCAACACGGTGTGGATGACCGACCTGCAGGCAGACCGCTCGCTGGTGCGCAACCTGCTGGAGCAGGGCGAAGACGTCTACCTGATCGACTGGGGCTATCCGGACGGCGCCGACCGCTGGCTCACCCTGGACGATTATCTCAACGGCTATCTCGACCGCTGCGTCGACGCGGTGCGCCAGCGCCACGGCCTGGACGCGATCAACCTGCTCGGCATCTGCCAGGGCGGCGCGTTCTCGCTGTGCTACACGGCGATGCATCCGGACAAGGTCAAGAACCTGGTCACCATGGTCACGCCGGTGGACTACCACACGCCGGACAACATGCTGTCGCACTGGGTGCAGAACCTGGACGTCGACCTGTTCGTCGACACGCTGGGCAATATCCCCGCCGAGCTGATGAACTACGTCTACCTCACGCTGAAGCCGGTGCGCCTCAACCAGCAGAAATACGTGTCGATGGTCGAGCTGCTGGACAACCGCAAGGAGATGGAAAATTTCCTGCGCATGGAACGCTGGATCTTCGACTCGCCCGACCAGGCCGGCGAAGCGTTCCGCGAATTCATCAAGGACTTCTACCAGGGCAACAAGCTGGTGAAGGGCACGCTCACCATCGGCGACAAGCCGGTGGACCTGGGCATGGTCACCCAGCCGGTGCTGAACATCTTCGCCGAGCAGGACCACCTGGTGCCGCCGGATGCCTCGCGCGCGCTGGGCAAGCACGTGGGCACCACCGACTACACCCAGCTCGCCTTCAAGGGCGGGCATATCGGCATCTATGTGTCCGGACGCGCGCAGCGCGAGGTGCCGCCGGCCATTCACCAGTGGCTGCGTTCCAGGGACTGAGCTTCCGTGCAAGGAGAACACCATGAATAGCGATAAGCGCCTCGTCCGTTCCAGCAGCCAGAAGATGCTCGCCGGCGTCTGCGGCGGTGTGGCGCAATACCTGGGCTGGGACGTCACCGTCGTGCGCCTGCTGTGGATCGTCCTGACCCTGGCCGGCGGCTCCGGTATCCTTATCTATCTCATCCTGTGGCTGGTGATGCCGCAGGACGTCTGAGCCGTCGAAGGCCCGCGGTGGACATGCGCGGGCTGCGGCACGCGCATCCCCTTCAGCGAATCCCTTCCATGAGCATCGACTACGACCGTTACGACCGCATCCGTGCCGTGCAATGGCAGGGCGGCCACCTGCGCCTGCTCGACCAGCGCCTGCTGCCGCGCGAGGAACAATGGATCGACTGCCGCGACGCCGCGCAGGTGACCCAGGCGATCCGCGACCTGGCCGTGCGCGGTGCGCCGGCCATCGGCATCGCCGCGGCCTGGGGCGTGGTGCTGGCCGCGCAGCAGGGCGCGCCACTTGAGCAGGCCCTGGCCATGCTGCGCGCTGCGCGTCCCACCGCGGTGAACCTGATGTGGGCGCTGGACCGCATGAAGGCGCGCATCGCCGCCGGCGCCGACGCCGCCGCGCTGGAGCGCGAGGCGCAGGCGATCCAGGACGAGGACCTGGCCGCCAACCGCCATATGGGCGAGCTGGGCGCCGCGCTGATCGCGCCGGGTTCGGGCGTACTCACGCATTGCAATACCGGCTCGCTGGCCACCGCCGGTTTCGGTACGGCGCTGGGCGTGATCCGCGCCGGCGTCAGCGCCGGGCGCATCGGCGAGGTCTATGCCGGCGAGACGCGTCCCTGGCAGCAGGGCGCACGCCTGACCATGTGGGAGCTGGTGCGCGACGGCGTGCCCGCGCGCCTGATCGCCGACTCCGCCGCGTCGCACCTGATGCGCTCCGGCGCCGTGCAATGGGTGATCGTCGGCGCCGACCGCATCGCCGCCAACGGCGACACCGCCAACAAGATCGGCACCTACCAGCTGGCCATCGCCGCGCGCTACCACGGCGTGAAGTTCATGGTGGTGGCGCCGTCGTCCACGGTCGACATGGCCACACGCTCGGGCGAGGCGATCGAGATCGAGCTGCGCGATCCGGCCGAATTACTGGCGGTGGCCGGGCAGCGCGTGGTGGTCGAGGGCGCGCAGGCGTGGAACCCGGTGTTCGACGTGACGCCGGCCGAACTGATCGACGCCATCGTTACCGAGCGCGGCGTGATCGAGCATCCGAACGCGCTGGCCATGCAGGCGATGTTCGGTTCATGAGGGCGTGCTTTCATGCAGGCAGGTCCTTGCGGGCGTGTCCATGAAGCTGCGCCGCGAAGCCGGCCTGTTCTTCGTCGGCGGCGTGATCGGCTTCATCGTCGACGCCGGCGTGGTGCAGGCCCTGGTCGGACTGGCCGGCTGGAACGCCTACCTGGCCCGCGTGCTGTCCTTCCTGCTGGCCGCCACGGCCACCTGGTGGTGGAACAGCCGCTACACCTTCGCCCATCGCGCCAGCGGCCGTCCGCTGTATCAGGAATGGCTGCACTGGATGGGCCTGATGACCGCCGGTGCGCTGATCAACTACGCCGCGTACGCGGTGATGCTGATCAGTTTTCCCGCCTTGCAGCGCTGGCCGGCGGTGGCGGTGCTGGTGGGTTCGGTGGTGGCTGCGCTGGTCAATTTCTCGACAGCGCGCGGGGTGCTTTTCAAGGGCTCCAAAAGCTCCGCGTAACCTATTGATTTAACTGATCAAAATACTGTCGTTTCGATGGTATTTCTGTTACACTTCAAAGGTTCAACCGGGGACCGTCATGCGCGCAGCTCACGCACGCGCGCCGCGGCCCTTTTTCTTCATCCAGGGAACCCGATTGATGGCAGAACTCGCCAAAGAAATCATCCGCGTCAACATCGAAGACGAGATGCGCCAGAGCTACCTCGACTACGCCATGAGCGTGATCGTGGGCCGCGCCCTCCCGGATGTGCGCGATGGCCTCAAGCCGGTGCATCGCCGCGTGCTGTACGCGATGAACGAGCTCAACAACGTCTGGAACAAGCCTTACAAGAAATCGGCCCGCGTGGTCGGTGACGTGATCGGTAAATACCATCCGCACGGCGACGCCTCGGTCTACGACGCGATCGTGCGCATGGCCCAGCCGTTCTCGCTGCGCTACATGCTGGTCGACGGCCAGGGCAACTTCGGTTCGGTCGACGGCGACAACGCCGCGGCGATGCGTTACACCGAGGTGCGCATGGCGCGCCTCACCCACGAGCTGCTGGCCGACATCGACAAGGAAACCGTCGACTTCGGTCCCAACTACGACGAGAGCGAAAGCGAGCCGCTGGTGCTGCCCACCCGCGTGCCGAACCTGCTCGTCAACGGCTCCGCCGGCATCGCGGTGGGCATGGCCACCAACGTGCCGCCGCACAACCTCAACGAGGTGGTGGCGGCGACCATCGGCCTGATCGACGATCCCTCGCTGTCGATCGACGACCTGATGCAGTTCATCCCCGGTCCGGATTTCCCGACCGCCGGCATCATCAACGGCTCCGCCGGCATCGTCGAGGCCTACCGCACCGGCCGCGGCCGCATCCTGGTGCGCGCCAGGACCGAGATCGAGACCGAATCCAACGGCCGCGAGACGATCATCGTCAGCGAGCTGCCGTACCAGGTGAACAAGGCGCGCCTGATCGAGAAGATCGCCGAGCTGGTCAAGGAAAAGAAGCTCGAAGGCATCAGCGAGCTGCGCGACGAGTCCGACAAGGACGGCATGCGCGTGGTGATCGAGATCCGCCGCGACTCGATGGCCGACGTGGTGCTCAACAACCTGTACCAGCAGACCCAGCTGCAGGTCACCTTCGGCATCAACATGGTCGCCCTGCTGGACGGCCAGCCGCGCCTGCTGAACCTCAAGGACATCCTCGAGGCCTTCATCCGCCACCGCCGCGAGGTGGTCACCCGGCGCACCATCTTCGAACTGCGCAAGGCACGCGCCCGCGCGCACATCCTCGAAGGCCTCACCGTCGCGCTGGCCAATATCGACGAGATGATCGAGCTGATCCGCAGCTCCGCCTCGCCGCAGGAAGCGCGCGAACGCATGCTGGCGCGCAAGTGGCAGCCAGGCATGGTGTCGGCCTTGCTGGGCGCCGCCGGTGCCGACGCCTCGCGTCCGGAAGACCTCGACCCGCGCGACGGCCTCAAGGCCGATGGCTACCAGCTTTCGGACGTGCAGGCGCAGGAAATCCTGGCCATGCGCCTGCACCGCCTGACCGGGCTGGAGCAGGAGAAGCTGTCCGACGAGTACCGCGAGATCCTGGCCACCATCCTCGGCCTGATCGAGATCCTGGAAGACCCGGCCCGCCTGCTGTCGGTGATCCGCGCCGAGTTGGAAGTGATCAAGGAAGAATTCGGCGACAAGCGCCGCACCGAGATCCAGCACTCGCAGGAAGACCTCAACGTACTGGACCTGATCGCGCCGGAAGACGTGGTCGTCACGCTGTCGCATACCGGCTACGTCAAGCGCCAGCCGGCCAGCACCTATCGTGCGCAGCGCCGCGGCGGCAAGGGCCGTTCGGCCTCCGCGCTGAAGGACGAGGATTTCGTCGAGCAGCTGTGGGTGGTCAACACGCACGACACTCTGCTGACCTTCACCAGCACCGGCCGCGTGTACTGGCTCAACGTGTACCAGATGCCGGAATCCGGCCCGAACGCGCGCGGCAAGCCGATGGTCAACCTGCTGCCGCTCGCCGCCGGCGAGAAGGTGCAGGCGGTGTTGCCGGTGCGCGAATACAGCGACGACTGCTACGTGTTCTTCGCCACCCGCCAGGGCACGGTGAAGAAGACCCCGCTCAACGAGTTCGCCTTCCAGCTGCAGAAGGGCAAGATCGCCATCAACCTTGACGAGGGCGATGCCCTGGTCGACGTCGCGCTCACCGACGGCAACAGCGACGTGCTGCTGTTCGCCTCCAACGGCAAGACGGTGCGCTTCGACGAAGGCGAGGTCCGCTCGATGGGCCGCACCGCCACCGGCGTGCGCGGCATGAAGCTGGCGGAAGCCGCTGAAGTGGTGTCGCTGATCGTGGTCGCCCCGGAAGGCGGCGACATCCTCACCGCCACCGCACGCGGCTACGGCAAGCGCACCCTGCTGGAAGAGTTCCCCAAGAAGGGCCGCGGCACCCAGGGCGTGATCGGCATCCAGTGCTCCGAGCGCAACGGCGGCCTGGTCTCCGCGGTGCAGATCACTGAGGCGCACGAGCTGATGCTGATCTCCAACCTCGGCACCCTGGTGCGCACCCGCGTGGCGGAAGTCTCCCAGCTCAGCCGCAACACCCAGGGCGTGACGCTGATCAAGCTGCCGTCCGACGAAACGCTGGTCAGCGTGGTGCGGCTGGATGCGGAGGAAGAGTCCGAGTCCGAAGCCAATGGCGTGGATGCGCTGGATGGCGAGAACGGCAGCGTGGAGCAGGGCGGCGACGCCGCGGCTCCCGATGCGGGCGATACGGGCGAGCCGACGCCGGAAGAGTGATCGACGACTGATCGTTCAGCGCCGATCGAAGAGATCCCTCGCCGCCCTGCGGCGAGGGATTTTTTTTGCCCGTCATCCCGGCGCAGGCCGGGATCCAGTGGCATCACCATCTGGTTTTCGCGAAAGGCGCAAAGGCCGCAGTCTTTGGCGCTCCTATCTCCATATGGCGCCTCGCTACTGGATCCCGGCCTGCGCCGGTATGACGGCGTTTGTCTCTACTCGTAAGTGGTGACGATCAGCCGCGCATCGCGCCTGGCATAGCTGGTGAAATACCCGAGCAGCTCCGGCGGATCGCCGGCGGCCAGTACGGCACTCAAGGACTGCTTGCGCGCACGGGCCGAGTTTCCATCCGGCAGCAGGTGTACGCCCGCGACGCTGAGAGGCGCGGCGGGCGTGACGAGTTTTCCAGTGAATTGAATCCGCCCTTGCTGGGCTTGCCCGGCAGCGGTGCCGGACGACAGCAGCAGGGTGGTGACGGCGAAGGCGAGGGCAGGCCGCGTGCGGCCGATGTAGCGAACATGCATGGATAAACATTTCAAATAGTGGTGGTGGCCGTAGATGTACCCGGTCACCTAGGACTATTCATTGAGGTGTTTCCCGATCACGGCGATTTTGTCTTCGCGGATACTTCTTTGAAGACATACGGCGGCGTAAAGCTCAGCACCGACAGCGGCGCCGGCAGCTCACCGCGACGCACGACCGCACTCGCCGATGGCAGCCACTTTTTCTCGCCGCCGAAATCCGCGATCGACGCGTAGCTGCCCATCCAGCCGAACTGATCCAGCGCATAAGGCACGCCTTCCGCATCCAGCGGCACGTTCGCATCGGCGACATGCATATGCAGATGCGGCCCGGTGGTTTCGCCGGTATAGCCGAGCCGGCCGATCACGTCGCCGCGATGCACCGCCTGGCCCGTCTTCACCGTGATGCTGCCGGTCTTCAGATGCTCGTAGAACACGTAGCGGCCGCCGCCCAGGTCCAGGCTGACGTAGTTGCCGCTGGCGTCCTGCAACGGTACGCGGGTCGGCTTGCCGGGATCGACTTTGGCCGGCTCCGGCATGCCGTCCATGGCGGCGGCGATCTTGCCGTCGGCGACCGCCAATACTTCCGCGCCGTAACCAAGCCAGTGGTTCTTGTCGGTCGGATCGCCCTTGGTATAGCGGCCCTGCGCGTCGACCTTGATCCAGTCGATGGCGTAGCGCCCCGGCACGTGCACGGCGCCGTTCACTGCGTAAAGCGTGCGGCGGTGGCCGCGCGGCCAGCTGCTGTCGTAGATGGCGACCCAGTAGCCGTCGCGCAGGGGCGGCGAGAACGTCACCGGTGCCGGCCACGGCTGCAAGCTCAGCGTGCCGCCCTGGGCCTGCAGTGGCGTGCCGCCGTTGTCGCGTGTGGCGCTGAGCTGGTGGGTGAGATGCAGTGCCGCCGGTGCGTCGTCGAAGCTCAGGTTGAGATAGATGACGGCGTGCGCGCCTGGAGCGATCGTCGCATCGCCTTGCTTGCCGGACAGGCCTGGCCCGCCGAGCATCGCGCGCAAGGCGGTCTCGTCGTAGTCGCGCAGCACCTGGCCGTTGTCGGCGTCGAGCACGCGCAGTTGTTTCGGCTGCAGCGGTTCGGCGGCGTAGTTGTCCAGATGCAGCTCATACAGGAGCTGCCATTGGCCGTTGACCTTGATCGGCGCGGGCTGCCCCGGCACGCGCAGGTCGAAGGTCTGCACGACGGGAGCGCGTTGGGCGAGGGCAGGGAATAGGGACAGGCCAAGAAGCGCGATGGCGATGGGAAGGAACTGGCCGAATGTCGAAGCGGATTTCATGCGTCCCCCGATGGCGATGCCGGCCAATGTGGGAGACCACGATGCAGCGCGCCAGTGCCCACGCACCATGACCCATGGCGTAGGTTGGGGTGAGCCGCAGGCGAACCCCAACACGGTAGGGCGCCCGCCATGTTGGGGTTCGCCGGTGGCTCACCCCAACCTGCGCCGGTCGGTGCCGCGAGGCTGCTAGGCGTCGATTGCAGTCAGCATCGCTTCGGCACTGGACACGCGAAACTCGCCCGGCGCTTCCACATGCAACTGCCGCACCACGCCGTTCTCCGCATACAGCGCAAAGCGCCGCGAACGCAGCCCCATGCCATACGCCGCGCCATCGAGCTGCAAGCCGAGCGCCTGCGTGAAAAGGCCATTGCCGTCGGCCAGCATCAGCAATCCCGGCGGCACTTTCTGGTCGCGCGCCCAGGCCTGCATCACATAGGCGTCGTTGACCGCCATGCACACCACCTCCACACCGCGCTGCTGGAACTCGGCGAAGCGCTGCACATAGCCGGGCAGATGCTTGTTCGAACAGGTCGGCGTGAATGCACCCGGCACGGCGAACAGCACTACCTTGCGCTGGTCGAACAGTGCGGCGGTCTGGCGGGTTTCGATCTGGCCATCGACGATCGCCTTGAGCTCGAGATCGGGCAGGGCCTGGCCGGGTTGGATCGTCGTCATGGGCAGCACTCTGAGCAGGGATAAGCGCGGGGATGCTAGCGCGCCGGCCGTGCGGCTGTCGTCTTGAATCGCCGCGACGCGTACCTATCTAGCAAGGCAGGCGGTGATGGCACCGCAAACTTATTTGAGAGGATTCACCATGTATCTGGGACGTAATGTTTCCTGGCCCCGGCACAGCCTGGGCGAGCGCCTGTTCCAAGTGGAGCAGGCCGCCAGCACCGCTGAGGCAGCGTGGGCGCCGCGCGTGGACATCAAGGAAGACGACAAGCGCTTCGTGATTCTCGCCGACATCCCGGGCATCGACCCGGCCGGTATCGAAGTGAGCATGGACAAGGGTGTGCTCACCATCAAGGGCGAGCGCACGCAGGAGGCTCCGGCCGAAGGCGATCGCTACACCCGCGTGGAGCGCGCGCATGGCGCCTTCCTGCGCCGCTTCGCGCTGCCGGACAGCGCCGATGCCGAGGGCATCACCGCGCATGGGCGCAACGGCGTGCTGGAAGTCTCGATCCCCAAGCGGGCCGAGACCGCGCCGCGCCGTATCAACATCGAAATCACGCACTAAGGCGCCTGTTCGAGGCCGGTGTGTTGCGGCCACGGCCCGCCACGGACCATCATCCGTGGCGGGCCGTCCGCGTTGTCTGGACTTGCAGTAGCCATGGGTGGGAGTGGCAGTGGAATTCAAAGATTATTACGACACTCTGGGCGTGAAAGCGGACGCCAGCGAGGCCGAGATCAAGGCGGCCTTTCGCAAGCTCGCCCGTAAATACCATCCGGACAAGAACAAGGACGCGGGCGCCGAAGAGAAGTTCAAGGCGATCAACGAAGCGAACGAAGTGCTGCGCGATCCGGAAAAGCGCCGCGCCTACGACAACGTGCGCGCCGGCGGCTACCGCGGCGGCGAGCAGTTCCGTCCACCGCCGGGCTGGGGCCAGGGCCAGGGGCAGAACTTCGATTTCGGCGGTGCCGGCGGCGGCGACTTCAGCGATTTCTTCGAAAGCCTGTTCGGCCGCGCGGCCGGCGGCGGTGCCCACGGCCAGGCCCGTGCGGCGCGCGGCGGCGATATCCAGGCGCAGGTGCAGATCGAACTGCAGACCGCCTTCGACGGCGGCCGCACGCGCGTGGCGCTGCATGACGGCAGCGGCAACGAGCGCGTGCTGGAAGTGAAGATCCCGGTCGGCATCCAGCCCGGCCAGGTGATCCGCCTGTCCGGCCAGGGCCACCCCGGCCGCGGCGGCGGCCCCAGCGGCGACCTGCTGCTGGAAGTGCAGTTGCGCGACGACCCGCGCTTCCGCCTGGAAGGCCGCAACGTGCTCCACGTGTTGCCGATCGCCCCCTGGGAAGCCGCCCTGGGCGCCACCGTGCCGGTGCCGACCCTGGCCGGCGCGGTGGACCTGCGCATTCCCGCCGGCTCGCAGTCCGGCCGCAAGCTGCGGCTGAAGGGCCGCGGGCTGCCGGGGGCGCATCCGGGCGACCAGCTGGTGGAACTGTCGATCCGCGTGCCGGCGGCGGAGTCGGAGGCGCAGAAGAACGCTTACGAGGCGCTGCGCGAGCAGTTCGAGGACTTCGATCCGCGGCGCTGAATCGACCGATGTAGGTTGGGGTGAGCGCAGCGAACCCCAACGTGGCGGTCGTGGTGCGAGGTCTGTTGGGGTTCGCCTTTGGCTCACCCCAACCTACGCCTACGCTTCACCTGTCGGCAAACAAAAAACGGCGCCCTCGGGCGCCGTTTTTCTGTACTGCTTCGCCCTGCCAGTTCAGGCCGGCAGCAGCCCCTTCAGCGTCTCCACCAGCTCTTCTTCCTTGATCGGCTTGGTCACATAAGCCTTGGCGCCCTGGCGCAGGCCCCACACCTTGTCGGTTTCCTGGTCCTTGGTAGTCACCAGGATCACCGGGATGTGCTGCGTCTCCGGGTCCTTGCTGATGGTGCGGGTGGCCTGGAAGCCGTTGAGGTTGGGCATGACCACGTCCATCAGGATCAGGTCGGGCTTCTCGCGCTTGGCCACCTCAACGCCGGCGGCGCCGTCTTCCGCAGTCAGGGTCTCGTGCCCCAGCTTTTCGACGATGCGCTTGATGCCCAGCAACTGCGACGGCGAATCGTCGACGATCAGAATACGTGCCATAAGGTGGGAGTCCCCTAGTTGTTTCGTGTTTCGAAGGATTCTAAGCCGCGCCAGCGGCTCTTCCAAGTCGGTTCAGCCTGGGCTTTACACTTCGAGGCGCACAACCGTGCGGCCGAACGAATCTCCGGCCAGCATGCGCTCGAAAACGCCCGGGAGTTCATCCAGGCTGACCTCGCGGGTGGCGATGCGCTCCAGGTGCCGCGGCTTCCAGTCGCCGGCGAGCTTTTCCCAGACGCGTTCGCGCTGGTCCCGCGCGGTGCCGGCCGAGGCGACGCCCAGCAGGTTCACGCCGCGGATGATGAAGGGCAGCACCGTGCTGTCGAAGGCGACGCCGCCGGCATTGCCGCAGATCGCCACGTTGCCGTAGGGCGCGACCAGCGGCAGCAGGCCGGCGAGCATGGCGCCGCCGACATTGTCCAGGGCGCCGCCGAAACGCGCCGAATCCATCGGCTTGCCGCTGAAAACCAGCTCATGGCGGTCGATGCATTCGCTCGCGCCCAGGCTGCGCAGGAAATCGAAATGCGCGGCCTTGCCGCTGATCGCATGCACCGCGTAGCCGGCGCGGCTGAACATGTCGATCGCCAGCATGCCCACGCCGCCGGAGGCGCCGGTCACGGCGATCGGGCCCAGCGCCGGTGTCTGGCGGTTGTCTTCCATCTGCAGCAGGGCCAGCGCGGCGGTGAAGCCGGCGGTGCCCAGCACCATGCTTTCGCGCAAGGAAAGGCCGGCCGGCAGGGGAATGGTCCATGCGGCGTCGAAGCGCGCGTATTCGCCGTAGCCGCCGTCGCGTATTTCGGAAAGGCCGCTGCCGGTGCACAGCACCGCATCGCCTTCCTTGAACTTCGCATCGGTGGAAGCCACCACGATGCCGGCCGCATCGATGCCGCCGTTGAGCGGGTACTGGCGAAGGATCTTGCCCCTGCCGGTGCCGGCCAGCGCATCTTTGTAGTTGACCGAGGAGTACGCCACTTTCACCAGCACCTGGCCTGCGCTCAGCGCGCCGGTGCCGATCTGTTCAATGCCGCCGCGATAGCCGGAACCATCGTTGTGGATGCGGAACGCGCGGAAGTCGATATCTCTCATGGCGTGAGGTCCGGAGGGATGGCGGTCAGGCTTCGACGCTGCTGCGGTCGATCCACTTGGGCAGGTGCTGGCCCTGGTAGTGCTCCATCCAGTGGAACAGCTTGTCCATGCTGTCGCCGAACCACACACTGTCGCGCTGTTCGGTGCGCACGAAACGCTCGTCCACCATGTGGTCGAGCATGCCGCGCAGCTGACGATAGTAGCCGCGCACGTCGAGGAAGGCGCAGGGAAAGCTGTGCAGGCCCAGCTGCGCCCAGGTCAGCATCTCGAACATCTCGTCCATGGTGCCGAAGCCGCCGGGCAGGGCGACGAAGGCATCGGAGCGTTCGAACATGCGGGTCTTGCGCTGGTGCATGGTCTCGACCACTTCCAGCTCAGTCAGGCCGGCGTGCGCCACTTCGCGCTCCACCAGCTGGCGCGGAATGATGCCGATCACCTTGCCGTCGCCGGCCAGCACCGCATCGGCCACCGTGCCCATCAACCCGACCTTGCCGCCGCCGTAGACCAGCGCGATGCCGCGCCGCGCCATTTCGGCGCCGAACGCGCGCGCCTGTTCGGTGTATTCCGGCGAGCCGCCCGGGCTCGAGCCGCAATAGACGCAGATGGCGGTGGGCTGGGGCATGGGTGTCTCCGGGGAAAAGGAATTAGGAAACGACGGCCGGTCGCGAGGATGTGAAGGCCGCCGCGATTCGGAGCAAGGCCCGAAAACGGACGGGCCCGCCCATGTCGCCATGGACGGGCCGGTCGGTAGTGCCTGGATCCCGGATCGACGCGCACCCTGCGCTGTCCGGGATGAGGTCGTCCTGACCTCAATTGCCCTTGTGGATCGCGCGCTTGTCCACCGACAGCGCGGCCTCGTGCACGGCTTCCGACAGGGTTGGATGGGCGTGGACGATGCGGGCCAGGTCTTCGGCGGAGCCCTTGAACTCCATCGTCACCACGGCTTCGGCGATCAGCTCGGACACGCCCGGGCCGACCATGTGCACGCCGAGCAGGCGGTCGGTTTCGGCATGGGCCAGCATCTTCACCTGGCCGACGGCCTCGTTCATGGCCACGGCACGGCCGATGGCGGCGAACGGGAAGGTGCCGACCTTGTACGGGATGCCCGCGTCCTTCAGTTCCTTCTCGGTCTTGCCGGCCCAGGCGATTTCCGGCTCGGTGTAGATCACCCACGGAATGGTGTCGTAATTGATGTGGCCAGCCTTGCCGGCGATCCACTCGGCCACCGCCACGCCTTCCTCGGAGCCCTTGTGCGCCAGCATCGGGCCGCGCACGGCGTCGCCGATGGCCCACACGCCGTCCACGCCGGTGTGGTTGTGCGCGTCGACCACGATGCGGCCACGCTCGTCCAGCTTCACGCCGGTGTCGTCGGCCAGCAGGCCGGTGGTGTAGGCGCGGCGGCCCACGGCCACCAGCAGCTTGTCCACCACCAGCTCGTGCGCGCCGTCCTTGTCTTCATAGGTGAGCGCAACCTCGTTGCCCTTCACCTCGGCCTTGGTCAGCTTGGCGCCCAGCTTGATCTTCAGGCCCTGCTTGGCGAATTCCTTGGCGGCGATCTTGGCCACGTCGGTGTCGGCCACCGAGAGGAAGTCCGGCAGCGCTTCCAGGATCGTCACGTCGGCGCCCAGGCGGCCCCACACGCTGCCCAGTTCCAGGCCGATCACGCCGGCGCCGATCACGCCCAGGCGCTTCGGAACTTCCGGAAAATCCAGCGCGCCGGCGTTGTCGACGATGAACTTGTTGTCGAACTTCGCGAACGGCAGCTCGATCGGCACCGAGCCGGAGGCCAGGATCACGTTGGTGGCGCTGATGGTCTGCTTGCTGCCGTCGGCGGCGGTGATCTCGACGTCGTTACCTTTGAGCAGCTTGCCGGTGCCGTAGAACGCGGTGACCTTGTTCGCCTTGAACAGCTGGCCGATGCCGCCGGTGAACTGCTTGACGATCTTGTCCTTGCGGCCGACGAAGGTGGCCACGTCGATCTTCGCGTTGTCGGCGGTGATGCCGTGCACCGCGAAGTTGTGCGTCAGGTTGTGGAACTGCCTGGACGAATCCAACAGCGCCTTGGAAGGGATGCAGCCCACGTTGAGGCAGGTGCCGCCGAGCGCCTGCTTGCCGTCCTTGCCGGTGAAGGCGTCGATGCAGGCGGTCTTCAGGCCCAGCTGCGCGGCGCGGATCGCGGCCACGTAGCCGGCCGGGCCGGCGCCGATGACGATGACGTCGAATTTGTCGCTCATGGTTGTTCCTTGCTGCGTGGCGCCTTAAGCAGGCGCCAGAGTGAAGCGGGGGAGGTTGGCGGCGAGCGTGGATGTTGTGCCACGGCTCGCCGCCAAAGCTTCGTTACCTATTCGGACTTTGAGCGGGACGCTCAAAGTCCAAGCAGCATGCGCTGCGGGTTCTCCAGCTGGTTCTTGATGTCGACCAGGAACAGCACCGCATCCTTGCCATCGATGATGCGATGGTCGTAGGACAGCGCCAGGTACATCATCGGCGCGGCGATCACCTGGCCGTTCTCGACGATGGCGCGGTCCTTGATGGTGTGCATGCCCAGGATCGCGCTCTGCGGCGGGTTCACGATCGGGGTCGACAGCAGCGAGCCGAAGGTGCCGCCGTTGGTGATGGTGAAGGTGCCACCCTGCAGGTCGTCCAGGCCCAGCTTGCCGTCACGCGCCTTCTTGGCGTAGTCGAGGATGCCCTTCTCGATCTCGGCGAAGCTCTTGTCCTGCACGTCGCGCAGCACCGGCGTCACCAGGCCCTTCTCGGTGGACACGGCGATCGAGATGTCCTGGTAGCCGTGATAGACGATGTCGTTGCCGTCGACCGAGGCATTGACCACCGGGTGGCGCTTCAGCGCCTCGGCGGCGGCCTTGACGAAGAAGCTCATGAAGCCGAGCTTCACGCCGTTCGACTTCTCGAACTGCTCGCCCAGCGTCTTGCGCATCTTCACCACCTCGGCCAGGTTCACTTCGTTGAACGAGGTGAGCATGGCGATCGAGTTCTTCGACTGCATCAGGCGCTCGGCGATGCGGGCGCGGATGCGGGTCATCGGCACGCGCTCTTCCGGACGCGCGCCCGGGGTCGGCTTGGCCGCCGGCGCGGCAGCGGCCGGCGCGGCGCCACCCTTGCCGTAGTTGACCAGGTCTTCCTTGGTCACGCGGCCGTCGCGGCCGGTGCCGGCGACCTTGGAGGCGTCAATATTTTGCTCGGTGGCCACGCGCAGGCCGGCCGGGGACAGGTCCGCGCTGCCCTTGGCGGCGGCGGGAGCCGCGGCGGCCGGGGCGGGGGCGGCAGCCGGAGCGGCGGCGGGCGCGGCAGCGGCGGCCACGGCGCCTTCCTCGATCACCGCGATCACCTGCTGGCTGTTCACCGTGTCGCCGGTCTGGAACTTCAGTTCCTTGATCACGCCGTCGACCGGGGCGGGCACTTCCAGCACCACCTTGTCGGTTTCGAGGTCGACCAGGTTCTCGTCGCGCTTGATCGCTTCGCCCACCTTCTTGTGCCAGGTGGCAATGGTCGCGTCGGAGACAGACTCGGGCAGAACAGGAACTTTAACTTCGATAGACATCGGGTCTTACTCCGCAGCGTGGTCGGTGCCGATCGGCGCGACCAGCGCCTGCTCGACGAGTGCCGCTTGTTCGGCGACGTGGGTATTGAGGTGTCCGGCGGCCGGTGCCGGCGAGCGAGCGCGTCCCGCGTACGAGAGGCTCTGCTTGCTGCTGACGCAGGCCTGCAGGTGATGACGGATCTGGAACCAGGCGCCCTGGTTCATCGGCTCTTCCTGGCACCAGATCACTTCCTTGGCGGAAGCATATTTGTCCAGCTCGGCGATGACTTCCGGGCGCGGGAACGGATACAGCTGCTCGACGCGCACCACCGCCACGTCGCTCAGCTCGCGCTTCTGGGCGTCTTCCAGCAGGTCGTAATAGACCTTGCCCGAGCACAGCACCACGCGCTTGACCTTCTTGGCCGGCAGCTCGCGGTGCTCGCCGATCACCAGCTGGAACTGGCCGCTGGCCAGCTCGTCCAGGCTGGAGATGGCCAGCTTGTGGCGCAGCAGCGACTTGGGCGTCATCACGATCAGCGGCTTGCGCGTCGGGCGCACCATCTGGCGGCGGATCATGTGGAACGCCTGGGCCGGCGTGGTCGGCACGCAGACCTGCATGTTTTCCAGCGCGCACATCTGCAGGAAGCGCTCCAGGCGCGCGGAGGAATGCTCCGGACCCTGGCCTTCGTAGCCGTGCGGCAGGAACAGCGCCAGGCCGCACAGGCGGTTCCACTTCGACTCGCCGGAGCTGATGAACTGGTCGATCACCACCTGGGCGCCGTTGGCGAAGTCGCCGAACTGGCCTTCCCAGATGTGCAAGGTGTAGGGATCGGTGGTGGCGTGGCCGTACTCGAAGGCCATCACCGCTTCCTCGCTGAGCAGCGAGTCGATCACTTCGACGCTGGCGTTGTCGCGCAGCGTGGCCAGCGGCAGGTAGGTGTGGCCGTCCTTCTGGTCGTGCAGCACCGCGTGGCGGTGGAAGAAGGTGCCGCGGCCGACGTCCTGGCCGACCAGGCGCAGGTTGTAGCTCTGCTCGATCAAGGTGGCGTAGGCCAGATTCTCGGCGAAGCCCCAGTCGCCCGGCAGCTCGCCGGCGGCCATCTTGCGGCGGTCGTCGTAGATCTTGGCGACGCGCGCCTGCAGGGTGATGTCCTGCGGCATGTCCAGGATCTTGTTGGCCAGCTCGACCAGCTTGGCCTTGGGCACGCCGGTGTCGGTCTGGGTGGACAGCTTGCCGCCGATGAACTGGTTCCAGTCCACCTCGATGTCCTTGACCAGGGCCTGGGTCAGCTCGGTCATCGGGTTGCCGGCTTCCAGCCGCGAGCGATATGCCTCGACCAGCTTCTGGGCGTCGCCGTCGGCGATCACGCCTTCCTTGACCAGGCTCTGCGCGTACAGGTCGCGGGTGGTCGGGCGGGCGCGGATGATCTGGTACATCACCGGCTGGGTCGCGGCCGGCTCGTCGGCTTCGTTATGGCCGTGGCGGCGGTAGCAGACCAGGTCGATCACCACGTCCTTGCGGAACTGCTTGCGGAAGTCGTAGACCAGGCGGGTGGCCTGGATCACCGCTTCCGGGTCGTCGCCGTTCACGTGCAGCACCGGCGCGTTGACCATCTTGGCCAGGTCGGTGCAGTACAGCGTGGAGCGCGCGTCCTGCGGGTTCGAGGTGGTGAAGCCGACCTGGTTGTTGACCACGATGTGCAGCGTGCCGCCGATGCGGAAGCCGCGCGCCTGCGACATGTTGAACAGCTCCATGTTCACGCCCTGGCCGGCCAGCGCGGCGTCGCCATGGATCAGCACGGCCATCGACTGCTGGCGCTCGCTGTCGCGGCGGCGCAGCTGGCGCGAATGCACCGAGCCGGCCACCACCGGGTTGACGATCTCCAGGTGCGACGGGTTGAACGCCAGCGCCACGTGCACGCCGCCGTTCGGCGTCTTGACGTCGGCGGAGAAGCCCATGTGGTACTTCACGTCGCCGGAGTGCGCCGGGTCGTCCGGGTGCTCGAACTTGCCTTCGAATTCGTTGAACAGGGTCTTCGGCGGCTTGCCCAGGATATTGACCAGCATGTTGAGGCGGCCGCGGTGGGCCATGCCGACCACGACTTCCTTGATGCCGTTGTCGCCGGCGGTGCGCACCATGTCGTCCACCATCGGGATCAGGCTGTCGCCGCCTTCCAGCGAGAAGCGCTTCTGGCCCACGTACTTGGTGTGCAGGTAGCGCTCCAGGCCCTCGGCGGCGGTGAGGCCCGCCAGCAGGCGCTGCTTGCCGGCCTGGTCCAGCCCGGCGTTGCCGCCGGCCTTCTCCAGGCGGGTGTAGATCCAGTTGCGCTGCTCATGGTTGCTGATGTGCATGAACTCGGCGCCGATGGTGCCGGCATACACCTTCTTCAGGCGCGCCAGCAGCTCGCGCAGCTTCATGCGCTGGCCGCCGCCGGCGAAGTTGCCGCAGTCGAATTCGGTGTCGAGGTCGGCGTCGCCCAGGCCGTGGAAGGCCAGGCCCAGATCCGGTGCCGGCAGCTTCTCGGCCAGGCCCAGCGGATCGAGGTCGGCGGCCAGGTGGCCGCGCGAACGGTAGGCGGTCAGGATGCGCAGCACCGCGGCCTGCTTGCGTGCGTGCTGGTCGTCGACCGGGGCGGCCACGCCGGGGGCGCGCTGCTTCTGTGCGGCCTCGATCCGGGCGATCGCCGCGGAATGCGGAACATCGCCGGATTCGCGGCCTTTGAAGGTCCCGAAATACTGGTTCCATTCGGCGGGGACCGACGCGGGGTCGGCCAGCCAGGACTCATACAACTGCTCGACATAATCGGCGTTGCCGCCGGCGAGCTGGGACGAATCGAAGAACTCGCGAATCAGATTTGTACTCACGTCACCACCGGTGAGGGAAGGGAGGCCTGCGGCCATCCGTCGACCTGGCGGATGGCGGGGGAAAAATCCTGTTAATTATGGCCCCGGCTGCTGCACAGCGGCAACCCGGGAAACGGGTTTCAGGTGGGGTCGGAGGGTGTTATTTCGAGGGGAAGCGCTACCGACCATCGTCGTAGGCGCTGGTTTTCGCCGATTTCGCGCGCCACCGGCGTCCGCGCGCACGAGCCGGTTGGCGTTCAGCCGCAGGCTACAGATCGAGCGGCTGCAGCACGCTGGCGCGGGCCGAACGCTCCCACACTTCCTGGAAGTACTGCTGCAGCGGCGCCTGGCTGGCGCGGTCTTCCAGCGCGCCGCGCCCGCGCGGACGCGCCGCTTCCGGCAAAAACAGATAGCCGCCGCTGTCGGTCAGCAGATAGGCCGAGGCATAAGAGAGGTCCGACTCCTCGATCGGCTCGCGCACCAGCACCAGGCTGGGCAACCGCTGCGCCAGGGCGACCAGGCGGTGGCTGTCGCGCAGCGCCGCGGCGGCGTCGTGCAGCAGCAGGCGGATCTCGGCGCCGCGGCCGGAGGTGGCGATCCGGCGCAGCTCGTCCAGCTCGGCGGCATGGTTATAAGCGTCGGTCGGCAAGGCCGGCTGGTAGATCGCCACGCGGCGGCGCGCGCCGCGCAGCAAGGCCAGGCGCAGCTCGGCCAGCGCCTCGCCGTTGTCGATCGCCAGCGTGGCCGGCGCCGGGTTCACCGCCGGCGCGCCTTGCGCGGGACCAGATGGCCGTCGTTGACCAGGGCCAGCAGCAGCGCGCGCTCGGCGCCGGCCGGCGCGCGGGCGAAGGCCAGCGTGCGTTCGGCGCACACGCGTTCGGCCAACTCGGCCGGCGCGGGGTAGGCCTGGCCATTGGCGAACAGGGTGGCGCCGCCCTTGCCGCGGGCCCAGGCCAGCCGCGCCCAGGGATGGCGCAGCAGTTGCGCGCCGTCGCCGAGCTGCTTGGCCAGGGCGGCCTCGGTGGTCGGCTTGTCCAGCGCGGCCGGGGTCCGCGCCACGCGGTAGCGGGTGATATAGCGGCCGAACCAGTCGAGCAGGGTGGCGTCGTCGAGCGCGGCGAACGGCAGGGCCTCGCGCACGCGGGCCAGGGCGGCGCGATCGATCTCGCCGGAAGCCTTGGCCGGGGCCAGGTCCGGGTCGCGGTAGCGCTGCTCGTCCGGCAGGCGCTCGACCAGGTAATCGGCCAGGTCGCTGGCCAGCTCCGCGCGGGAAGGTGCGCGCATGCCCACCGAGAAAGTCATGCAGGGGCCGCCGAAGGCCACGCCGTCGTGCGGCACGCCGGGCGGCAGATAAAGCATGTCGCCCGGTTCCAGCAGCCATTCGTGGGTCGGCTCGAAGTGCTTGAGCTGCTTCAGCTCCACGTCGTCGCGGAATTCGGTGGGCGCGTGCGGATCGTCGCTGATCGCCCAGTGGCGCTGGCCCAGGCCCTGCAGCAGGAACACGTCGTACTGGTCGACGTGGGCGCCCACGCCGCCGCCCGGCTCGGCATAGGAAATCATGATGTCGTCGACGCGCCAGCTCGGCAGGAAGCGGAAGGTGTCCAGCAGGGCGGCCACGTCGGCGTCCCATTTGTCCACGTCCTGCACCAGCAGGGTCCAGTTGGCGTTCGGGGTCTTGGCGAAATCGTCCTCGCTCAGCGGGCCGGTCTTTACCGACCAGCGGTCGCGCCGTTCGTCGTGGACGATCAGGCGCGACAAGGCATCCTCCTCCAGCGCCAGGCCGGCCAGGTCGTCCGGCTGCAGCGGGGGCGTGAAGTCCGGGAAGGCATGGCGGATCAGCAGGGGGCGCTTCTGCCAGTAATCGCGCAGGAACTGCGCCGGGCTCATGCCGAGGGGCTGGCGGGCGGTGCCGCGGACTTCGAGGGGGAGGGGGGGCTTGGTCATCCTGGGATTGTAAGGGGAGTCGAGCGTTGAGCCCCTCTCCCGTCGGGAGAGGGGTTGGGGTGAGGGTGCGGGCGGAGCGCAAGAATGATGTGCACTGCTCCGGCCGAACCCTCATCCGGCTGCCGCCACCTTCCTCGCTCCTCAGAGCCGCGCACATCCCTGTGCGCTCCCCGCGTGCTCCCGGAGGGAGAAGGGTCACACGTCGGAGGTTTTGGTTTAACGAGGAAATAATGGAAATGGCATGTGCATATGTCGACACATCCTTTCCGGCATAAGCAGGAGCAGGGCTATCTTCGATGAATAGACGTATAGACGTCCAAAGAAGGTCAAGCCTTGAACGCCGTCGTTTCCCAGGAATCCCTCGCTTCGCCGCTGGCCGCCGACAAAGCGGCGCAACTCCACCGGCTGCTGGAGGGCCTGGCTCCCCATGAGCTGTACTGGGTGGCCGCCCGCAGCGCGGCGCTGGCGGCGCGCGGACCGCAGCCGGCCCAGGTGCAGGCGGCCGCGGCGGCGACGGAGCGGGTCACCGTGCTCTACGGCAGCCAGACCGGCAACGCCAAGCGGGTGGCCGAGCAGCTGTTGAAGAAGCTGGAAGCGGCCGGCCTGCCGGCGCGGCTGGTGCGCGCCGACGCCTACGTGCAGCGCGAACTGGCGCAGGAGCGCCAGCTGTTCCTGGTGATCAGCACCCAGGGCGAGGGCGAGCCACCGGACGATGCGCGCGGCCTGATCGACTTTATCGCCGGCCGCCGCGCGCCGCGGCTGCCGGCGCTGCGCTATGCGGTGCTGGGCCTGGGCGATTCCAGCTATCCGCAGTTCTGCGCGATCGGGCGCCAGCTCGACGCGCGGCTGGCCGAGCTGGGCGCCACCCGGCTGGACGCGCTGGCCGAGGCCGACGTAGACCTGGACGAAGTGGCCGCGCCATGGACTGCCGCCGCGCTGGAACGCGCCCGCGAAGTGCTGAAGGCGCCGGCCGCCGCCGTGCGCGCGCCGCTGCTGCAGGCGGTGCCCAGCCACGCCGCGCACGATCGGGACAAGCCCTTCGCCGCGACCGTGCTGGCCAACCAGCGCATCGTCTCCCGCGACAGCGCGCGCGAAGTGCTGCACGTGGAGCTGTCGCTGGAAGGCTCCGGCCTCAGCTACCGCCCCGGCGACGCGCTCGGCGTATGGCCGCGCAATCCGCCCGCGCTGGTGCAGCAGTGGCTGCAACGGCTGCGCCTGGACGGTGCGGCGGAAGTCACCCACAACGGCCGCACGCTGCCGCTCGCGCGCTGGCTGACCGAGGAACGCGAGCTGACCCGCCTGGCGCGCGGCTTCGCGCTGGCCCATGCGCGGGTCAGCGGCGATGCGGGGCTGACGCGGGCGCTGGAAGACCCGGTGGCCCTGTCCGCGCTGCTCGACACCCACCAGCCGATCGACCTGCTGCGCCGCTACCCGGCCGATTGGGACGCCAGCGCACTGGTCGCCGCGCTGCGCCCGCTGACGCCGCGGCTGTATTCGATCGCCTCGAGCTCGGCCGTGGTCGGCGACGAAGTGCACCTCACCGTGTCCACCGTCGACTACGAGGCGTTCGGCGAACGTCACTGGGGTGCCGCGTCCGCCTTCCTCGCCGCCAGTGCCGAAGACGCGCGCGTACCGGTCTTCATCGAAGCGAATGAACGCTTCCACCTGCCGGCCGACGACGCACGCGACGTGATCATGATCGGCCCCGGCACCGGCGTCGCCCCGTTCCGCGGCTTCGTGCAGGAGCGCCACGAAAGCGGCGCGCGCGGACGCAACTGGCTGTTCTTCGGCAACCGCCATTTCAGCGAAGACTTCCTCTACCAGGTCGAATGGCAGGAAGCGCTCAAGCAAGGCGCGCTGCATCGGCTGGAGCTGGCCTTCTCGCGCGACGGCGCCGACAAGGTCTACGTGCAGCAGCGCCTGCGCGAACACGGCAAGGAGCTGTATGCATGGCTGGCCGGCGGCGCGCATCTGTATGTCTGCGGCGACGCCACGCATATGGCCAAGGACGTGCACGCGGCCCTGGTCGACATCGCCGCCGAACACGGCGGCCTCTCCCGCGAAGACGCCGGCGCCTGGCTGGCCGACCTCCTGCAACAAGGGCGTTACGCCCGCGACGTGTACTGACATGAGCGCACCAGTTTCCGATTTCGAACGTATCAAGGCCGCCAGCCGCCACCTGCGCGGCAGCATCGCCGAGGGCCTGGCCGACCCCGTCACCGGCGCGATCAGCGACGACGACGGCAAGCTGCTCAAGTTCCACGGCAGCTACCAGCAGGACGACCGCGACCTGCGCGAGGAACGCCGCCGCCAGAAACTGGAGCCCGCCTACAGCTTCATGCTGCGCGCGCGCCTGCCGGGCGGCGTGGTGACGCCGGCGCAATGGCTGGAGTTCGACCGCCTGGCGCGCGAGCACGCCAACGGCACGCTGCGCATCACCACGCGGCAGACCTTCCAGTGGCACGGCATCATCAAGCGCAAGCTCAAGCCCACCATTGCCGCCATCCACGCCAGCCTGGCCAGCACCATCGCCGCCTGCGGCGACGTGGTGCGCAACGTGGTCAGCACCGCCAACCCGGTGGAGACGCAGGCGCACGGCGAGGCCTACGCGTGGGCGGCCAAGCTGTCGGACGAGCTGGCGCCGCGCACGCGGGCGTATCACGAGATCTGGCTGGACGGTGAAGCGCTGGTTGGCGAACCGCCCGCACTCGAAGAAGAGCGGGAGCCGCTGTACGGCGCCACCTATCTGCCGCGCAAATTCAAGATCGGGCTGGCCATTCCGCCGTTGAACGACGTGGACGTGTTCTCGCAGGACCTCGGGCTGATTGCGATTGCCGAAGGCGGCGTGCTGCAAGGTTTCAATATCGCGGTCGGCGGCGGCATGGGCGCGACGCATGGCGATGCATCGACCTATCCGCGCCTGGCGAGCGTGCTCGGCTTTGTCACGCCGCAGCAGTTGTATGCCGCGGCCGAAGCGGTGGTGACGGTGCAGCGCGACTGGGGCAATCGCGTCGAGCGCAAGCATGCGCGCCTGAAGTACACACTGGATCATCGCGGCGTCGATGCCTTCAAGGCCGAACTGGAACGCCGCCTCGGCTTTGCGCTCGAACCCGCGCGGCCCTTTCGTTTCGAACACAACGGCGACCGCTACGGCTGGATCGAAGGCCACGACGGGCGCTGGCATCTCACCTTGCATATCGAATCCGGCCGCCTCGCCGATCGCGGCGAGCGCCGCTGGCTGAGCGGGCTGCGCGAACTGGCCCGGGTGCACCAGGGCGATTTCCGCCTGACCTGCAACCAGAACGTGATCGTGGCGAACGTGCCGGCAGCGGAGCGCGCGCGCATCGACGCCATCGTCGCGGCCTGCGGCCTGGACGACTACCAGCGCGCCGGCCCGATCCGCCGCCACGCGGTGTCCTGCGTCGCATTGCCCACCTGCGGCCTGGCCATGGCCGAGGCGGAACGCTACCTGCCCGAACTGTTGGACAAGGTGGAAGCGCTGCTGGCCCGGCACGGCATCGCCGACGCACCGATCGTGCTGCGCATCTCCGGCTGCCCGAACGGCTGCTCGCGGCCGTACCTGGGCGAGATCGCCCTGGTCGGCCGCGGCCCGGGCCGCTACGACCTGCGCCTGGGCGCGGATTTCAGCGGGCAGCGGCTCAACCGCACCTATCTGGAGAACGTCGACGAAGCGGCCATCCTCGCCGCGCTCGATCCGCTGTTCGCGCGCTATGCGCAGGAACGTGAACCGGACGAAGGCTTCGGCGATTTCCTGCTGCGCGCTGCTGTGGTCGCCAACCCGCCGGACCGGCGCATTCCCCTGGAGGTGACGGCATGAACGGCGCAACGCTGGAAGCCGCGCGGCACGATGCGGAGGCACTGGCCGAACTCGATACCTGGCTGGGCACGCTCGATGCCGAACAGCGTGTTGCCTGGGCCCTGGAGCACGCTCCCGGCGCGCATGCGCTGTCGTCCAGCTTCGGCGCGCAGGCGGCGGTGTCGCTGCACCTGCTGACGCAGCGCCAGGCGGACCTGCCGGTGATCCTGGTCGATACCGGCTATCTGTTTGCCGAGACCTATCGCTTCGTCGACGAACTGCGCGAACGCCTTGCGCTGAACCTGCATGTCTACCGCTCGCCGCTGGGCACCGCGTGGATGGAATCGCGCTTCGGTCGCTTGTGGGAGCAGGGCGTGGAAGGGCTGGGGCGCTACAACGAACTGCGCAAGGTCGAACCGATGCGGCGCGCGCTCGACGAGCTGGGCATCGGCAGCTGGTTTGCCGGCCTGCGCCGCGGCCAGTCGCGCAGCCGCGAACGCATTCCCTTCCTGCGCCTGAGCCAGGGCCGCTGGAAATTCCATCCGATCGCCGACTGGAGCGACCGCGACGTCGGCCGCTATCTGCAGCGCCACGACCTGCCGTACCACCCGCTGTGGGAGCAGGGCTACGTGTCGATCGGCGACACCCACACGACCCGGCCGTGGGAGCCGGGCATGGACCCCGAAGAGACCCGTTTCTTCGGCCTGAAGCGCGAGTGCGGACTGCACGACCTCGCCTGACCCTTCCACCGCCCCGACACCTAAGAAAACCATCATGAGCCAGAGCGCACTCGCTTCACTCCCCGTCGAAACCGAACTGGAACCGTTGATCGCGCCGCACGGCGGCACGCTCAAGGATCTCTACCTGCCCTATGCCGAAGCACAGGCGCTCAAGCAGCGCAGTGCGGGTCTACCGGCCTTGGATCTGAACACGCGGCAGCTGTGCGACCTGGAGCTGCTGCTCAACGGCGCGTTCTCGCCGCTCGAAGGCTTTCTCACCGAGCGCGACTACCGCCGCGTGGTCGACGAGCTGCGCCTGGACGACGGCACGCTGTGGCCGATCCCGATCACGCTGGATGTGAGCGAAGACTTTGCCTCGTCGCTGGCGCCCGGGGCGGAGATCGTGCTGCGCGATGCGCAGAGCGTGCCGCTGGCGGTGCTGGAGCTGCAGGACATTTATCGTCCGGACCGCGCGCACGAAGCGCAGCAGGTGTTCGGCACGCAGGATCATCTGCATCCCGGCGTGGCCGAACTGCTTGAGCGCACCAGGCCAGTCTATTTGGGTGGCCGCCTGCGCGGCATCCAGCAGCCGGTGCATTACGACTTCACCGAACTGCGCGACAGCCCGCGCACCTTGCGCGCCTGGTTCGAGGCCAACGGCTGGCGCCGCGTGGTGGCATTCCAGACGCGCAACCCGATGCATCGCGCGCATCGCGAGCTGACCCTGCGCGCGGCACAGAAAGTAGGCGCCAAGCTGCTGATCCAGCCCTCGGTGGGCCGCACCAAGCCCGGCGACGTGGACCACTACACCCGCGTGCGCTGCTATCGCGCCCTGCTGCCGCAGTACCCCGGCGACAGCGCCAAGCTCTCGCTGCTGCCGCTGGCGATGCGCATGGGCGGACCGCGCGAGGCGATCTGGCACGCAATCATCCGCAAGAACTACGGCGCCACGCATTTCATCGTGGGGCGCGACCATGCCGGTCCGGGCAAGGATTCCAGCGGCCAGCCGTTCTACGGGCCGTTCGATGCGCAGCATCTGCTGGAGCGTTACCAGGGCGAGCTGGGCATCCAGGTGGTGGCGTTCCCGGCGATGGTCTACGCGGCCAATCGCGATGCCTACGTGCCAGCCACCGAAGTGGAGGCGGACGATGAGGTGCGCGATATCTCCGGCACCCAGCTACGCCGGCATCTGCACGAAGGCACCGATATCCCCGCCTGGTTCACCTTCCCCGAGGTGGTGACCATCCTGCGCGAACGCCATCCGGCGCGTGCGCCGCGCGGTTTCGCGCTGTTCTTCACCGGCTTGTCCGGCGCGGGCAAGTCGACCATTGCGCAGGCGGTGGTGTCGCAGCTGCTGGAGCACACCAGCCGCGCGGTGACCGTGCTGGATGGCGACGAGGTGCGCAAGCATCTGTCGCGCGGACTGGGCTTCTCGCGCGAAGACCGCGATGCCAACGTGACGCGGATTGCCTACGTGGCGAGCGAGATCGTGCGCCATGGCGGCGTGGCGGTGTGCGCGCCGATTGCGCCGTATGCGGTGGCGCGCGCCGAGGCGCGCGGCCTGGTGGAGGCGCACGGCGACTTTATTGAGATCCATGTGTCGACGCCGCTGGAAGTGTGCGAAGCGCGGGATCGCAAGGGGCTGTATGCGCAGGCGCGTGCCGGCAAGATCGCGCAGTTCACCGGGATCAGCGATCCGTACGAGGCGCCGGAGCAGCCGGAGGTGCGGGTGGATGGCAGCGGCGCGGAGCCGTCGGTGCTGGCGGGGCATATTCTGGGGTTGTTGCGGGACCGCGGCCTGTTGGCGAACTGAGCCAAGCTGCGATGTAGGTTGGGGTGAGCGTAAGCGAACCCCAACATCGCGCCAGATCCAGCGCCACGTTGGGGTTCGCCTGCGGCTCACCCCAACCTACGCCGACTCATGCGTCAGTCCGCCGCGCGCTCGCGCCAATGCGGCACCGCCGGCCAATGCGTGGCACTGCCGCTGGCCAGCGCCCGGCTCACCGCCCGCCGCTCCAGCTGCGGCGCGAACAGCCCGATAAACTCCAGCGCAAACTCGCGCAACACGCTTTCCTTGCGCAACACGATCCAGGTCGTGCATGACGAGAACAGATGATCCGCCGGCAACGCACGCAGATCGTCATCGCCCGGCTGCAACGCCATCTCGGCCAGGATGCCGATCCCTAAACCTGCCCGCACATAGGTCTTGATCAGATCCGCATCGCTCGCCGTCATGGCGATCTGCGGATGCAGATTGGCCGCATGAAACGCACGCGCCAGCGACGAGCCGGGCTTGAGCGACGAGTCGTAACTCACCAGCGGATACGCCGCCAGCTCGTCCAGCGTCGGCGGCCGCTCCAGCTTCGCCAGCGCATGCCCATGCGGCACCATCGCCACCCGGTTCCAGCGGTAGGCGGGCAGGGCGATGCCGCTGCCGGCGGGGGCGGCGCCGGAGCTGCTGACGATGGCCAGGTCGACATGGCCGCCTTCGAGCAGGCCGATCACGTCCGCATCGGTGGACGGCAGCAGGTGCACGCTGACCTGCGGGTATTGCCGGGTCAGCGTGGCGACTGCACTGGGCAGGGCGAAGCGGGCCTGGGTGTGGGTGGTGGCGACGCGCAGGGTGCCGCGCGATTCGTTGCGCAGGTTGGCGGCGATGGAACGGATATTGGTGGCCTCGGCCAGGATCGTGCGCGCGCGTTCCAGCACGTGGCTGCCGGCGTGGGTGATCGAGTCGAGGCTGCGGCCCTTGCGGTGGAAGAGCTGGAAGCCGAGTTCGTCCTCAAGCTGCTTGAGCAGCTTGCTGAGTCCCGGCTGGGTGGCGTGCACGCGCTCGGCGGCCAGCGTGATGTTGAGGCCGGCGTCGGCGATGGCGACGAGATAGCGCAGTTGGGTCAGGGTCATGCGAGGGCATCCTGGAGCGGGCAGGTCGGGTGGACTGGCTTGCGGGCGCTGCAGGGGGACATCGCGTGATGGCGGGGCGACACGGGCACGCGACGACCGGGTGGCCGGAGGGCAGGGCGTCGGTGGCGTGGTTCGCAGTGGACATTTAGACGTCTATACATCCGTTTAATGATGGCGTCAATGCGCGGGCGGGTTCTTATGCCCGAAGCGGGAGCTGGCACATAACCTCGCAGCATGAGCGGCCACGGACAAATCATTTGCGCGGTCCACCGGCCCCGCCTAGCGTCGTTGCTTCCTTTTTCATGGTGCCAGGCCGATGAAGCTCTACCCGCTGTTCGCCGATCTCGCCGGCCGCCGCGTGCTGGTGGTGGGCGGGGGCGCGGTGGCCGAGCGCAAGGCGGCGGCGCTGCTCGAAGCCGGTGCCGCGGTGACCGTGGGCGCGCTGGCGGTCACCGCCCATCTGCAAGACTGGGCCACGTCAGGCCGTATCGAACTGCGCCTGGGCGGCTTCGAACAGGCCTGGCTCGACGAATGCTGGCTGGTGATCGCCGCCACCGGCGAGCCCTTGCTCAATCGCCGCATCGCCACGCAGGCCGCGCAGCGGCGGCTGTTCGTCAATGTGGTGGACGATGCGGAACTATGCAGCTTCCATGTGCCGGCGGTGATCGACCGCGATCCGGTGACCATCGCGATCTCCAGCGGCGGCACCGCGCCGGTGCTGGCGCGGCTGTTGCGCGAAGGCCTGGAAAGCCTGCTGGACCCGGCGCTGGGCCCGCTCGCCGCCCTGGCTGCACGCCTGCGCGAGAAAATCCGTGCGCGCCTGCCCGATCTTGGCGCACGCCGCCGCTTCTACGAGCAACTGCTTTCCGGCCCGGTGCTGCAGTTGCTGCGCCGGGCGCAGCCCGAACAAGCGGAGGCGGAAGCGGAGCGTGCGCTGGCGGGTGCCGTCACGCAGAGCGTCGGCAGCGTGGTGCTGGTCGGCGCCGGCCCCGGCGATCCGGGCCTGCTGACCCTGCGCGGCCTGCGCGCACTGCAGGAAGCGGACGTGATCCTGTACGACCGCCTGGTCGCCGCCGAGGTCTTGGCGCTGGCGCGCCGCGATGCCGAGCGCATCGAGGTGGGCAAGGAAGCGGGTCATCACCATGTCACCCAGGAACGCATCCACGCGCTGCTGCTGGAACACGCGCAGGCCGGCCGCCGCGTGGTGAGGTTGAAGGGCGGCGATCCGTTCGTGTTCGGCCGCGGCGGCGAGGAACTGGAACACCTGCGCGCACACGGCGTGCCCTACGAAGTGGTGCCCGGCATCACCGCCGCACTGGCCTGTGCCGCCTATGCCGGCGTGCCGCTCACCCATCGCGAGCACGCCCAGTCGGTGCGCCTGCTCACCGCGCATTGCCGCGGCTCGCACGACACGCTGGACTGGCCCGCGCTGGCGCGCGAGCGGCAGACGCTGGCCGTCTACATGGGTGTCAGCGAACTGGGTACGGTGCAAGAGCAACTGCTCGCCCACGGCCGCGCGCCGGGCACGCCGTTCGCCCTGGTGGAGAACGGCTCGCGCCCGCGGCAGCGCGTGATCACCGGCACGCTGGCGCGCCTGCACGAGCTGGCGCAGGCGCATGCGGTGCGCTCGCCGGCGCTGCTGATCCTGGGCGAAGTGGCGGCGCTGGCATCGACCCTGGCCTGGTATGGCGCGCCGCCGATCGGGGACTGTTCCGAAATTGATGCACCATCCGGCGCCGAACCGGCCCTGGCCCGCCGCGCCTGACGCAAAATTTCACCGGCGTGGGCGCACTATTCGCCGACCCGCTCAAACCTGCCCATCCCGTCCTGCCATCCCGCCTGGAGCTTTTCATGATCTACGACAGCATCCTCGACACCATCGGCAACACCCCGATCGTGAAACTGCACCGGCTGGCGCCGAAACACGTCGAGCTTTACGTGAAGGTGGAAGCGTTCAATCCGGCCGGCTCGGTGAAGGACCGTCTCGCCCTGGCCATCATCCTGGACGCCGAGGCGCGCGGCACCATCAAGCCCGGCCAGACCGTGATCGAAGCCACCTCCGGCAATACCGGCGTGGCGCTGGCGGCGGTGTGCGCGGCGCGCGGCTATCCGTTCGTGGCGGTGATGACCGAGACCTTCTCGATCGAGCGGCGCAAGTTGATCCGCGCGTACGGCGGCAAGGTGCTGCTGACGCCCGCGGCCGAGCGCGGCAGCGGCATGGTGCGCAAGGCGAAGGAGCTGGCGGACAAGCACGGCTGGTTCCTGGCGAGCCAGTTCGAGAATCCCGCCAATCCGGCGTATCACCGCAGCACCACGGCGGCGGAAATCCTGCGCGACTTCGCCGGCCGCCGCTTGAATTACTTCGTCACCGGCTGGGGCACCGGCGGCACGCTGACCGGCGTGGGCGAGGTGCTGAAGGTGGCGCGCCCGGAGGTGAAGGTGATCGCCAGCGAACCGGCCGGCGCTTCGCTGCTCGGCGGCAAGGACTGGCAGCCGCACAAGATCCAGGGCTGGACGCCGGACTTCGTGCCGGCGGTGCTCAACCGCGACGTGGCGCAGCAGATCGTGCCGGTGGACGACGTGCTGGCCCGCGATACCTCGCGCGCCTTGGCGCAGCAGGAGGGCATCTTCGTCGGCATTTCCTCCGGCGCGACGCTGGCCGCGGCGCTGCAGGTGGCGAAGGATGCACCGGAAGGCTCGGTGCTGCTGGCGATGCTGCCGGATACCGGCGAGCGGTATTTGTCGACGTTCTTGTTCGAGGGCGTCAACGAGGGTTCGGACGAAGTTGAATAAGCCAGCGCGACGTAGGTTGGGGTGAGCCGAAGGCGAACCCCAACAAACCCCGCACGATGGCGCTACCTGGAGCGGGTTGCCCACTCCGCGATCAACTTCGCCCCCACCCCCACCAACGCCTCGATCGCCGGCAGCAACTCCCGCCCCAACGGCGTCAAGGCATACTCCGCGGACGGCGGCGACGTATCCAGCATCTTGCGCATCACCAAGCCGCGCGATTCCAGCTCCCGCAAGCGCGCACTCAGCACCCGTGCCGAGATCTTCGGGATGTCATGGCGCAACTCGCCGAACCGCCGCGGCTCCCCGCTCAACAGCCACACCACATTCGGCGCCCATGCCCCGCGCAACAGCCCCAGCACTTCGCTGAGCGGACACGCCGGCGGCGGCATCACTTTGTTCTTGCGGACAGGCAAACCCATGGCGCGGTCCAGGTAACTGGCGAGATACCGCATTTTAGGGGCTACCCCCGGCCAGGTGGTATCCAACAGTAACCATGGCTGGCTAGGATGCGCGCCTCACCCACCCAAGGAGGATCGCCATGAAGCTCTATTACGCCGCCGGTGCCTGTTCGCTGTCGCCGCATATCGTCGCGCTGGAAGCCGGCATTCCGGTCGAGCTGGAAAGGGTCGACACCAAGGCCAAGCGCACGGCCAGCGACCAGGATTATTGGCTGATCAACCCCAAGGGCTATGTGCCGGCGCTGGTGCTGGACAATGGCGAACTGCTCACCGAAGGCCCGGCCATCGTGCAGTACCTGGCCGACCAGAAGCCGGAAAGCGGGTTGGCCCCGGCCAATGGCACCACGGCGCGCTACCGCCTGCAGGAAATGCTCGGCTACATCAATTCCGAGCTGCACAAGAGCTACTCGCCGCTGTTCAAGCCGGAAACGCCGGACGTGGTGCGCGAGGAGCGCAAGGAATACCTGCGCAAGCGCTATCGCCTGATCGAACAGCGCCTGGCCGGGCACCCGTGGCTGGTCGGCGAGCAGTTCAGCGCTGCCGATGCCTATTTGTTCACCGTCACCAACTGGGCCAAGCACCTGGGCGTGGACCTGGCGGATTTCCCGGCCCTGCAGGATTTCCAGCAGCGCGTCGCGGCGCGTCCGCATGTGCAGGAAGCGCTGGAGTTCGAACGGCAGGCCAAGAAGGTCGCCTGAAAACCAATAAGTAATGCAGCAGCGCTCCCGGCTATCGGGAGCGTTGCTTCAGGCCCTCTTCTCCAACGCCTGGGATAGTGCGCTCGAGGGTTTGAGGTCAGCCGTGCGCACCGGCGCCAGGGTGGCGGTCGCTGCGCGGGGCAGGGACCATCGGGCGAAGCGATCAGCCAGTCGGATCGCCGGCCGATCGACCAGGTTCCTGAAACCCACCGACACGCCAAGCGATGCCACCACCGTGAGCAGCGAGGCGAGCAGCGCGGCCAGCGGATAACCCAGCGGCGCCCGGAGCAGGCCGAACGAGGCCAGCCCGACGCTGGACAACACGAAGCTGTGAATCAGGTACAGCGAGAAAGAAACGCTGCCGAGCCACGCCGGCGTTCTGCTGGAAAGCAGCGCGGACAGCGTTTTCGAATGCAGTACCAGCCAGACCAGCAGCAACGCGCCCAGCGACGGAAACACGAACATGGGATCGGCGCGGACATGCTGCCCGGCCAGCCACGTCGCCAGGTCCTGCAGCGGCCGGTAGAACGTGCTGCCGCTATGGAAGCCGCCAAGCACCAGCGCGATCGCCAGCAGCAAGTACCTGAGCGCCGCGGACGAGGGTGGTTTCGGCCACGCGTGCAGATACGCGCCGCCAAGAAACAGCGCGCCTAGCAGATACGGCGTGTCGCCTTTCCAGACCAGCGCGGCCGCGCACAGCAAGGCGTACGTACCGGCGCAACGCGAGCTGCCGAAAAGCGCCATGAACGCGAACAGGCCGATCGAACCGATGAACTCGATATTGATCGTCCACAGAATGTAGTTGTAGCCGTTATGGCCCAGCAGCAGCGAGCCGAACAGGGCGTCCTTCAAGGCCAGAAAAATGCGGGCGTTGATGTGATACCAGGCGCCAAGGAAATTGTGCGCATTCGGCACGACGTCCGAAATCAGGCCGAGCTTCATCACCGCATAGCCGAGCAGCACCGAAGCGAGCACCGGGATGCCCAGCCGCGGAGCGCGCTTGATCGCTGACTCGTCCAGCCGCGCCGCGCCCGGCTGTGCGACATAGCGGCGGGTCAGCACATAGCCGCTCATGACGAAAAAAATCGCGACCGAATAGGTGCCGTTGTAGAGCACCCGCAGCGGACTGTTCTGGATCCACGACTCCCAGCCGCCGAGCAGGTCGGCGGGCAGGCCCGATTGCAGGTACGGAAAGAATGCCCAGGCGCAATGCGAGAACACCACCACCAGTGCGGCCATGCCGCGCAGCCCTTCCAGAGCCTGATTCTTGTTTTGTGGATTCATGTACCACTGAAGCCGTGAGCGGCAGGCCGCTCATGCGGCGGAAAGGTGGAGGCGTCGTCGATAACGGCGAAGGTCAGATTTCGCGCGCCAGTGGCTCCGCCAGGCCGATATAGCCACCCGGGGTGAGTTCGAGCAGGCGTTGCCTGGCATCGGCCGGCAGCTCCAGCCCGGCGATGAACTGGCGCATCGATTCCTTGGTGATGCCCTGGCCGCGGGTCAGCGCCTTGAGCTGCTCGTACGGCTCCGGCAGGCCATGGCGGCGCATCACCGTCTGCACGGCTTCGGCCAGCACTTCCCAGCTTGCGTCCAGGTCGGCGCCGATGCGCTCGGCGTTGACGTTGAGCTTGCCCAGGCCCTTCTGCAGCGATTCCAGCGCGACCAGGGTGTGGCCGAAGGCGGTGCCCAGGGCGCGCAGCACGGTGGAGTCGGTGAGGTCGCGCTGCCAGCGGCTGATCGGCAGCTTTTCGGCGAAGTGGCCGAGCAAAGCATTCGCCAGGCCGAAATTGCCTTCGGCGTTTTCGAAGTCGATCGGGTTGACCTTGTGCGGCATGGTGGACGAACCCACCTCGCCGGCCTTCAGCGCCTGCTTGAAATAGCCCAGCGAGATATAGCCCCACACGTCGCGCGCCAGGTCGATCAGGATGGTGTTGGCGCGGCGCACGGCGTCGCAGTATTCGGCCACGCCGTCGTGCGGCTCGATCTGGGTGGTGTAGGGGTTGTAGTCCAGGCCCAGGCCCTGCACGAAGCGCTGCGAGAAGGCGCGCCAGTCCAGTTCCGGATAGGCGATGGCGTGCGCGTTGTAATTGCCCACCGCGCCGTTGATCTTGCCGGGGATCGCCACCGCGGCCAGCTGCTTGCGCTGGCGCTCCAGGCGCGCGACCACGTTGGCCAGTTCCTTGCCGAGCGTGCTGGGCGTGGCGGTCTGGCCGTGGGTGCGCGACAGCATCGGCAGCGCGGCATGGGCGTGGGCCAGTTCGCGCAGCGTGGCGAGCACGCGGTCGAAGGCCGGCAGCAGCACCTGCTGCCGGGCGTCGCGCAGCATCAGGGCGTAAGAGAGATTGTTGATGTCCTCGCTGGTGCAGGCGAAGTGCACGAACTCCTTGGCCTGGGCCAGGGCGGCATCGTTGCCGATGCGCTCCTTGATGAAGTACTCGATCGCCTTCACGTCGTGGTTGGTGGTCGCTTCGATGGCCTTGACCCGCTCGCCGTCTTCCACGCTGAACCTGGCGGCGATGTCCTTGAGCAGGGCGACCTGCGCGGGCGAGAAGGCCGGCAGTTCGACGATGCCGGGATCGGCGGCCAGCGCCAGCAGCCATTCGATCTCCACGTGGACGCGCCGGTGCATCAGGCCGTACTCGCTGAAGATCGGGCGCAGGGCTTGCGCCTTGCTGGCGTAGCGGCCGTCCAGCGGGGACAGGGCGGTCAGGGCATGGGCAGACATCGAGGCGATCCGGCAGAGGGAAAACGGCATTTTACAACGGGCGGGGCCAGCTCCGCCCCCGTGCCGCTTGGCACCGCCCTAACGGGGGGCGGCCTATAGTGGTCCGATCCATTCAGCGTCAAGGAACCGAAGGCATGAGCCAGTACCGCATCGAACACGACAGCATGGGGGAGCTGAAGGTCCCCGCCGATGCGCTGTACGGCGCGCAGACCCAGCGCGCCGTGGACAATTTCCCGATTTCCGGCCTGCACCTGCCGCGCCCCTTTATCCGCGCGCTGGGCCTGATCAAGGCCGCCGCGGCCGAGGCCAATCTGGGCCTGGGCCACCTGCGCAAGGCCCAGGCGGCGGCGATCCGCAAGGCCGCGCTGGCGGTGGCGGACGGGCAGTACGACGACCAGTTCCCGATCGACGTGTTCCAGACCGGCTCGGGCACCAGCACCAATATGAATGCCAACGAGGTGATCGCCCACCTCGCCGGCAAGGGCGGCGCCAAGGTGCACCCGAACGACCACGTCAATTACGGGCAGAGCTCCAACGACGTGATCCCCACCGCGATCCACGTCAGCGCCACGCTCACCGCCAGCGAGCAGTTGCTGCCGGCGCTCAAGCACCTGAAGAAGACCATCGAGCGCCGCGCGCGCGAACTGCGCAACGTGCCCAAGACCGGCCGCACCCATCTGATGGACGCCATGCCGGTCACCTTCGGCCAGGAGCTGTCCGGCTGGGCCGCGCAGATCGCCAGCGCGATCGAGCGCATCGAGGACAGCCTCAAGCGCATGCGCCGCCTGCCGCAGGGCGGCACAGCGGTGGGCACCGGCATCAATGCCGACCCGAAGTTCGGCCCCGCGGTGGCGCGCGAGCTGAAGAAGCTCAGCGGCGTGCGCTTCGAGGCGGCGGAGAATTATTTCGAGGGCATGGCCGGGCAGGACGCAGCAGTGGAGCTCTCCGGCCAGCTCAAGGCGCTGGCGGTAGCGTTGATGAAGATCGCCAACGACCTGCGCTGGATGAATTCCGGTCCGCTGGCGGGCCTGGGCGAGATCGAGCTGCCGGCGTTGCAGCCGGGCTCGTCGATCATGCCGGGCAAGGTCAACCCGGTGATTCCCGAAGCCACCGCGATGGTGGCGGCGCAGGTGATCGGCAACGACGCGGCGATCACCATCGGCGGCCAGTCCGGCAATTTCCAGCTCAACGTGATGCTGCCGTTGATCGCGCACAACCTGCTGCAGTCGATCGGCCTGCTGGCCAATGTCAGCGTGCTGCTGGCGGACAAGGCCATCGCCGGCTTCAAGGTGAATGCGCCGCGGGTGAAGGAAGCGCTGGACAAGAATCCCATCCTGGTCACCGCGCTCAATCCGGTGATCGGTTATGAGAAGGGCGCGGCGACGGCCAAGCAGGCGTACAAGCAGAAGCGGCCGATCATGGAGGTGGCACTGGAAACCACCGGGCTGTCGAAGGACGAGCTGAAGAAACTGCTCGATCCGATGGCGCTTACGAAGGGTGGTATCCATGGTGGTGGGGGTGGTGGCTGAGTGCAGCCACCATTGCATACACCGACACATACGTCCGGCGTAGGTTGGGGTGAGCCGGCAGGCGAACCCCAACGATGCGATGCGTTTGAAGGTGGTCATGTTGGGGTTCGCCTGCGGCTCACCCCAACCTACGCCGTTACGTGCGTTACGCGATGGCGTCAGCTCTTCCTTTCAGTCTTCTCGTCATCCCTGCAACTGGTCACCGACTTCTCGTCCATCAGCCCCGCATAGGGCTTGAACGCCGGCAGGCCGATGGCGAGTTCGTCCTGGGCGGCCTTGATGCCAGCGAGGTCGTCGCAGATCTTCATTACCTGGTCGGTGATCTTCTGGGTCTGCGCCTCGACGCGCTTGTCCACTGCCTTGTCGTCGCCGCTGGCGGTTTCGGCCACGCCCTTGATCGCTTCGACCGCCATGCCCGCACCGGCCTTGCCGGTCTCGATGCCGTGCTGGCGGATCGCGCTGGCGTTGCTGTAGTAGCGGCGCAGCAGTTCGCGCTGGTGGTCGTCGACGGCGATGTCCTTGCCGTCGATGTTCAAGGCGCCGGTCTTGTCGATGGTGGCCTCGGGGCCGCCATGGACGCTGAGCACGATGTGGCTGCCGCGCGTGGTGATGCGGCCCTGGCCGGTGGTGGTGCTGCTGTCGCCGTCGCAGCCGGCGGTGAGGGCGCACAGTGCGAGCAGTGGAATCAGGTGTCGCTTAAGCATGTGGATTTCCTTGCTCCTCGAGCATGGGTGAGGTGGTCATGCAGCGTGATGTACCGGCGCGCAGGGCGGATGCGGCTGCTTGCGTGCATCCGGCGAGCGCCACTGCGGATGGTCGTAAGGGATGTCGCTTTCCCAGAACCACGGGTAGCAGGTGGGCCCCAGCGTGGCGTCGAGCAGATACAGGTACAGGCCTTCCGCGTTCGAGCTGTTGCTCATGATCAGCACGCAGTCGCGCGACTGCTGCAGGCATAGCGCCAGGTTGTTGGTGCCGTCGTCGTGGCCGGTCTTGAACCAGGCCGGGCCTTGCGACGACTGGAACACGGTGACGCCCAGCGCGGTAGACAGGCCGATGCCGTCGTTGTCGTGGGTGGTGGCCGGGTCCAGCGTGGGGAACTGCGTGACGGACACGATGCGCTGCACCGGCTTCAGCCATTCGGCGCGCGCCTGCTTGCCCAGTCCATCGCCGCGCACCATGCCGGCCAGCAGCTGCGCGTAGTCGCGCGGGGTGGTGTCCATGGAGCCGGCGGCGCGCACGCTGCCGCGCTGCTTGTGGCCGAGCGGCTTGCCGTTCTCGTCGTAGCCGATGGCGAGGTTGTCGGCGAAGTCGGCGCGCCAGGTCATCGAGCTGCGGCGCATGGCGAAGCGGTCGAACAACTGCTGCTGCATCAGCGCACCGACGTCGATCTTCTGGCCGTTTTCGAGCACGAACTGCATCAGGTTGATGCCTTCGCCCGAGTAGGCGAAGCGGCTGCCCGGCTCGGTATAGATCTTCAGCTTGCCGCTCGGGTCGTAGCCGCTGCCGTCCGGCGGGAAGGTGCGGAAGTTGGCGAAGCCGGCGCGATGGGTGAGCAGCATGCGCGGCGTGATCGCGCGCCAGCGCGGGTCGTCGGCCAGGTCGGCGTATTTGTCGTAGTCGGGCAGGGGCTTGGGCAGCAGCTTGGCGAGCGGGGCGTCGAGATCCAGCTTGCCCTGGTCGAGCAGGCTGAGCGTGGCGTAGGTGAAGGCGGCCTTGGTGATCGAGGCGGCGTACATCACGGTGTCGACGGTGAGCGGCAGCTTCTGCTCGACGTCGCGCTGGCCGTAGGCCTTCAGATGCACGACCTTGCCGTTCTCGATCACCGCCAGTGCCAGGCCCGGCACGTGCGCGGCCTGCATCAGGCGGGCGACTTCCTTGTCCAGCGCGGCGCCGCGGAGGCGGGTGGGGCTGATGTTGTCGGCGTGGGCGGTGGCAGCTAGCAGGCAGGCGGCCAGCAGCGCTGAAGCAAACGACGACTTCCTTGGCCAACCCATGCAATCCCCCTTACTGACTCAGTCCTCAAGAGCAAATCCTTCTCCCTTCGGGAGAAGGTGGCGGCAGCCGGATGAGGGTACGGGCGGAGTCGTGCACATCACTTCCGCGCTCCGCCCGTACCCTCACCCCAACCCCTCTCCCGGTGCACAAATTCGTAAACGGGGAGAGGGGCTTACGCTCAATCCTTGTCGTCATCCTTGCCGCAGTCCTCGACATCCTTCTGCGTCATGGTGGCGTAGGGGCGGAACTCCGGCAGTGCCGCGGCCAGCTTCTGCTGCGAGCTGAGCAGGTCGGGCATGCGCAGGCACAGCTTCATGGCGGCGGCCTTGATCTGCGCGGTCTGCGGCTTGATGCGCTCCTCGATCTCCTTGTCGCTCTTGCCGGTGAGCGCACCGAAGATCGCTTCCTTGGCCGCGCTGGTGCCCAGGCTGGCGCCGCTGGCGCCGATATCCATGCCGGCTTCCGCGATGCTGATGATGCGCTGGCGGTAATCCGCCACCAGGGTGTGCTGCTCGGGCGTGGTGGTCACCGTCTTGCCGGCGATCACGAAGTCGCCCTGCGGCGTGATCACCGCCTTGGGCAGGCCGCTGGTGTCCGCGTGCTCATGGTTGTTGCCGATGTGCACGCTGCTGACGCTGATGTCCTTGGTGGCCAGCTCGCGCTTGGCCTGGTCGATACCCTTTTGCACTTCGCCAGCGATGAACGAGGGCGAGGTTGCCTGCTGTACTTCCTTCGCCGCGTCGGTCACGGCCTTGCCCGCTCCGGTGTCGGCTTGATCGGGTTGGCCGCAGGCGGCCAGCGAGAGGCTGAGGGTAGCGGCCAGCAGGCCTGCGCCGATCCAACCTGCTTTGATCGGGCTTGCCTTGATCGAACGATGTTTCATGGAATGCCTCCTGCAGTGAGTGCGGTGCAAGCGGCGGCTTCGCAGCCGCCGCCCTGAGCAATATCGATCAGCTGTCGTCGCGGACCCGGCGGAACCAGATGGCCGCGGCGATCATGGCGACAGCTGCCGCGACACCGATCCACAGGTTGGGCGAGGCCAGCACCGCGTAGGTCTGCGTCGGCGAGATCATGGCCAGCGGGTTGTGCGCCTCGCCCAGGTTCTCGGACACGCTGCGGAAGGCGTGGCGATCCATGGCGAAGTGCGAACCGGGGAACACGCTCAGCAGCGACCGCGCCACCACGTTGGACCAGAACCACACCGCCGTCTGATTGAACACACCCATGATGCCGAACCAGGTCACCATCAGGCCGGCCACCACCGGTGCCGCCACCGCCCACAGGAAGGGCTTGCTGCGTGCCCAGGCCGAGCAGAGCATCAGCCAACCCACCGCCGGTGCCGCCCACAAGGCATAGACCGGGATCGAGCTGATCAGCGAGGCCACCGCACGCAGCGGGTGGGCCAGGGTCAGCAGTTCCCACATGTTGATGCCATGGAAGGACAGCACCAGCGAGAAGATCACCAGCTGCAGCAGCCCCACCGCGATACCGACCAGCACGGCGATCACCGGAGCGAGCACCACTGCGCTGACCACCTTCGACAGCACCGTGCTGGTGTTGGACAGCGGCAGCGACTTCCAGAACAGCACGCTGCGGTCGCGGCGGTCGTCGTACAGCGAACCCAGGCAGTAGAAGAACACCACGAAGCCCAGCACGATGGTGATCAGACCCATCGAAGACAGCATGGTCATGTCCAGCGCCGCGCCCACCTGGGCCAGGTCGCCGTCGCTGGCCTTCTCGATCAGCTCGCGGAAATTGTTGCCGCCGATCTGGATGCCGTGGCGGGCGCTCATCACCTCGGCGGCGATGATGGCCATCACGTTCAGCACCAGGAAGACCACCCCGGTGACCACCGGCGCCCACAGGAAGCCACCGCGGTTCTCCCAGAATTCGCGCTTTACCTGCCAGTAGAAGGTGTTCATGCGTAGGTCCCTTTCATCGTGGCGACGAACAGGTCGCTGACCGACGGGCGGCGTACCTCGCCCATGGCTTCCAGCGTGGCGCGGTCCGCGCCGTCGAACAGGAAGATGCTCTTGCCGAAGATCTGGCGTTCGTCCATCGGCTTCATGCTGCGTGCCGCGTCGGCCTTGTCGGCGCCGACCAGCACCTCGGCGAAGCGTTCGCCGACCGCGTCCATGTCGGCATCCAGCACGATCTTGCCGTCGCGGATGAACATCAGGTCGGTGAGGATGTGCTCGATCTCTTCCACCTGGTGGGTGGTGACGATGATCGTCTTGTTCTCGTCGAAGTAATCCTCCAGCAGGCTCTGGTAGAACTGCTTGCGATAGAGGATGTCCAGGCCCAGCGTGGGCTCGTCCAGCACCAGCAGGCGGGCGTCGATCGCCATCACCAGGGCCAGGTGCAGCTGCACGATCATGCCCTTGGACATCTGCTTGACGCGCTGGTTGGGGGTGAGCTTGGTGCGCGCCAGGAAGGCCTCGCACTTGGCCCGGTTGAAGCGCGGGTGCACGTTGGCGACGAACTCGACCGCCTCCTGCACGCGGATCCAGCGCGGCAGCACCGCCACGTCGGCGATAAAGCACACCTGTTCCATCAGGCGGTTGCGCTGGGTGCGCGGGTCGAAGCCCAGGACGTCGAGTTTCCCTTCGAAATCGGTCAGCCCGAGGATCGCCTTCAGGGCGGTGGTCTTGCCCGCGCCGTTGGGGCCGATCAGGCCGACGATACGGCCGGACTCGATGCGGAAGTCCACGCCGTCCAGGGCCGTGGTGTTCTTGTAGTGCTTGCGCAGACCGCTGGCGGAGACGATGGCGTTCATGACTGCTTGGCCTCCGCCGCGCTGAGCAGCGTCTTGAGATCCAGGCCCAGTCGCTGCAGTTTCTCGAACAGCGACGGCCACTCTTCGCGCAGGAACCGCTCGCGCTCGGACTTCAGCAGTGCCTCGCGGGCTCCATCGATCACGAACATTCCTAGTCCCCTCCTTTTTTCCACTAGTTGATCGTCGACCAGTTCCTGGTACGCCTTCGAGACGGTGAGCGGATTGATCTGAAAATCCGCGGCAACCTGGCGCACTGACGGCAGCGGGTCGCCCTCGTTCAAGGCGCCGTCCAGGATCATCGCCACGACGCGTTCGCGCAGCTGGCGGTAGATCGGGACGCTGTCGTTCCAGGTAATGGTCATGGATTAATCCTTCGTGACGCGGCCAAACGTGGTGCCAAACGAATAGTAGGGCATGGCCAGCTGGGCCCCGAGCAAGGCAACCCCGCTCTCGGCGGCGTGGGCCGCGACCGGCGCCATGCCGACCGTGGCGGTCGCCAGGCCGGCATCGGCCAGCAGGGCGGCGGCGCGCATGTCGGCGGCGGTCGGGCGGACCTCGACCGGAGCCAGGTTGATCACCTTGACCCCGTTGATTTCGCTGACGGGCACGACCTTGATGTTGTTGTTGACGGCGGCCAGGCCTGCAGTAGTCAGCAGGACAGCGGCGGTCAGTGCGAGCAGGTTCGGTGCTTTCATGACAGGTCTCCTTTAGTGACCTCGTGGACCGGTGTTGTAGTGAACTATAACACCACATTTGGACCCGTCAATAGGCGATCGCTGAAATCGCAACATGACTGATGGCCTATAGGGGCGGGCCGGGGTGGCTGGACCGCTGCGGAGTGCGCGCCGCGAACGGTCCTGCCTTCGATGCTTATGGTCTCGCCGGGGTTTAGTCGGCGGCAGCGGCGGGCATCAGCCATCGCGCATGACAGACATCAGGCCCGTCACAAGGCGGAGGCGGTGCCTTCTGCTTCAATAAGCGGACACCAGCACAGGAGTTTGCGCATGGATCTGGGCCTTACCGGGCGCGTCGTCGTCGTTACCGGCGCAAGCAAGGGCATCGGGCTGGCATGTGCCGCAGCGTTCCTGCGCGAAGGAGCGACGGTGATCGGCGTATCACGCTCGGTGGAGCATCTGCAGGCCGCGCGGCGGCAACTGCAGGAACAAGGCCTGGTGTTGCAGGTGGAACCGGCGGACCTCACCGACAGCGTCGCCGCCCAGGTGGTGATGGAGCGGATCGAGGACGACCACGGCCCGATCAACGTGCTGATCAATTGCGCCGGCGCGGCGCGGCGCACGCCACCCGCTGAACTGGACGCATCGGCCGTGCACGCCTCGATGCAGGCCAAATACTTCACCTATATGCATGCGATCGACCCGGTGATCCGGCGCATGGCAGCGCGTGGGCGCGGGGCGATCGTCAACGTGGTGGGGCAGGGTGGCCGGCAGGCCAACCCGATGCATATCGGCGGCGGCGCGGCGAATGCAGCCTTGATGTTGGCGTCGGTGGGTTATGCCACGGCGTATGCGGGCAAGGGCGTGCGGGTGAATGCGATCAATCCCGGCATGACGCGGACGGGGCGCGTGCAGGAAGGCCTGGAAGCATCGTCGCGTGCAAGCGGCAAGCCGACCGATGAATTGCTTGCCGCGCAGGTGGCGGAGATTCCGCTGGGGCGGATGGCGGAGCCGGAGGAAATCGCCAACGTGGCACTGTTCCTCGCATCGCCGCTGGCCAGTTATGTCACCGGTGCCATCATCCCGATGGATGGTGGGAAGGTCAGCACGATCTGACGCGCATAATCCTGGCTGTTGGGCAAGAGGGCATGCCAGATGGGTTTCCTAAAAGCCCCGCTCGCCACTCGCCTCGCTCCCTGCATGGATCAACGCGTTCGCATTTTTCTTAAGAGTGAATGGCCACATTGAACATTCTTTTAGCCGCCGCCCTGGTGGGGCGCGGAGACATCCCTTGGAGCTTGGGCGACTACGTTTTCTTAGTCATTGGTTTGAGCATCCTTCTAGTAGCGATGATCCGGCAGCAACTTCGGGGAGGACAGCGGTCAGGCACCGAATCTCAAGCCAAGCGGCCAGCCAGGCGCTTCAGGAAACGCCACCGTTAGACGCAGGCCGTTTCGACCGAGGATTAGCGGATGGTCGCTCGATGGCTTGGCCTGTCCGATAACCGGCGCGCCTTGCATCAGCGCGCCATGCATCAGCCCCATGCCGGATCCGGCGCCCTCACCGCACGCAGGAAGAACTCCACGCCAGCCCCGCTTGCGAACCTCCGCGCGGATCAAAGCTGACCGTCTGCGCCTTGCCGCCACGCGTCACATGCAGCACCACAGGTTTGTCGAGGCTTTCGGCCGCGGGATTGATATCGACACTGGCATCCAGCACGTCACCATCGCGCAGGCCCGCGCGTTCGGCGGGCGATCCTTTGACCAGCCCGCCGATGCTCGCCCCGGCCGTAAGCCGGACCGGCGACGCGAAGCCGAGATCGAAAATGCGCACGTCTTCCTTGGTGGCATGCATGCACGGCCCGAAAGCGCCGGCTGCCGGAAATATCAGCTTGCCGGCCATCATGTCGTTCCAATCCTTCACCGCCCAGGCGCCGGCCCGCTTGGAAAGGACGTCCAGCCAGGTGTGGTGGTCTTCCGACGCGCCCGCATTGATGCGCGCACTCGTCTCATTGGACAGATCGAGCACGCTGACCGCGGAGCCATGCGCCTTGAGCTTCGCGTCGAGGTCGGCCAGATACAGCGTGCCGCGGTTGTACGCCAGCATCCACGCGTTGCGGCCCGACCAGACATGGGCGGGGAACGCGCTATTAGGCAGCGCGCGCTTCGCATTGGTGTAGTAGCCGGCGCTCTCACCGCGGACCAGTTCCAGATACTCGGCGGGGGTGTACAGCCCCGCTGCATTGGGCACGGTCAGTGCGATGTAGTTCGCCAGGCCTTCCGTGTACCAGTCGCCTTCGATGTCATCTTTTTCCAGATTGCGCACGAGGCTGTGCACCATCTCGTGCGCCACCGTGTAGTGCAGCTCGGTCGTGCTCGGGTTTGCGCCCGGCGGCACATAGAGCATGAAGGAGTGTTCGGCTGCGCGGCCGCTGGGGTTAGCAACGCCATCGAAGGAGCGGATCATGAAGCGATACGCCGGGTTGCCTGCAAGCTTGAACGCTTTGAGCTCGGCGGCGTAGGCCGCAGCCGCCCAGCTGCCCGCCGCCTGCACCTGCTCCTGGGTCACCCCCAGGCCGTAGACCTCAAGCCCCGCATCCTTGGCCTGGTCAGCCGGCCGGTAGCTCTTGACCGGCCCCGCCAGAAACAGCGTGTCCGTGAGCTTGTCGGCGGTGAAGATTCCCGTGTAGTCACCTTCGCCGTAAGAGCTCACTCCCATTGCGCCCGGCGCGAGCTTCCAGCGCACATGGGTTTCGAAGCTCGCCCCGGCGCTGGCGGGCAGCACCAGCACGCCGACGTAGCCGCCCGAGATGCCACCGCCCGCCGCCTGCAGATCGACCTGCGGCCCGCGCTTCTGCGGCCGGCTGGGTGCGACGTGCATGCGGTAGGACACCTGCACGACGCCCGCCGCGGCGCGCGTCGTCGTCCAGGTCTGAAAGCTTCGAGGCCCGTTCTTGCGCAGGACGACAGGGCCGATCGGAAGTGCGCCACGGTCATCGGCAAGCGTCAGCTCAGCCACTTGGTCCGTGCTGCGCTCGAGCCCGGGTTCCAGCGTGTCGAGTTCGAGCGTCAATGGCACGGCGGCAGGCGTCGCCGGCTTGTACGCATAGCTGACCGCGATACCGTCCGCGCTGCCGCCGGTTTCCTGCGTCGTCGCCAGCGTGATGTCGAGCGACGCTGCCGGCTTCGCAGCAGGCGTGGCGGCGAACGCGCTGGCGATCGACGAGGCCGCGAGGCCGAGGAAAACTACAGGGTAAAAAAGCGAGGCGTTTTGAAAGGAGCGCATGCCGGTACTGCCGCTGAAAAACGACAGGCTACAGCCAGCTAGGGGCGTGGCTCCAGTTCTGCTGCCACCGTGCGCAGCATGCGCGCCGCACGTGCGCGGTCGCTTTCGCCTTCGGTGGGCGCGATCGGCAGATCCGGCGCGATGCCCGCCACCTCGTCGGTGCCGTCGGCACGCAGGCGCATGCAGTTGGGCACGCGCAAGCGCAGGCGCGAATGCGCAAGCACCAGCGGCGGAATGTCACCCATGAAGCCGCAGCCGTCGCCGCCGGTGCGCACGCCGATGGTTTTCGCCGTGCCGTTGTTCTGCATGGTGGCTGCGAACATTTCGGCGGAGGAAAAGGTCTTGCCGTCGGTAAGCACGTAGGTCGGGCCGGGCCAGGCGCCGTAGAGGTCCTGCACGACGGTCGACCACGCCAGGGCCTGCTCCGTTTTCTCGTCGCCATAGGCATGGGCTGGCAGGCCGGGCAGGGGGCCGTCGGCATAACCGGCGTCGATCACGCGGCGGCAGGCGACATCGCGCCACGCGCGGCGCTCCTGCCACACCCACGACAGATCGCACGGCGTCGCACCGAGGCTGGCCTTGCGTGCCTTGAACGCGGCCAGCGCTTTTTCCAGATCCGCCTTGGCCCTGGCACCGGGCTTGGCCGCCAGCGCCTCGGTCAGGCCGTCGATCTCCTCGTCGAGATAGCCTTTGCCCTCGGGAGCGTCCACCACCAGCAGGCGCGACGAGGCGATCGGCCGGGTGCCGAACAGGCGCGGGATCCAGTCGCCGCTGTCGTCGCCGCCACCGTTGTTGCCGACGTCGACGATCACCGCCTGCGCACCGGCGCTGCGCAGCGCTTTCAGTTGATCGGCCAGTTCCTTCAGCCACAGCTGGCCCGCCGCCTCGCCGATGGCGGCGCGGGTGATCGGCGTGCTGGCCTTGCTTGCTTGCGCCCACGCCCGCTGGCAGGCCTGCGGGAAGCCGCGGACGCGGAACACCTGCAGGCGGACCAGGCCGATGCGCCGGCCGTCGACCTCGGCCAGGCCCACCCGGAACACGCTGCCCTGGCCATCGCCGAGCAGGCGCACCCCGGGCAGGCTCTCCAGCGGCAGGCTGAAGGCGACATTGGCGGTGGAGGCGTGGCCGATCGCCGCGCAGCCGGAGATCGGATCGGCCGGATCCAGCGTCGCCTTGTCGGGCTCGGGCGCTTCGGTTTGCGCTGGCGCCTGGGTCGCCAGTTCGGAGAGATGGCCGTCGTGGAAGCCGGCGGCGAAGGCCCGCAAGGCTTCGCGCGCCTCGGCATCGCTGTGCGCTGCGTCCAGCGCGAGCTGGGTGCGGCGGGCGAGGGAGGGCACGTCGATGCCGCTTTCGTAGGAGCCCATCCAGGCCAGGTTGACGTAACGCGCCTGCAGCGCGGTCTTCAGCTGCGCGAAGTCGGCGCGCCAGGCGCTGGCGTCGTAAGGCGCGGGCGCGCTTATCAAGGCGGTGACCACCAGGGCGGCGCTCAGCAACGGGATCATGGTTTCCAGCCTGCGTTCGGTTCCGCCGGGGAGCTTAGGCCCTGGGCGCCGGCACCGTCTTGGATCACCGCGACGATTGGGATGCTACGAACAGCGCCGCAATGCGGTCGGCGCGTAGCCGTAGGCCGCCTTGAAGGCGCGGGACAAATGCGACTGGTCGCAGAAGCCGCAGGCCTGCGCCACCTCGCTGAGCGGCGCATCCGTCTCGCCGACCAGGCGCAGCGCCTGCTGCAGCCGCAGCGTGCGCTGGTATTCGCCCGGCCCCAGTCCCAGCTCGCGGCGAAACGCGCGCGCCAGGCGCGCAGGATGGATGTCGCAGAGCGCGGCCAGGCGTGCGATCGACAGCGGCTGGTCCAGATGGGCGGCGATGCATTCGCGCGCCTTGGCGACGCTGGCCGCGTCCTGCGTCGTGCCACGCCCGGCATGGCGGCCGAACAGGGCGACCAGTTCCCACGAGAGACCTTCCAGCGCCGCCGGCGAATGAGCGTCGGCCAGGCGAAGCTCTTGCGCCATGCGCTGACCCAGCCGCACCAGCTCCGGCGCGATGGCGACGGGCGCCTCGGCCAACGGCAGGCGCTCCGCCAGGTATTCCAGCATGGCCGTCGCGGGCGAAAGGCCGAGCTTCACCGCGCCGCCGGGTGCGAAAAGCTGCGCATGCGGTTCGCCCGGCGGATAGAACAGCAGCGCGCCCGCGCCATGCCATGCCGAGCGGCCGCGGATGGTTTCCTCGTAGCGGCCGTTCAATACCAGTGTGAGGCTGGGCGTTGCATGGCTGTGGACAGCCATCGGGGCGGAGCCGTAGCGCGAAATCCTGGCGTGGGCGGTAGCGGTAGACGGGTGCATGAATGCCTCGCTGAAAGCCTGGTGCGTGGGTCAAAGGGGCCGGAGGTAGTTAAGAGGGTTGCTCCTTAACTGCCTCCGGCCCCGTTTGTCGCCATCCGCACGCTACCTGCTTTTAAAAGGCGCTGCTCGCGTTACCCGTTCACACCGTCCACTAGCCGCCCGGAGGCGGAAGCGCGGCACCACCGGTCAAGGCGCGAGCATCATCGGTGCGGTTCAGTACTCCAGAGGACCGATCGAACAGTCCGAACGCATTATTGCCCGAGCCGTTATCGCTATCGTCCCAATACACCGGCCGAATGCCGAGGCTGTTGGCCTGGCTGACTACGTATTTGTCGAAATACGTCCGCGAGGCGAGATGCAAGTTGAGGTTGGTGCCGGTCAGGCCGGCCGTGCCGGTGCGGCGAACGGCGCCGAATTCACCCAGGAGCACGGGGATCCCTTTGCTGATGAATTGGGAGTTCATTTTCTGCAGTTCCGCCGTCACGTAAGACTCCTCCGTGGCGGAAGTTGCGTTGCGGGTCGTCAGCGAGGAGGAATGGTAATTCTTGCCCCAGAAATACCACATCGATCCCCATGAGGCGTCGGCCGTCATGAGTGCGTATTGATACGGCGAGTAGTAATGCACTTCGAAGGCCAGATGCTTTGCCGGATCGGAGGGGATCGTGGTCACCCAGCTATTGGTGTTGTCGATGTTTCCGCCACCCGGCCCCTGCAGCACTAGCCAACGCGTCTGGTTGTTACCACCGGTGGCGCGAACCGCATTGATGAAGTTCTGGTAGTACTGCAACAGCACGTTGGTCTGCGCCTGCGAGGTCACGTTCGGTTCGTTGGCTACGGCGAAAAGCAGCTTCGAGTTGTAGCCCTTGAAGTTGTTCGCGATCTGGGTCCAGTAGGAAACCAGTTTCGCATTGACGTTCGAATCGAAACTGTTGAAGTTCGAGTTCTCGAACCAGCCGCCATCCCAATGATCGTTGATGATCACCGTGAGATTGGCCGCCTGGGCCCATTGCACGACCTGGGTGACCGTGGCCATGTAGGACGCGTTGATCACGTGCGTATTCGGATCGGCGTTGTGGTCCCACGCGCAGGGAATGCGAATGGTGTTGAAGCCGGCGGCCGCGACGTTATTGATCAGCTTCTGCTTGGGCATGGTCGCGCCCGACCAGGTGGCTTCCAGCGTATTGCCGAGATTCCAGCCATAGGTTGGATTGGCGAGTTGCGCGTGTCCGCCCAGGGGGAGCAGCGACAAGCCGACCGCCAGCAGCAGCGCGGGTATGACGCGTGGCTTTCGCTGGCCTGCAGGCAGCAGGCGGCGAGCAGCCGCAAGCGTTTGAATGCGGGTGACGGTCCATGGGCGTAAACGCATACTGGGAAACCCTCTCAGTTGACGGGAACGGAAGAGTTCATCCGGCGCATGGCGATCGCCGTGATCGCCAGTCGTGCATGCTGAGAAGGCCGCGGGTGGTGCGCAATTATGAAATCGATAAAGGCGCTTGATGTTTATTCGTTTGCAATCGCCGCATTCGGGGCGGTGAGGGGATGAAGGAGGCGCGCAAGCTCAAACCGGATCACCGCGGTGAAAACCCAGTGAACGCCCTGGCCTAGCTACGCGCCACATCCTCGCTATCCACCGGCATCACGCTGAGCGTGTCCCCACGTGCATCCAGCAGCAGCGTCACCGGGTCGGATAGTGGTGCTGGCGCGGATGCCTGCTCGCCGAGCAGGCTGCCGATGTCGTGGTGCAGCGTGACCAGGCACAGGCGCGGATCGTCCTCGTGCTCTGCGGGCGGCTGGCGCGGGGCGCGCATCACGTGGTGGCAGGCCAGTTCGAAGGTGAGCAGGTCGCGCAAGGCATCCACCGGCCAATCGATCGCCGCTGGATGGGCGAGCAGCCAGTGCGCGAAGCGGTGGGCTTCGAGCAGGTATTGCAGGGTGCTTTCCGGCTCGTCGGCGAAATAGGCGTCGAGCACGCCGCCCAGGATCTCGCCCAGGCGGCGGCAAGTGCGCGGCAACACGGAATGGATCGGGATGATGCGATTGATGCGGTAGAGCGTGCAGTTCATGCGCATGCCCGAGCTGCGCGCCATCACCCACAGGCGCCGCCGTTCGCGCTGCGTCAACGCGTAGTCGTGCAGCGCCCGCTGCGGCTGCGCGGCGACCTCGGCGCTGTGCAGCGGCGAGGCGATCAGATCGCCAAGCGCGCGCTGGAACTCGGCAAGGGACATGGCACGGTGCTCACGGAGGGTTGCAGCGCCTGGCGCGCAAGCGCGATCTGCGCGAGTACGCCGTGGTCGCCCATCAGGGGAAAGTACGATTCGAGGAATTCGAACGTCACGCCGCGCAGATGCGGGCAGCGTGGCGCCACCAGGGCCAGCAGCTCGAACACTTCCGGCGGGCATGGCCCCGAATGGGAGTCCAGGTAGATGCCGTGCATGGTCGAGCCGCCGGCGATGTGGATCTCCTGCACGGCATCCAGATTCAACTCATCGATAAAGTCGATGGGCGAGCGGCCGAGGTTCTTCGCGTTCACATGCAAGTTGTGCAGGTCCAGCAGCACGCCGCAGCCGGTGCGTTCGACCAGCGCATTGAGGAAGGCCGGCTCGCTCATTTCCGAGAACGGCACGGGCGTGTATTCCACGCCGTTCTCGAACAGCATGGGCTGGCCGAGCACATCCTGCGCTTGCTGGATGCGCGTGCAGAGCAGGTCGAGCAATTCCTCGTCCCACGGCAAGGGCAGGGCGAGACCCGCATGGTGATCGCTGCCCGCCGCCTGCGCGATGCGCACCGCGGCCAGGTGCTCGCTGATCCAGGTGAAACCGTAGCGGGCCTGCCAGGCCTTGAGCTGGTGGACGTAATCGAGATCGAACAACGACGCGCTGGCGATGGACAAGCCGACGCCATGCGCCACCACGGGTTTCTTCGCCGTGATGCGATCGAGCAGATCGATCTCGTTGGGCAGCGGCACGAAGCGCTGGCTGGCGCCGCGGCCGTGGTCATTCCAGAAGCGCTCGGGAATCACCGAATAGAAATCGACGGCGTCGGAGCAGTGCTCGACGAAATGCGCGAGAGACGGGTTGAACAACACCCCGACGCCGATCGAGTGACGCTTGAACATGTGGCGGTAACCGTCGGATCAGGCTGCTGCGGTCCGGGCGCCGATCTGCGCGTTGGCGCGTTCGACGACGTGCGCGGCTTCGGACGCGACCAGGATCACCGGGTCATCCGAGATATGGTACGGGACACCCGACGTGCAGGCCGGGCACCCGGTCAGGCCGCGGATGATTTCCTGGCGCAGCTTGTCGTACTTGGACGCATCGGCAAACGAGGCACCCTTCGGCAGGTACAGCTTGAGCACCTGCTGGCCGTTGGTATGTTCGAGCCGGAACTCGGCAGCGCGTTTGTTGGACATGGTGTTCTCCAGAGTCATCAGTAGTGGCTCCGCGAGGGCGGAGCGGCGGCTACTGTGCGCCTGGTGGATGCGGGGCGGCATCCGTCAGTGGAGCTATGCATGGGTCGTGCGTGCGATGTAGGGGATCGCTTACGTGCGCTGCTGGGGTTGGCTGATCGTGCATGAGTGATGTATGGCCGGGTTGATGCATGGCCGGGTTGACGCATGCGGGTTGATGCATGGTTGTCCTGAACGCATCTGTTTCATCGCGCCCCGCCCAGGCCTCACACGCCAGCCAATGCCACCGCATCCGCTCCCGCCGGCAGGCGCATCGGGCTGTCCGGTTCGTTGACGGCGCGCCATACCGCCTCGGCGACATCGGACGACTGCGTCACCGGATCGGTCGACTGCGCCCAGCCATCGAAGATCTTCCTGGCCAGCTCGGTGTATGCCTCGTGGAAGCCGCCCTGCATGCGTGACCGCGCGTTCTCGCCGAAACGCGTTTCCGGCGCGCGCCCCGGCAACACCAGCCGCACGCGGATATGGAACGGTTCCAGCTCCAGCGCCAGCGATTCGGTGAACGCATTCACGGCCGCCTTGCTGGCGGTGTAGACGGACAGAAGATGCAGCGGCTTGAGCGTGACGCTGGAGGTGACGTTGACGATGACGCCAGCCTGGCGCTGGCGAAACTGCGGCAGCACCGCCTGGGTCATGGCGATGGTGCCGAAGGTATTGGTCTCGAACAGTTCGCGCGCCGCGTCCATCGCGATCCCTTCCAACGCATTGAGCAAGCCGATGCCGGCGTTGTTGACGAGGGCATCGATGGGGCCGGCGGTATCGATGAGCTGGCGAATGCTGTGCGGATCGGTCACGTCCAGTGGCAGCACGCGCAGTTGCGGCGAGGGCGGCAGCAAGTCCTGGCGCGGCGTGCGCATGGTGGCGATGACGTTCCAGCCGTGGTTGAGGAAATGACGTGCGATCTCGAGGCCGAAGCCGGACGAGCAGCCGGTGATCAGGATGGTTTTCATGCGGGTTCCTGTGCGGGTGGAGGTGATGCACCCACGATAGGCAGCGCGAGCTGGACGGGCTACCATCGGAAGTCCGTATTTCATTGGCAACAGTCCAGACGTGGCTGATCCACTCTCGGAAGTCGTCTCCTTGCTGCAGCCCTCGGCCGGGTTTTCCAAACTCGTCAGCGCCGCCGGCCGCTGGCGAGTGCGCCGCACCGAGGTCGGGCGGCCGTTCTACTGCGTGGTACTGGAGGGCTCGCTTCGGCTTGCGCTGGAAGGACGCGAGCCGCAGGTACTCCAGGCCGACGATTTCGTGCTGATCCCCGCCGCGCAGAACTTCAGCACCTCAAGCCTCGATCCGCCGGACGATCAGGTGGACCTGCTGCCCACGCTGCTGCCCAGCGGCGAATTCCGGCTCGGTGCGCCAGAGGACCCGGCGCAAGTGCGCATGATGGTCGGCTACTGCACCTTCGCTTCGCCGGATGCGGCCATGCTGGTGTCGCTGCTGCCGCAACTGGTCCATGTGCGCGACGAAAAGCGCCTCGGCACCCTGGTGCGGCTGGTCAACGAGGAATCGCGCGGAGAGCGGGCAGGGCGTGACGCAGTGCTGACGCGCCTGCTGGAAGTGCTGTTGATCGAAGCCTTGCGCTCCACCGCGGGTACCGCCGCCTCGCCGGGCCTGCTGCGTGGCTTGGCCGATACGCGCGTGGCGGTGGCATTGCGGCGCATGCATGAGTCGCCGGCGCAGGCTTGGACGGTGGCGCAACTGGCGAAGGAGGCAGCGCTGTCGCGCTCGGCGTTCTTCGAGCGTTTCAGTCGCACGGTCGGCGTGGCGCCGATGGAATACCTGCTCGCCTGGCGAATGGCGCTCGCCAAGAAGTGGTTGGGCGATAAAGAGCTCGGTATCGCGGACGTCGCCGAGCGGGTGGGTTATAGCTCGGCGAGTACATTCAGCGTGGCGTTCACCCGGCATGTCGGTGTGCCGCCGGCGCGCTACGCACGCAAGCAGGCACCGCTGCCTGCTGCGTGAGGCCATTAAAGGCAGAATAATCGGACGGATTGATCCTTATCGGATTTATTGCATACGCAATCCAGGCGTGCGCCTACAGACAACTAAAAATCGATTTGATAGTGTCGATGGCGTTGCCCGCGGAGTGATTTCAGAAGCGCGTCGCGGGCAACCATGGCAGCGATGTCGTGAAAGCGCGGGCCGCAGGAGTTGCACCTCCTACGACCCGCTGACCATCACCAACTAAAGAGGAGTTGATCATGGCTGTGCCAGATCATACGAGATTCGCGCGCTCGCCGATCCCCCGGGCGGCATACCCCCCGAACATTCGGGCTGTCCGGCGACATCGCGGACAGGGTTGAAGAGTCGCGGCCTAAGAGTTTTCGCAGGAATTATCCGAGCCGTGTAACCCGGCGCGTTGCCTTGCGCAACGGCGAAAGCTGCTGAAGCCGCAAACCACTTCCTCAATCAAGCCGCCCGGTGCCCAGCTGTTGGGCTACCGGTGAATCCTCGAGTCCGTAAGGTCGGCGGCACGCCGTGCTGGTTGGCGGCGTGCCGTTTTAAGGAGCGGGGATGCGGCGCGTAGCAAGGAGTTGCTTATGAATGATGTTTTTGGCGAAGCGTGGATTAACCGCCACACGAACTATTACTCCGACCCTGATGCGGGTCCGGACGCGCTGTTGAACGATGCGACTGAGTGGTTGCAGTACGCGCATAGCGCTATTCATCTGGTGGCTGAGTTGGTGGATGAGCGTGGGGGTATGAAGGGGCGGCACTTGCCGATTGTGCTGGGAGGCATTGCTGCGTTTATTGAGATGGGGACGAGTTGCGCGGCGCAGGCGCATTTGAGGATGCAGTGGGAGCAGGTGCGCGGGGATACGGAGAGCGTGGTGGTCGAGTCGTAGCGAGGTAGTGACTTGTCCTGAGTTGCGCCCCGCATGGCGACAGGCAGAGTCGCAATAGAGAGCAAAGTGCAGTCGAGGAAGTCCGGCGATCGCATCTGCCGGGCTTTCTTGGTGTTGGCAAAGGGGTGGGGGCTGCGACGGATGTCGATCTGACAAATTAGCTGGCTCCTTCCCCCTTTGCGTAAAGCTAGGTGTTGTCCATGCCTCCGATTGATGCCGACTTGCAAGCTGCATTTATGCGCTCATGCGCTCATGCACTCATCACAATGAGGGCGCCGATTACTCCAAGGATTTGGAGTTGCAGAGAGTCAACATGGACTGTGCGAACAAGACGCTGAGAGCGTTTCGCACATGTACCGCCATGTTTGGCCTCTTGGCTGCGGGATCGGCCATGGCGGAGCGCGTGGGCTTGTACAGACTTTTGTGTAAACGGGATCGCTTTAAAGCTGAGGGATGCGGCCTTCGAACTGGATGGTAAAGCGGTTGAGCGCCGCCTTCCAATCATGGATTGGAAGCGTCCATTTTTTACTGATGTTGCGCAGCCCTAAGTA